>DASYAY010000058.1:0-268650 GCA_036501065.1 Chthoniobacter sp. | reverse complement strand
GCAAGCTCCTGCTCTATCTCAACTCCCTCCTCAAAACCACCACGCCCCGACTACTCACCACCGCTTCATAAGCCTTCCATCTCCACCCCTCACCCCTCATAAAACCCCGCCAAAAAAAACACAGTTGCTCCGGGGTGAATGCCTATTTGATGAACCTGGTCCCCGGATGCTATCCGGGGCTACGGTCCGGCAGCCCTCCGGGCTGCAAAGGCGTCACCATATTGGGCACGAGCAAATAGAAGGCGGAGCGCCGGAATTTTTGGGACCGCAATGCTGTTCCTACTTCCCGACGACTGGAAAGTCGTCGCTCCCATTGGCTACTCGTGCATCGCTTTGGCGATGCTGTCGTACCAGGCGGTGCGGAGTTCGGCGATGGGCCAGGCGAAGGATTCGCCGTCGGCGGTGATCTTGAGGAAGTTGCCTCCGACGGTGCCGATACGACGGGCGGGAACGCCACGCAATTCGAGGAGCATGATGACGGTGGCGACGTCGGTCGGCTTGATGCTCAGGACGATGCGGCCTTGCGTTTCGTTGAAGAGCAATTGGTCGGCGCGCAGGCCGGTCTGGCCGAGATCGATGATGGCGCCGAGCGGCGATGTGGGCGGATTTGGATGGGCGAGAATGCATTCCGCGAGAGCGACGCCGAGGCCGCCTTCGCTGAGGTCGTGGGCGCTCTTGACCATGTGCGATTTGATGAGGCCGAGGATGGCGTCGTGAATGCTGCGTTCCCGGGCAAAATCGAGCTTGGGCACGGGGCCGACTTTCAGGCCGTGGATGACCTTCAGGTAGTGCGAGGCGCCGAGTTCGTCGCCGAAACCGCCGACGAGGACGATGGCGTCTCCGGGTGACTGGAAATAGGAGACGGTGACGTGGCGTTCATCCTCGATGAGGCCGACCATTCCGACGGTGGGCGTGGGATCGATCGAGCCGGCGGGGCTTTCGTTGTAGAGGCTGACGTTGCCGCCGGTGACGGGCGCGTCGAAGGCGCGGCAGCCTTCGGCGAGGCCTTCGACGCATTCGCGCAGTTGCCAGAAATTTTCCGGTTTGTAAGGGTTGCCGAAATTCAGGTTGTCGGTGACGGCGAGCGGCGTTGCGCCGGCGCAGGCGAGATTGCGGGCGGCTTCGGCGATGGCGATGCGGGCGCCCTGGCGTGGGTCGAGCGCGCAGTAGAGGCCGTTGCAATCGCTGGTGGCGGCGAGGAGTTTGTTGGCTTCGCGGACGAGGAAGACGGCAGCATCGGAGCCGGGAAGCGTGACGGTGCCGGCGCGGACGGTGTGGTCGTACTGGCGGTAGACCCAGTTCTTGGAGGCGATGGTGGGGTGAGCGAGCAAGGCCAGCAGCGCGGCGTGGCCCTCGGTCACGGGGAGTTTGGCGAGATCGAGTTGTGGTGGGGTTGGTTTTGCCTTCGCTTCGCGATCGTAAAGCGGCGCTTCGTCGGCCAACTGGCGCGCGGGAATTTCAGCGACGACTTTGCCGTGGTTGAGGACGCGCATCATGCCGTCATCTTTCACCACGCCGACTTCGGCGTAGGGCAGGTCCCATTTGGCGAAGATGTCGCACACGGTTTTTTCGTGGCCCTTTTTGACGATGATGAGCATGCGCTCCTGCGATTCGCTGAGCATGATCTCGTAGGGCGTCATGCCGGTTTCGCGTTGCGGGACTTTGGCGAGGTCGATTTCGACGCCGGTGCCGCCGCGGCTGGCGGTCTCGCACGTCGAGCAGGTGAGGCCGGCGGCACCCATGTCCTGGATACCGGCGACGGCATCGGTGGCGAGCAATTCGAGGCAGGCTTCGAGGAGGAGCTTTTCGCGGAAGGGATCGCCGACCTGCACTGCGGGACGGTCTTCCTTGGATTCCTCGGTGAGGTCGCGTGAGGCGAAGGCAGCGCCCGCCAGTCCATCACGTCCGGTTTCGGCGCCGACGTAGAAGACGGGATTGCCGACGCCTTTGGCTGCGCCGCGGGCGATTTGCTCGTGCTTGAGGATGCCAAGGCAGAAGACGTTGACCAACGGATTGCCGTCGTAGCTTTCGTCGAAATAGATTTCGCCGCCGATGGTGGGGATGCCGATGCAGTTACCGTAGTGGGCGATGCCGGAGACGACGCCGGCGAAGAGGCGGCGGTTGGTGGCGACCGGGGAGGTTGAGAGTTGAGGGTTGAGAGTTGAGAGTTTTTGCTTCGCGGCTTCGCCGCCATTTTTGTCGAGATGGGCGGGGGCGGTGATCGGGCCGAAGCGCAGGGAGTTCAGGGAGAAGACCGGGCGCGCGCCCATGGTGAAGATATCGCGGATGATGCCGCCGACGCCGGTGGCTGCGCCCTGGAAGGGCTCGACGGCGCTGGGGTGATTGTGGCTCTCCATCTTGAAGGCCACGGCCCAACCATCGCCGATGTCGATGACGCCGGCGTTTTCTTCACCGGCTTTGACGAGGACGCGATCGCCGGTGGTGGGGAATTTGCGCAGTTCCTTGCGGGAATTTTTGTAGGAGCAGTGCTCGCTCCACATCACTGAGAAGATGCCGAGTTCGGTGAAATTCGGTTCGCGCCCGAGGATCGATTTGATGCGCGCATACTCGTCGGCGGTGAGACCGTGCTTGGCGACGAGTTCGGGAGTGAGGGCGGGTTCGGCAGGGGTGGTCATCTATCTAGGTAAGCGAGCGGCTGGTGGTGGGGGCGGCGCCTGCTTCGTCGGCGCGAATGGCTCCCAGGGAAGCGAGGATGGACTCGAAGATGATGCGGCCGTCGCTGCTGCCGAGGCGCGGATCGCAGGCGCGCTCGGGGTGCGGCATGAGGCCGAAGACATTGCGCCGTTCGTTGACGATGCCGGCGATGCCGCTGAGGGAGCCGTTTGGATTCGCGGTGTCGGTGGCGGCGCCTCCGGTATCCACGTAGCGCAGCAGGACCCGATTTTCGCGTTCCAATTTCCGCACGGTGGCGGCATCGGCGACATAGCTCCCCTCCCCGTGGGCGATGGGGATGCGCAGGGCGACGCCGGTGCGCGCGAGGTGGAGAAAAGGATTGGTGACATTCTCCACGCGCACAAATTGATGCTGGCAGACGAAGTGCAGGGAGCGGTTGCGAATGAGCGCGCCTGGAAGCAGGCCCGCTTCGCAGAGGATCTGGAAGCCGTTGCAGATGCCGAGGAGCAGTTTGCCGGACGCGGCGTATTCCTTCACCGCCTGCATGATCGGCGAGAATCGCGCGATGGCGCCGCAGCGGAGATAGTCGCCGTAGGAAAATCCGCCGGGCAAAATGACGAGGTCGTAGCCGGCGAGGGAGGTGTCCTTGTGCCAGACATAATCGGTGGTGACGCCCATTTCGGTGAGGGCGAGGACACAGTCCTGATCACAATTGGAACCGGGGAAGCGGATGACGGCGGCTTTCAGATGGGTTGAGAGTTGAGGGTTGAGAGTTGAGAGCCATCGCCGGTGGGCGAGGGCGGGTCAGCAGTCGGGGCCGAGACGAGAGGGCGACTAATGCCGCAATTCCTCGGCGATTTTTCTCAGGCGCTGCTCGTTTTTGTAATCGCTGACGACGAAAAAGGCGTGAATGACTCCCGGCAGCCAGGCGAGGAGGGTGAGCGGGATGCTCAAAATGAAACTGCCGAAACGACCGGTCAGCAGCACCGCCGCCGGCGGGAAGACGACGCAGAGGAAAAAGAGCATGGCGGCGGTTTAGTTTTCCACGACCAGTTTATAGTCCTCGATCACGGGATTGCTGAGGAGATCGCGGCAGACTTCATGAAGCTGCGCCTCAGTCTGGGAACCGTCCAGTTCGAGTTCGATGAATTTGCCCACGCGCGCCGCTTTGACTGCCGGGAGACCGTGGTGATGGATGGCATCGCGCACCGCGACGCCTTGTGGGTCGAGAACACTTTGCTTGGGCAACACGATGACTTTGGCTTTCATAGGCGGGGCAGACTACGGAGGGGGCGGCTGCGCCGCAACATCCAACATTCAACACCCAACACCCAATCGCTCCGCGCCACACACCCTTTCCATCCGCACGAAGCGAACCGTTCTCTTCATCCTTCGTCCGTCCTCATTCGTCCCCCTTCCTCTTCCGCCTCTTTTCGTTTGTAAAATTGCCGGGTGACAAGCGCCGGGCCGTTTGCTTATCGTGCCGCATGATTTGGAAATTCCGCCCGCTCGCGGGCTGCCTCGCAGGCGTCTGTTTATGCGCTTCCGCAGCCGCTGCTGAGACGTCCCCGCTTACTCCTGAAGAAATGACCGGCGCGGCACGTGTCGACGGACTGACGGTCCCGATGCCCGGAGAATTCATGGCCGCGCTGAACAAACTCGGCAAGATCGACTGGTCTTCGAAGTTCCGGATTCCCATCGCCACGAGTTACACGAGCCGGCCGCAGATGGCCTTGAACCTGGGCGGGCTCATCGCCGACGGCTACATCGCCATCGAGGCCCAGGACGGGCAGCAGGTGAAGAATATCGGCCGTGACGTCATTACGCTGGCCACGGCGCTCGGGGTGAGCAAGGAAGTGAAGGAGCGGAGCAGCAGCATCGAGGCCTTTGCGGAAAAGGGCGAGTGGGATCAGCTCAAGGAGGAACTCGAAGCGACGCAAAATGAAGTCAAGCAGGCCATGTCGGAAGCCAAGGACCAGGATTTGGTGACCCTGGTGACGGTGGGCGGCTGGCTGCGCGGCGTGCAGGTCATCAGCGGGCAGATTGCGGCACACTACACGGAGCTCGGCGGCAAGCTGATGCGCCAGCCGGGCGTCATCGAGTTCCTCGATCAGCACCTCGACAAGTTGTCGGATAAAGACAAAGACGACCCGAGCGTGCGAATCGTGCGCAAGAAAATGGGCGACATCGAAAAACTGCTAGACTTTCCACCCGACAAGGCGCCGAGCGCCGAGCAGGTCAAAGAGCTGAATGTCATCACCAGCGACGCGCTCAAGGAAATTACCAAGAAACAAAAATGAAACGCACTTTCCTGATCCTAGTCTGCGCTTTTCTGGCCTTCGCCCCGGTGCACGCGGCGACCGATGGAGAAGTGGCCGCCCGCCGGACGGCGCTGGGTATCGCCGGCGCTTTCACCAATGACGGGTTCAAGCTGCGCGATGGCCATTGGTCTGGCAGCTTCGCACCCGGGAAGCCGGAGATCGTCCAGGTGAATCTCTATGCCGGCAACCAGTACTGGTTTACGCTCGGCGCCACGCCCCCGGCAAAGAAGGTGGCGGTCAGCGTTTACGATGAAACGGGCAAGCCGGTGAAGATCGACGCGGACCACGCGTTTCAGGACAACTCGGTTGCAGCCGTCGGTTTTTCGCCGGAGAATAGCGGGAAATACTTCGTCAAGGTGGAGATTGTCGATGGCGCCGCCGCCGACTTCTGCCTCGTTTACAGCTACAAGTAGTGTAATGCCGCTCGACCCCAAACCAGTGGCGGAAGGCCTCAGTGGCCCCCGCGTGACCCAATTCTCGATTTTTCTCTCGAACCGCGTCGGTGCGCTTCTCGACGTGGTGAGAATCCTGAACGAACGGAACATTCACGTCCTGGCGATCAGCGTCCAGGATTCGGCCGACACGGCGATCGTGCGGATCGTGGTCAGCGATCCGGAAAGCGTGCAGCAGATGTTTATCGAGCATGCCATCCCCTTCTCCATCTGCGACCTCGTGGTGGTGGAACTCAAGGAAGGCGCGACGGAACTCGGCCGCCTGCTTGCGGCCTTGCTCGCCGCGGAGTGCAATATCTTCGGAAGCTACGCGCTGATCACCCGTCCGCGCGGACGTCCGGCGCTGGCCATCCACGTGGAAGACAACGAATGCGCCGTGTCGGTGCTTCGCTCGAAGGAGTTCAAGATCCTCAGCCAGTCGGAAATCTCGCGATAGGATCTGTTCACGAATTATTTCTGCCGTCCTCCGGGAGTGATCCGCTTTTTGTACGGGAATCCCAGCGCTAAAGCGCTGGGCTATTTTCGGGAAGTCCCTACGGGACTCGAATTCGTGAACACGGACTAGCTCGCCTGGGGCGATTCAGGAGGCGAAGAGTTCGCTGATCCGGATGGCGAGGTCCGGGAAAAGCGGCGTTTCCAGGTGATCTTCCATTCCCAGGACTGTGGCCGGTTTATCAGCCTTTTCGGCGAAACGGTAAACCTCCACGCTCTGTGTCTTGGGCGAGACCACCCACATTTCGCCCACGCCAGATTCAGCATAGATCTCCCGTTTTCGACCGAGATCGAGCCTGGCCGTGCTCGGCGACAAGACCTCCACGACCAAGTCGGGCGCTCCTTCCGCTCCCTGTTCGGTCAAAATGGACATCCGCTCCCGGCTGACGAAGTAGATGTCAGGATTGAGGATGGTGTCCTTGGTGAAGACCACGTCGCTGGGCGCAACGTAAATCTCGCCTAGAGGATGACCGTCAAGATAGCTCTGCAGGATCACCGCCAGTCGAAGAATGAGCTTCTGATGGTAGCGGCGTGGGCTCGGAGACAGATACAAGTCACCGTCGATCAATTGAAAATAAGGGGGGCCTTCCGGCAGCGAAAAGAATTCCGCTGTCGTCATCTTATAGGCGATTGCGCTGCTCGTCGGCACACGGAGATCCTAGACGCAATTGCCTCACTCCAGCAAGATCGCTAACTCACGCCGACCGTCGCGAGTTGGGCGAGCAATTCATCATGGCGGTCGTGGTGATAGTGATGGGCGTTGAAACCAAGAGTCCGCGCCATTTCGATGTTCGGCAGGAGATCGTCGATGAAAAACGTGGCCGACGGCTCGAGGCCGTGATGCTGCTGGGCGATTTCGTAAATTTTACGGCCTGGCTTGGACGCCTTCGCCTCGTAGCTATAGGTGCCCGCCGCGAAGCGCTGGAACACCGGGTAATGTTGAAAGAAATACTCGCGGTGGATATCGTTGGTATTGCTCAGGAGATAGAGCGGGAACCGGCCATGGAGTTTCTCGACCAGGGCGAACATCGGTTCGTTGGGCACGAAGATATCCTCCCAGGCCGCGATGAATTCGGCCTCTGTTCCGCGGTAGCGCAGGACATCGAAAGCCCCGCGCACGAAGGTGGCGCGGTCCATTTGCCCATCTTCGTAAGCGAGTTTGACCTGGTCGAGACGGGCCATGGTAACGACCGGATCTGGCACCTCGGCTTGTGTGGAAATTTTGCGCAACGCCACACCGAAGTCGAACTTGAGGAGGACGTTACCAATATCGAAAAGGAAGGCGCGGATCATGAGCGGTCGTGGGATCGGATATGGAATCCTTTCCCGGCCAGTTTCCGAGGTCGAATCAAATTGCGAAATTCTCCTGCTGCCCGCTCGACAGTGCCCGGCGCACCCGATAAAGACTGGCCGCATGAGCTCCCAGACACCCCGCGATTTCACCCCCGAATCGGGCGCCCCGACCGATGTCGCCCCTACCGGTCGGACCGTACCCAAACCCGCCCACGAACTCACCGCCGACGAAGAGCGCGGCGCGATTGATTGGGACGCGATCGCCGCCGATGTCGACTTCAAAAAACTCCTCGCGGCGAAGTCCGCCTTCATCGTGCCCATGACGATTTTCTTCCTCCTCTACTTCTTCGCTCTGCCGGTGCTCGTCGGTTGGTGTCCTGGGCTGATGAAGACAAAGGTTGGAAACGTCAACATCGCCTATCTCTTCGCGTTCTCTCAATTTTTCATGGCTTGGATCGTGGCGGGTCTCTACGTGCGTAAAGCGGCCGGATGGGACAAGGCCTCCGCGGAACTGCTGGCGAAATTCAAAAAATAACCATTCCCCCAATGCTCGCCTCCACACTGCTCCTCATCGCCGACTCTGCGGCGCCCGCCACCAACCCTGCCGCGATTACCATGTTTGTGGGCTTCGTCGCGGCCACACTCGTCATTACCTACTTCAGCGCGCGCAAATCGAGTGGCTCGAGCGCCTACTTCGCCGCCGGCCGGCGCATCACCGGCTGGCAGAACGGACTGGCCGTCGCCGGTGATTACATGAGCGCCGCCAGTTTCCTCGGAATCGCGGGAATGATCGCGCTCTCAGGTTACGACGGCTTCCTCTACTCGGTGGGCTTTCTCGTCGCCTATCTCACCGTCCTGATGCTGGTTGCCGAGCCGCTGCGCAACGCCGGCAAATACACGATGGCGGACGTGCTGGCCTATCGGCTCAGTCCCCGACCGGTGCGGGCCGCCGCCGCGGTCTCGACGATCACCGTCTCGACGTTTTATATGATCGCCCAGATGGTGGGCGCGGGTGGCTTGGTGAAAGTGCTCCTTCCTGGGATCAGCTACGAAGTCGCGGTGATCGGCGTGGGCATCCTGATGATTGTCTACGTGGTCTTCGGCGGGATGCTGGCCACGACCTGGGTGCAGATCGTCAAGGCCCTCCTGCTGATGAGCGGCAGCGTATTTCTCAGCGTGCTCGTCATGGCCAAATTCCATTTCAGCATCGGGGAATTCTTCGGCTCGCTCTCGCACATCACCTCCCACAAGGGCGGTGCCGTGATCACTGCGGATTTCATGACCCCAGGCATGAAGTTCAAGAACCCCCTCGACTTCATTTCCCTCTGCATGGCGCTCGTTTTCGGGACCGCGGGTCTACCGCACATCCTCATTCGCTTTTATACCGTGCCCGACGCCAAAACCGCTCGCTCGTCCGTGGTCTGGGCGATGGTCCTGATCGGTGTCTTTTACGTCATGACGACCTTTTTCGGCTTCGGAGCGGCCAGCCTGCTCGGTCCCGACTACATTGGGAAGAACGGCGGCGGCAACATGGCCGCGCCTCTGTTGGCGCGCGAAGTCGGCGGGAATATCTTCTTCGCCTTCATCAGCGCCGTGGCCTTTGCCACCATCCTGGCGGTGGTCGCCGGCTTGACGATCAGCGCGAGTTCTTCGTTTGCGCACGATTTTTTCACGAATGTCATCCATCATGGCAAAGAGCAAAAACCCGGTGAGGAAGTGCGTGTGGCGCGCATTACCGCGTTCGTGGTGGGCGCCGTGTCGATTTGCCTGGCGATCGGCCTCGGCCCAAATGCCAACGTCGCTTTCCTCGTCGGTCTGGCCTTTGCCGTCGCCGCCAGCGCCAATCTGCCGGTGATTCTCTTTTCCATCTTTTGGAAGCGCTTCAACACGGCGGGCGCGGTCGCCGGGCTCGTCGTCGGCCTCATCAGTTCCATCGGGCTCATTCTCATCAGTCCGACGATCATGACGGTGGACGCGGCCACGGTGCTTCCGGCTGCGCGCCACCTCGTTCAGCACGCGCCAATCTTTTCGCTGGCCAACCCCGGTATCATCTCGATCCCGCTCGGCTTCATCGCGGCAATCATCGGCACGCTTTGTTCGAGTGAGCCGAGCGCTGAAGCCCGGTTCACGGAACTGGCGGTGCGGGCAAACACTGGCCTGGGCGCGGAGAAAGCGACCTCGCACTGAGCATCGTTCCGAGGGGGGCGCTTTTGCAAGCGCCCGGGCGGTTTCAAACCGCCCTTCCGTGGCCGCAGCGCCGCGGCTGCCCGTCCCGCTCCGGAAAAGAGCATTCGCGTTCCTGGCACAGCGACTGACTTGACACCCAAGCCTCTGCTGGCGCATTGAGGCCAGCATCATGACGACACCCGCCATGACCCGATTTCGAGTCCTGGGACGCGTGCTCATCATTAGCTTCCTCGCGGGGTGTTGCGTCGTCGGTATTTCGATCCTGACGGTCCCGCCTCGTGTCCCGCACAAGATGGCGATATCGAAGAATCTGGTGAACGCCCGCCAGCTTGCCGCGGCCTGCCGGCTCTATGCCCTCGAACACCAGGATCGGTTTCCCTCTCATCTGGACGAATTGGAGCCGAAGTATGTGCCGCATGGAGAACTGGAGGAACTGCGGCGCTTTTACGCCGGTCAGAGGCCGGGAAACCAGATGGACTGGCTTTATTTCGGAGCGGGCTTTGAGGTGAAAAGCCCGCCACAACTGCTCCTGGCGTCGCCGCAAGCGATGAGCATTCGCGGCACGCAATGGAGGGTGGTATTCAGCAGGAACACGACCGGGAGCCTTGTGGCGGAGGACGAATACGAACGGTTGCTGAGCGAGACGGTGCAACAAATCAAAGCATTGGGCCAGGATCACGCGGCGCCGACGTCCAGTTCGACGCCGTGATGTGCGACTCGCGATGCGGGCTTTGATGGATATAGTCCCCTCGTGCCGGCCGTCCGCCATCTCTATTTCCATATCCCATTTTGCCCGAAGCTCTGCCCGTATTGCAGCTTCTACGTCGAGACCGGCGCGACGAACAAAACCACCCGGTTTCTCGATGCCTTGTTGCGCGAGGTCGAGCGGGCGAAGTCGGAACATGAGCTCGTGCCGGAGACGATCTATTTCGGTGGGGGCACCCCGAGCGCGCTGACTTGCGAACAACTCGAATACCTGCTGGACGGGCTGCGGTCGCGGCTCGATCTGCGTGGATTGCGCGAGTGGACCTTCGAAGTCAACCCTGCCACGGTTCGCGCCGACAAGGCGCGCTTGCTGTGCGGTGCCGGTGTCTCCCGCATCAGTCTCGGAGTGCAGTCGTGGGAGGATGCGCTGCTCCAGACGCTGGGACGGGTGCACAACGCGCAGCAGGCGGAAAAGACTTTCGGCATCCTGCGCGAAGCTGGGTTCGGCAACATCAACATCGATCTGATGTTTGCCGTCCCCGGCCAGACGCTCGCGCAATGGCAGGCCACGCTCGAGCGGACGATCGCCTTGCGCCCGGAGCATGTTTCCTCCTACTGCCTGACCTACGAGGAGGACACGGAGTATTTCCGCCAGCTCCAGCTCGGGACTTTTCGCCAGGACGACGAACGGGATGCGGCGCTCTTCGAGACGACCATCGATACGCTCACCGACGCGGGATTTGATCACTACGAGATTTCCAATTATGCGCGCCCGGGTTTTGAATCGGCGCACAATTTCGCCTACTGGCGGGGCGCGGATTATCTCGGCTTCGGACCGAGCGCTTTCTCCACGGTCGGCCTTCGTCGCTGGCAAAACGTGCCCGATTCGACCGCTTACATGGCCCGCGTGCAGGCCGGGGAAAGTGCGGCGCAATTCGCCGAGGAGTTGAGTCCGGCGACGCGAGCCGGGGAAATCGCCGCTTTTGCGGTGCGCACGCGCGAGGGCATCGCTACGGCGTCGCTGGGCCGCTGGAGCCGGGAGATGCGGGAGTTCCGCGAATTGGGATTTCTGGAAGATCGCGGTGCGCGAACTGTCCTCACGCGACGCGGAAAACTCATGGCGGATTCGGTGGCCGAAGCCTTCGTGTAAGGCCGGCGAAGCAGCGGCTCTTAATCTTACTCTTACTCTTAATCTTAATCCCCCCAGCGAGATGCACCGAGGAAGAGTAAGATTAAGAGTAAGATTAAGAGCGGCCCCCCCTCCCGCCGGACCCCACCTACCTCCGCATGGAATATGATGTCGCGATCATCGGTGCTGGGCCGGCGGGATCGACGTGTGCCGCCTTTTGCGCACAGGCGGGCTGGCGGACGTTGCTGCTCGAGAAAACGCGCTTTCCGCGCGACAAGGTCTGCGGCGATTGCATCAACCCGGCTTGCTGGCCGGTGCTGGAGCGCCTGGGTGTTGCCGATCGCGTGCGTGCGCAGCCGCACTCTCAACTGGCGGAAGTGGCCTTTGTGAGTCCCCGCGGACGCACCTTGCGTCTGCCGCTCGCGGCTTCAGACCGGGGCGAAATCGCCATTCCCCGTCGTCTCTTTGATGCGGCGCTCCTGGACCGTGCGCGGGAATTGGGCGCAACCGTGCATGAGGACACAGCTCTGACCGCTCTGGAACCTGGCTGGCGGCTCCAGACCACCCATGGCGATTTCTCCGCCCGTTGGCTGGTTGCGGCGGACGGCCGCAATTCCACCGTCGCGAGGTTGCTCGGGCTCCTGCCGGCGACCGCCAAGGATCGCATCGGGGTGCAGGCCCATCTCCCGCTCCCGCCGGAATACCACCGACGCGTGGCCATGCACTTCCTGCCGTTCGGCTACTGCGGGATCAACGACGTGGGAAACGAGACACTCAATCTCTGCCTCGTCGCGCGTCCGGAACGACTACCCGATCTCAAGGCCTGGGCTGCAGATCGCTTCCCCATTCCGGCGGATCAGACTTGGCGCACAATCACGCCGATGAGCCGGCCTGCCCTGGCTCCGGCGCAGGGTCGGCTGCTGGTCATCGGTGACGCTGCGCGCCTGGTCGAGCCTTTCACCGGCGAAGGGATTTACTATGCGCTGGCTTCGGGTGAACTTGCCGCCCGGCATTTGCTGGCTGACGACGTCCCTGGATTTGCCGCAGCTCATGCCAGGCTCTACGGCGGACGGATGTGGGTGAACCATCTGGCGCGAGCGGCGGTGCTTCGTCCGTGGCTGGCGGATGG
The DNA here is from genome assembly GCA_036501065.1 of Chthoniobacter sp. GTDB lineage: Bacteria > Verrucomicrobiota > Verrucomicrobiia > Chthoniobacterales > Chthoniobacteraceae > Chthoniobacter. The sequence goes on along the minus strand of DASYAY010000058.1, from coordinate 256,308 downwards.
CATGCTGGAAGTAGCGAGGATCTTTCCCGGAACCCTGCGTTATCTCACCCGAAAGGTCGTTGGGTCCGTAGCCGATGTTTCTTTGGTTTGTCCGTAATATTGGACCTTTCTAATTATAGATAAGCGTGTTACGACGTTTATTAGATCGCAATCAGAGCCTCTGAGGAGCGCACCTCGTCCCGAGTACTGGCGAAGGAGTCCCCGCCTTCGCGGACTTGGAAACTCAGAAGAAAAGTTCGTTTCGGCGGGACGCCGAAACCAGCACTCGGGACGAGGTGCGCTCCCCAGACTTCTGCAGCCTTGCGCTCACGTTGTCGGCTACACTTTTAGTGGCTGGCGAGGGCCAGGAGGTGTGGGCCGAAGACGAGGACACCTACCACTACCGCCGTCATCGCAGCCATCAGCACGGCGCCGGCAGCGACATCCTTGGCCCGCCCGGCCAACGGATGCTGTTCCGGCGATACCAGATCGACCACGGACTCAATCGCCGTATTGAAAGCCTCGGCGGTCATCACCAAGCCGATGGCCAAAATCACCGCGATCCATTCACCACGGGAGATTCCGAAAAGGAAACCTGCGACCACAGTCACGACGGCCGCCCCAAAATGAATGCGGGCGTTCTCCTGGGTGCGGAAGTGCGCGATGACGCCATGTCCGGCCCAGCCGAATCTACGGATCAATCTCCGCCACGCGGATACAGTCGCAGGCGGGGTCGTGTTCATCGCCAGAAGCGGCTATTTGTTCTGCGGGAAGAATTTCGGGGCCTCTTTGCCTTCCGCAGAGGGCGCCGGGGTTCCCGGAGTCGCGGCCGGTTCGCCGGCTTTCGCTTCGGCGGCTGATGCCGAATGTTCACCGAATGCCGTGGCCCCCTCCTCCGGGAGTTGTGAGGCAGGATGCTTTTCGCAGGCGAGGGCCAAAAGGGCGAGGGCGAGGGCAGGGATGAAGGAAAGCCGTTTCATAAATTAGCGGGGCGGAGGCTAACCGTGCCCGGCCACGATGCCAGCGAAAATATTTGCGCCGGTGTGCTTCTCACTGGCCACGGTAACTGCAGCGTGCCGTGGGGGTTTCGTGAATGACGATCTCGGCGAGGCCGGGGCATTGCGGCGCGAGCTTTTGCCAGAACCAGTGAGCCATGTTCTCGATCGTCGGATTGGCCAGACCGGGAATCTCGTTCAGATAGCCGTGGTCGAGGTCCACGAGCAACGGCCGCATCGCCTTGCTGATATCCGCGTGATCGTAGAACCAGCCCGTCTTGGAATCGACTTCCCCCTCCACGCTTATTTCCACCTTGAAACTGTGGCCGTGCATTTGGCGGCATTTGTGTCCTTCCGGGGCGCAGGGCAGCGTCTGGGCGGCCTCGAAGGTAAAGTCTTTGGTCAGGCGAACTCGCATAGCTAGCGTCGGCGCGATCCGGCCTTGATGGGTTCCACCGCGACGATGTGCAAGGCACTCAACATCGCAAAATGCTCTTCGTCCGCATACACCGTGATTCGTCCACCTTTCGGGCTGATGGCAACGTAATCCGGATGCTTCACCGGGTATTGCTGGCCGTCCGAGCTCTCGATGACAAAGGGCTGGAAGGGCTCAGCATAGAGCAAGTTGCGGATGACATCGGTCATACTGATTCCCTACACAGGCCACTGGACGGATTCCACTGCAATTTTGAGGCGCCAGGAAAAGGGCGTGAGCCGTGAGCTTTCACGCCAATCATTTTATAGGGGCGGAAATTAGGACCACGGATTACACGAATTTCACGGATTGATTTCGAAGCGGCGGCTTTAATCCGTGTAATCCGTGTAATCCGTGGTCCCTCTTCCGTTACTCTGCTCTTTCGCGTCCTTTCGCCGTCTTCTGCGAAAAATCCTGTTCATCCGGCAAATCCTGACAATCCTTTCCCTCCCCTTTTCCTGTCATGTCCAACCGTATCGATCAGAAATTTGCCGAACTCCGCGCTGCGGGGAAAAAAGCGCTCATCGCCTATATCGCCGCCGGCGATCCGAATCTGGCCGCCACGCGGGAGCTGGTCTGGGCGTTTGAAAAAGCCGGGGTCGATCTGCTGGAACTCGGGGTCCCCTTCTCCGATCCCCTGGCGGACGGCGTGGTGAACCAACTCGCAGCCTCGCGCGCCCTCGCCGCCGGGACCACCGTGCATGGCGTGCTCGATACGGTGCGGGCGATTCGCAAACGTTCGCAGGTCCCGATCGTCCTCTACACCTACATGAACCCGATTTACCGCTACGGGTTCGAGGCCTTTCATCGCGACGCCGAGGCCGCGGGCGTGGATGGCTTGCTGATCCTCGATTTGCCGCCGGATGAAGATGCCCAAAACGACGAACTCGCCCAACATACCGGCCTGAAGCGCATCCGGCTCATCGCTCCGACCACACCCGACGCGCGCATCGCCCAACTTACCCACGGGGCGAGTGGGTTTATTTACTATGTCTCGCGGGAAGGCGTGACCGGTGAACGGACAGAGGTCGCCAGTTCCCTGCCCGAGCGCGTTGCCGCCATTCGCGCCACGACACCGCTACCGATTGCGGTCGGATTTGGCATTTCGAATCCAGACCATGTCCGGCAAGTCGCGCAACATGCCGACGCCGTGGTCGTCGGGAGTGCCATCGTCAAACAGATTGGCGCACTGGGCGAGGACCCGATGATGGTGGCACAGCTCGCCGATTTCGTCCGGCCACTGGCCGAGGCGGCGCATGCCTAGCTTCAGGCGTCGCCATTGACGGAGAACCTGGAAAAGGTTCCGTCGTCGACCGAGTAAAGAATGCGCCAGAACCCGGCGCCGCCGTCCTCCACGGTCACGTAGAGACTTTTCTCTGGGAAGGGTTTCGGCCAGTGCGCGGGATAACAATTGACGTAGACGTAGCGTTTTCCGGCAATGACCAAGCCGGCATATTGCCGTCGATACCGACCGAAATTTTTGAGGATCGAAGTGATGGTTTCGTTGGTATACTTCCGCGAGAGCGCGCTGAATGGACCGGACATAATCGTCGCTGGATTTTTCCTTCCTTTCTCCAGTGCCGGCGGCAAATGGCCTTCAAGCGCGGCGATATCCTCTGGCGAAGGAGTCCAATAACTTTCTACTCCAGCGAACGGTCCCCGCCACCTTTTCGCCGTTTCGGCGCTGAGAATGATCCCGTTTCTGGTCTCACGGAAATCGTCGCCCAACCCCTGCACCACCCACAAGAGAGCGACGCCAATAGCCAGCACCAGCGGCTTCCCCCTGATGCAGTTAAATATCTTCAAATCCGTAACGTTACTTCCGCATCCAAACGGTCACCGTCCGGCCGTTTTTCAGTTTGTAGTCAACGCGGACGACGGCCGTCTCGCCTTCCTTGGGCAAAATGAAGAGCTGCCCTTCGATCGTCTTGAACAAGTAATACTGCGAGGTCGGTCCGCCATGAAATTGGTCGGCCAGGAGTTTGGCATCCGCGGGACTCCAGGGCGCTCCATTCACGGTCAATTTCGGGCGCAGGTAATGGAGACCGGTGATGGGTTCGCCCTGCTCGTATCCGCCCTGGGCGAGCATCGTCTCGGAAGTGCCATCGAAATGCTCTTCGGCGTTTCCGCATTTGAAAATGAAGAACTCCGGCTGGGCTCCGCTGGTGACCATGATGCCCGCGTGTTGCACCGCCGAAACCACCCCTTGCAGTTGGGCGGACGAAGTCGCCGCTGCGGAGAAAAGAATGACGAGAACCGCGGCGAGGCAGGACAACTTTGGGGAGAGCATGCACTTATTTAGCATCACCACCGGCTTCCGACAAACGCCAAAAGGATTCGCTTTCGGAAAGGAATTTCCGCGCCGGCCAGCGATCATTCGACGGCGTTTGCATCCACATGAAAACGGTAGATTTGAGAGAGCGCCTCGCCACGCGTGGCCTCGGCGATCCATTGCTGGAGCCCCAGCCCGGCGGGTTCGACGCGGTCGATCAGGTTGGCAAGCGGTTTCATCACTCTTCGGAAAGGGCGCGCAGCCAAGCCAGGGCTTCCGGTTTGGAGGTAAATGCCTCGGCCGTGAAATTGTTGTTCGCGGCCACGGTGATGCCGAATTTCCGGGCATCGATCATCTCCGGCCGGGCGACAAACGCGACCCGCACTTGAGCGCGGGCGGCCCGCGCCCACTCCTCGAAGAAAAAGAAACGCTGCCCTATCCCGGGTGGCTCGAATCCGGACAGCGCGGTGATGTCGAGGAGGAGATTCCGCTGGTCCCGCTCCCGGGCGTGGACGATCGCCGCCGTGATCATTTGGGCCGCTTCGTGAATGCTCACCTTCGTCGCAAGCCGGCATTCTGCGTGATCCGGGAAGACTTCGAATTGCCGGAAATCGTTCATGACATTTGCGCGGAAGACTTCATCCGGGAACGGGCGGTCGACAACTCCCCACCGGAGACGAAGCTTCGGCCACCGGCTACATTTGCGCGCTTTCCGGAATCATTCAACTCCGTGTGGAGAGGCATCCGGGCGTGATCGAGCAAAGCGGCGGGCGATCATTTCGGGGTGTCATTCCACGGATCAGGCCACAACACGGCGAGGGCGAGGGCCACGACGATGCCGATGGAAACTTCCAGAAAGCGATGCAGGGCGGCGACCCAAACGGGCTCGGCGCGGACGATGAGCATGCTAATCGCAAGGGTGATCCCAGCGAACCGATAGGTCGTTCGATCAAAGTGTTCACGGGCCTTTTCATGGACGTGACCAAGCGCACAGCTGATCAAGCCGAGCAGGAAAATGCCGGCGGCGACGGTCCAAATGTCGGAACGGCCGAAGCAGGCGAGGAGCGTCGCCAGGACGGCTCCCAAGGCCGTGCCTAAAAAACGACGAGCGGCGAGGGAGAAACAGGTGCCCGGCGCCGATTGGGTCACGACCAATGTCGTGATCGTCGCCCAGTAGGCCTCGGGCAAGGTAAAAGCCCGCGCGACAAAGTAAGAGAGGAGCGCGGCCACGGCCGAACGGACCGAGAAATGGATGAGCGCGATGTCCAGCCAGAGCGGCGATTTTTTCGGCATCCGGTCATTCATGGCAGAATCTTCGGGCCCGAGCCGCGAAAATCGGCCGTCTCGTCTCGGAGATTCATGGTGCGAATGAGGAAACGTTGGCAACAATTGGGGGGTAAAGATAGTTGAATCTGAAGATCCATGGCGGCGGCCGAATATCATCACAATGTCTACGTGATCCTGCTGGACGATGCCGTCGCGCGACATCCATCGGTGTTGCGGCTCAACCCGAATCGCGATCCCCAAAAGCCCTGCGTCTATGTGGGGATGACGGGGTTGCCCGTGGAGCACCGGTTTGAAAATCACAAGCACGGCTACAAATCGGCCTGGACGGTGCACAAATATAGCATTCGGCTGCTGCCGGAGTTGTACGCCCATTTGAATCCAATGCCCTACGAGGCGGCGGCGCAGATGGAGAAGGATCTGACCGAGGATTTGCGGGCGCAGGGGTATACGGTGACGGGGGGGACGTGAGGGAGCGGAAGTTCGGAAGTGCTTAGTTCTCAGTGCTCAGTGCTCAGTCGTCGGCGTGCGCGCTCGAAAATCTCCCACTGAGAACTGAGCACTAAGAACTCCGCACTGAATCTTCCTCCCCAACGCGCGACGGTTCGTGTAAACGCTCGCCGTCCATGGCGATTTACACCAAAGACCTGGCCGGTCCGTTGCTGGCTTCGGTCTCACGTTCCTTTTATCTTTCGATCCGGCTGCTGCCGCGGAAACTCCGTGCGCCGATCGGGCTGGCTTATTTGCTGGCCCGGGCGAGCGATACGATCGCCGATAGCGCGGATGTTCCGCTGGAGGCGCGCCTGCACCACCTGGCGGCGTTTGCGCGCATGGTTCGCAGCGGGAAGCCGGATGGCTTGACGGAATTGCAGCACGAAATCCATACCGCGCATTCGGGCGAGACGATGCTGCTGTGCAATCTCGACCGCTGCATCCAATGGCTGGGAGAAATCGAAAACAAGGATCGTGGAGAGGTCGTGGACGTGCTGGAAAAGATCATCCGTGGGCAGACGCTCGATCTGGAACGTTTTGGCGGCGGGCTCCATGTGGTCGCCCTGCAAAGCGCGGAGGAATTGGACGAATACACCTACCTGGTGGCCGGGTGCGTGGGGGAATTCTGGACGCGGGTTTGCCTGAACCATCTCCCGAATTGCTCGACGATCGGGCTGGCCGAATTGCGCCGGCTCGGCGCCGAATACGGCAAAGGCCTGCAACTCGTGAATATCCTGCGCGACTTCACTTCGGACCTGCGCGAAGGGCGCTGTTACCTGCCGGAACCCGAACTGCGCGCCGCCGGCACGTCCCCCACCCCGTTGCTCGATGCGCCGGAGAAAGCGCAACCGGTCTTCGATCATTGGCGGGTGCGGGCCGCGGAACAGCTCGACGCCGGTTACGAATACATCGCCACGCTGCGCTACTCCCGGCTGCGAATCGCTTGCTTTCTGCCCTGGTATCTCGGGCTGCGCACCCTGCGGCTGCTTGAAAAACCCGGTACGCTCGAGCGCGCCGACAAAGTGAAAGTCTCGCGCACCACCGTTCGATTTGCCTTCGTCGCGGCCATCGCTTCCGCCTTTTCCGAAGGCGCCTTGGCCTGGTCTCGCCGGACAGCGGCAGTGAAGTAGAGCGGCGCGAAACGCGCCCTCCTCTTCATCCCTCGTCTTACTCACTTCGCCAGGAAGTAGTTCTGCTGCTTCGGGGTGATCGTTTTGCCGAGTTTCTCGAGGACCATGAGCATGTCTTCCCATACCTTGCGCTTCTCGCTCAGGGCCTGGTTGCGCAGGAGATACGCAGGGTGATAGGTGGCCATGAGCGGGGTGCCTTGAAAGTCGTGCCAGCGTCCGCGAAGCCGCGCCATGGGATCCTTGGTGCCAGTGAGGCCTTCCATGGCGGTGTTTCCGAGCGCGACAAGGACCCGCGGTTGAATGATGTCGATCTGCTCGCGGAGATATGGGAGGCAGACCTGCATTTCTTCGGGCTTGGGTTTGCGATTGCCGGGCATGCCTTTCGGCATGTCGGGACGGCACTTCAAGACATTGGCGATGTAGACGTCACTCCGGGCGAAGCCCATTGTTTCAATGATCTTGGTGAGAAGCTGGCCGGCTTTCCCGACGAAAGGTTCGCCCTGGCGATCTTCGTCTTCTCCCGGTGCTTCACCGACAAACATCAGCTCGGCCTCTGGATTGCCTACACCGAAGACCACTTGTGTGCGCGATTGCACGAGATGTTCGCACTTGGTGCAGGCGAGGACGGGCGTGCGCATCGCGGCGAGGCGTTCGGCTTTTGAGCCGTTCACCGGGGCCACACGAACACCGGAAAATGTCGAAAGCGGCCGTTCGCCCACGACCACTTCACGGACCTCAGGCGCGAACTTGGACGGCTCACTGCGAGTTTCGGAACGTCCTGGATTCGCAGCAGCTAAGGGCACTTCTGCCACCACTGCGCCAGCGTCCTCACGGGTGGGCTTGGTCGGCGCTGCGGTGGGGACACCCGGTACCCGTTGCACCTCCGTAGACGGAGTTCTGGCGATCGTGGGGGCTTCCTTCGCGGTGGTCAGGCGATCGAGCGAATCGGCCGAAGCGCGCAGTTCCACGCCTTGCTCGCGCAGACCGCGGAGGGTTTGTTCGACAAGATCAAGGGCGTTTTGGAATTCACTCATGGCAGATGGCTCGGGACTCCAGCTTCCACGAAATCGGGGGGGATGGGCGATTCAAAATTCAGCCGTTCGCCGGATCGCGGATGGGAGAATCCCAATCGCCAGGCGTGCAACATCTGCCGCGCAAAACCAGCGCGCCGGCCGTAGAGATCGTCGCCCAGCACCGGGTGCCCGAGGTGCTTGAGATGCACGCGAATCTGGTGGGTGCGTCCGGTGTGCAGGGTGCACTCCACCAGCGTCCCGACAGAAAGCTCACGCAGGACACGATAACTCGTCTTCGCCACGCGGCCGCGCCCCTCCGGCAGCACCGCCATTTTCTTGCGCTGCACCGGATGCCGGCCAATCGCCGTTTCCACGACACCGCTCAATCGCGCAAACTTTCCCGCAGCCAGAGCGAGATAGATTTTCGTGACTTCGCGGCCGGCAAATTGACGAACGAGCGCCTGGTGGGCCAAATCTGTCTTCGCCGCGACGAGGCATCCGCTGGTCTCCTTGTCGAGACGATGGACGATGCCGGGCCGTTGTTCCCCGCCGATACCGGAAAGCGACCGGCAGTGGTGCAAGAGGGCATTGACGAGAGTCCCGCTCCAATTTCCCGCAGCCGGATGCACCACCAGACCAGCCGGCTTGTTGATGACGATGAGGTCGTCGTCCTCGAACAGCACGTCGAGCGCGATTTCTTCGGCGACGGTTTCCGTCGGCTTGGGCGGCGGCTCGTTCAGGACGATTGCATCCCCGCTGCGAACACGCGCGCTGGCCTTGGCGGACGCACCGTTGAGAGTGACGTGGCCACTTTTAATGAGGTCCTGAATCCGCGCACGCGAGAAGGCCGGGGCCGCGCTAACGAGGAACTGGTCAATGCGCGTCGCGGCCGATTCAGCGGTAACGTGGAATTCGTGACGGTTCATGTGGCTCAGCCCAAAGTACAACTGTCATTGTCTCTTCGGGCAAGCCCAAGGCAACAACCGCGACGTCGTCCCCACGTAACAGCAACGCCCCGGCCAAAACTGAGAACTGAGCACTGCGCACTAACAACTAAGCACTCCCCTCACCCTCACGCGCCGGGAGCCTTCTTCTCCACGATCCAGATATTGCGGAAGAAGACCGGATTGCCATGCCCCTGGAGCTGAATCGGGCCGGGCTCGGGCGTTTCCTTTTGCCCACCTCCGGTCGAACCGGGAATCTCGACGTGATCCTGAATGAGGATGCCATTTTGCCGCACGGTGGCGATGGCGTCCTTGATCTTCTTGCCGTCGGCATCATAACGGGCGGCCTGGAAATCGACGTCGTAGGTCTGCCAGGAGAGCGGCGGAAAGCAGGCGTTGAGGCGCGGCTTGATCTTCGAATAAATGCCGCCGCATTCGTTGCTCTCACCCTTCAGGCCGAAGGAATCGAGCACCTGGATTTCATAGCGATCCTGCAAATAAACGCCGCTGTTTCCGCGTGCCTGGCCGCGCGCCGTGGGCTTGAAGGGAATGAGGAACTCTACGTGCAAGGTGAAGTCGCCGAACTTTTGCTTCGACTTGGTGCCGCCGGCGAGGAGCTTGCGATCGTCCATGTGGCCGCCGTTCCAGGCATCGGCATTGGTCCCGTCAAAAAGCACAGTGGCGTCTTTCGGCGGCTTGGCGCCCATGCTCCCCGATTCGCGCACGATATGGCTGAGTTCGAAGGTTCGCCCGTCATCGTTCGTTCCCACCAACTGGCCGGCTTGGATATGCCCCTTCCAGCCACCACCGTCGAAGACGACTTGCTCGCCCTCGCGTTTCGCATCGACTTCGACCTTCTTCTCGGCGTCCTCGACCGTTCCCGGCAACCCCTTGCTCCAACCGACGATATGGAATTTGTCGCCGCCCAGAGCGATGACCTGCGCGCCACATTTTTCCCCGGTGTATTCGCCCTGGATGGCAAAATCGGGACCGGCGTTGTTCGGGTCCGTGAAGACCGGATCGGTGGACTTTTCCTCGGCAAACGTGGTCGTCAGCGAGATGGGCAGGGCGAGGGCGGCGAAGAGGAGGAGGCGGGAGGACATGGCGGGCGGGATAATGCTTTTCGCGACAACCCGTCAAACCATTGGCCCTTAGTGATCAGTAATCAGTTCTCAGTCATCAGTTCGTCACTTCCGGATCTCCCGTCTTCACGATGACTGGCGCGACATCGCACTGAGCACTGATCACTGATTACTAAGCTGTCCTCCTCCCCACCCGATTTTCCCAATTGACACTCCTGAAACGCCCCGCTGTTATGCGTCGCGCTTCGCCCCCTAGCGCGGTTTCACTTCCCCATTCATGCCCTCAAAACGAATTAACGTCGCCATTGTTGGACTCGGTTTTGGCGCGGAATTCATCCCGATTTACCAGCGGCATCCGCAGGCGAACATGTACGCCATTTGCCAGCGGAGACCCGAGAAGCTGAATGCGGTGGGCGATGCTTTCGGGGTGGAGAAGCGGTATACGAAATTTGAGGATCTGCTCAAGGATCCGGCTGTCGATCTCGTCCATATCAACTCGCCGATTCCCGACCACGGCTGGCAATCGATCGCCGCCCTCAAAGCCGGCAAACACGTGAGCTGCACGGTGCCGATGGCGACCAATCTCGCCGAGTGCAAACAGATCGTCGATCTGGTGAAGAAGACCGGGCTGAAGTACATGATGGCCGAGACGGTGGTCTACGCCCGTGAGTATCTTTTCATGAAGGAGCTGCTCGATGCCGGCACGCTGGGCAAGCTGCAGTTCGTCCAGGCTTCGCACCAGCAGGACATGGACGGCTGGCCGAATTACTGGCCGGGCCTTCCTCCGATGTGGTACGCCACGCACTGCGTGGGGCCGGTCTCCGGGCTCGTCGGCGCGCCCGCGGAATACGTGAGCTGCTTCGGCTCCGGCACCATCCGCAAGGAACTGATCAAGCATTACAACAGCCCGTTCGCCGTCGAGATGGCGCATATCAAATATGCCGGCAGCGATGTGAGCGCGCGGATCATCCGCAGCCTCTTCGATACGGCGCGGCAGTACCGCGAATCGATCGACATCTACGGGAGCAAGGCGAGCGTGGAATGGCCGCTCATCGAGCACGAGCCGCTGGTCCTGCACACCGCCAAGCTTCCCGAACCGAAAATTCCGAAGCTGATCAAGACGCCCGATTTCGCGAAGCGCCTGCCCAAGCCCATTCAGGGTTTCACGACCGGTGGCGTTTATGGGGGCAAAGGCACGGGCAAAAAGTCGCACCGTAGTTTTGTACAAGGCGCCGGCCACGGCGGCAGCCATCCGCACCTCGTGCACGAGATCATCGACGCACTGGTCCACGATCGCGATCCCTTCCCGAACGCGAAGCAATCCGCCAACTGGACCGGCGTGGGACTGTGCGCCCACGAATCGGCTCTCGCCGGAGGCAAGATCGCCAAGCTGCCCACATGGTCGCTCTAACTCTTTTTTCTTAATCTTAATCTTAATCCCAAGCCCCGTTCGATCAGACTGAGATTAAGAGCAAGATTAAGAATCCGGAACCTCATCCCCACCCGAAATCCCCACCCCACACCCCACCAAGAATACTCTCATGAGCGACCAAATCGGCATCGCCCCCAACGCAAAACGCCTCCTGCTGGCAGGCTTCATGGCCATCCTCGCCGCCGGCGTCGGCTTTTCCGTCCGCAGCGGTATCTTATCCGACTGGGGCACCCAGTTCGGCTTCACCCAGAGCGATCTCGGTGGCATCACCGGTGGTGGTCTGACGGGTTTCGGCATCATCATTCTCCTTGGCGCCCTCATCGCGGATAAGGTTGGCTACGGCAAACTGCTGATCACGGCTTTCATTATCCATTTTCTCTCTGCGGTGGTAACGCTCGCAGCTTCTCCGGTTTACCTTTCCATGAGGGCCAGCAATCCCGAGGGAGCGAAAAACGCCGCCTATTGGCTCCTCTACATCGGCATGTTCATGTTCGCCATTGGGAATGGCCTTTGCGAAGCGGTCGTCAACCCACTCACCGCGACCCTCTTCCCCAAAAACAAAGCCCACTACCTCAACATTCTCCACGCCGGATGGCCGGCTGGACTGGTCGCCGGCGGGTTGATCTCGGCGCTGCTGGCGGGACATGTCCGGTGGGAAATCCAGATGTCGGTTTTCCTCCTTCCGGTCGTTTTCTACGGCGCTCTTTGCTTTGCCCAGAAATTCCCGAAATCGGAAGCCGCTTCCGCCGGGATTTCTTATGGGCAAATGCTGGCCCAATTTGCCGCTCCACTTCTCCTGTTGCTTCTCGTCATTCACGCGCTCCTCGGCTATGTCGAACTTGGCACCGATTCCTGGATCGCCAACATCACTGGGAACATTGTCGCCAGCAAAAAGGGTGGTCTGTACCTATTGGTCTACACTTCCACTTTGATGTTTTTGTTGCGGTTTTGCGCCGGTCCGATCGTCGAAAAGATTTCGCCACTCGGTTTGCTCTTTGCGGGCGCTTGCTGCGGGGCCATGGGTCTGACTCTTCTGAGTGGGTCGCAAACGCTGGTCGCGGTGCTCGTCGCGCTTACCATTTATGGCGTCGGGAAGACCTTCCTTTGGCCGACCATGCTTGCCGTTGCTTCCGAACGTTTCCCGAAGGGCGGGGCAATCGTCATCGGGGCCATGGGGGGAGTGGGAATGCTTTCCGCAGGTTTGCTCGGGGGGCCGGGAATCGGTTACTGCCAGGACCGCGCGGCGGCGGATACGTTGCGTGAAGCCTCGCCTGCCGTCTATGACGCCTACAAAGCGCCCACCTCGAACTCCTTCCTTTTCTTTAGGAGCATCCAGGGTCTCGATGGCTCGAAGGTGAACCCGCTTCGCGAAATGTCGCCGGATCAGATGACCCCGGAACAGAAAGAAGTGCATAGCGCCGATCTCCAGGGCGGACGGAGCGCGCTCAAGATCACGGCGGGCATCCCCGCCACCATGGCCACCTTGTATCTGCTCCTCATTCTCTATTTCAAGGCGACTGGAGGCTACAAAGCGCTGCATGTTTCCGGCGAAGAGGAGACCGGCGGAATCGCCGGGCCGATGGAAGCTTAGCGTCTTTACGCATTCCGGCACTAACACTGCTTTAACAAAAAGGACCGGTCTTCTGGCCGGTCCTTTTTTCTTTTTTCATGACGACCCAAACCGATACCCGTGCGAAGCTTCCCCCCATGCCGCACGCTCCTTCCACCGGGCATCCAGCCGATTTCGTCGCCAAGGTCTTGCAGAACGTGCGCGGCACCCTGCCGATCACGATCGAGCAGATCGACATGATGCTGCGGCTCATCACCGCGGCGCGCGGCGATCAGATCTCGACATTTCTCGATCTCGGCTGCGGCAATGGTGTGCTTTCCGCCGCTATTCTCGACGAGCATCCGAACGCCCGCGGCATCCTCGTGGATTTCTCCGCCACCGTGCTGGACGCGGCCCATCGGCAATTGGAAGCCCATGCGCGCCGGGTCGAATTTCTCGAGGCCGATTTCCAAAAACGCCTCTGGGTGCGCCGGGTCGCACCGCATGCCCCGCTCGACGTCGTCGTCTCCGGGTTTGCCATTCATCATCTACCCGACGCCCGGAAGCGCGAAATCTACGCGGAGATTTTCGAACTCCTCGGACCGGAAGGCATTTTCATCAACATCGAACACGTCTCCTCGGCCACCCGCTGGACCGAATCGCTCTCGGACGATTACATGATCGATCTCATTTTCGGCGAGCAGATCAAATCGTCGCCGAGGAAGACGCGCGCCGCCGTGGCGCGCGAGTATTACAGCCACGCGACAAAGGAAGGAACCGTGCTCGCTCCGCTGGAGGTGCAGTGCGATTGGCTGCGAGAAGCGGGATTCGAGAGTGTCGACTGCTACCTGAAAGTGCTCGAATTGGCAGTGTTTGGCGGGCAGAAGCCGGGGGAGTAGGACCAAGGATGAGGGATGAAGGATGAAGGATGAAGAATACGGCCGCTTCGCGGTTTGGTATGGGCCGCGGTGCGGAACCCATTGGATGTTGGATGTTGCGGCGAAGCCGGCCCGAGTTAACCGCCCGTCCGGCCCGGACCGAGGGAGATGTTGGATGTTTCTCCGTCTTTCTGACGTTGGAAGTTCGCCCTGGGCGCGCCTCCCTCCGATTTCTGTCTCGCCTTCGGCGTGAAGCCCGGTGAAGAAAAGCGGCGGATGATTACTGCCATCCCATTTGACGAACAACCATGAGCGCCTCCCCTCCCCGCTGGCGAACCTGGCTGCAACTTTTCCGCGCTCCGAATCTCTTCACCGTCCCTGGTGATCCCCTTGCCGGATTCCTCCTGGCCATCGGCGGCCATCCCGACGGCCGTCTGGCGCTGGCCATCGGTGCGAGTCTTTGCTTTTACGCCCACGGCCTGCTCGTCAACGATCTGGCCGATCTGGCGGAGGACCGCCGCGAGCGTCCCAATCGGCCATTACCGAGCGGCGCGGCCAGCGTCCGCACTGTCCTCATCGTCGCCATCGTTCTGGCGGCCATCGCCCTGCTCTTGTGCCTGGCGGTGAATCGCGACACGTTTTTCATCGGCGTCGTCCTCCTTGCGGCCATTCTTTTCTACAATGTGTGGATCAAGAAGATCGGCGTCCTCGGCCCGCTCAATATGGGCCTTTGCCGCGGGCTGAGCATCCTGCTCGGCGCCAGCGCCGGCATCCGGGAGTTGAACGGCGGGACGGTGGGCGTGTGGTCAGTCCTCCTCCCGCTGGCTTTTCTGGCAGCCCTGGGCGAGACGCTCTACATCGCCGCGATCACCAATCTGGCGAGGATCGAAACCCAGGCTAATCCTCCCAGGCTTCCGCGCTTTTTTCCGTTCGTCGGTCTCATCGTGGCCGTGCTCCCCTTCTTCATCACCGCGATCGATCGCTCCCATCCGCTCGGCTCGGCCAACATCTGGCTCTATCTCATTGCTGCCTACACGATCTACGCCGGCTTCAAAATCCACCAGCGCCTGATGCGGCAACCGCCTCCCCCCATCCCTCCGACCATCGGCCAGCTCATTCGTTTGCTCCTGCCGCTGCAGGCGCTGTTTTGCGTGGCTTCGCGGAGCGTCACGGGGGCCGTCGCCGCTGCTCTGCTCATCGTTCTTTGGCCGATCAGCCGCAACGTGTCCCGCAGGTTCTATGCGAGTTGAAGGGAGTGCTTAGTGCTCAGTCGTCACTACTCCTGGCGCTGACCAGCAACTCGGCACTGAGCACTAAGCACTGACGAATCACCCACCGGCACTATTTCGGCACCTCGCCCACCGGCTTGATATTACCTGCGGCTTCGATGACTCCATGCATGGGCTTCAAGAGCGCGAAAGCGGTCGCTCCCTCGAGCAGAGCGGCACAGACGATCACCCGAACGATGGACCGGCTTAATGGCATCTTGAAGCGGTGTTTCCAGGCAAAATAGAGAACGGCCGCGGGAAAGATCGCGCTCAACAGGAGAGTGAGATGTTGGAAACGGAGCAGAGCCGAGGTATAAAAAGGCAGCGGCTGGTCACCCAGTTGTTGCAGGGGTTCGACGAAATGGGGCACGAAAAGCTGAATCACCGTCCCGGTAATCGTGAAGACGAGGACGAGAAGATGCGCGGCAATCCCCGCCGCTCTTTTGGGCGGTGGTGCGGATTGCTGGGTCGATAGCTCCGGAATGGCAGTCTCGGCGGGCATACCCTCTCTCACAGCAGTTTACCTGCCGTGAGCGGCTTTCAAAATATTCGCTCTCTCTTGCAAGGGAATCCGGCGAGTGAGCGTATCCCTGCCATGCCATGCCGCCTTTCCACGCGTTGGATTCCTTTCCGAGTGAGCGTCGCGCTATTCCTTTGGGTCGGTGGGCTTCGCGGCGAACCACCCTCGGGGCGGGACTATGCCCAGGAGGCCAGGGACCGTTGCCAGCAGGCGGAGAAGGATTGGCAGAAGGCCGGGTCTCCTGCTGAGGGGAGCCCAACCGGCGATGCGCTTGTCGGAGCGGCCATTTCCGCCGATCGCCCGGACTTGGCCGATGCGGTGCTCACCCGTGCGCCGACCTACCGGGGTTGCATCTCGATTCCCGGTGGCGGCAAAAGGGTCCGCCTGCGCACCTTGCACCGATTCACCACGTTCAAAGCAGACCTCGAGAACGAAATGTTCGCCTCCATCGAGTATCCCGAAGAAGGATGGCTGGCCCGGCGAATTACCTCCGATGCGATCGAGGTCTGGACGCCAAAACACGGCTGGCTCTTCACCGGACATGGTCAACTCCTTCACCAAGCCAGCGTTCAACGGGGCACAGGTTACGGACGCCAATGGTATGGAGCATTTTTGCCCGATGGCCGCTGGGTCACGACCGATTTACAGGACACGGATGTGCATTTGCCGGACACGGATGGCCGCCTGACATTTTTTTCTGCAAAGGGAAGACGTCAGCGTTCCCTGACCTGCGAGGAACTCGCGCCATCTGATGGTGAGCACGGCGATCTCATCGGCTGGGGGCGCAGCGACCGCGAAGGTAAGGGATGGGTCGTCAATGTCGGCTCCGAAGAAGGACGGGCGACCGTCTGGATCGGCCCCACAGGTCCGGCTCGGGTCCTAAAGCCCGGTGAACGCTGGGTCCTCTGCTATCCGCGGGCCCTTGGTCCTCGCATGACCACCAGTCTCCTGACATTGGGCGTGCCGGATGATCACAGTCAGTGGGAGCTGTCACAAGACAGTGTCGGGCATGGGCCAGGAGTGGGATTTCCCGATTACGAACGCGAGTCCTTCCCGGCCAATCGCCATTGGGATGGCTTTGGGCGCTCGGGACATGTCATCCCCGGCGGAAACAACGTCTTCGGCTTTTGGCCGGGAAAGAGCAGTTACTTCATCGGCGCGGAAAGGTATCTCGAAACCCCAGACGCACACGGGCACACGCGAAAGCGCCTCGTCCGGATGGACAACAGCGTCGCCGCGATCATCGACAAAACCTGGTTCTTTGATTCCTCAGACAAACTTCTCGCCAGCCTCCGCGCCCGCCGCATCGGCAACGCCGCCGACGGAAAATCCATGCTCTTCCGCATCACCGCCGACAGCCGCATCCTCACCCTAAGCCCCGACCTGCAAGTAAAAGCCCTGCGCCGTTTCATCTGGAATGATGGTTCCACGGCCGACGCAGTGGCACTTTGGGACGACCTGCGGTTGGGCCTCTTCATCCGCAACGAACGCCTCATCCTCGCCGCCTGGCCAGCCGGCAAATGAGGCCGCCCTCCCTTCCAGGGTTTCTGGTTTCTGGTTCTCCGAATCGCAGGCACCTTCCTATTCTGGACGCAGCTTTCGAATCGGCCGATTGGATGTTGGATGTTGGATGTTGCTAGGCCCGGACCGAAGCCGGCCCGAGTTAGCCGCCCGTCCGGCCCGGACCGAGGGAAATGTTGGATGTTCCTCCGCAGCCCCTCCGATCCGGACACCCCCTCCCTATTCTCCCACCTTCTCCAGATTCTCTCCCTTCGCGTCGGTCTTGCCTCCCGAGGGGTGTAAATCGGTGAGCGCAGTCGCGAGGCGGACACGCGCCGCTTTGCTCGCTGGTGTGTCCGCGTCGGCCCCCACCGGCTTTTCCACGTATGGCGCGTCGCTCATATCAAAGAGCTCTTGCCGCTCATTCATCTTCCAACCCGACTCGCGCACGAACCAGCGCTGCCCGAGCTGCACGTAGGCATAGGCCCGCGGCGCGCCTTTTTGTCCCTGCAACTGCGGAGCGATACTGACTCCGTCGATCTTCACGCCCGGCGGTAATTTTGCCCCGCCGAGTTCGGCAAAGGTGGGCAACTGGTCGGCAAAGCTGACGATATCCTGGCTGGCCTTGCCGGCGGGCGTCACGCCGGGCCAACTGGCGATGTAGGGCACGCGCGAGCCGCCCTCGAGCATCGTCCCCTTGAAGCCGTTGAGCATGCGCCCGTGCACCGGCGAGGGATAGCCGCGCGCAGTGCCATTGTCGCCGGAGAAAACGAGCAGCGTCTTCCCGCGCAAGCCGAGCTTCTCCAGCGTGGCCACAATCTCGCCCACCTGCTTGTCCATGTAAGTGATATTGTCGTCGTAGCATTCCGGCCCGTCGCGTTTACCCGGCGATGAGTCCGGGGTGTGCAGCGTGGGTTTGTGCACGAAATGCATGGCGTAATAGAAAAAGAATGGCTCGTCCTTGTGCCGGGTGAGGAAGTCGATCGTGAACGCCTGGATAATGTCCGGGTTGTAGGAATTCGGGCCGGCGTCGACGATTTTACCGTTCTTTTCGTAGCTGTCCTTCCAGTAGTAGCCGCTGGCTGTCGGATCGGTGATGTATTCGTCGAAACCCCAGTCGTGCGGGGACTCGCCCACCTGCCGCCACTTGCCGGCCTGCCCCGTCACGTAGCCAGCCTGTTTGAGGACCTTGGCGATTGACCATTCATCGGCCGCTTTCGCCCCCGGCCCGTTGCGGCGCCACGAGCCATTGGTCAATCCGCCGGTGCGAAAAGCGTAGCGTCCGGTCATGAGCAAGCACCGGGAGGGCCCACAAAGCGGCGCAGCGTAACAGGTCTCGAAGCGGGTGCCTGAAGTTGCGAGCTTGTCGATATTGGGAGTGCGGTGGGTGTCGGCCCCGTAACAACTCACCCCATCGATTCCCAGATCATCCGCCAGGATGAAGAGGATGTTTGGCCGCGATTCCGCAGCGCCGAGCACCACGGGAAAAAAGCCGGCGACGATGAGCAAGCAACTGCGGAGGAAAGTCTTCACACCGAGGTAACCGCGCGAACCCGCGAAATTCGGACAAGGTAACTCTCTACGCCGCAGCCTGAAGGGGCAGCGAACAGCGGACCGTCGTCCCGCCCGAAGCGGGGCTCAATTTTTCGATCTGGGCACCGATCAATCTCGCGCGGTAATGCATCGTCCGCCAGCCCATGCCATCACTCCGGCCCTGAAGTGAGGAGCCGCAACCGTCGTCGACCACACAGATGCTCAGCCGCTGGTTGTCGCACATCACGCGAACGTCCACGCGCGTGGCGTTGGAGTGGCGCATGGCATTGCTCAGCGCTTCCTGTGTAATCCGGTAAAGATGCATGGCCACTTCGGAGTCCCGAACGACGATGTCCTCGTCGCTTTCAAACCCAATGGCCGCGTGGCAGAGCGTTCGGGTGGTCATGACCAGTTCCCGCAAGGCCATTCCCAAGCCATCCGGCTCCATCGGGAGCGGATAAATGCCGCGGGCGAGGCTGCGCGCTTCCAGGGTCGCCGCCGAGAGGCGTTTCTGGATTTCCGTGGCCAGCTTGGACTGCGGCGAACCCTCCACTTCCAAGTCCAGCTTCAGGCATTGCGCAGCGCAATCCAGCGCCGCGAGCGTCTGGCAAACCCCGTCGTGCAAATCCTGGCCGATCCGGATTTGCTCGCGTTCCCCCGCGCGAACGATTTCCCGTTCGAGTTCCTGGGCATGCTCCATTGCCTGCATGCGCCGGCGCATTTCCTCGCGGAAGCTTTGCACGGAAACTCCATAGGCCGCGGCGATGAGCAGACCACCGGTGCGGTTCGCCCCCGACCAGATGTAGCCGGCCAAACCGCGGATCGGAATGCTGTCATAGTTCGCCGCCATCGCCACGAATCCCGTGAGGACCGCAAAGGCAAAGGCAAGCCTCCGGGAAACCTGCATCGCCACGAGGAAGACGGGGATGCAGTAGAAGACGAACATCGTGTACTGCCAACTGGTGATGACATCGACGATGACGATTAGCACCAGAAAAACAAACGACTCCGCCAAAATCCACGCCTTCGGCTGCTTGCCAAACAGCTCGATGAAATTCATCTGAGAACCGCCCAGAGTCATTGGCTCGACTATTTGCCTTTGGCTGTCGCTTCCCCCTTTTTCTCTTCACCCTTCTTTTCGAAGAGCGCGAGATAGTCGCCGTAACCGGCTTCCTTCAACTTGGCGACGGGGATGAAACGTAAAGACGCCGAATTGATGCAGTAACGCATACCGGTCGGAGCCGGACCATCATTGAAGACGTGACCAAGGTGGGCATCGCTCTTCGATCCGAGCACTTCGGTGCGCACCATGCCAAAGCTGCCGTCCTTTTTCTCCGTCACCGCATCCTTCTTGAGCGTCTTGGTAAAGCTCGGCCAACCGGTGCCGGAATCAAATTTGTCCGTCGAGGCGAAAAGGGGTTCGCCGCTGATGATGTCCACGTAGATGCCCGGCTCGTGGTTGTCCCAATAGGCATTGTGGAAGGGCGGCTCGGTGCCCCCTTCGCAGGCAACACGGTATTGCTGCGGGGAGAGTTTGGCGCGCAATTCTTCTTTGTTCATTTTC
The DNA here is from genome assembly GCA_036501065.1 of Chthoniobacter sp. Taxonomy (GTDB): domain Bacteria; phylum Verrucomicrobiota; class Verrucomicrobiia; order Chthoniobacterales; family Chthoniobacteraceae; genus Chthoniobacter. Next base: position 236,398 of record DASYAY010000058.1, on the reverse strand, counting down.
GCGGACTCCTTGGTTTTTCCTTGATCGTCTGTGGGCGCCGGATCGGCGGCATGCACTGGCAGGACCAGCGCAAGAGCGACAAAAGCGGTGAGCAGCGACAAACGAGGCGGGAGGTTCATGGCATTAAGATGGTGATTGGCGGGGATTCTTCAAGCAACGGAAATGCTAATTAATACGCTTCATGCGTTCCAAGTCCATCCGCCCCTCGGCTTCGCGCCGCATCCGGGCCCGGGTATCGCGAAAGAATCGCGCAATCGCGATCGATCCCAAAAACACGGGGATCAACAAGAGAATCCGCGCCTTGTTTGGCAGGAAAAGCAGCGCCGTAAGGAGCAAAAACCCCACGAACCAGGTAAAAATCGAGGTGCGGATGGCAAAATACCGCTCCTGCACGGTGAGGCTGCGCCGGACACTCCGGTGTGTTTTCCAGAGAAAGAAGATGATTACGGTCAGCAGCAGGTAGGTCTCAAATTTCATGCTGAAAAAGCCCGCCATTTTCGCCGCGATCCGGAAAAGCACAAGGCCCGGAATTCGACGGGAATCGCGCCGTCGGCGCAGGTGCGCCGGCAGCCACTGGGAAGCGGGGATGTAATGAGTTAACCCCGCGATTGGTCAATTTCCTGTGAAAAATTCACAGATCCGACTCTCAGCACGGAGCGAGTCGGGATGAGCCAGAGCGAAAGCTGCCCCGGCGGCGAATGGAAACTCCCGCAGTTCTTCGGTGTTCGCCCTCCGCGGCAGCAATCCTGCTCAGCAAGTCCTCTCTGAATTCCATCGCCGTGACTCCGTCCGCCCTCGAGGATTGGAAACCCCATGAAGCCTCTCCCGCTGCTGCCGCGCCCGACCGCGCCTCGTGGCGGGCAACTCTGCTTCACGGGCTCATCCTTTTGGCGATTGCCCTGTGGGTGAGCCGCGCGATGTGGGCGCCGGCGCTTCTCTCGGGACATTCCGCGTGGTTTGACCTGCTCCGGATGGTCGAGTTCGATGCGGCCTTGCGCCACGGCGAATTGCTGCCGGCCTGGTCGCCCGATCTCTATTTTGGCTACGGGTCGCCGTTGTTCCTCTATTACGCGCCGCTTTCCTATTATCTCGCGGAAATCCCGGTGCTCGTGGGGTGCGACGTCCCCACGGCCATCAAGCTCACGCAATTCCTGGCGCTCCTCGCCTCGGGTTTCGCCATGTACCGGCTCGCCGCCACGCATTTCTCCGGATGGGCCGCCTGTCTCGGCAGTGTGCTTTATATGGTCGCCCCTTATCGATTCGTCGATATTTACGTGCGACACGCGCTGGCCGAACATTGTGCCTTCCTCTGGCTGCCGCTGATCGTGTGGGGAACGGAACGCTTTCTCTCGCGGGGCAATCACGCCGGCCTCATCACCGCCGCGCTTTCGACCGCAGGCTTGATCCTCACCCACAATATCATGGCGCTTGTCGGCCTCCCGGTTTGCGTCGTCACCGGGTGGATGTTGAGCGCATCGGCCCCGGCGCCTGGCGTTCGGCCTCAGCGCTACCGGGTCGGCAGCCGGTGCGTGTCTCTCTTCGCCGCGGGCATTCCCGCGCTCCTTGGCCTGGGACTGGCCGCGTTTTTCTGGTGGCCGGCGATGACCGGCCGCCCATACGTGCAGGCCGAGCAAAGCCTGACCGGCGGCTATTTCGACTTTCATCACCATTTTGTTTCCGCAGGACGGCTCGTCTCGGGCGATTGGGGATTTGGCAAAAGCGAAGATGGTGCGCAGGACCGTATGTCGTTACAAATCGGGTGGCCGCACCTGCTGGCCGGTCTTTGCGCCATCGCCCTCCTTCTGCGATGGCGCCGTGCCCGCAAAGACGAGCGCCCACAGCTTCGCTGGTGCCTGGCCGGCGTGCTCATCATGCTCGGGGCCGCTTTCTTTGGCAGTCAGTGGTCGCAATTCATCTGGGAACATCTGCCCTTGTTGAAATACGCGCAGTTTCCGTGGCGTTTCCTCGGTCTGCTCGTCTTCGGTGCCGCGCTCTGTGGGACCGCGGTGGCCGACCGCATGGTCACGATCTGCGGTGGCGTTTGGGGGCAATTGCTTTGCCTCGCCGCCATGGCCGCGGTCCTTGCCGCTTACTTTCCCTTTTACTCACACGCTCGCTTCATCGCGACCGACGCTCGCAAGAAGGCCGTCACGCAGATGAGTGCCGAGAAGGTCGAGGCTCTCGACCGGGCGCAACTGCTGATCCCGATCGGCTATGGCATTACTCGGCAGCAAATTCGCGGGGTCAGTGAACGCGCCACGAGCAGCGACGATTTCCTTCCCCAGGCGGTCCACCAAAAGCCCACCCAACCGGCGAAGGACGCAATCCTGACTCCAGGCTCCCATGGGCCTCTCACCCAAACCCACCTCAACGACTATCAAACCGAAGTGGAGATGCCGGGTGATGGAACCGTTCAACTGCTGCAGTTCTGGTTTCCAGGCTGGGAGGCCACGGTCGATGGCATCCCGGTGAAGACCACGGCGAGCGGGCCGCAAGCTGTGGTCTCATGCAGTGTCCCCACCGGGCACCACACGGTGGGATTTCGCTACGACGCCTACTCTCAGCGCCGGATCGGTTGGTTGATCACGCTGGTCACTCTCGGGCTCAGCATCTTTGCCATCTTCCTGGGCGGAAAGAATGAAGAGGAGATTCCGCAGCGGACAGCGCCAGCAAACACGTCGACCGCAAAACTCGACATCTGAATAACGATGCCACAAGAAACCGACGTGGAACTGGAACAAGCAGAAACCGGAAACGTGAAACCAGAAACGCGGCCCCGTGGTTCGTACTGGAACAGCCGCACCCAAACCATTCTCCTCTTCGCCCTGGCGTTCCTGATTTACGGTTTCGGTGTCAGCCGCGACTTCCAGTTCGATGATTTTGTCTACATCGCGCACAATCCCCTTCTCCGCCGGCCTGATGCCTTTCACGCCTTTTGGTGCAGCTCGGAGGCGTTCAACTACTACCCGCTTTTCTGGTCGCTTCTGTGGGTGCAGTATCTCCTCTGGGGTGTGCATCCGCTGGGCTATCACCTCGTCAATCTGCTCATGCACAGCGTCGATGCCGTGCTCGTCTGGCGCGTGGCGCGGGCCTGGCGTCTGCCCGGTGCGTGGTGGGTGGCAGCAATCTTCGCCGTGCACCCGGTCAATGCGCAGACGGTCGCGTGGGCGGCGGAGCAAAAAAACACCTGGTCGTTCTTCTTCATGGGGCTCTCGCTCCTCGCCTTCATCCGGCACGTGGAGAAAAAGAGCTGGGGACCGTACGCGTTCTCGCTGCTCGCCTTTGCCGCCGCGCTGGCTTGCAAGACATCCACGGTCTGTCTGCCCGTGTTCCTTTTGTTCTGCTACGGCTTCCGGCCCGGACGGGAGCGTCTTCCGATGCTCCTGCGTCTCGTTCCTTATTTCGTGCTCGGATTTGCCGCCGGCCTCACCACCGTGTGGTTCGAAAAACACCGCGTCGCGGCCCACTCGCTGGTCGGATCGCTGAGTCTCTGGCAGCGCTTGGAAATCTCGGGAGCAACCTTTTGGTTCTACCTGGAAAAAGCGCTCGTCCCGGTCGGCCTCACGCCGATGTACCAAGGCTGGGTCGACACCAATGCCGCGACCCACACATTTCTTCCCGGCGCCTTGCTCGTCGCGCTCCTCATCGTCTGCGGCCTGTTTTGGCGGCGGATCGGCGCCCCGATCGCCCTCGGTATCTTTTACTACGCTCTCATGCTCCTCCCCTTGCTGGGGATTTTTGACACCAACTATTTCGCCTACTCGTTGGTCGCCGACCATTGGCAGTACCATGCGCTGCCGGGGCTCATCGTCGCCGTGGTGGCGGCATTGAAGGCCCTCGCCGAGCGCTGGCCGCGGCTGGCGCAGCAGGCCAATGTCGCCGGCGGCATTACGGTCGCTGGGCTGGCGGCGCTGGCCTCGACGCACTTTGCCCACTTCGAAGACACCCGCAGCCTCTGGACTTACGTGGTCGAACGCAACCCTGATGCCTGGATGGGATGGTACAATCTCGGCACCGTCTATGCCGACGACCACAAACCCGTGGAGGCGATCGCCGCCTATCGCCAGTCGCTCCGGATCAAACCGGATTACTATCGATGCCGGTTCAACCTGGCCAACGCTCTCGCCGCCGCCGGCCAATTGGCTGAAGCTGATCGGGCGTATCTGGAAGCGGCCAAGCTGGAAGACGTGGATCCCGACGTGCACAACAATCGCGCGGTCACGCTCATGCGCCTCGGTCGGGAAGACGATGCCGTGCAGGAATTCAATCGCGCTCTGGGCCTGGAACCCGACGACGTCTCGGCGCACATCAACCTCACGGCTATTTTCCTGAAGCGAGGCCAAATCGACCAGGCGGCAAAAAACCTCGAAGCCGTGCACTCTCTCTCACCGGCCAACGCTCACCGGATTGCCGAGGCCATCACCGCGGCATCCGGGAATAGCTCTATCCCCCACCCCGGCCTCGCACACTTCGCCGAACGCGCTTGCCAGCTCAGCGGAAACGCCCCTGAACTCCAGAGCGCTCTCCAGGGGCTGCGGCAGTGACCATGAAACGGTGCGGCTGACGAAGGGTTTCTGGTTCGTCGTTTCTGCTTTCTGGGTCTCAACAGTCACGCGCGAGATTCCGCTACCGGATTTTCATCCCGCTGTGAACGGTGAATCTCTTAAATTTGCATCTGCGCCAATATCCCACCCTGCTTCCGGATGTATTTGTTGCCAGCCTCGCCTGAATTGGTGGATGTTGGACCTTCACCCCGATGCTTTTACTCCCTGCTATCGATCTCATGTCCGGCGAAGTCGTCCGACTTCGCCAGGGCAAGGCCGACCAGAAAACTGTCTACTCGCGAGATCCAGCGGCGTTCGCCCAACGCTGGGAGGCGGAGGGCGGCGACTACCTGCACGTGGTCGACCTCGATGCCGCTTTCACTGGCGAACAGCGTAATCTCGAAAGCGTCCGCGCCATTTGTGCCGCCGTGAGATTTCCCGTGGAACTCGGTGGCGGGATCCGCGACGTGGCGGCCGCCCGGCGGGCCATCGACGCGGGCGTCTCGCGGGTGATCATCGGCACACGCGCGGCGGAATCGCTCGCCTTCGTCTCCGAACTGGCCGCCGAACTGGGCAGCGCCCGGGTGGCCGTGGGTATCGATGCGAAGAATGGCAAAGTCTCAGTCAAAGGCTGGACCGAAGAGTCGGCGCTGAGCGCACTCGATCTCGCCCGGCGGGCTGAGGACGCCGGCGCCGGCACCATCATCTATACCGATATCGCGACCGACGGCATGCTCGCCGGACCCAATTTTGCCGAAACCGAAAAAATGCTGCGCGCCCTGCATTGTCAACTGATCGCGAGCGGCGGCGTGAGCAGCACGGCCGACGTGGAACGTCTCGGCCAAATGCCGGGACTTTACGGGTGCATCATCGGCAAAGCCCTTTACGATGGTGCAGTGCAGTTGCGCGACCTGGTCGCACTCCGCTCTGCTTCGTCGAGTTCATCCAGTTCATTCAGCCACTAGCATCCAGCCCATTCGCACTTCCGTTCCGTTTCCATGAAAGTCCTCTTCCTTGACTGCTTTTCCGGCATCTCCGGTGATATGACCGTGGGCGCCCTCGTCGACCTCGGCGTCAAACCTTCCGCCCTCGAATGGGAGCTCTCGAAGCTCGATCTCGGGGATTTTCACATGCACTTCGAGCGCAAACAGCGGCAGCAGGTGGAGGGCGTGAAGTTTGGCATCCACGAAGGCGCCACCCACACGCACGACCAGGACGAACACCACGAGCATTGCGAGGGGCATCATCACGAACACGCTCATCACGAACATGAGCATGGGCACGATTGCGATCATGACCATGACCACGGCCACGAACATGCCCACGCGCACGAACACCATCACCATGGTGAAGAGGGTGGAAAGCATGAGCACGGCCACGAGCACCACGACGAGGGCCATGAGCATGGACACAAGCACGAACACGAGGACGAGCACGGCCATCATCACCACGAACACGAACACCACTCGCACGCGCACCAGGAGCATGATCACGACCACGGCAGCGAGGTGGAACATCACCACCACGAGCACGAGCATGGCCACGAGCACGAACATGGCCACGAGCACCACCGCAGCCACGCTGATATCCGCAAACTAATCGAACACAGCGAGCTCTCGCATTTTGTGAAGGAGCACGCGTTGTCCATCTTCCATCGGATCGCCGAGGCCGAGGCCAAGATTCATGGCCAATCCGTCGATGACGTACAATTCCACGAAGTGGGCGGCCTGGACTCGATCGCCGACGTCATTTGCGCCTGCACCGGCATCGAGGCATTGGGCGTGGAGAAGGTTTTTGTTTCCAGCCTGCACGATGGTTCCGGGACGGTGCATTGTGCGCATGGCACTTTTCCGCTGCCCGCCCCAGCCACGATGGAAATCCTCAAGGGCATTCCGCTTGGCCAGATCGATGAACCGCACGAACTGATCACGCCCACCGGGGCGGCCATCGTCGCCGAATTTAGCGCGTCGTTTGGCCCCATGCCGCAGATCAAGATCGAAAAGATCGGCTACGGCGTCGGTTCACGCGATCTGAAATCGCGTCCCAACGTTTTGCGCGCCGTCATCGGCACGCTCGTCGAGGAGTAAGTCATGCCAGGCGGCTACGAGAGCGATACCGTCACCCGCCTGGAAACGAACCTCGATGATTCGTCGCCGGAAATCCTTGGCGCCACCATGGATCGGCTGTTTGCCGCGGGCGCACTCGATGTCTGGTTCACGCCGATCCAGATGAAAAAGAACCGGCCTGGAGTGATGCTCTCGGCGCTCTGCGAGCCCGCCAAAGTCGAGGCGCTCGCCGATATCATTTTCCGCGAAACCAGCGCCTTCGGCCTGCGCACCGAACAGATCGTCCGGCTCAAGCTGGATCGGCGTTTCGAAACCGTGCCGACGGAATTTGGCGAGGCCACGGTGAAGCTGGGACTGAAGAACGGTGCGGTCGTCCAGGTCGCCCCGGAATTCGAATCCTGCCGCGTGCTGAGCGAGAAGAGCGGACAGCCGCTCCGGTTCGTCTACGAAGCCGTCGTCCGGGCTTTCCACCAGCGCCATCCCTAAAGGTCCCCAAAAAACATTCACGATGGACACTTCCTCGGTACCTCGCAGCGCCTTCGATAAAACCGGGAGCATGCTCTATTTTGCGCGAATGCTCGACAAAATCCGCCTGCACGCGCGCGGCGAACTGCAGCACGATTTCCAGGACAATCTCGGCAAGGGGGCGGACCACTGGTGCACCAGCTTTCTCCATGTCGATTACGAAGAGCTGAAGCAACGCGTCCTCGCCGGAGGCACGGATGACGAAATCCTCGAATGGTGCCAGGCTCAAGGCCGCGGGTTGAACGAAGTCGATCTCCTCGTTTGGAATCAGTTCATGACCAAGCTCGGTTGGAATGATTTTGCTTCGGCTCGCCTGGAAGCGGTCAAAGCGGGAAGTGGTCTCGCCAACCGTGATGACATTCAGACGATGACCCAGTACTTCGAAGTGGACGAAGGCCGCGCGCCTTGATGAATCCTGCAACCCCGTCCTCCTGCGCGATCCACGAACCGCCATGCGGATGACCGTCTTCTTTTTGCGACGTTGGGTGCGACACACACGATTCTATGTTTTCGCTCTCGTTCTCGCTTTCGCCGTTAGCCAGGCCCACGGCAGCGATGAGCGCGTTCTCAATCTGCTCTGCTGGACGGAATACGTGCCCACCTCGGTGACCGAAGGCTTCGCCAAAGCCCACGATGCGCGGGTCGTGGTCGAGAATTACAACTCGAACGAGCAAATGCTGCAAATGCTGCAGGCCAAACGGAAGCACTACGACCTCGTCCAGCCCAGCCAGTTCTATGTCGAGGGCTTGATTCAAAATGGAGGCTTGGAGCCGCTCGACCTGGCGCGCCTTCCGAATTTGCGCAATCTCGATCCTCAGTTTCGCGGACTAGCGCATGATCCCGACGGCCGGTTCAGCGTGCCCTGGCTCGCGGGGACCGTGGGCATCGTCGTGAACACGGATGTTATCAAGACACCGATTCATACCTGGGCCGATGTCTTCTCCGGCCGGTACCGTGGGCGGATCGTCGTAGTCAACGACGGACGCGAAATGGTGGCCTGGGCGCTGGCTTCACTTGGGCTGCCGATCACGCAAGTGGACGATGCCGCGCTCGCCCGGGCCGAACCGCTCCTCCGGCAATGGCTGCCGCAGGTCCGCATTTTCGATTCCGACAGCCCACACACGGCCTTTCTCAAGGGCGATGTGGATATCGGCATCGTCTGGAGCGGCGAAGCGGCGTTGCTCTGGCAGAAGGACCACAAATACCAATACATCCTGCCCAAGGAAGGTGCCCACATGTTCCTCGACAACCTGGCCATTCCCGCAGGCGCCCCGCACAAAAGCCTCGCCGAGGATTTCATCAATTATTGCCTCGAACCGGAAGTGAGCGTCCGCATCAGCAACGAATATCCCTACACCAACCCGAACCTCGCCGCGCGAAAACTCCTGCGTCCCGAGCAACTGGCCAATCCCGCGAGCTATCCGAAAGTGGAAGGGCGCCTCCTGCCGTTGCGCAATGTCGGCAACGACACGAAGACCGTGGAAGCTTTCGTACAGCGCATCCGCCGGGATCTTGCGAGATAGCTGCGGGAAGTTTCGAGTTCTCCGAATCGCACAGCAACTCGCGGTTCCAGACGCCACCTCCGAATTAAGTCATTGGATGTTCGCGCGAAGCGCGCTCACCCCATCACCCTGTTAATCGCTGCGCGCAGGTCGGCGAGAGAAACCGGCTTGCCCAAGACCAGATCGACGAATTCCGACTGGTGTTCGCCGTGCTCGGAATCGCCAAAACCCGTCAGCAGAATGATCCGGGTGTCCGGTTCTTGTGATTTGATGGCCACGGCCAGTTGATCGCCATTCATTTCGGGCATGACTTTGTCGGTAATCACGAGGTCGAATTCCCGGCGCTCGAGGAGCTTGAGCGCTTCACGGCCGTTGCCCGCCACATCCACAGTGTGCCAATCGCGCTGGAGCGCGTGCGCGAGCATCTCGCACTGCACCGGCTGGTCGTCGACCACCAGGATTCGCAACGGCCGCGTCCCCGCCTCCACTTCGGTGTCCGCGGAGGGCAACCCCGTCGCATCACTCGGAAAATGGATGACGAACGTCGTCCCGCTCCCGGGCATACTCTGCACGTTCACCGTGCCGTTGTGCCGCTCGATCGTGCCGTAAACCATGGATAAGCCCAGCCCGGAACCGCGCTCCCCTTTCGTCGTGAAAAACGGCTCGAAGCACCGGCGCATGACTTCTTCGGACATCCCAATGCCGGTATCCGCGATGATCAATTCAATACGATCCCCCTCCGTGCGAGTCCTCAAGGTGATCGTCCCGCCCTGAGGCATCGCATCGACGGCGTTGAAAATGAGGCTGGTCAGCAATTCGCGAATTTCCGGCGCATTGCCGCGCAATGGCGGGATCACGGATAAATCGGTGATCACCTCGATGGGCATGCCGCGGGCGATCGATTCCGCCGACCAGCGCGGCCGGGTAAAGGTCACGGCTTGTTCGACAATGGCGTTGAGCGGGAGCAACGATTGAGTCTCGCTGGGCTCGGCGGGCCGATGAAATTCCTGCAAGCGACTGACGATCTCGACGGCATCGAGCGACGCGGTGAGGATCGTCTGGGCGTACTCTGCGAAATCATTACCGGCCGGATGCTTGCGGCATTGGCGCTGCATGATCTCCGCGTAGCCGAGGATGAGCGAGAGCGCATTGTTGAAGTCGTGGGCCACGCCCGTGACCATCTCGCCGAGGGCACGCAGGCGTTCCCGCTGCACCACCTGTTGTTGCGTGGCCCGCAATTCGGCGAGGCTCCGGGCGAGTTCGTCGCGGGTTTTCTCCAGGTCCGCCTCGGTCTCCCGGCGCGCGGTGACGTCGACCACGAAGCCTTCATAATAGAGCAACCGGCCAGGACCATCGTGCACCGCGACGGCATTTTCTGAAATCCAGATCACGCTGCCGTCCTGGCGATAAACCTGCGACTCGAAATTCGTGACCGCGCCGTCCCGTTCCATCCGTTCCAGGAATTCCGTCCGGCGCTGCGGATCCACATAAAGCTGGCGCCCGATGTCCTGCAATTTCTCCTGGAGCTCAATCGGCGATTCATAGCCATAAATCCGGGCGAGCGCCGGGTTGGCGGCGAGATAACGCCCATCCGGAGTGGTTTGAAAAATGCCCTCGATGGCATTTTGGAAAAAGCCGCGATAGCGCTGATCGTCGGAGACGACGGATTCCGCCTCCGTCTCCCGAATGGTGCGATCAATGTCTTGGTTTTCCCGATTCATCCCGTGGGCTCGACTAGGCGATATTAGCACTTCGCCGAAAGCATGCACGTAGGATGCCACCGGCAGTTATTTTCCCTTCGCCGTTGAGCACGCCCACCGTTTGAACGAAAGAAGGCGGTCACCGTCATCCTCACCATGCTTGATTTGTATTTCCGCCAAGTCTCCCGCCCGATTTTCTCCGCCGCGTGAAACGACTTCGCTTTCTGAAGATGATGCTGGCGGACTCCCAGCGCGCCGTCCTGCCCGCACCGCACCAGCCTCACCCGCGAGATTGGCCCGACGATCGCCTGACGGCATCCTGGCTCGGACACTCCACCGTGCTGGTCAATTTCTTCGGCGTGAATATCGTCACCGACCCGGTGTTCTTCGACCGCTGCGGGATTCGCCTGCCACCACTGACCATCGGTCCGAAGCGTTACATCGCCTGCGCGCTCCGCCCGGCCGAACTGCCCCGCATCGATCTCGTCCTGATCTCGCACGCGCATTTCGATCATCTCGACCTGCGCTCCCTGCGCCTCCTGGCGCGCGATGCCGTCGCCGTCACGGCCCGTCACACTGCGGATATTCTCCGACGGCTCCCTTTCCGGCAGGTCATCGAAATCGGCTGGGATGAATCCCGTGAGGTCGAAACCGCGCGTGGCCCCGTCACCATTGCCGCCTACCAGCTTCGCCATTGGGGCGCACGGCTCCAGCACGACGATTATCGCCAGTACAACGCCTACGTCCTCGAGCGCGGCGGCAAACGGCTGGCCTATTTCGGGGATACCGCGCGCACGCCCGCGCAGCGTCTCGGCTCGCGCGGTCCGATCGATTTGGCGATCGCTCCCATCGGGGCGTATCAGCCGTGGATTCATGCCCATTGCAATCCGGAGGAGGCCGTCGCCATGGCCAACGAGGCCGGGGCCCATTCGGTGATGCCGGTCCATCACCAGACTTTCAAATTGAGCTGGGAACCCATGGACGAACCCATCCAGCGCTTTACCAAGGCGCTGCAGAAAACGCCGGAACGCATCGCCCTAAAGGAAATCGGCCAGACTTTCGTCCTCCCATAAATTCCCCACCAGCCCCCTCGATACCCGCGGAAGTCCCTCGCCAGCGGCATCATGCAACACGCTTGCCCAAGCTTGACGCGGGCGGCAATTCCAGTGCACAAGAACCGCGCCTTCCCCATGAACGTGCCTACGCTCCGCGATGCCACTTTGCCGTGCACGACCGTCCCCTTGCGGCGAGGACATCCGCGATGAACTTCAAGTTTGCCTGCCCAAACTGCGGTCAACGGATCGGCGCCACGCTCGAAGATGTCGGCACCATCGGCGGATGCCCTTCCTGCCAGCAACAATTTACCGTGCCTGCGCCGGCCGATTCCGGCCCGACGACAGAGACGGTCCCGTCGACCGTGAAAGTTGCGGCGCTATCTGCTGCCACCCGGCCGCGGCCAACCGTCGAAACCGTGACGAAGCGGGGGCTGGCCATCTTCGCGTTGATCCTCTCGATTTTCCCGGTCTTCAACCTCATAGCGCTCGCCCTGGCCATTTATGCGGTGGTCCGTTCCGACCGCCCGGGTCGGGCCGGCGAACGAGGCATCGCCGTCACCGCGGTGACGATCGCGAGTTTGCTCGTTCTTCCTCTCAATATCATGGTCCCGCTGGGCACCTATTTTTTATACGTGGCCAAGCGGCAATCCATGACGCTGACCACGTCCGGGCATGAGACGATCAGCACGCACCCCTCCCCAACCCCTGCCAAGCATTGAAAAACCACGACCTCGACAGACTTCTCTCACGCTCGCTACTTGAGACTTGGGTCGAAGCTGCGTAAATAGCGCGCGTGTTCAAGAAGACCCTTGCCCCTGGCCTGCTGGCTGCCATTGCCATTGGCCTCGGCTCCTGCGCCCATCCGCCGAGTCCTCATCTGATCCGGATCAGTGTGCCCGATCAGAAAATGCTCGTCTTCGAAAAGGGCGTGGAAATCGCCCGCTACGATGTATCGACCTCGAAATTTGGCGTGGGCGATCGTCCCGGCAGCTACGAGACGCCTTTGGGGGAACTCGAAGTGAAGGAAAAAATCGGCAGCGGCCAGCCCAGCGGGATGAAATTCAAGAGCCGCCGCCCCACGGGTGAAATCGTCCGGCCAAATACCCCGGGGCGCGACCCGATCGTTTCCCGCATTCTTTGGCTGCGTGGCTTGGAATCCCAGAATCGCCGGGCGCTCGACCGCGGTATCTACATCCACGGGACTGCCGAGGAATGGAGCATCGGCACGCCGGCGAGCTATGGCTGCATCCGGATGCGTTCTCACGACGTCATCCAGCTCTATGACCGCATCGGCGTGGGGACCCGGGTCGAGATCGTCAACAGCCATTTCCCCGAAGGGCTCCTCGAGGGCTCCGGCGAAATGCCGCCTGCGGAACATTTCACCATGCAGAATAAGGCGGGTTCCCCCGCTCCAGCACCAGGCCCTGCCGGTTCCTCGGTCCGCCTGAATACTCCCAGCCCCTCCGCTCCGCACGGCTCAGGCAACGGGCCGACACCCATCCCGGCCACGCTAAACCATCGGTCGGCAAGTATCCGTCCTCCTTCCAGCAACAGCCACATTGAATTGTCCCGGGAACCCCGCTACAGTTCGTAGCACTGCGCACTACCGCAGCCCATCAGCCCATCAACCCACTATCCGATTATGGCTCAAGCAATCATGGATCCCGAGGAGGTGCGGCGTTTCGCCAAGGAATTGAAGCGCTTCAATGACGACGTGCAGACCAAAGCCGGTGCGCTTCAGGCTCGCTTCGCCGCCCTCTCCGCCACCTGGCAGGACCAGGAACACGAAAAATTCGCCGAGGAATTCATCGTCACGTTGAAAGTCATCAAGAAGTTCACCGAGATCTCGGAAAAGCATACCCCTTTCCTCCTGCGCAAAGCTCAGCGCATCGAAGAGTATCTCGACCAGCGTTGACGCATGTCCACCCAGGCCAAAGTCACTTCCAGCGAAGCGCTCGACTTTTTCCGCGCGTCCTTGATCGTCTTTCAAGGCAAGGCGCGCCGCTCGCTCGACGACGCCGCGGACGAGTTGCGCCGCACGCGCATGTGGCTCCAGTTCGAGCAACGCACGAAGTGGGAGAATGAGATGAAGGTTTGCAGCAAGCGACTGGAGCGCGCCGAACAGGAGCTGCTCAGCGCCAAGCTTTCCGGCCTGCGCGACAACATCCAGCTCCAGGTGAACGCCGTCCGCAAGGCCAAGGCCGCCCTCGAACATGCCGAGGAAAAGCTGCGGCAGGTCAGAAAGTGGAGCCAGAACTTCGACTCCATGGCCGATCCTCTCGGCAAGCGGCTCGAAGGGCTGCGCCAGTACCTCGATTTCAATCTTCCCAAAGGCATCTCTTTCCTCGTCCAGGCCTCCCGTATCATCGAGGAATATGCCGAGACCCACGCCATCCCGACGGCGCCCACCCCTGCACCGGCTCCGGGTGCGGCACCGGAGGCCCCCCCCACATGAGTGCCAAGGAAAGTGCCGGAAATCTTGTGCAGGCGCTCAAAGAGTTGAACCTCAAATGGGGCGACACCAAAGTCCATTGGCACGATTTCAAAACACAGCAATTCGAGCACGACTACATCGAGGAGATTCCCGATCACGTGCAACGCACAATGAGCGTGATGCAGGAAATCGATGCGTTGATCAAAAGAGTAAGAAGTGAATGTGAGTAACTCCGATATCCGCCCCAGCCACGTCCTCGAACTGCTTGCCTCCTTGCAAAAAACCGCCGCGGCATTCGCCCAGCGGGAGGCGGACTTAAACCGCGAGTTGTCCGGACGCCGGCATAACCTCAACCGGCAGCATCGCGAGTCGGTCGATAAAACCGAAGGCCGGTTGTCCTCGCAGATCGAGGAATCCAACGCCACCTGCCAGACCGGCCGCGAACGTCTCACCGGTCGCTACGAAGGCCGGCGCATGCGGTCCAATCGCGCCGGCACCGCCGCCCTCCGCAAGCTGCCCTTGCGCGCCCGCCAGCACAAGGAACGCTGGATGGGCGACCTGCAATTGAAGCAATTTCAGACCGAGAAAAAGCTCGAGGCCGATCAAAAGGCATCCGATGGCGTGCTCAAGGAAGTGACCAAGCAATTGGACGACGGCAAGGAGCGCATGGACAAGGTGCGCCAGCGGGCGCGCCGCGCCTCCGGGGGCTTTTACCATCTCCAGCGTTATCTGCGCCCGACCAAGAACGCCGTGCCGGTTCCCGCCCAAGCCATGGAAAGCGTGCAGGAAATGCAAAATGGCGTGAATGTGGCCGAGCAAAATCTTGCCGGCCTGCTCAAGCGTCCGGTCGCCGTGATGTTCGGTTACCTCATGCCGGCCTTGCTGTTCCCGCTGCTATTGATCGGCGCCTTTGTCCTCGCGGCCATGGTCCCCGGCGGACAGGTCCTCGCCGCCGCCGTCGGCGGTGTCCTGCTCCTGCTGGTGATCCTTTACGCCGTCGGCGCTCAGCAGGCCAAAGCCCTCGTCGCCGGCATCGGCAACGCCCTCAACTACGGCGCCGTGCATCACGCCGCGGCCACCGCTTCCGCCACCGCACAGAATCAGCGGGAGCGCGCGCGCGCCCAGGAAGAATGCGACGCGACCAAGGAAGTTCTCGCCGAGCAATGGAACCGCTCCGACCAGGTCGAAGTCGAGTACGAGCAGCGCATGCGGGAAAAAATCGAAACCCAAATGCCGCGGATTTCGGCCCAGGTCGACCAGTACCTGCAGCCCAAGCTCGCGCGCCTGGTGGCCCTGCGCGATGAGCGGCAGGCGAAATACCGGAGCCAGGCGGAGAGCCAGCAACAGGCGCTGAACGACACCTATTCCGCCGAGTCGAACGCCCTCACCACCGAAGAGATCACTCGCTGGGACGCCCTGGCCAACGATTGGCATCGGACCATCACGCCACTTTACGAAAAGGTTCGCTCGATCCAGGAACGTGTCACGCCCCTCTTCCCTCCTTGGACGGAGTCTTTCCTGGAATCGTGGGCCACACCCAAAGTTCTCACCGACATTACCCGCTTCGGGCAACTCGACACTACCATCGCCAACCATCCGCAGGACTCGCGCCTGCCGCTTCCCGGCCCTGCGCAGGTTTCCCTGCCGCTCGCTCTGGCCTATCCGCAGGAAGGTTCCCTGCTCTTCGAAACCCGCGAGTCCGGCGACGCCACGATCAACGGCACGCTCAACGACATCATTCTCCGCCTCTTCACCACCAGCCCCCCCGGCAAGATCGCGTTCAGCATCATCGACCCCGTGGGGCTTGGCCAGAGTTTCGCCGGTCTCATGCACTTCTCCGATTACGAAGAGGCGCTCATCAATCGGCGCATCTGGACGCAGCGCGATCAGATCGACGAACGGCTCGTCGAGCTCAACGAGCACATCGAAAAGGTCATCCAGATGTACCTGCGCAACGAGTACGCCACGATCACCGAGTACAACGAGCAGGCCGGCAGCGTTGCCGAGAAATATCATTTCCTCGTGGTCGCCGATTTCCCGGCGAACTTCAGCGAAACGGCGGCCAAACGTTTGCAAAGCATCGCCACCAGCGGCGCGCGTTGCGGCGTCTTCACCCTCATCCATTGGGATACCCGCCAGGAAATGCCCGATGGTTTCGTGCCCGATGAATTGCGCAAGAGCAGCATCCTACTCAAGCGCGGAGCCAATGGGGAATTCGTGATCGCCGGCGCACCACCGGAAGCCGCCGCCCGCCTGATCTTCGATGGGCCGCCGCCTGACGAACTCGCCGCGCAATTCGTGCACAAGATCGGCAAGGCCAGCATCGACTCGAATCGTGTGGAGGTCCCCTTCTCGCAGATCGCCCCGCCGCCCGGCGAATTGTGGACGAACGAAACGACCAGCGAACTCAAGGTCGCGATCGGCCGGACCGGCGCCACCAAGCATCAAATGCTGTCCATTGGCAAAGGCACGCGCCAGCACGCCCTCTTCGCCGGTAAGACGGGTTCCGGTAAATCGACGCTCTTCCACGTCATCATTACCAACCTCGCGCTCTCCTGCTCGCCCGAGCAGGTGGAGTTCTACCTCATCGACTTTAAGAAAGGCGTCGAGTTCAAATGCTACGCGGAAAAGAAGTTGCCGCATGCCCGCGTCGTGGCCATCGAATCCGACCGTGAATTCGCCCTCAGCGTCCTGCAAAAAGTCGACGACGAACTCAAACGGCGCGGCGACATGTTCCGCAAGCTCGGCGTCCAGGACGTCGGCGGTTACAAGCGCAGTGGCGGTACCGAACCGATGCCGCGGGCCCTTCTGATCATTGACGAATTCCAGGAATTCTTCGTCGAGGACGATACCATTGCGCAAGGTGCCTCGCTCCTCTTCGATCGCATCGTCCGCCAGGGCCGTGCCTTCGGCATCCACGTGCTCCTCGGTTCGCAAACCTTGGGCGGTGCTTACTCGCTCGCCCGCGCTACCCTTGGCCAGATGGTCATTCGCGTCGCCCTGCAATGCAACGAAGCCGATGCCTATCTCATCATGGACGACACCAATTCCGCGCCGCGCCTCCTCTCGCGACCCGGTGAAGGCATCTACAACGACGCCGCCGGCGCGGTCGAAGGCAACAGCCCCTTCCAGGTCGTGTGGCTTTCCGACAAGGATCGCGATGACCGGCTCGACGAAATCAGTGATCTCGTCGTGCAGCGCCATCTGCACTATCCCAGCCCGATCGTTTTCGAAGGCAACGCGCCTGCGGCCATCTCCGAAAACGATCCGCTGGAGCAAGCTCTCGAAAAAGTGCCGACTTCCGTACCGGGAGTGGCGCGCGCCTGGTTCGGAGCGCCCAACTCCATCAAGGGCCCGACCGAAGCCACCTTCCAGCGACAGAGCGGAAACCATCTGCTCATCGTCGGCCAGCGCGACGAAGCCGCCCTCACCATGCTCGGCGTTTCGTTGCTCTCCATCGCCGCCCAGTACCCGGTCGGCACCGCCCGGTTTATCTTGATTCAGAGCACCACGCCTGGGTCGAGCGATGCGGAATTGCTCGATCGCATCGTCGCCTCCGTGCCTCATCCGGTGACGGTCAGCCGTGGACCGGAAATCCCGCAGATCATGGCCGACCTGACCGCGGAGATGAAGGCGCGCAGTACTGGCGAAGCCCCTGCCGGTGCTCCCACGACTTTTGTCCTCATCCACGGCCTGCATCGCTTCAAGAAACTGCGGCAGGAGGATGACTTCAGCTTCTCGATGAGCGGCGAAGATGCCGGGGGCAATCCCGGCGCGCAGTTCGCCGAACTCATCACCGAAGGCAGCACCTTCGGCATCCACATGCTCGTCAGCATCGATACTTTCAACAACGTCAACCGCAGCATGAGCCGCAAGGCGCTTACCGAATTCGAAATGCGCGTCGTCTTCCAGATGAGCGCCAACGATTCCGCCAGCCTCATCGACTCACCGAAAGCCAGCAACCTCGGCCTGCACCGCGCCCTCTATTACAACGAACAAGCCGGCACGCTCGAAACCTTCCGCCCCTACGCCGCGCCCGACAGCGCCTGGCTCGCCGCCGCAGCCAAACGTCTGCAGGATCCCAAGCGCATTCAGGCCGCCACTCCGGAATCGAAAGCGACTGCCGGGTAGGGGCACTTTCGCCACCGACCGTTCGGCTCCCAAGCGATGAGTCCGACAGACTCTTAGTGAGGCGCTTTGGGAACGAGAGTGGAAATGGAACTCTCGCCCATGCGCCTCGAAGGAAATAGCCATCAGGGGCGCTCAATGACCACGCGCACACCGGCCTTGTCGGGGATTGCCACCTTCGGCACCGTGATCCACGCATCGGCGATCACGAAGACCGGTTCGGCGTTGCCGACACGCACGCGCAGTTTTTCCCCCGGCTGCGTCTTGAACTGTTGCACGCGTCGCAGCGTCACGTCCGTCTGCACAGGGTAAATGCCGTCCAGCGGGTCGGCGAGCAAGGTGATGGCATAATGCTCGAAGGTATCTTCGATCTCTTTCCAATCCAGGCCCCGATTGATCCAGCCGATCGTATCCCCGTCGTCCGGCGCGCCATTGCCTGGGTTGCGATCCGTCGAGGTGTGAGTGAAAACCGGATAACTCTCGTCGCGCCGGAACCGGCGAAAACGCTCCATCCATGCCTTCACATCCTCCGGCGCATCCTTGCCCGAGGTGGCATGCGCGCCATTGTCCCAATACACGGCAAAGCCCTGATGCGCGGCCGCGAGCGCTTTGTAAAAGGGCGGATTATTCTGCCACGGGATGGAGCCATCCAGCCGTCCGTTGAGGATAAAGAGATAGGGTAAGTCCTCGGTCGTTTTCTCGACGAACCGGGTGCTGTTCATGCGATCAAGCAGCGGCACACCTTCATTCGTTTGCAAATCCGCGGGAATCGGGCCGGTCCAGCAACTGGGTTCAAGCCGCACTTCGCTCTTCGCCCCGAGATCGGTGTAGGCCACGATGGGCACGTGGGCGTGGCAGGCGGCGAATAACTCCGGATGATGCAGCCCAAAGGAGATGGTGCCGCAGCCGCCCATGGAACTCCCGCTGCAGTACCAGCGATTCGGATCGGGCTGATACTGCTTGCTCACCCAGTCGAGGATCCAGAGGTTGCGGACTTCGGTGTAGTTCGTCGGCACGCCCGTGCTCATCTGGCTGCGGTCGTAGATATGCGAGTTATAACCATACCAAAAGGTCCATATCGCCGGCATCCCGCCATCGCGCGCTTCGTCGTGCGGACGATTGATCCACACCCGGTCCGTCGGACGCACCACCACCGTATCGTTTTGCAGACGCACGCTGAACTTGAACGGCAGCCCTTCGCGCCAGCCCATGGAGGCATCGCCAAAGAGGAGATATTCCGAGTTAGGGATAACCCCGCCCTTGGCGTGGAGATCGAGCCAGAGCGGCTTGCCCTTCCCCGCGCCCACCGCGGGCGGCGCCTCGTCGCGCTGCCAGATCGGCCGGGGGGATTTGCCGGACGCGGTGTCCACGCCGAGGGGGAGAGTATTCGCCCGCGGCACCAGCGTTTTATCTTCGTGACCGGCGGCGTCCGAGCTGGTCACCGCGAAGAAGAACGTTTGGGGAAACGTCAAGACGGCCGTGTCGACGAACAAGCCCCCGCTCGGGTCGAGGCGCGCGCCACCCGGCTCGAGTCGCCAGCCCACCGGTTTTCCCGGTGCCGCCCCCTTGGTAAAGGACGCCGGATCCTCCCACCAATCGCGCGCACTATGCTGCTCGATATGATGCCCGACGCGATAGGCCTTCGCCACGTCGACGATCGGCGAATTGTCGACATAGACATTGAAAGTGGTGCCCGCGGGCGTCTCCGCTTCCTTCCAGGTGAGAAAGATCTGCCCATCGCGCGCCACCGCCTTGAGGTCACTGACCGGTGGCGCGGCGACCATTTCGTTCCGCGCAAAAAACGTCAGACAGAGGGAGAGGCAGAGCAAAGTTCGCGTATTCATGGAGGGGTCTCACATGCTGGGCCGAGGCCCCGCGACGGGTCAACTTTTCCTTCTGCACTTTTCTTCATCGTCACTCTCGTTCCCAAAGTTAGGAGTCTCCCATTACTCCCCTTTCCCCCGCAGAGCGCCCAAACTAACTCCGCACCCGCCTCACCGCTTCGTCACAGTCAGGCTCTGAATGTAATACCTGTTGTACTGGTTCCCATCCGACTCGAGGGCAAAGTTATAACCCCAGAAATTCACGAATTGGGCGTCGTCGATTTTCCAGGTCACCGTGTGCCATTCTTTGTTATCTGGCACCGTGTACCAACCTCCCGCGGTCTTCAGCCCCGTGGTAGATTCATAGACGAGCTTGAATCCCGCATTGTCATTGGCCGGATTTCTCCGGACCACCGCCGTGATCTCGATCGGAGTGCTCGTGTAGGAAAGAAATTCCGGATCGACCACAAAGAGATTTCCGCCAGGAACGCTCCCAGCCCGCGCCGAACCACCGTAAGCCACCACCGCCTCGGCCACGACCGCACCTGCCAGGGTGTGCAATCCCTTTTCTTCATTCCGATTCCCCATGGTGATCGAAACGGATTTCGCATTGGCGTAATCACCGCCCCAAGAAATCGGCTTGTGCTTATTGCCCCTGGCCTGTTCGACCATCGATGCGGGCACATCGAGCACCAGGATCGGCGCCGTCGTCAGTGCATACGACTTCGCGCTGCTGCTCTCGCCGGTCAACGGATTCACGATCTCCACAGTTCCGCCAAAATCCACGGGATCAAGCGCTCCCGAATGCGCCCACGCAACCAGCACTGTGGACTTCACGCCTTGGAAAACAAAACCGTAGTCCCGGTCGTTCAACAGCACCCAGCCCAGATACTGCGGACGTTGTCCCAAGTGCCGGATCATCTGACTCATGGCAGTGTAAGATGGCCGTACTGTTCCATTGCCTTCCAATAGTCCCATCGGACCACTGTCTCCATCCATCCCCTCAAACCACTGGATGCAGGCCACACCCTGCGCGATGCCCATGCTACACGCTTTCACCAAAGCCGCCGCCTGCCGCTCCGCGCCTTTGCGGGCATCGGAACCCAGTTCCGTAAAAATCACCGGCACGTGAGTCCGACTCGGATCCTGGGCCGCCAGCATCTTCCGCAGCGTGGGCACAATGTGCAGGTAAACGGATTCAGTTCCCGCGTTGTCCGCGATGCCGTTGAGCACTTCGTACGGATGCAGCGTGATGTAGTCGAAATGATCTTTCGCACCGGCCTTCATAGCCTGCTCGAGATAGTTCACGTCCACCGACTTCGTCGCCATTCCTACGAAGCACGAAGGGTCCGCTGCCTTGGCCGCATCATAGGCGGCGACCACGATCTTCGCATAGTCCGCCGCTGTCTGATCGTGGCCGGTGAAATTGGGAGGCTCGTTCCACACCTCCCAGTTCTTCACCCGTCCCTTGCAATGCTTCACGATCTCCGAAACATAAGTCGACCAACCGGCGAGATTGTTCACCGGCAGCCTCCCCGGATGATCCTTCACGTTCCATTTCGGGCTGCCAATCAATATCCCGCCAAACGAAATGTGCTGCCCTTCCAGGTAACTCATCTGCTTGTCCAAGTTTCCCCAAGCCCATTTCCCTTCCTCCCGTTCCACCGCACCCCACCCGGTGTCCCCGGTCCGGAAGTTATTGATCCCTATCGCCACCATTTGGGGAATCCAGCGTGCATTCGCTTCCGCCGACCAATTGTTCGCCTGACAACTGCCGACGCCAAAGACACCCGGCACGATGTCTCCCGTGGGCGTTTGCTCTTCGGCCAAACCGGTCACCCCGAGCAGCAGCCCACCAAAAAAGACCATGGCCGGCGACACCGACTTCTTCATGACTGAAGCGATCCTATTCAATGGCAAATCCGCAGTCTCGGCTATGAAATCGAATTGCCGCGACCTCTCGTTCAGCGGTGCGGCGGCTCCGACTCAAACCGGCCAAATTCTTGCGTCCCGTCGTCCCGCACGTAATACCATCCCCGGAGTGCAGTCCCGTTGCGCTTCACGTAGACGCCGCCGTCGAACATCTTGCTGAAGAAGCCGTTGACCACGAGTTTCGACGGAGCTTGATAGTAAAAGAATCGGGCGTCCTCGTAGAGCGGATGGTACTCGCCGGCCGGCAGGTTCACCTTCGCCAACCCGTCGTGAGCCGAGACGGGCGCCGGCAGGATGATCCTGGGCTTCGGCGGCTTGGAACTCAGCGGCCGCATCGTCGCGCAGCCTAGCATGGCCATGCCGAGCAAACCGACGAAAAGGAAAGTGCAGTAGTGGCGAAGGGTCGAATTCATGGAAACGGCGATCGAATTGCCCTCGGAGATTAGCGTTTTTTTTCGCCCTGCCCATGATAATCCCCAGTACATCGCTCCTCAGACCTCGGGTGCCTGCCGACCGGCAGTAGTTACTGCGCGGGCGGCGACGCTTCCCGGACATCCGCGCCGTGGCTTTCGCTCATGACGAGAATCGAAAACCGCTCGACCTGGTCGAGTTCGCCGGGCGAGAGCATCTGGTAGTTCAATCCATTCCCGCTCTCGCCGCCGATCCGAGGTGCGGGCACGGGTTGGGCCTCGCTCGAATTCAGGCTCGCGTAATCGAACCGCCCGCGCAGGTCCGTGTAACCGTCCTTGTAGAAACGGACCGTGCCGTTCTTGAGCCGCGCGTAGACTTTCACATAGGCCTTGCTCAACGCTTTGTTCTCGGTGTCGTCCCGCACTTCGAGCCGCCCATAATTCTCGGCCACATTCAGCTTGAGCGTATTGGCGTGATAAGTCTGCGCCTTGCGCTGGCCCGCTCCAAGAATTTCCACCAGCACGTTGGCCTTGGTGAATTCGCCGGGCAACGGAATGCTCAGTTGATCTTTCCCTTCCGGCAAAGCCTGCGTGTCGGTGCGCGTCGCCTTGATGATTGAGAATCGCCCCGAATCCTGCGTCACAAACGGGCTCGCGCTAAACAGAAATTCCGGATCCATGAGATAGTAGCGGATGGTCACCTCACGCAGATTTTTCCACGTCAGGGCGATCTGCCGGTTCTCCACCTTGAAATCGAAGGACGGCTCGCTTGCGGCCAGTTCGCCCTGCTGCTTCTCCCGGTTCGGTTCCTTCTCGTCCAACCGCGCGGGCTTTTTCCCCTCGATCTCGTCGAGTTGCGCCGCGACTTCGGCGAACAGCTTCCGCCAGCGATCCACCGGGTAGTCGGCATATTGCTGCGCGATGCCCCGCGCCACCGACGGCTGTTCCTCGTAAAAAGCCGCATAACAACGGAAATAATCGTGCTGCAAGCGCGTCGGCAGAGCCTCCGCTGGGATGGCGTGAAACCGCGCCAGGGCCTCTTCCACACGATCCTGGAGGAAGAGATAATAGACGACGCTCATCTGGTCCGTGGGATCGAGCGCAGGTTTGTACGCCAGGATGTCGAGCAAGTGCTGGTACTGGGCGCGCAGCACAGAATTCGCGATCCGATTTTCCGCGCCCACGCGATGTGCCCGCTGGTTGACCAGCGGGGCATATTCCAGGTGTTCGTAGGCACGCCGCTCGATGGGATCGATCGTCAGCAGCTTCGACTTCAGATACGGCCCACATTCGCCAACGAAAGCATCGTCATGCCGCAGCCAGGTGGCCAGAGCCGCGGCGTCATTGTGCACCATCGCGTAGCGATAGATCGGACCGCTGTAGACGTGCCGCCTCTCCATGACGGCCACCAACCGGCGGAAGAAATCCGCGCTCCGGCGAACCCGCCAGGCAACACGGACGAGGTCGAGGCGCTGGATGTTCGACTTGTCGAGAAAGTCGAACACTTCGCCGTCCGTCGCGTATTGCGAGACGTAGTCCCACGAGGTCTTGTCGATCTGCGTGAGCTGCGGCACCACCTTGAAAGTGAAGGGCTTCGCTTCGCCGACGATCTGCTCCTCGCGGGAGACATGCACGGGATAATGCGACAGCCCCTGCGCCGCCGGCTCCGGAAAATAGAAATAGTATTCCAGCGTCTGCGTGCTGTATGGCTCGAGCTGCAAGCGTCGGCTCTCCGTCGCTTTGCTCCCCTTCACCGGCAACGATCCCTGCGGGATTTGCAGCAACACCGATACTTTCTGCCGCGCGCTGGTCGGATTGGTGACGACGATGTTGGCTCCGTAAACCGCACCGGCGAGGAATTCGTCGGTCACATAGAGATCGAACTTCTCGTTGCCTTCCATGCGATAGCGATTGGAAGCCAGGAAAAAGTTCTGCGAAACGAGCAACGGCGCTTGTTCGGCCGCGGGAGTCGCCGGTTTGATCTCCTTGTGAAACGCGATCATCGGTCCCGCTGCGGTAAGTGTGAACTGCCCGTTCTCGCTCCGCGTGGTCTGCTTCGGTGACTCGAAAGGAAGGTCAAGCACGGCCAGCGCCAGCATCATCTCAGGAAAACTGCTGGCCGCTTCGGCAAGGTTCGCGGAAACGAAGGGCGACTTGCCATCCCAAGCGGCGTAGTCGCGCCAGAACGCATTGACGGGGACCAGCGAGGAGTCCTGCTCCGCCATCGGCAGGTGATAGTAGTTGTTCTCCGCCCACTCTTTCGTCGGTCCGAGCGCAAGGAAAAACTGCCGCACCTCCTCTCGCTCCCGCTTCAGTTCACTGACAACCAGTTGCTTCACAATATTTTGCTCCGACCAGACGCCCAGGCTTTTTGCGGCGGCAGCGTCTTTGTCTTCTGCGCCAGCCTGAGCGGGAGCAAATCCTGGCGGAGGCACCGCCGCCGGCATCGCCGGAGCCGGCATCGCTGTCATCGCTCCGGCAAAGGCGTTCACGCCGCCCGCAATGGCCCTCCCACCACCATCCCTCGCAAGCACACTCCCGGCAGCTCCCGCAGCGCCGCCCGCCGCCGGCGCCGCTAGCGCGTCGGCCAGGCTCACGGGAGGAAGGTTGACCTTCGCCGCGCCAAATTCCCCAAGCTCCGATTCCGTGAGCGACCGCCCACGAAGTGCCGTCTCAAAAAGAAAGTCCTCCCGTGCCGTGTCGGGCGTGATCATTTCCCACAGTTCCCGCTCGTGCCGCGCCATGACCGCGGCCTCCCCGGGAAGACGCTGGGCGAGGAGACAACGCTCCGCTGAATTCAGCCGCGCGAAAGCCCACGGCTCGAGATAGCCATGCAGATCATTGCCGAGCAAGTAATCGTCCATGAACGTGCGGTCCTTCTTGTTCCGCAAATACGGCAGCACCACTTTCTGGAAAAACGGCGCATCCTTTCGCGCGAGAAAGAAATTCAATTCGTGGCAGGCAAACTCCGAATACTTCGCACGTTTCTCCTCGTCGCTGAGTTTCGGCCATTGAATGATCCAGGCAAACTTCGCCAGATTCGCTTTGCCTTCCTCGACATCCGGGAGCCGCGGTGGCGCATCGGTAATCGGCGGCACCGACCCAGCCGCCGGCACTGGTCCCGGGTGCGAAGACAAAGTGCTGAGCAGCGAAAAGACCCTGGCCAGCGAATCGTACGTTTCCAACTCCGCCGTCCGCATGTCCGCCACCTGGAGAGTCTGCCCGGTCGTCAGCACGGTGACCTCCTTTTTTTCCGCAAAGGCTTTTTGCGGATTCAGATTCCGCGCCAGCCGCAAGTCTTGAAATTTCGTCGGCACCTCGGCGAGCGCTACGGTCCGCCAAGCCGCGCTCTGTAAGTCCTCCGCATAGATCTGCACGTACTGCCGGTCGCCCAGCGCTTTCAGATCGATGCGCACCTGGCCATGTTCATCGGGCGTCAAGTTATAGAGCGCCGGAGCGGGTTGGGCGAGGAATTCGAGGTCGACGGTCTCTTCAGCCGCACCCGCAACATTAGCCGGACCCTCACCATCAGGGGTACCCGGCTTTCCCATTTGAGATTTCCGCAGGGTAGCGCCGCGACCACCACCGGTTCCGGGCGCGCGCTGCATCCCCTCCATGCTCTGGCTTTGCAAATCCGTCGAGCGCACCTCCCACGGATTCAAAATCAAACCCGGTCGCGGCAGCATATTGCCCGGAAAGATTTTGCTGTAGCGCCGCTCGAGAATATAACGGTACTCGTCACCAATGGCCCGGCCAGCGGCAAAGAGATTCGGCAATTTTGCCGGTGTCGCCACGGCCGGATCGAAGCGGTCAAAACCGCCCAGTCCCTCGAGCAAATTCGGTTCCGGCAAAAACCGTGTCGCGACCACATGCACGCGGGCGAATTTTCCCACATGGGCGAGTTGCACGACCATCGCTCCGTTCTCCCTCTGGACGCCGGAAATATTCAGCGGCATGGCGTCGCGCACTTCCAATTCGCGATTCGCCGAGAGAAGCCAGTTCTGCACGGGCTGCCCGGCGGTCACGCGGATGGCGATCGTACCCCCAACGGGAATGGTCAGGAGATAATCACCGGGACTCAGGCCCTTGAGAACGATTGCGTCTACGTCCTTCGATCCTTTGCCCGCCGTGCCCGCAGAGAGCGTTTCCCCATTGGCCACCAGACTTACGGCGGCTCTGCGATCAGCCACAAAGGTTCCCCCACGCTCTTCGAGCAAGGAAATCCGAGACGGTGCAGCCCGGCCCGTCCACGGCACGTAAATCGGTTCTCCCGCCACCGCATGAATCGATTGCGGCCACGTCCGCCCTGCCTCCGTCAAATGCCACGACCCTGGCGTCGCCGAACTCCCCTCTCCACCGTCAGGCTCCGCCAAGACCATCCCGATGTCCGTGAGCGGCCCACAATCAATCCGCCCCTTCTCATCCGTGCGTAGCGCCACCGAAATCAGATTTTGATAATCCAGGTGCATGAACTTGAGCACCACCTGCCGATTCGGAATCGGCTCACCGTTCCGGCCCAGTAATTCCAGAACATAATTCCCTGCAAACCGGCTCAGCAGCGGCGCGTCCGTTTGCTCGGATTGGTCGATGCCGTTGAGCGACATAGCATGGGAAGCCGACAAATCCTCCTTCTTGCCGCCCTCGCTGATCCTCTCGACCCGTCCGCTTAATGTCACCTGGAGGTAGGCCAGCCGATCCGGGACCATCATCCGATGCGTGTAAACCTGCTTCGGATCGAGCTTCTCGATTTTCACCTCGGTCGTCGTGACCACGCCATCGAGCGTCGTGGAGCGAATCGTCAATTTCGGATTCTCGATCAGGTCGAGCGACACCTGCGCGTCGTTCAGCAGGAGCGCCGTCCGCACGGCGATCGTCGCCTCATGATGCGCCAGGAGTTGCTCGCGCTCGACGAAGATTTGCGCATCGAGCCGGTACTGCTCGGCGTGGTGCGCGAAGCTGGCCAGCGTGGCGAAAGAGCCAGCGGCATCGGCGAGAATGATCGGCTTCGTCCCCGGCTGCTGCGTAAATGGGACGATAATTTCCCCGGTCTTCGCGTCGGGAATCAGCTTCCGTCCGTCGAGCCATACGACAGCGTCTTTCGCCGGCCGCCGCGCCTCATCGAGCACGGTGATCAAGTCGCCCGCAGCGCTGGTGTGCTGGAGCAGCGACCATTGCCCCTTGCGGACCAGCGCCCGGCTCGATTTTCCACCACCGATGAACTCGATCACCCAAGCCCCGCGTTGGCCTTTCAATTCCGGAAACTTGAAGGTGCGCAAAGTTCGGCGGAAGGGATTGCGGCCCGCCTCCTCCGTGGCGAAATCGTGCGTGACCTCGCGGTTGGCGACGAGGCCGTCGAGCGCCAGGTCGGTATTGAGCTGCCGCGGATTGGTGAGGAAATACGAGAGCGTGTTGATCTCGTAAATTTTCACGATGAGCTTCGGCGTGTTCTTGAGGAAAAGGTCGAGACTGACGTCGTCGCTCGGCGCGAGGAATTGCGGATTCGCCGGGGAAAAATCCACATCCACGCGCTCTTTGAGCGCCTGAAACGCCTGCGGAGTCAACAACGACGCCCATTGCTCCGGATCGCCCACGCCATTGACCATCTTGGCCTCGGCAAAGACCGGTTTGAGCCACGTGTCGCGCAACCACTTGGCCCACGGTTCCCACGACGGTTCGTCCTTGAGCAGGTGCAGCAGATAATCGCGCACGAGCGCTTCATCGGAGTGGATTAATGGAAGTGCCACCAGCGCTTCGCTCAAATCGGCGTTCAAATTTACGACCTGCGAGGTCAGTTCCGCTTGTCGCAAGAGATCGAGATTGGCCCACGGCGTGCGTCGCGGCAGCTTGAGGTACTGCTGAAAAAGCGCCCGATCGTAAACGCCGTGCTGCCGGTCGAGTTCGAGGCGCTGCAGGAGGACCTGCGCCTTGAGCGAATTGAAACTCGGAGTGAGATTTTTGGCGTAGGCCCAGACCCGGTCGAGCCAGGCTCGAAGCTCAGCCGGATCAAACTCCGCATCGACGTCCGCGCCCGGTGCGAGCTTCCGGACGCGCGCGTAAACGAAATTTTGATTTCCGTAGAGCGCCGGAATCCGGCCCGCGAGGTCATCGAGTTGCTCCGGCAGCAGGGACCGATGAATCTCGAATTCACCAAATCCCCGGCTCTCTTTCGTCTTCAAATCCGCTTCGACCAAATCCACTAATCCCGGCAAATCCGGCCGCTTTAATCGTCGGAGCAGGTCGCGCCGCTGTGAGGAAGTCAGCGGCACCTTGTCGCGAACGAGTATCTCCAACGCGTCGTCGTTCAGATTGCTCAGATCGGTCTTGTTCTCAAAGGCCTCGTGCTGAAAAGCCGCGCGGCTGATCCGCGCAGGGTCGAGCTTCGTCGGCAGATCGGGCTTTTGGTCGCGCACTTGCTGCTGATCGTTGAACTCGAGCTTCAATCGGTCCCGCAGGAACTTCAGGGTAGCCTGCGGATCGGCATCATAGGCGAGCAACGCCGCCCGATTCTCGATGATCCGCCGCCGCTCGGAATTGGGATACCGCTTCGCCCACTGATCGAGAATGGCCGAAAGTTTCGCCGCCTGTTTGGTGTTTTGATAATGCAGCGCGTGGAAGAAATAATAGTCTTCCGAGCCGGGCAGAAGCTGGTCGAGCACGGCCTCGCGGTCTGGTGCGAGGGCAAATTTTTCGATCCAGCCGATTTCGTTTTGAGCGCGCGCGAGCGTTGGGACGAGGAGGATCGTGATCGCAAGCGTGACAACCAGCCGTGTTTTCATAGGTGTCGGGCGAAGATGGGGAAGCGTCTTCGCGGGTTTATCGTGTCCGCATCGCTCTGCAGGTGCAATGATCATTGGGTGATACCTGTCTGACGGACACGCTCGCCCGATTCTTAGTGCGGAGGGCGGGCAAGAGTGCGCACCAAGCACGGGTTTTTGCCACAGGAGCCGCGCGGGACAAGATCACCCCGGGCCGCCACCACACCGCGATCGAACTGCGAGAATCTACAAAACGACTTCGGATTTGGCCGGATCCACGACCCCGTCCTTTTCTGCCGCCAGCTTGAGCAAATCGGCCGCCCGCTTGGCCAGTGCATCCGCCTCCAGACGTAACTCCGCCGACTTCCGGAATAACTCCCACGCACTTTCGCGCAAGTGCTGTGGATTCAATTCGAGGTCGTTTTGTTCGTCCATGGATGATGTCCGTATAAACAGGACGATTCCATCAAACTGTCCATTAGGGCATAGCCCTATAGATGTGTAGGGTTTGCCCCTATTTGAAAAGCTGATTTTGCGTGTCATTTTAGCCGCTACAGATTCTCCAAATCCTTTTTCGGCTGATTTCGAATGTTCCAGCCATTTCGCTGTCTTTTACCTTTGGCTGCCTTGCCTCTTCCAGATCGGGTCGTCCCACTCGACTTTGACTTTCTCCCCTACCGTGAGAAGAAAGAGGAAAGACCAAATCCTGTTGTGAAGCTATTTCCGACCATCCTGATTGCCGCGTTTCTACTCGGTGGCGCTTTGTCCGTGGCGAATGCCGTTGGGAGCCAGTTGTCATTGGCCGCTGTGCTGCAGGGCAAGCAAGTCGTCGCCGAAGCTCGCGGCAATGGCCACGATCAATTGTCGCTCACCCTCCGCAACTCGTCAGCCAACCCCGTAGCGGTGACCATTCCCGCCGGGCTCATCGCCGAGAGTCATGACAAGGCGGATCGTGTGATCGTTCTGCGGAAAGCGGATGCGAGTATCCCCGCCGGGAGCGCGGTGGAAGTTTCCCTCCCCGTCGCCGCTCTTTCTTCGAAGAACACGACCAGCACCCAACCGTACGCGCTGACCGATGCGAGTGAACCGAAACTCGGTCCCCTGCTCGACTATCTCGCCGGCCAACCGGACGCCCCACGTACTACCGCACAACTCGCCATCTTCTGCCTTCTGGAGAATATGAATTACGGCCAGTGGCTCCAAACGCTGGCCGCTGCGCCTGCTCCAGCCAACTCCGCCCAACCGGCCCCGGCGAGCACGACGCACCCGACCCCGGCGGACATCACCGAGGCCGTGGATGTCCTCGGCTTGCTGCGTCATCTTGCTCCCCAGCAGACCTTCGCCATCGCCAGCGACTCGGAATTGAAGTTGCGGGCGCTGCGAAATCCGTGGTGTCGCGTGAAAGCCATGCAAGTTTACGGCTTGAGTCTGGGGGATGGCGCCGTGCCGCCCGACCTCGGGCAGTTGTTACACACCAAGGCCGGCGACAATTGCCCCATCTGCCGTCAGCGCGCGCTGATGGAGAAAGCCGCGGCCGGTGCCCTTTAGCGCGGGGTTTTTCAGCCTGTCTGCCGCGAGGAGACAATGAGACAATCCGACAACCAGATCCTCGGATTGCCGGCGCATCATTTTCGTTCCGGCACCGCGGACTTCACGAAGGTCCATGCCGCTCGTCTTTGCTCTTTCTGACTGTCTCCTTGTCTCCTGGTCTGATTGTCTGGCGCCCACGATCCCCCCATGATTCGCTTTCCGATTTCACGCGCAATTCCAGCCATCTTTCTTGCTTCTGCCTCCATCCTGGCAGCGGAAGATTCGGCTGTCCCCATCTTCAACGGCCATGATCTGGCGAATTGGGACGGTGACAAGCGATACTGGTCGGTCACGGGCGGCACGATCCGCGGGGAAACGTCGCTGGACCGCATGCCCGCCACCAACACGTTCCTGATTTATCGCGGCAGCGTGCTCAAGGACTTCGAATTGCGGCTGAAATTCCGTCTGCGCAACGGCAATTCGGGCGTGCAGTACCGCAGCCGGGACCTGGGCAAATGGAGTGTCGCCGGATACCAGGCGGAGATCGATAATGGCCCCGGTAACTCGGGATTTCTTTACGAAGAACGAGGGCGCAAATTCCTCGCGCTCATCGGTGAGAAAGTACAAATCGGCATCGATCAGAAACCCCAGGTGATCGGGCAATTGGTGGCGCCGAGAAAAGATTTGCTGGCCGGTAATTATTACAAACCGCAGGAGTGGAACGACTATCTCATTGTCGCCCGCGGAAATCATCTGGAACATTTCATCAACGGCTTCCAGACTGTGGATGTGGTCGACAACGATGCCAAAGGCCGCAGCCTCGAAGGTATCCTCGCCCTGCAAATCCACGTCGGGCCGCCCATGCTTGTCGAATTCAAGGATATTTTGCTCAAGAATCTGTAACTCACCACGCGCTACCATGATCACACGTCGTCACCTTTTGAAGAATCTCGCCTTTGTCACCGGCACGGTGGCGCTCGCACCCAGCCTCATTCGTGCCCAGTCTCCCGCCGGTGCAACCAATGCGGCGCCGGCCGTGGAGGGCGTCTTCAAGCTGCCGCCGCTGGGATATGACTACGATGCGCTCGAGCCGTATATCGACGCCGAGACCATGAAGATTCATCACGACAAGCACCACGCGGCCTACGTGAGCAAATTGAACATCGCCATCGCCGGCGCGCCCGGTTTGGAAAAGAAGTCGATCGAGGAAATCCTCTCCAATCTCGATGCCGTACCGGAAGCGGTGCGCAAAGACATTCGCAACCAGGGCGGCGGCCACGCGAATCACTCGCTCTTCTGGCAGACGCTGAAGAAAAACGAAAACGGCAAACCCGCGGGTGAACTGGCCAAGGCGATCGACGCATCCTTTGGCAGCTTTGATAAGTTCCAGGAGGGCTTTGCGGCCGCCGCCACCAAGGTTTTCGGCAGCGGCTGGGCCTGGCTGCTGTGGAAGGACAAGAAGCTGGCCATCGATTTCACACCCAATCAGGACAGCCTTTATTCCTCGGGGGCGGTGCCGCTCCTCGGGATCGACGTGTGGGAACACGCTTACTACCTCAAGTACCAAAATCGCCGCCCCGAGTACATCAAGGCATTCCAGAATGTGATCAACTGGGACTTCGTGAGCGATCGCTACAGCAAGGTCGCCAAGGCGTAGCCGGGGGGCAGCTCGGGCTGGTCGCATATAGGTCCTATATGCCCTATCGGACCTATGCTATCCGCCAAACGCGTCCAGAAACGCACACTCCAAGGCCAACTGCTCCTGCACCCCGGGATTTGCCAGATGCTCGCGCAGCGTCTCCAGGGCTGCGGATTTTTGCAGAAGGGCGCTCGCCGAATGGCGCGACGCCAGGTTCGCGGTGTCGGTTGCGAACGCCGGATAATCGAGGGCCGCGGGCTGGCTGGCGCCATTGGCCGCCGTCGCCTGCTGGCGTAGCGCATCGGCCCACCATTGCTCCAGTGTTTCGAGCAGTGACTGGCGCGCCCCCACGTAACGACTCTCGACGAGCGCCTTGTAAAAGTCCTCCCGATCTTCCAGCCATTTGCCTGCGTCGGAAGCCTGTTTGTAGTGCTGCTCCTCGCTTTTGAAGGCCGCGTCGGTTTCGGCCTGAATGGTTTCCCGCGCCTCGCCGAGCAGCGATTGAAACTCGCGGACGAGCCCAAATGCCTCGACCAAACCCGGCCGATCCTGGCGGGCGTGGGCTTGCAGCGCGCCGAGCAATTTCAACTGGAGCGGCGTCGCTTCACGCGCTTCCACCAACCGGAGCGGAATCTCCAGGCAGCGCGAGAGAATCGTTTCGAGCAATTGATCCGGCAGGCTGCTCAGCAGCAGGAGTGAGCTGTGGCCCGGCGGCTCTTCGAGGGTTTTCAGGAATGCGTTGGCGGCGGCGGGCTGGAGCCGGTCGGCATCGACAATGATCCCGATCTTGTGCCCTCCGAGCAGGCTCCGCATCTGCAGGTTGCGTTCGAGTTCCCGCATCTGCTCGATGAGAATCCGCCGGGATTTGCTCTCAGGCTCGATGACGTGAATATCCGGATGCTGAAAATCGGTCACCTTTTCCGCGAGGAGCAGCTCGCAAAGGCGATTGGCGAGCGCTCGTTTTCCGCTGCCCATCGGCCCGGCCAGCAGGTAGGCATGGGCCAAGCGATCGTTCGCGTGGGCGCTTTGGAGGAGGGCAAAGGCTTCGTCAGGACTGAAAGGCATGGGCGAAGAGCAAGTGCACGACCCAGGAACTGACGTCAAGCCGGCACACCATGCGGCCAGAGGGAAGTCACTTCCCGCCAGATACGCTCACTCAGTTCCTCGACCGTCCCCGAGGCGTCCAGGAGCCGGACGCGATGCGGCTGTTCGCGGGCCAGAGCCTGGTACCCGGCTCGAACGGCGTCGTAAAACTCGGACGGCTGACTCTCCATACGATCCGGGCCCGCCGAGGGCCGCTGTTGCAGCCGGTCTCGGGCGATCGATGGATCCAGGTCGAGCACGAAGGTGATATCGGGAAGCGTCTCCCCCACGGCGAAGCGATTGATGGACGCCACCGCAACGGGATCGAGCTGGCGAGCCACACCTTGATAGACGGTGGTGGAATCGAGAAATCGATCCGCCAGGACCGCCCCACCCTCGCGCAAGGCCGGGAGAATCACTTCCCGCACTAATTGAGCGCGGCTGGCCGTGAAAAGAAGCAGTTCAGTTTCGGCGGCCATGTTGTGCCCCGCTTTGGAAAACTGGAGCAAGTGCCGCAATTGCTCACCGATCTCGGTGCCCCCGGGTTCCCGCGTCAGCACCACACGCTGGCCGGCGGCTTTCAATCGCTCCGCGAGCAGCCGAATCTGGGTGGATTTGCCGCAGCCTTCGCCGCCTTCAAAGGAAACAAAGATGCCGCGCGCACTCATGGGCGGGTGGGGCCCTTCGGGCAACATCCAACATCCAACATCCAACACCCAACATCCAATGGGTTCCGGGACGAAGGCGAACTCCTAGATTCGAAGCCGTCTTCCGGAGATAGGGAAATCATGAAACCGTTACCGCCGAAATCCGTGTAATCCGTGTAATCCGTGTAATCCGTGTAATCCGTGTAATCCGTGTAATCCGTGGTCAAAAAACGATCTGGGGATGAGCGACCGTGACGAGCAGACGCCGTCTGCAAAGCCGGCTTATTGCTGCTGCTTGAAGATCACCGTCGGCCCTTGGGTGGAAGGAGGGGGCGGTGGTGGGGCTGAAGACACAGGCGGAGTCGGGGCGTGACGAATCGGGGCATTGCTGACAAAAGCTTCCCCGTTGCGCCGTGCATTTTGGACCACGGTATTATTGTCGCCATAGAGCGCCCACGGGCCGCTTGGCACTTCGCTGGCTTCGACAAATTTCCAATCGGTGACGTCGGTGCTGCTCAGCTCCAGGTAATCGCGCACTGCGGGCGAGACGTCCAACCCGGCGCCACCATTCAGGTTCGGACGCGGCTTCTCGTTTCCAAAGACGTATTGCCAGTGATCGGTCCGGAACGGGCCGCAATCACTCCACTGGGCATAGCAAACCTTTCCGGAACCGTTGCGGATGGCGATCCAACGATTGTGGCAGATCGATTGCCCTTCCTGCCACTGGCCGCGATCCACCATTTCGCGATACCATGGGATGACCAGCTTGGATTCCGGTTTGGTCGTGCCGTGCGTCACATCATTGAAAGGCAACGCGATATAAAAAGGATTCTGCCGGGGAACGAAATTGACCGGGATGTAGTTGCGCCGCGACCCCGGATTCGGGTTGTCGTAACCGCCATAGCTGGACTCCCAGTTCAGGTCCCACGAACTGCTGAAGTTATGCACCGGATTATTGCCACCCGCCGGCTCACCCACCCAGAAAACCGTGGTCACGATCTTCTCTTTCCAAGGATATTTTCCCGAAATGTTCAATAAACGGGAGGCGGTCGGGATAATGACCTGCGGCTCCATATGGAGGATCGCACTCTCCCGCAACTTCATGGCGTACTTGGTGAAATCAGCGCTGCTCTGATAAAGCGTGGTCGTCTGCGCACCGGCCCGGGCTCCCACCGCAAGAAATACGGCCGCCAATAGAGCACGCGAAAAGGATTTTCCCAGGAAACGAAACTTCATGATCTGGATGGGGGCAGGTCTATAAAGGAGGGCCTGGACGGCGTAAAGCTGAATTTCGGGAAAAGTGTCGCATATCGGACACACTTCGGCAAATTCCAGTGTGATTGTGTCAAGTTCGTGTTGCTACGAATTCAATTGAGCATCGAATATGCCACTGTGGGTCTCCCAGTTTCGGCGAAGGACCGTGGGGTGGTGATAGGCTTGGTCGGTTTCGGGGTAGTCCAAAGTGTAATGCAGGCCACGGCTCTCCTTCCGGAGCAAGGCACTATCGACGATCAGCGCCGCCACGGTCGCCAGGTTGCGTAATTCGAGCAAGTCGGTGGTAATCTTGAAGTTCCAGTAGAACTCCTGAATCTCCCGCTCGAGGTTCCGCAGCCGGGTAGCCGCCCGCTGGAGCCGTTTGGTGGTCCGGACGATGCCGACGTAGTCCCACATCAAGCGGCGGATTTCATCCCAGTTGTGATAGATGACCACCAGTTCATCCACGTCCACGGCATCGCCACTCTTCCAATGGGGCAGTGCTTTGCCCCATTGGGCGGAATCCACCGGCGGCTCGGTGGCAATCGCTTCACAGCAGCGATGCGCGAGAACGCAGGCCTCGAGCAAGGAGTTGCTGGCCAGGCGATTGGCGCCGTGCAAGCCGGTGCAGGCCACTTCGCCGATGGCGTAAAGTCCCGGCAGGCTGGAAGCGCCATTCTCGTCCGTAAGCACCCCGCCGCATTGGTAGTGCGCCGCCGGAACGACAGGGATCGGCTCCCGGGTGATATCCAATCCGAATCGCAGGCAGTTGTCGTGAATGTTCGGAAATCGATCCCGGATGAACTCCGCCGGCTGGTGCGTGATATCGAGGTAAACGCAGCGGGCGCCAGTCCGCTTCATCTCGGCGTCAATGGCTCGGGCGACAATATCCCGGGGCGCCAATTCCTTCTTGGGATGGTATCGGCCCATGAATTCGCGGCCCTGCCCGTCCGTCAGCCTTCCGCCTTCCCCCCGCACGGCTTCCGAAATGAGGAAGCTCCGTGACTCGGGATGAAAAAGGCAGGTGGGATGAAACTGAATGAACTCCATGTTGGCGATCTTCGCCCCGGCACGCCAGGACATGGCCACACCATCGCCCGTGGCGATCCCTGGATTGGTCGTATATAAATAAACCTTTCCACACCCTCCCGTGGCCAGCACCACCCGGTCGCCGCGTAAGGTGACGACTTCCCCGGTGGCCTCGTTCAGCACATAGACTCCCAGGCACCGGTCGGAGCTGGCGTAGCCAAGTTTGCCCAAGGTGATGAGATCCACGGCCATGTGGTTCTCCAGAACCACGATTTGCGAGTGGCGGCTGATGGCCGCAAGGAGAGCCCGCTCAATTTCGCGGCCGGTGACGTCGCGCGCGTGGAGGATGCGCCGCTTGGAATGGCCCCCTTCCCGGCCGAGGTCGAGCTCATGAGAGCCGTCCGGGAGCTCCCGTTCATCAAAGTGCACGCCAAAATCGATCAGTTCTCGGATCCGGGCCGGACCGTCCATGACAATGGATCGGACCACGCGTTCGTCGCAAAGACCGGCGCCGGCTTCGAGAGTGTCCTTTACGTGGAGTTCAAAGGAATCCTCCGTGCTGGTGACACTGGCGATACCACCTTGCGCCCAAGCCGTGTTCGATTCCGCCCGCGCCCGCTTCGTAATGATCGCTACGCGACCGAATTTCGCCGCCTGGAGGGCAAAACTCAGCCCGGCAATTCCCGAGCCGATGACAATGAAGGCAAATTCGCTCATCGCAGTTGGATATTATCGATCAGCCGGGTCGTCCCGAAGAAAACGGCGAGGGCGATCACTGTCTGGCGATCCGCCACCCGAATGGGCTGAAGGGTATTGGCATCGGCCACTTCCACGTAATCGATACGGGCGAGCGGTGCTTTCCCAATCCGGGCGACGATCAACCTTCGCAATTTTGCGGCATTGGTTTGCCCCTGCTCCCAAGCCTCCCGGGCGGCAAGGAGCGCTGCCCGCAGCACAGAGGCCTGCCGGCGTTCGTCCGGAGTCAGGTAGCGGTTCCGGGAGCTGAGGGCCAGGCCGTCGGATTCTCGCACCGTCTCAACAGTGATAATGCGTACCGGCAGGTCCAAGTCGCGCGCCATCCGGCGCATGACCGCGCACTGCTGGAAGTCCTTGAGGCCAAACACCGCCATCTGTGGCTGGATGATCTGGAAAAGCTTGAGCACCACCGTGCAGACCCCTCGAAAATGGCCGGGACGCGAGGCCCCACAGAGGAAGGTCGATACGGAGCTCTCTTCGACAAATGTCGAAAACCCTTCCGGATACATTTGCTCGACCGAGGGATTAAAAATCATCTTCACACCATGGCTCGCGCAGAGCTTGCGGTCCGCCTCGATGGTCCGCGGATAGCGCGAAAAATCCTCCTTCGGCCCAAACTGGGTGGGGTTGACGAAAATGCTGGCGACGACCGTCCCCTCGCGACCGGCGAGGGCCCGGGCCCGGTCGAAGAGGGCGGTGTGCCCCTGGTGCAAAGCCCCCATGGTGGGCACGAGCACGACAGGGCCGTTGGTGGAACGCAGGAAGCGTTTCGCTGCAGAAATGGAGCCAATGACTTTCACGAAGCGATCGGGGAAAGGTCTTCGATAAGAAATCGGAAGCTCGTGAGCAAGGATTGGTGATTAAAACAATATCCACCAAAGGAACACCTTATGCTTCCGTGATAATCCGCATTATAATATCCATAATTATGCGTAGACTCCCGCACTCCCACATCCGAGCCTTCACGCTCGTGGAAATCATGATCGTCGTGGCGATCCTCGCCATCCTCGCCACCTTGGCCATGTCCAACTACATCCGGGCGAGAAAACGCTCCGAGGCGGCCAAAGTTCTCGACGATTTGCGGCTGCTCGACGGGGCGCTCGACCAGTACGCCTTGGAAAACAACAAACTGACCGGAGACCCGGCGGAATTCTCCGACCTCCAACCATATCTGATCCTCTCGACCCAGATGGCCATCAATGGCACCGATCTTTTCGGACAGCCGTACGGCCCATACACGGTCGACACCGTGCCGAAGGTCGCTCCCTACACCTACGGCGCGCTTTCCGACGTCGCTCCCCCCGATTTTTGGTCGCCCTATTATTGATCCGCGGGGCGGATCTGAATTCTTAAGTAGTTAAATCTCGAGCTGAGTCGCCGGAACGGCACCGACTATTTGCGTCTGGCCTTTGCTTCCTCAGATGTCTCCAACTCCCCCTGGACGTCTTTTTCGATCAGCGTGATGATGTAATTACTCAGCGACCGGCGGTCCTTTTTGGCCTTGATCTTGGCGAGTTCGAGGAGGTCTTCAGGGCATCGGAATGCGGTGTATTTGCTCATAGTCGGGAAAGGAGAAAGTGCGTTCATGGTTATGAGAAACCGTGGTGGGGAAAAACGGGGCACATTGAGGTAGCTCCCAGAGCCCGCCACGTTCACATAACGTGCATCGCATAGAAGCACTGCTGTGGACGTTTCACAGACACTTTTTCTCCAAAAATTAGAATAACGGACGTGCTCAGTCCGGCAACTGTACGTGAGCCTGATAACCGTCGACAAATTGCCGCCGAAACGCCGCAAACGTCCCTGCCTCGATGGCCTCGCGCACTCGCGTCATGAGGTGCAGGTAAAAGTGCAAGTTATGTTGGGAAATAAGCCGCAACCCGAGGATTTCCTCGGCCTTGATCAGGTGGCGCAGGTAGCCCCGGGTGAACTGGCGGCACGCAGGACAGCTACAGCCCTCCTCGATCGGCCCCTGATCGTAAATATAAGGGGCGTTTTTCAGGTTGAGGGTGCCTTGGGCGGTAAAGGCGGTGCCGTTGCGCGCGAGCCGGGTCGGGAGGACACAGTCGAACATGTCGATCCCGCGGGCGACCATCTCCACCATCTGCGGGGGCGTGCCCAGGCCCATGGCGTATCTCGGGCGGTCGGCCGGCAGCCATGGTTCGCTCGATTCGATCGCTGCCATCATCTCGGGCTCGGGCTCCCCCACACTCACTCCACCCACGGCATAGCCATCGAAGCCCAGCGCCACCAGAGCCTCTGCACTTTCCCGGCGCAGGTCGGGGTAGCTCGAACCCTGGACGATCCCGAATTTCATACCCGGAGTCGGGACTTCCTTGCACCTCGCCGCCCAGCGCAAAGTGCGCGCCAGGCTCTTCGCTGCATAATCGTGTTCGCACGGATACGGCGGACATTCGTCAAAGAGCATGGCGATGTCGGAACCGAGCGTCGCCTGGATCTCCATCGCTTCGCGCGGCCCGAGAAAGCAGGGTGCGCCGTCGAGATGATTCTGGAAGTGCACGCCCTCCTCGGTGATCTTCCGCAGCTTGGCCAGCGAGAAGACCTGAAAGCCACCCGAATCGGTGAGGATCGGCCCATCCCAGGCCATAAACCGGTGTAAACCGCCGAAATGCCGCATTACATCCATGCCCGGGCGAACGAAAAGATGATAGGTATTGCCGAGGAGGATTTGCGTCCCGACTTCCCGGAGTTCGGCGGGCGAGACGGCTTTCACCGAGCCTTGGGTCCCGACCGGCATGAAAGCCGGTGTCTCGATGACCCCGTGAGCGGTGGTTAAGCGCCCGCGGCGGGCTTTGGAGGCGGAATCAGTTTGGAGCAGGCTGAACATGGAGTGGGGAGGACCATCCAAGTCCGGGCCGGACGGGCGATCAACATCCAACATCCAATTGCCGCCGCTTTTCCGCTCTCTGCGAAATTTAAAATGCGCTCGAGGGATACAGGCAACGCTGGGGCCTCCGCGAAAGTGAAGGCGATTCTTCCGATGTGAATCGTCGGGTTCTACGACTGTCTGCCCAGTGCGGCGATCTTTTCCCGATGGGCTTCTTCCTGGTCGATCAGTGAAAGAAAGACCCTCTCCAAGGCGCCCGCCTCCTGCGCTTGGGAACGTAGCTCCGTCACGGTGCCCAAGGCGATCAATTTGCCGTGGTGGATGATTCCCACCCGGTCGGCCACTTCCTCGGCCACGCTCAATTGATGGGTCGAAAGAAACAAGGTCATGCCGGCACGGGCGCGAGCGCGGAGTTCCTGCTTCACGATCCGGGCATGCATCGGATCGAGGCCCACCATGGGCTCGTCGATGACCAAAACCTTGGGATCGTGGAGAAGCGCCGAGGCGATGACGAGGCGCTGCCGCGTCCCGTGGGAGAGATTCTCGGTCAATTCGTGGCGGTATTCCTCGAGGTGGAACTTGTCGAAGAGTTCGTCGGTCCGCTGCAGAATCACCCGCCGTTCCAGACGAAAGATATCGCCGACGAACTGCATGAATTCGGAGGCCGAAAGTTTGTCGTAGAGGAACGGGTAATCCGGGACGTAAGCGAGTAGTTCCTTGGCCTTGTTCGGCTCGCGCAAGAGGTCGAAACCGCCGATGAAGACCTCCCCGGCGGTCGGCTTGAGCAGGCCGGTGAGCATTTTGATGGTCGTCGTTTTCCCGGCCGCATTCGGGCCGAGAAAGGCAAAGAATTCGCCCGCAGCGATCTCCAGGTCGAGCCCGTCCACCGCCGCTAGTGAACCATAGTTTTTCTTGAGTCCGCGGACGGAAATCACGAGCGGGAAGAATTAAGCATGACGATTGGGCGCTGAGCATTCGGAAATCAGAATCCGTGTGCAATCCGCAAATACGAAATGCGCTTCGCTTTTTCCGTCTTCCGTTTGCCATCTTCCATCTTTTCGCAATCGCCCATCAATCTCCCTGTCCTCGGTGGGAAGGATCAGAACCATGGGAAGAATGGGGCGGTCCTTACGGTGTGATGTCTTCCGGGGCCAGCGTGTAGCCGAGGAGTGTCGAAGCATGGACCACGCGTCCGAGTTGATCCACATGGCATTCCAGGAGGGTCTGCCCATTGCTTTCCACGGTCACCAGGTAGGTGTCCATCTGGCCGCCGTGCACCGGCAATGAGGAGAGGCGTGCTTTGGCGGTGTATTCCGCCGCGGCATGCATTTTCCAGGAAATCGGCAGCAAGGAGGGGTCGATGCCGGCATGATCGAGCACCGCGCGGGCCCCTTGTTCGTCCAGGGTGAAATCCTGGCGGTCCGCGACCAGGCCCCTCGAACGGACCTCGTAGCGGGCGAGGTTCGACGGCGGCAGAACCTGGATGACCGTTTCAATTTCGTTCGGCATCCGGGTTTTCACGGACAGATCGATCCGCTTGATGTTGAGAAGCTTATCCATGTTCACGAGGCCGCTGAAATCGATACGTTGCCGACGGCTGCCCGGCAGGGGAGCAATCTGCACATAGCCGCGGAATTCGAAATTGTGGTCCTGGGTTTCCGGATCGACTTTGGGGACGAGCCGCACTTCGCCGATGCGCTGCTGGTCGCTGGTGATGAGCAGCGGGGCCGGGTGCTGCTGTTCCTGGCGATGCATGAAGATCAATTTCACCACATGCGACACGGGAATTTCCCGGAAGGCCGACTCGCCGGGGTGCAATTCCTGGTCCACCAGCAAGCCGGTCATGGTGAGCCAGAAGAGCACGATGAAAACGGCGGCGGTGCGGTAGAGCATGCCGGCTACTCCTTGCGGTGCTCGATCAACGCGTAGGCGTTGTGATTATGGATGGATTCGAAGTTCTCCGCTTCCACCCGATACCAGGTAATCTCG
The DNA here is from genome assembly GCA_036501065.1 of Chthoniobacter sp. Taxonomy (GTDB): domain Bacteria; phylum Verrucomicrobiota; class Verrucomicrobiia; order Chthoniobacterales; family Chthoniobacteraceae; genus Chthoniobacter. Next base: position 194,749 of record DASYAY010000058.1, on the reverse strand, counting down.
GGCACGGCATTGGAGCGCGCGGCGATATTGCGGACGAGGTCTTCGACAAACACGGGGTTTTCGTAAGCACGTTCCGTGACAGCTTTCTCGTCCGGTCGCTTGAGGAGGCTGTAAAGTTCGCTCGAGGCGCTTTCTTCGACCACCCGGATCAAGTCTTCGATCCAGATCGGCTCGCTGAACCGCACGGAATAGGTGACCTCGCCGCGCTGGTTGTGCGCCCCCTGGTCGCTGATCGCCTTGGAACAGGGGCAAAGGGTCGTCACCGGCACAACTACCGTGACGACGAAATCGATCACGCCGTGCTCCAGGGTGGCGGAAAAACGCGCGGTATAGTCCATCATCCCAGGCGACCGCGTGACCGGAGCGTGCTTGGTCAGGAAAAACGGAAATTCGAAATCGACATGCGCCGCCACGGAGTCCAGGCGTTCCGTCAACTCCCGGAGAATCGTGCGGATATTATCCACGTGAAGCTCGGGGCCAAATTCCGTGAGCACTTCGACAAACCGGCTCATGTGGGTGCCCTTGAAATGATGTGGCAGATCGACGGTGAGCGTCGCCGTGGCAATGGTATGCTGGGACTCCCGCGCCTTGTCGCGAACCCGCATCGGGTAGCGCAGCCCCCGGACACCGACGCGATCGATGGGGATTCGCCGCTCATCGCGTTGCGCCTGCGTGTCGACGAGTGGGGTCAGTCGCTTCATTGTTGCCAAATCCATAACACTGTTTTGCATAATCAGGTTCATTTTCTTTTCCGGGAGGGCCGACCGGAAAGCGAAATCGACGAAAAGCTCCAGACCGGTTCAAAGTTGCACTTCACCGCGCAGTTCTCTACCGCTTTTCCGAGAGCTTCCACACCGCCGAGGCAATCCGAAACCAGAAACCCAAACCTTCGCCTCACATGCGCGCCTATCTCGATCTTCTTTCCCTCGTGCTTGACCACGGGCGCTTCAAACCCGATCGCACCGGCACCGGCACCTACTCGGTCTTTGGCGCGCAGGCGCGCTTCGATCTTTCCCAAGGTTTCCCTCTGCTCACGACCAAGAAGCTGCACCTCAAATCCATCATTCACGAACTGCTATGGTTCCTGGCCGGCGATACGAACATCGGCTACCTGCGGAAAAACGGTGTCACCATCTGGGACGAGTGGGCCGATGCCGAAGGCAACCTCGGTCGCGTCTACGGCGCCCAATGGCGGAGCTGGCACACCGCCGATGGCCGCAGTGTCGATCAGATTTCCGACGTCATTGCCCAGATCCGCAAAAATCCCGACTCACGCCGCCTCATCGTCTCGGCGTGGAATCCCGGCGAAATCAGTCAAATGGCCCTTCCGCCGTGCCACGCGCTCTTTCAGTTCTTCGTGCTCGACGGCCGGCTGAGCTGCCAGCTCTACCAGCGCAGCGCCGATCTCTTCCTCGGCGTTCCCTTCAATATCGCCAGCTACGCGCTGCTCACCTTGATGGTCGCGCAAGTCACCGGCCTGACACCCGGCGACTTCGTCCATACTTTCGGCGACCTGCACCTCTACGCCAACCACCTCGACCAGGCCCGCGAGCAGCTTACCCGCACACCTCGTTCGTTACCGAAGATGACGCTCAATCCCGAAGTGCGCGACATCTTCGGCTTCCGTTACGAAGACTTCACCCTCAGCAACTATGACCCGTATCCGGCGATCAAAGCGCCGATCGCGGTTTAGGGGGAAGTTGATGGTTGAGAGTTGATTGTTGATAGTCCCCCACTTTTCCGCAGGCTTGGCCGCTCCGCGGCGTTTTGGGAAAGCGTATCCCAAGCGAAGCGGCGCACCCGTGCCGAAACCCGCGCGGCTCTCAACTATCAACTCTCAACCATCAACTTTCCCAATGACCGCTGTCGCCGCCATGTCACTCAACCGGGTCATCGGGCGCGACAACAAAATCCCGTGGCATCTGCCGGAGGACTTCAAGTGGTTCAAGAAACTGACCACCGGCCACTTTGTCCTGATGGGCCGGAAAACGTTTGAGAGCCTCGGCCGTCCCCTGCCCAACCGCACCAACATCGTCGTCACGCGCTCGCCGCTCCGACTCGCTCGCGACCCGCAGTTCAAAGCGACATTCGGTCCCGCGCACGTGGGCCATTGGCGCGCGCGCCTCGGCCGTCCCTATCAACTCGGATTCGAGCGCTTCACCGACCGCGACCTCTGGCTCGTCCGCGACCCGCGCAAACTGGCTGATGCCTTCGAGAAGGTGCGCCCGGCCCGTGAACTCTTCGTCATCGGCGGCGCGCAAATCTATGGCCAACTGCTCGACCGCTGCACCGATCTCTATCTCACCGTCGTGCAGCGCGAAGTCGAAGGGGATGCGTTCTTTCCGGAGTTCGAAGACCGCTGGCGGCAGGTGGACACGCCGCTCCGCACGGCTGATTTCGAAGTGCGCCATTTTCAGCGGCAGAAAGGATGACGTGAGTCGGGAAACGCCGAAGGCGTATCGAAATTCAACGTCCTTCCGGAACATCCGCGGAATCGCTGGTTCCCTTTCCCTGAGCGCACCTGTTTGCACCGAGCGGTAATTGCGGTTAGAGATCGACACATGATTCTCAACTGGGTCAGTGCCGCGCTGTCGATTTTCACCGGCTCGCCGAAAATGCCTCTGCACCCGGTGCCCGATCGCAACCCGGTCCTCCTCATCCACGGCATCGCGGATTCGCAGATCAGCATGCAATGGCTCGCCCATTATTTGCAGCGGCAAGGTTGGGAAGTGCATACGATGAATCTCAAGCCCAATTGGGGGCAGAAGGGTCTCGAACCCCTGGCCGGCCAGATCGACGCATATGCTCGCACCGAATTTGGCGGGCGCCATTTCGATCTCGTCGGTTTTAGCATGGGCGGCCTCGTCAGCCGCTATTATGTGCAGCGCCTCGGCGGACTGAACCATGTGGATCGGCTCGTAACTCTTTCTGCACCGCACAACGGCTCGATTCTGGCCAATCTCATCGCCAACAAAGGCTGCCGCGAGATGCGTCCCGGAAGCCCCTTCCTACGGGACCTGGCCAGCGACGCCGATCGACTCGAGAAGATCAAGTTTACTTCACTCTACACGCCGATGGATCTGATCATCCTCCCGGCGCATAGCTCCGAAATGCCGCAGGCCCGCAACATTCGGGTGCCGGTGGTCATGCACCCGCTGATGGTGGTGGATGGACGCTGCATGCGCGCGGTGGCAGAAGCGCTGCGGTCGTAAAAACTTTCTGGTTTAAGGTTTCTGGTTTGCCCCCATTGCGCCATGGGCGTCTCGCAAAGCCTCGGCTCTGGTTGCTCCGGTGCAATCGCCGTCGCCTGCGATAGCGGGCAGTCCTCGCTAACCTCAAACTGACGTTACGGAGACGTTACGGAATCGCAGAGCGATCCGTCGGCCAGAATCTCGAAAACGGAACCTTTTACGACACCAGCGGCAATAGACGACTTAGCAACTCGGCGATCTTCACGCGCTCCTGCGAAGCGTCGTCACGGCGGCGGAGCGTCACGGTGTCCTTCAACTCGTCGCCTTTCTCGCCAAGCGTCTCGAAATCGATGGTCACGCAGAACGGCGTGCCGGCTTCGTCCTGGCGGGCGTAGCGCTTACCGATGCTGCCACCCTCATCGTAAAACGTTGGCAGATGGCGGCGAAGCGTCTCGAAAACTTCGCGGGCTTTGGCCACCAACTCGGGCTTGTTCTTGAGCAGCGGGAATACCCCGACCTTCACCGGCGCGATCCGCGGATGGAAACGCATGACCGTGAGAATCTCCGTCTTCCCCTTGGCGTCGGCTTTCTCAACCTCCGTAAAGGCATTTGCAATCACCGCCAAGGCGAGGCGATCCAGACCCGCCGAAGGTTCGATCACGTGCGGGACGTAGAAACCTTTGAAAAGCTTCTGGCACCAGTCATCGACTTGGGCGTCGGTCATTCCGCCCTTCTCTTTGGCGCGCTGTTCCGCCTTTTTGCGCTCCAGGAGCGCAGCACGCTGTTCGTCCGTCCATTTGGCAAAGGCGTTCTTTACCTCTTCGTCGAACACATCCAGCGGCTTCTTGCTCGCCGTCTGATGCGCCATGAGATCGAAATCGCCACGCGCAGCGATGCCTTCGAGTTCTTCCGTCCCAAAAGGAAATTTGAAGAGGATGTCCACACACGCACGGGCATAGTGCGCCAGTTCATCTTTAGCCTGCCAGTGATAGTCGAGCACCTCAGCGCCGAGCCCAATGCCCGCGTAATAGTCCGTGCGCTCCTTCACCCAGTAGCGATGCCACATTTCCCAGCCCCAGTTATCCTGCGGCTTCGAGAGATCGGCGCCCTCATGCCACGCAGCGACCTTCCCGCAAACAGCTTCGATGGCCTCATCCGGCTTGATGAAAAACTCCAGTTCCATCTGTTCAAATTCCCGTGAGCGGAAGGTGAAATTCCGCGGTGTCACTTCATTCCGAAACGCCTTGCCGATCTGGCAGATTCCAAACGGAACCTTCTGCCGCGACGAATCCACCACGTTCTTAAACTGCGCGAAGATGGCCTGTGCAGTCTCGGGGCGAAGATAGGCCTTGTCCTCTTCGGTGGCCGTCGCCCCGATATAAGTCTTGAACATCAGATTGAACGGCACGGGCTCGGTCAATTGTGCACCATTCTCCGGGTTGAAAGCCCGGGTGTTCTCCACTTTTTCGGTGGTTTCACCGAGAAGTTCCGGATTCGTCAGGCCGCGCAAAGTATAAAACTGCACCGCGATTTTGCGGGCGCTTTCCGGCGGTTTCCCTCCGGCGAGGAGCGCCGAAAAAGTCTCTTCCGATTTTTTGCCGGAAGCGTCGGTCGCGCCCGTCCAGCGATACGCCATGCCCGATTGCAACTCGACGTGATCCGCCCGGAAACGCTTTTGAGTTACCCGGCAATCGGCCATCGGATCGCTAAAAGTATCCACGTGTCCCGAGGCCTTCCAGATTGCCGGGTGCATGATGATCGTGGCGTCGAGCCCGACCACATCTTCGCGATCGCGCGTCATGGCGCGCCACCAGGTGTCGCGCAGGTTGCGCTTCAATTCCGCGCCGAGTGGGCCGTAATCCCAGAACCCATTGATACCACCGTAGATTTCCGAGCTTTGGAAAATAAAACCGCGCCGTTTCGCAAGCGAAACGATTTTCTCCATCTGCGGGATTTCTTTGGTCTGGCTCATAAAAGGGAGGGCGAAGGTGCGTGGGGGGAACGCAAGTCTCAAGCGGAAAAAGGGGGCTGGGAAAGTTGATGGTTGATAGCTGATTGTTGATAGTCCCCCGCTTTTCCGCAGTTACGGGCGCTCCGCGACACTTTTAGACGAGAGTATTCCAATCGGACCGGCGCTCTCGCTCGAAAATCCGCACGGCTATCAACAATCAACCCTCCTTTCACCTTTCCCCCACCCCGTTCCCGTGTATCGTCCTAATCCGAGTCGACATGGCCCAGTACGAAAACTTTCAATCCAACGCCGCGCAGATCCCCGTCATGCGCAAGTGGCTGGTTTTCGCGCTGATCGTTTCCCTCCTGATCCACGCCGCCCTCTTCATTTTCTTCAATTTCAAGCGACTGGAAAACTTCGGGTATTCCGAAACCCAGCGTCTGGCGCCGCCGATGCATATTCTGCGGAACTTCACCCTTCCCCAGTTGGACCAGGACACGAAGATGGTCCTTCCCGATAAAAAGAATCTACCGAAGCCGATTGCCATTCCGGAAACGAATCCAACGGTCCCGGACCAACTGATCGTCAAGCCATCGGCAGCCGAGCTCACCGCACCGCTCGTGCAGGAAAAGCCGAAGGTGGACCTCTCCGGATTCGATGCGATGGAGAAGAATCAACCCGGCTCCCTGGCCTCCATGGAGAAGCAATTGAGCGGGCTGGCCGGCGGCTTGGTGGACAAAAGCGTCCGGTCGCCAAAACAGCCGGTGATCGTACTTCCCAGCGGGACCAGGCCGGGTGACGGCGGGACGGGGAACTCCGGTGGAATTCCCGGCCGGCAATCGCTGGAGGATGCCCTCGGAAAGGCTGGCGGGCCGATTACCAACAAGCCCATCGCCATGCGCGGGGGCGCGCTTTTCGAATGGGGCAAGGCCGATCTTCTCCCGGCGGCCATCCAGGACCTGCAAAAGCTCGCGCTCCTCATCAGCCGCAATCCCCGTGCGACCTTCATCATCAGCGGCCATACCGATCATACCGGGACACGCGAAACCAACCTGATTCTCAGCCAGCAACGTGCCGACGCCGTGCGCGATTGGCTGGTGGCGAATCTGAAGATCGATCCCGCGCGGATCACGACGATCGGCAAGGCGGACGACGAAGCGTTTCCCGATCTCGGTCCCGATAAGAGCATCGAGGAACAGGCGCCGAATCGCCGCGTCGAAATTGTCATTCAGACTCACCGGAAGTGATTTCCTCGCGGAAGGAAATCCGTGGAGCCGATGTCGCTTCCCACTACGACGAGCTGGATGGCTTCTATCGCGACATCTGGGGAGAACACGTCCACCACGGACTGTGGCTGACCGGTGATGAAAGCCGGACACAGGCGGTGCGACAGCTCGCAGAACTGGTCGCCCGCGAAGCGCAAATCCGCGAGGGCACGCGGGTGATGGACATTGGCTGTGGCTACGGCGCGACGGCCCGCTTGCTCGCCAGGGAATTGGGCGCAGACGTCACCGGCATGACCATTTCCGAGGCGCAATACCGCATCGCTTGCGAGGGCAATGTTGCGGAACTGCTGATGGCAGAACACCCAACATCCAACATCCAACTTCCAACGTCCAATGTGCCGCCGCGGAATACCACTTCCCGCTCCGCTTCTGCCGGCGAGCATTCGAAATCCGGCGTCGACCAATCCGCGAAGCGCACTTCTCTTCATCCTTCATCCTTCATCCTTCATCCTTCCCCCACCTTCCTCCTCGGCGATTGGCTCACCAACACGCTGCCCGCCGATTCCTTCGATGCGGCTATCGCCATCGAAAGTTCCGAGCACATGGACAAACCGGGATTTTTTGCGCAAGCGCAGCGCATACTTCGCCCCGGAGGACGGCTCGTCGTCACGTCCTGGCTGGCCCGCGAAAATCCGACGCGCAACCAGGAGCGCTGGCTCATCGAGCCCATCTCCCGAGAGGGCCGCATGCCTCACCTCGGCTCGGAAACGGACTATCGAAAAATGGCCGCAGACGCCGGATTCGCCGTCGAACGATTCCAGGACGTGACCCGCCAGATCGCGCGCACCTGGCCGATGATCGTCCGCGTTTTCCTCTGGAGACTTCTTTGCAAACCCGCCTATCTGCGTTTCATCCTCGATCCTCGATCCCAAAACGCCATTTTTGGCCTGACGATCGTGAGGTTATGGATTGCCTTTCGCACGGGCGCCATGCGCTATGGGGTCTTCACGCTCCACAAGCTGTAATGCCTTCCCCCTTCCGTCTGGCGGCGTTCTGCCTCCTCCTCTTTGCCGCCGCGCTGTTTCTCGACACGCGATACAATCGATTCCCGTATTTCTATCATCCCGACGAAAGTGTGAAAGTGGAGCAGGTGCGCACGGGCGATTGGAATTACCATCACCCGATGCTCTTGCTCACGGTCACCAAAGCGGCGGTGACCCTCACGGGCGCGGCGTCGACGGAGCAAAGCGTCGTCCAGGTGGGACGCTGGGTCTCGGCCGTCTTCGCGTCGCTGGCCATTGTCGCCCTCTCGCTCCTGGCGTTTGCCTGGCGAGGGTGGCCCGCAGCGATCAGCGCCGGATTGGCTCTGCTTCTTCATCACCAGTTTTTTGAGCTCTCGCATTACTTGAAAGAAGACACCGCGCTCGTGTTTGGCGTGGCGCTGACCTTCCTCGTCGTGTTTCTGTTTTCGCGACGGCCCACGACTCTGCTGGCCGCGGCGCTGGGTCTCGCGGTGGCCTGCGCCATCTCTGGAAAGTACATTGGCCTCGCCGTTCTCGTGGTGGTCGTTCCAGTCTTTTGGCGAACGCCCGCGGAGGGAAAGGCCCGCCAATGGAGTGCATTCGCCGTCGCGCTGGTGCTGGCGTTGGTGCTCATCAATCTGCCGCTGATCCTGCATCCCGGAGCATTTGCGCAGAGCTTCCACCGCGAGATGCAGCTCGTCGTCCACGGCCAGCAAGGCACGACTCGACGCGTGCCGCACACGCTTTATCTCAATATTTTCCGGGATAATACGACGCCCATCATCTGGGTGCTGCTCATCGTGTTCCTGGCGAAACGCTGGAGTGAGCGGCGCGCGCTGACACTCGTCGAGTGGCTGCTGATTGCCTTCCCGTTCGCCTTCACGGTAGCGCTTTCTTTCTCCCCAAAATCCAACGACCGTTACTTTCTCCCAGCCACGGCGTTGTTCACCATCTTCGCCGCCATCGGGGCAATAGACTTGGGGCAGATGCTTCGCCGTTGGTCCTCCATTCGCCATCTGTGGATCGTGCCCGCCGCGATTCTAGTCCTTGGCCAGGTGGTGAGCCTGCCGCCGCCCGCCGATTGGCGCACGCTCACGCCGTACCTCGAGGCCTTTCAAACGGATGACAACCGCGATCTCCTCGAGTTCGTTCACGCACACGTGCCGCCGACCGCCGTAATCGTCAAAGACAGCCGCGTCCTTTTGCCGGACCCGGATAACCCGCGCGACGCCACACGGTTCGCACCCATACCGCAGAAGATCATTGCCCGAAGGTACGCCGCCGATCTCGGCACGATCGATGAACTACGGAAGATGGGTGTGACCCACATTGCAGTGTCGGAGTCCGATTACGGTGGCTTTCTCCTGGATAGCGTGAGTCCTCGGAAAGGTGAATCGGCCGACTTCGCCCGGCGCAAAGCCTTCTACGAGGAGCTTCTCCAAAACGGCACGCCCATCTTCCTGCGCGACCGCGGGACGGTGCTCTACCTGCACCCCGGCCTCCGGCTTTACCCCATGCCGCGATAAAAGGATGAAGGCGGAAGGCGGAAGAAGATGGCGCTTCGCGGATGGTGGATGAATTCCCTCCCGCGGAGCGGCCATTCTCTTCATCCTTCCGCCTTCATCCCTCATTTCCTCCGGTCCGCCTCGTCGAGGATTGATTTGAACACTTTGTTCTGTTCGTCCGGGAACCAGCAGCGGAAGAGCAGGATGTCTCCGCGGCGCTGGCCGGCCACGAGCTCGGCGCGGCGTTGCTGGGCTGGACCATCGATCGGGTTGATGACGCTAAAGGCATGCGGATAAAAATCGAACACGCGCGACTCGGTAGCGGCGTGATTGCCAAAGGCATGCGGGCGCAGCTCCCGGTACGGCGCCGTGCAACTCCAGTACTCCAGCCGCGGAATCTCCGGAATGATGAGCACGTCGGGATTCGCGTCCGCCAGGCGCTTGAAGGCCGCACCCTCGAGCAGGCTCGAATCCACGCTGCCATCCGGCTTGAAAAAATAACGCACATTCGTGTCCACGTAGAAGAGCAGGCACCCCAGGTGTTTCTTCGCGTAGGCGATCTTCTGGTTCATCTCTTCGACCACGTCGAAGCCCATGTGGCTGTGCTGCCATTTCGATTTGCCATCCCAGCCGGCCACAATGCGCGAAGGCCGGATGCAAACTCCGGTACGTAACCCCGCTTTGTGAAAACGCTCGAAGAACTCCGGCGCCACCGCCTCCATCTCGGGCGCCAGCGTGGCTGTCATTCGCGGATCACCGACAAAATTGATGTTCTGATATTCCTCACCCTCCATGTCCCAGAAAATCATCCCCTGGGCGCCCATGCTCTTGAGGATGGCGATACTCGTGTTCGCCTGCTCGAGGAGCTTGTCGCGAAAGTGATGCATCCCGTTCTTGCCGACAAAATTGTCCTTTGGCTCGCCAAACCAGCCACGGGGATTCGTCGCCGAACCATGCGCACCGCTGGCCAACGAAAGCATTCCAATGGGACGACGATCGGGCCACTTGAGCTGAAAGGGATGGGCCGTGGTGAATTTCTCGATGAGGTCGCCGGCGACCTCCTTGAGCGGCGCGCCGGATTCGGAGAAGCGTAATGAAAAGTGAAACATCTTCTTGCTGCGCGGCGCGACGAAAACTGGGTTGTCGTCCTTGCGCCTCTCGGGCGACGTCACACGCAACAGCCACGTCTCATGCGGTGGAACGGCTCCCGGCGAAAAGCCCGCGCGCACCACGCTGGTCGGATCGTCGTTGCAGAAGGTCAGAGCGCCGCTCTTGTAGTCGGCAACCATTGCAGTGATGTCGCCGTCGTTGTCGCCGATCATCTGAAAGCGCTTCTCCCATTGCGTCCCGGCAGGCCGCTCCGGGAATTGGAGTTCGAGCAGATCCATCTCGATCCCGCTCATCGGCCCCGCCGTATCGTTCTCCACGCTGACTTCCAGGTTCAGCCGTTTGCCTGCAAGTTGATACCGGCAGCGCACCGCGCCCCAAGGCCAGGAATAGGAGATTCGCTGCGCACTCCGCTCATAGGAAACCGTCGGGTTGTCCTTATCTGCCGGAACGTCCGCGCCTTTGTCGTCCGCGAAATAGACGTTGGAGACATGCGGCGCCGCATTCTTGATAAACTGCGCTCCGCCGTAGCTGAGCGTCACCAACCCATTCTCGTCGAAAGCGGCGGTAGCATCCGCGGCGTCCGCGATTGTCACGTGACAGGAGAACACCAGGACCACGGCGACCAGGAAACGAAGGGAAAGCACACGTCCATTTGCCGCAAGGCGTGCCGCAGTGCAAACATTCAACTGCAATAGAAGCACGCTAAGGAAGCCATTGCATCATTCCGGCGCCGGCTTTTCGTCGGCGTCTCGTTTCAAGTTATGACGAACGACAATGGCCAGATCGACAACGAAGAAGAACACGACGACGTCATCGACCAGGGCCACGATCTTCTGGTCCTGAAGGTATTGCTCCAGCCCCCAGAGCATGAAGGCCAACCCGACGGAAAACCCGACGATCCGCTGGCCCGGCGTGCGTGGCAATGTGGCCACCAGACAAGTGTAGGAAAAGCCAATCGCGATCAGCGGAACCGCCGATTTCAAAGCAACCAGCGGCTGCGACCCAGCGATCAACGGAAGCGCATGACGAATGGCCATATATCCCAAGGACACAATGGCGACCCACCGGCCAACCATGCTCAAGGCCCGCAGGTTGGCACACACTCCGCGGGAAAAAGGTCCTCGACGAACATCCGGAATCTTCGCTTCAGACCGGTCAAATTCGTCAAATGGCTCAGAAGGATGGCTCATGGGTGGGCGTCGCTATCTCGTTTCCACCTCCTGCGCAAGTCGCGACGTTCTCTTCCGCGTATTTGGCACACCCTGGGATTTTGCATTGGCGGAAAGTTGATCGCGGCGTAAGCTCGCCAGCTATCCACGATAACATGCGCGCTCGCATTTCGATCGTTATCCTCTTGGTCCTGGGCCTGCTTTTCGGTGCGCAGGCCCAGTGGATGACACTGCCCATGGAAATGAAGACGGGCGGCATCTGCGCGACGAAACGTTGCGCGCGTGGTTGCTGCGCAAACGCGGCCTGCTGCAAGACGATCGAGCAACAGAAGACGCCGCAATCACCCGCGCCGGCGCCGCAAATCTCCCACCTCCAGCTCGCGACCATTGGCCTGCGCGCCTGGACCTTTCTTTTCCTTCCGCCTGCGGCCCGGCGTCCATTCGTCGCTCTCGACGAACTTGGCGCTGCGCACACTCTTCCTCCGCTGGCGGTGAGCTGCATCCGGTTGATCTGAGCCTCGGGCTTTCACAGGCGAAGTGTGCCTCGCGCACACCCTCACCCACGAAGTCCACCGCTCAGATTCATGAAACCCATCCCCTTTTTCCTCTGCAGTTTATTTCTACCTTTTGCTCTTGAAGCGGAATCGCCGCACAAAGCCGGCGCCTCTGCCGAAACTCCACTTTCTCTTTCCGCCATCACGGATGTCGTGCTGGCCAATAACCCCGACATCAAGGAAGCACGCGCCCATTGGGAGGCCATGCGGCAACGCCTGCCGCAGGCGGCGGCCTGGGATGATCTCAAGGTCGGCGGAAGCACGCGGCTCGCGCGTTTCGTGGACGTCGCCGCCAACAGCTTCACCGACCAGATGGTCAGCGTGGAACAGATGATTCCGATCTCCGGCCGGAATCGCAGCCGGGAACGGATCGCCGCCGCCGAGGCCCTGGCCACATTGGAAGATTTGCACCGGAAGCAGCTCGATGCCGTCGCCAAAGCGCGCACGGCGTATTTCCGTCTCGTCCGCGACTATGCGCTCCTCGAACTCAATCGCGAAAACGAATCCTCGCTCACGCAAACCGTTGAGATCAGCCGGGCGAGGCTGGAAGTCGGCAACCAGGGCCAGGCCGATGTGCTGGTGGCGGAAAATGAAGTGAACCGCCTCGAAGAGGACCGTCACGACCTGATGCAAAGCGTTTCCGAGGATGAGACGCAACTGAACGTCCTGATGAATCGAGATGCATTTGTCCCGCTGGGTAAACCGGTCTCCATGCCGCAACCCGGCACGGAACGTCTCTCCGTCGAACGCTGTCGCGCCTCAGTTTTGCGCACGCGCCCCGAAGTGCGGAGCGCCGAGGCCCAGGTTACCGCTTCCCTAGCCAGGCTCGAATTAGCCAAACGCGAATGGATTCCCGATCCAGCGATCAGCATCGAAGCGCAGCGCTACAACGGGGCGGCGCAAGGAGTGAGTGAGGTCGCGGCGGGCGTGTCCTTCAACGTGCCCTGGTTGAACGTGAAGAAGTACCGCGCCGGAGAACGCGAAGCGCAAAGCGGCGTCGAGGCTACACAGCGCGCGTTGGAAAGTGCGCGTTCCACCGCTCTTGGATTGATCCGCGATCAATTTCAGAAAATCGAAACCGCCCGGCATCACATTGAACTGTACCAAACGCGGTTGATCCCGAACGCGCGCCAAACGGTCCAAACGGATCGCACCAACTATGAAGGTGGAAAGACGGGCTTCCTGGAACTGATCCTCTCGGAACGGAGCCTGCGCGAGTTGGAAGCGATGCTTCAGCAACATCTGGCCGATTACCAGATCGCCGCGGCCGAACTCGATGCCCTGATCGGCTCGCCCCTCCCGCGCTCTCCCTCGACTGGCAGTTTCTCGAAAGGAGGGGCGAAATGAATCGGCGGCAATTCATTCCACTTTCCGCGACTCTCGCCCTCGCCCTCCTCACCGGCTGCCAGCAGAAGGACGCCGCCGTGGATACGAATGTCGATTACTACACGTGCACCATGCATCCCTCGGTGCGTTCCCATGATCCCCACGGGAAGTGCCCGATTTGTGGAATGGACCTCGTGCCAGTGATGAAAAAGGGCCTCGCCGGAAAGGCCGCAGCGCCAGCGACCGCCGCGCCATCGCTCAATGAATTCGAGGTGCCTGTCGAGCGGCAGCAACAAATCGGTGTCACCTATGCCACTGCGGAAAAGAGGCCGTTGCGACGCACCATCCGCACCGTGGGGAACGTTGTCCAGGACCGGACCCGGCAATGGGAGTTTGTGGCGCGGGCCGAAGGCTACGTGCAGAAGCTGTATGTGACCTCGCCCGGAGAGCCCGTGGAAGCCGGCCAGCCGTTGCTGACCATCTATAGCCCGGAGCTTTCCACCGCTGGGCGCGAACTGGTCAACCTTCTCAATGCGCGCGATCGTGCGCCGAGCGTCGACGGACGGGCCAACAGCGATCGATTGATCGAAGCGGCGCGCCGCCGCCTGGAGCAATGGAGCGTCACTCCGGAACAAATTGCCGACCTGGAAAAAACGCGAGCACCGTCGGATAACGTCACGCTCCATTCGCCCTTCAAAGGGGTGGTCGAAAGCGTGCCGGTGGAGCAAGGCCGGAAGGTGGCAATCGGCGACCGATTGGTCGACGTCGCCGATCTCTCGGTCGTATGGGTCTGGGCTGACTTTTACGAAGACGAGATTTCGGCGCTCGCGAATGGCCTGAGAGTTCGCCTCACCGCGAAATCCTACCCCGGTCGAGGTTTTGAGGGCGCGGTGAGCCTCGTCGACCCATTCGTCAGCACGGAGAGTCGCACCACGAGAGTCCGCATCGATGTTGCGAATGCCGGTCTCGAACTGCGGCCGGGGATGTATGTGAACGTCGAGCTGGATATCGACCAGGGTGTAGGGTTGACCATTCCCGTCGGAGCGGTCCTGCCAACGGGCTCACGATCTCTCGTCTTTGTCGGCAAAGGCGAAGGACGACTGGAGCCGCGCCTCGTGCAGCTCGGCGGAAAATACGGCGACCGCTACGAAGTGCTTGATGGGCTCAAGGAAGGTGAACGCGTCGTCTCGAGCGGCAATTTTCTGATCGATGCCGAGTCAAAAGTGCAAGATGCCGTCAAATCCTTCGTACCGTCCGTCGGTCAGGAGGCGAGGCCATGATCGAGCGAATCATCGAGGCGAGCGCGCGGAATAAATTCCTCATCTTCATTTTCGCCCTCCTCGCGATCGCGGGCGGAATCTACGGGCTCGTGAACACACCTCTGGATGCGATTCCCGACCTGAGCGACGTGCAGGTGATTGTCTCTACCGATTGGGAAGGGCGTTCGCCCGATCTCGTTGAAGATCAGATCACTTATCCCATTTCCACGAAGTTCATCGCCGCGCCCAAGGTGAAGTTCGTCCGGGGTGAATCGATGTTTGGAAAGTCATTCGTCTATGTGATTTTCGAGGACGGCACGGACATCTATTGGGCGCGTTCGCGCGTCATCGAGTACCTGAATTCCGTGAAGGGCTCGCTGCCCGAAGGCGTCAATCCGGTTATCGGGCCCGATGCCACGGGTGTCGGCTGGGTCTATGAGTACGCGCTCGTCGACGACACCGGGAAGCACGACCTCGCGGAACTGCGATCTCTGCAGGACTGGCATCTGCGCTACGCACTCGAATCGGTGAAGGGCGTCGCGGAAGTCGCACCCGTAGGCGGTTTCGTGAAGCAGTACCAAGTGGATCTCGATCCGAACGCTCTTGCCGCCTACCACATCCCGCTGGCCGACGTAGTGAGCGCGATCAAAGGGAGTAATGGCGACGTCGGGGGAAAGACTCTCGAGATCGCCGCGACCGAGTATTATGTGCGCGGACGCGGCTACATTCGAAAGATCGAGGATCTGGAAAACATTGTCCTGAAGGTGGTGGATGGCACTCCAGTCTGCGTGAAAAACGTCGGGACCGTGCATCTGGGTGGCGACTTGCGCCGGGGCGTCGCGGAGCTCGATGGCAAGGGCGAAGTGGTCGGCGGTATCGTCGTGATGCGCTATGGAGAGAACGCCCTCAACGTCATCGCCGGAATCAAGAAGAAGATCGACGAGATCAAGGGCTCGCTGCCCGACGGCGTGCGCCTCGTGCCGACCTACGACCGCAGCGAACTGATTCTCAATGCGATCCACACCTTGCGCGAAAAATTGATCGAGGAGAGCGTTGTCGTCGCCCTCGTTTGTATCGTCTTCCTCTGGCACGTCCGTTCCGCGCTGGTCGCCATCATCACTTTGCCGATCGCCATCATCCTGGCGTTTCTGCCGATGTACTTTCTCGGTCTGACGTCGAACATCATGTCCCTGGGTGGCATCGCCATCGCCATCGGCGCGATGGTCGATGCGGCGATCATCATGGTCGAGAACGCCCACAAAGCGCTCGAACATTTTCGCGAGCAGCAGGGACGCGACCCCGATCGTGCGGAACGGACGCGGGTCATTATTGAAGCGGCAAAGAGCGTCGGCCGGCCGCTCTTTTTCTCTCTGCTGGTGATCACCGTCAGTTTCCTTCCCGTTTTCTCGCTGACCGCTCAGGAAGGCCGCTTGTTCAAGCCGCTGGCGTATACCAAGACCTTCGCGATGTTCTTCGCCTCGATGCTCGGCGTCACCGTGGTGCCGGTGCTGATGCTCCTGTTGGTCCGTGGCAAAATCACCCCGGAAATCAAGAATCCGGTGAACCGCTTCTTGATTTGGGCCTATCGGCCGCTGGTGGATTTCGTGCTTCGCTTTCGCTGGCCCACCCTCTTCGCGGCGCTGCTCATTCTTCTGGCCACCTACTATCCGTTCTCCCGGCTCGGCAAGGAATTCATGCCTCCGCTCAACGAAGGCACGATCCTCTATATGCCGACGGCTGTGCCCGGCATGTCCATCAACGAAGCCACGAGAATCCTGCAAATCCAGGATCGCATGCTGGCGAAGGTGCCGGAGGTGGAGAGGGTCTTCGGCAAGGCCGGACAAGCGGAAACACCAACCGACCCAGCGCCGCTCTCGATGTTCGAGACCGTCGTCACACTCAAGCCACACGACCAATGGCGACCCGGCATGACGTGGGAAAAGTTGATCGCGGAAATGAACCAACAGATCAAGACGCCCGGCATGGCGAACATCTTTTGGATGCCGATTCAAACGCGCACCGAGATGCTGAGCACCGGCTTCCGCACGGTTCTTGGGGTGAAGGTTTTCGGCTCCGATCTTCAGCAGATCGAAAACGTCGCTGTCGATATCGAAAAAGCCCTGAAGGATCTTCCCGACACCCGGAGTGTGTTCGCGGAGCGCACCACGGGCGGATACTTCCTCGATTTCGAGGTGAACCGCGAAGCGGTCGCCCGCTATGGATTGCGGGTGGGCGACGTCAATGACGTAATCGAATCGGCCATCGGCGGGAAGACGATCGCCACGACCGTCGAGGGGCGCGAGCGTTACCCCATCTGCGTCCGATACGCGCGGGATTTCCGCGAAGACCTCGATTCGCTCAAGCGCGTGCTCGTGGCCACGCCAGCGACCCGAGCGACACCCATCCACACGGAAGGCTCCGCAACCCAGGAAGCAGCACCTCCGCAAATCCCTATTTCACTCCTGGCAGACCTCCATTACAAAACTGGCCCGCCTTCGATCCGAAACGAAAATGGGCAACTCGTCGGCTTTGTCTTCGTCGACGTCACGAACAATGACATCGACGGTTACGTCCGTGCCGCGTCGCAGCGCATCCAGGAGCGCGTCCGATTTCCCGCCGGATGTTACATCCAATGGGCCGGGCAATTTGAGTATCTCAAGGCGGCCGAAGCGCGGCTCAAGATCGTCGTGCCCTTCACGCTGCTCATCATCTTCGTCCTGATTTATTTGAATACGAAATCAGTCGCGAAGACGATCATCGTCCTGCTCGCGGTTCCATTCTCGCTGGTCGGCGCATTTTGGACGCTCTACCTGCTCGGCTATAACATGAGCGTGGCCGTATGGGTGGGATTGATCGCCCTGGCGGGCCTCGATGCGGAGACGGGCGTGGTGATGTTGCTTTATCTCGATCACGCGTGGGAAAAGTATCGCGCCGAAGGCCGCATGACATCGCTCGGTGACCTCTACGCCGCGGTGAAGGAAGGCGCGGTGCAGCGAATCCGTCCGAAGATCATGACCGTCTGCGCCATTCTCTTCGGCCTGTTGCCCATCCTCTGGAGTCCCACGACCCAAGCTGGGGCCGATGTGATGAAACGCATCGCTGCCCCGATGATCGGCGGCGTCATCACGTCCGCACTCCTGGAACTGCTCATTTATCCAGTGATCTTCGTGATTTGGAGAAAGCACTCGCTGCCGAAGTCTATCCCGTCAGAGCCCCTACTGCGAGAGCGAGACCCCCTGCACACCGCCGTAGCTGGGGTAGCCGGGAGTTAAGACCGGGGTTTGAACGGGTGCCACCTTGTCGTACTCGACAAATCGCCAATCGGCACCACCGCAAACAGGCGCTGCCGCCCGTGCGGTAGTCCATCTCCCAGGAAAACCTCTCGTAGCTACTCTTCCGCTTCCGATTCCCGGGCGCGATTTTCGAAACGTGTGTGCTCCTTGAGAAAGGTGAGCGGCACGTCGCCGACCGGGCCATTACGCTGCTTGGCAATGATGAGCGTGGCTTTGCCTTCGACCTTCTCCTTTTCCTCGTCCGAATCGGCGTAGTACTCTTCACGAACGAGCAAGCCGACGAGGTCGGCGTCCTGCTCGATGCTGCCCGATTCGCGGAGGTCACTGAGCCGCGGACGCCCCTTGCTCTCGCCGGTGCGGCCTTCCGGATTACGATTCAACTGGGCGAGGACAACAATCGGGACGTTCAGTTCCTTGGCCAGCCCTTTGACTCCGGAGGAAATCTCAGCGATTTCCAACTGGCGATTGTCCTGGGCGCGGCGCGAACTGCTCCGCAAAAGCTGGAGGTAATCGATGAAGATGGCCTGGATATTGTGCTGAGCCTTCATCCGCCGGCACTTCGCCTTCAGTTCGAGAATGGAAAGATCGTGCGAATCGTCGATGAACATTTTGCTCTCCGCCAGTTTGGAGGCGGCGGCCGTGAGCGCGGTGAAGTCCGAGTTCTGGAGAAAGCCGTTCCGCACGTTGGCGAGGTTTACCCGGGCCCGCGAACACAACAGACGCTGCACCAGCTGGGAACTGCTCATTTCCAGCGAAAAGACGGCCACCGGTTGCTTGGCTTCGAGCGCCACGTGCTCGGCGATATTCATCGCCAGGGCGGTCTTGCCCATGGAGGGGCGGGCGGCAATGACGACCATTTCGCCCGGGTGCAGGCCGTCGGTCATCTTGTCAAACTCGGTAAACCCCGTCGGCAGGCCGGTGATGCCGCCACGCCGATTGTAGAGTTCCTCGATGGACTTGATAGCCAGCATCAACTGAGCCTGCAAATCGAGGGTCTTTTCCTTCAACCGATCCTGGGCGATGCCGAAGATCTTCGCTTCCACGTCGTTGAGCAGGCTGGGGACGTCGTCCTGCTCGTCATAGCCGCGGGAGGCGAACTCCGTGCAGACCTTGATGATCTCGCGGAGAGTGAACTTCTCCTCCAGAATGCCGATGTAATACCCGACATTTGCCGCCGTTGGGAGGAATGTGAATAAGTGGGTAATAAAAGCCGATCCGCCAACTTGATCGAGCTGTTTGCGATCCCGTAGGATTTGCGTCAGCGTAATGAAATCGATCGGCTGGTTGGCGTTCCACAGTTCCACAAGCGTTGCGTAGATTTGCGCATGCGCTGGGAGGTGGAAGTGCTCCGGATTGATCTGACGCTCGACACAGCGCCCGCCAACATCACGCGGGGCGAGCAGGAACGAAGAGAGAACCCCCTGCTCCGCATCCGGCGCCTGTGGGAGCAACCTGTGAATATCCGGCAAATAACTGACCTTTTGGTGAAGGTCAGTGCCGGGATTGTCCCCGCTTTTTCTGGCGGGCTTCCCAGACTTGCTGGAAGCCTCGTTTGGCATGGCCGGTTACTTGCCCGCGTGCTTCGCCTTGGGCTTCGCCTTGAAGCCCTTTTCCTTCTCGTCGGACTTCTTCTCTTCGCCTTCCGCGGCTTTGGCCTCCTCCGAACCCTTGGCCTTGACGTTCACGCTGAGCTTCGCCGTCACCTCGTGGTGCAGCTTGATCGTGACTTCATGCTCGCCGGTATCCTTGATCGGCTTTTCCAGGTGAATCCGGTGACGATCGACTTCGACATTGCCGCCGAGCTCCTTCTTGAGGCGCTCCGCGAGATCGGCCGCAGTGATCGAACCGAAAGCCTTGCCCGTTTCGCCCGTCTCCAGCTCCACGGTGATCTTGAGCTTGTTGATGCGGCGGGCGAGATCCTCGGCCTCGTTCATTTCCTTGGCTTCGCGTTCGGCGCGCTTGGCCTTCAGCAGGTTCAGCCGCTTCAGCGTCGCCGGCGTCACTTCGAGTGCCAGCCCGCGGGGAACGAGAAAATTACGCGCGTAGCCGCGCTTGACCTTCACAACATCGGCTTCGGCGCCGAGATTTGCGATCTTTTCAGTGAGGATAACTTCGGTCGTGGACATGGAAAAAAGGGAGTGGCCGCGAATTGCGGGGCGAGGTTCTTAAGCTTGCCAGCGGGCAATGTCAATCAAAGCTTTTCCGGTTCCTGCAACAGGGCGCCAATACGTTGCAAAAGACGCCCCGCGCCGCCGCCATCGAGTACGCGATGGTCAAAGCTCAACGTGAAATGCGCCTCGGTGAGCGGGACGAACTGGCCCTTGGCCTTGTCCCAATGCGGGATGATGCGCCCGGCCCCCATCCCCAGCACGAGCGTCTGCTCGGGCAGCGGAATCGGCGTCGCCCATTCCAGGCCGAACGTGCCGAAATTGGTAACCGTCGCGATGCTGCCACCCTGCGCATTCGGGGGAAGACGCCGCTGGCGGGCAAGTTCGACCAATTCGTTGTAGCGCACGACCATCTGCGTCACCGGTGTCTGGTCCGCACCGCGTAGCACCGGCACGAGCACGCCGTCCTCCGCCTCCACGGCGAAACCGACGTCGATGGCCTTGGGGTGAACGATCTTGTCGCCGATCAAGCGGCCGGCCGGAGCACTGTTTTCCCCCAGGGCAATGGCCAGGGCGCGCAAAGCGTAGAGAGCTGGTCCCGGCTTGGGATTGGCCGCCTTCCGGTGCGCCAGCAGGGCATCGATCGGCACGCTCATGCCGACGGTGGCCAGCGGGCGGGTCCAGGAGCGGCGCATGGCATCGGCCACGGCCACGCGCATCGTCGAAGCCTGGCTGAGCCGATGCTCGTCCAGCTTGGTCATGAACTTTTCGAAATCCTCGATGGTCACCCGTCCAGCCGCGCCACTGCCAGGAATCCCAGCGAGATCCACGGCGTGCATCCCCAATTCATTCATCCGTGCCTTGAGCCGTGGTGAGAGGTAGCTGGCGCCAGCCGCATGGGCCGGTACCGGCAAACCGCGAACCGTGGGCTCCACGATGTTCCGGACAATAGGCGTCGCCGGGGCGGACGAAGCCGGCGCTACCCCCGAGATCGCTTCCGGGGGCGCGGGCGCGGCAACATCCAACCCGAGCCGGGCCGCTTCGTCTTCGCTCACTTCGAGCCAGCCCAGAGTCGCGCCAACAGGATAGCTCTGCTGCAATTCGACCAGCAATTCCGCCACGCGCCCGGAGCACGGCGCCGTGACCCCCATCGTCGCCTTATTGGTCTCGACCTCGATGATCTCCGCATCGCCTTCGACCTGGTCGCCCACGGCAAACGGCAACCGGACGACCGTCGCCTCCGCAATGCTCTCACCAAGCTGGGGCATGATAATCGGAACACGGGCAATACCAGGAAACATTGGAAGGATGAGGGATGAGGGATGAAGGATGAAGAAGTCAGTGGGGATTGTCTAAGGAATCTCCGTTCTTTCCAACCCCGTTTTGAAGGAAGCCGTTTGTTTGCAGACAGTGGCTACATTCATCGACAGTCCCCACGCCCACCATTCTCTTCATCCTTCCGCCTTCATCCTTCCCTAAAGTCCTTTCCCTTTCTTCGCGATGGTGACGAAAATTGCCGTGAGTTCGTTGGTTTCCGTTATCAAACTCTCAAGCCGTTTGGCGTTCAGAATGCCGCTTTCGGCGATCAGACCCAACCAATAATCAGTCTCGTCGAGCTCCTGGAGCGCGCCCTCCACCTTGCTGACAAAATCGGCGTCGGATTTGGCCCGCCGAACCTCTCGGTAATGTGCCCTGACGGATGTTGCCGATCGCAGAAATTGTTTTCCCAACACCCGAGCCTCATCCGTTTTCGGCAGCACCACAAAAACTTTGATGGACCGGAGAGCAAACTGCTGAAGACGCTCCGCCAAATCGTTCCCCCGCCTCCCACCATTTTCTTCATCCTTCATCCTTCCGCCTTCATCCTTCCCTTTACGCCGATAAAAGTCTGCGCAACGCGACGGCAATCGTCTTTGCCGTCGGCCGATGCGTTCCCCACAAATTGGGGTGATACGGCACCGGCGTGTCCTTGGCATTGAGCCGCATGGGCGGGGCGTCGAGAAGGCCAAAGCCTTCGGTGGCGACGCGCGCGATCACCTCGGCAGTGACGCCACCCCACGGCCAGGCTTCACCGACGGCCAGCAGACGACCGGTCCGAGCGACGCTGGCCAGGACGGTGTCCGTATCGAGCGGTTTGATCGAACGCAAGTCGATCACTTCCGTCTCCCAACCCTCGCTGGCCAGTTCCTCGGCACAAGCGAGCGATTCGTGAAGCATGGCGGAATAGGTGACGATCGTGGCATCGCGCCCCTGGCGCGCGATCCGCGCCTTGCCTGTCGGCACGGCCTCGGTCGGCAGCGCCTCCGCTTTGAGGTGATAGTAAAGATACTTGTGCTCGCAGAAAATCACCGGGTCGTCGATCGCCACAGCCTCGAGCAACATGGAGTAGGCATCCTCAACCGTGGCCGGAGTCATGACGATGAGCCCCGGATAATGCGCATAGAGCGCCTCCATGCTTTGCGAATGGAATGGCCCCGCTCCGGCCGTGCCACCGCTGGGCAGGCGGATGGTGATCGGACACGGCACTTGCGTGCGCCAGTGCAAGGTCGCGGCTTGATTGACGATCTGGTTGAAACCGACCGTCGAGAAATCGGCAAACTGCATCTCGATAATCGGCCGCATGCCTTCGATGGCTGCACCGATCGCCGAGCCAATGATGGCATCTTCGCTAATCGGCGAATCGAGCACGCGCCCGGGAAATTCCTTGGCCAGCCCTTTCGTCGCCTTGAAGGCGCCTCCGAACTGCCCCACATCCTGGCCATAGATATAAACGCGTGGATCATCGGCCAGCGCTTTCGCCTGGGCCGCCCGAATCGCCTCAAGATAAGTGATCATTCCCCGTGTCCTTCACACAAACGCTGGTCCGCCAACGAACACCAGTCCTCGGTGTTCGGATCCGGCAGCGGTTCGCGCAACGTGGTCGCGACCGCCTCTTCGACCTGCTGCTGAATCTTCTCCTGGAGTTCCTGCAGTTCGCTCGCGTCCGCCCACCGCTCGCGCAGCAGACGACTTTCGGCCAGTTCGAGACAATCCGCGCCCAAGGACGTTTGGCGCAATTTGGGGTCCACGTACCCGGCGTCATCATGCTCGCCGTGGCCCACCAAGCGGAGCAACGAGGCGACGACCAACTGCGGCCCTCCCCCACTTCGCGCCGATTCCACGGCGCGATGCAGCACCTCGAGGCAGGCTCCCAAATCAGTCCCGTCCACACTATGCCCGGCGACTCCGTAACCGATCGCCTTGTCCACGAGATCTTCGCAGGCAAACTGCCGCGAAGTCGGCGTCGAATACGCATATTGATTGTTCGCCACGACCAGGACGAGGGGAAGTTTCTCGACCGCGGCGAGGTTCAACCCCTCGTGAAATGCTCCCGTCGAAGTCGCCCCATCGCCCAGGCTGACCGCCCCGACCGCACCCTCCTGGCCACGGAAACGCCTCGCCAGCAACGCCCCGGCGACCACCGGGAGCATCGCCCCAAGATGGCTGATCATGGCCATGAGACCTTCCCGCGGGCGGCCACGATGGACATTGCCATCACGCCCACGCATCGGACCCAGTCGTGATCCCATATACGTCCGGGTGCAATCGAGCAGTGTCTCACCAAAGGCCAGCCGTCCGGCTTGATCGCGAATGAGCGGCGCAAAAATGTCTCCCTTTCGCAGCGCAATGCCGGTCGCGGCGCTCAACGCTTCCTGGCCCTTTCCCAGGAACACCCCCCCGGTGATCTTGCCGCCTCTATAGAGCGCGGCAATCTTCTCTTCTGCGACCCGTGCAAGAAGCATCCAACGGTAGGCGGCCAGGAAATTGGCTTTGAAATCGTATATGTCGGCACTGGCGGTTAAAACCGCGGCGGCTTGAACCATGCGCGCAAGTGTAGGCAGCGCTTGGCCTTCCGTGCAACGGTTTCTTCACACCGCCCTGACGAAAGAGGGGGCGGGCGGCTTCGCCGAACGTCCAACATCCAACATCCAACATCCAATGGGCCGGTTCGAACGCGGCATCTGAACTTGGACACCGCCGTGCGATTGGAAAGCCAGAAACCAGAAACCCGAACGCAGCGAGCGCTCGCCGACTTCGGAGCCCACGTTCGAGGCGGACATTGGATGTTGGGTGTTGGATGTTGAGTGTTGGATGTTCGCGCGAAGCGCCTCTGGTCGACATTCCCCTTGCCCGCTCCTCACCTTTCCCCCTACAAACCACCTCTCTTTTCTCCCTTCACCCACCACTCCTTATGAGCAGAAAAATTCGTTACGCAATGGTCGGCGGTGGACGCGGCGCTTTCATCGGCGCGGTCCATCGCATTGCCGCCAATATCGACGGCCAGATCGAACTCACCGCCGGCGCTTTCTCCGCCGATCCCGAGAAGTCCAAGGCCAGCGGCGCCGATTTCTTTCTCGCCCCGTCCCGGGTCTACGGGAGCTTTGATGAATTGGTGACCAAGGAAGCCGCGCTTCCTGCCGATCAGCGTATCGACTTCGTCGCTATCGTGACGCCCAATCACGTCCATTTCCCAGCCGCCAAGGCCGCGCTGGAACACGGATTCCACGTCCTCAGCGACAAACCGGCCACTTTCGACCTCGCCGAGGCTAAAACGCTCGCCGCGCTGGTCAAGAAGACCGGCCTCATCTACGGCCTCACCCATAACTACACCGGCTACCCGCTCGTGAAAGAAGCTCGCGACATGATCGCCGCCGGCAAGCTCGGCAAAATCCGCAAAATCGTCGTCGAATATCCCCAGGGTTGGCTGGCCACGAAGGTCGAAGCTTCCGGACAAAAACAAGCGACCTGGCGCACCGATCCAAAGCGCAGCGGCGCCGCCGGTTGTATCGGCGACATCGGCACGCACGCGGAGAATCTCGCCGAATACATCACCGGACTGCAGATCAGCGAACTGGCTGCCGACCTCACCAGCTTCGTCAAAGGCCGCAAGCTCGACGACGACGGCAATGTGCTGCTCCGTTTCAAGGGCGGCGCGAAAGGCGTCCTCCACTCCTCGCAGATTTCCGTCGGCGAAGAAAACAATCTCAACATCCGCGTCTACGGGGAAACGGGCGGCATCGAATGGCACCAGGCCGAACCGAACACCATGCTCGTCAAGTGGCTCGATCAACCGATGCAGGTTTATCGCACCGCGAATGGCTATCTCGGGAAGAACGCCGCCGCCGCCACTCGCACTCCCCCAGCCCATCCGGAAGGTTACCTCGAAGCTTTCGCCAACATTTACAAGAACTTCGCCAGTGCCGTCCGCGCCCGCGTCGAGAAAAAGAAGCTGGCCAAGGACGATCCCGCCAACGACTTCCCCAAAATCGAGGACGGCGTCCGCGGCATGGCCTTCATCGAAGCGGTGGTGAAATCATCAAAAGCCAACGCCGCCTGGACGAAGCTCGACGTCTGACATTTTTCGCCAGCAGCCCAGAAAGAAGGAGCGCGGTTCACCCCGCGCTCTTTTTTGCGCACACGTTCGAGGCCATTTGCCGCCAGCCCGTGCGCCTCACTTGAGAACCGCATCCAACCACGCGCGCAGCTTGTTGCGTGCTTCACTCGGCCGCAGCACCCAGGCGTCATTGTGATTGCGGAAGCCGGTCCCGACGAAAGTGAACGCACCCTTTTCCAGGGAGTTTGTGTCGCGGAGATACTGCTCCGTTTTGGCGACACCATCGTTCTCACCGCAAATGAACTGCGGCCGGCCTTTGAGTCGCTCCAATCGAGCCAGCGCTGACGCCCGATCCGCACTGGGATAGGGCCAGTTCGTCAGCACGCCATCGTAGTGACTGTAACAAACAAATGCCCGCCAAAGCCGGGCCGTCTCATCATCGTGCAAGCCGAGAAAATTACCGGCAATCGAGCCCCGGGAAAACCCGGCGAGGATCACCCGCTTCGCATCGCCACCGAATTTCTCGCAAACGTTGCGGACCGTGGCGCGGCAATAGGCCAGCGTCGGCACCGGATCGAACGTCGGCGGATTCCCCCACCATTTGATCACATTCGCCGTCCCCGCATTGTTCAAGTACGGCAGACACACCCAGATACAGCGCTTGCCCTCCGTCATGCCATAACCCAGTTGGCTGCCTTCCACGCGACCGGTGCTGACATCGCCAAAAGCATCGTGAAAGTCCCCATTTCCAGCCCACTCGGCAATCACCGGAAAATGCCCGTCGGGCTTCCAGTCCGTCGGTAGATAGAGCGTGCCATAGACCTCGGTCTTTTCCCATCCGGGTGTGGTCCAGAGCACCCGCCGCCCGGGCGCGGGTGCATCGTTCGTCATCTCCGGCACCGTCAAGTCGGGTGTGACCGAGGAGATATCAGGCAGTTCGTCGGCGCTGGCCACCGCCGTCAGCAGCAGAATCCCGAGTGTGAGGCACTTATTCATGACGCCCAGCTATCGAGCCCCGACCGGGATCGCCACGCAAGCAAACATCAGTCGCAATTCGCGAATAATCGCTCGACGATTCCGCGCTCACTTTCCACACTCCCCGCCCCTATGAGATTCGGAAACCAAGTCGCCATCGTCACCGGAGCCGGCCGCGGAATCGGCCATGCCATCGCCGTCCGCCTGGCCAGTGAAGGTGCTCGCGTCGCGGTCGTGAGCCGCACGGAATTGAACGCCAACCGCACCGCCGAGGAGATCAACGCGCAATTCGCCGGATTGGCCAAGGCCTATGCGGTGGATGTGGCCGACCAGGCCGCGGTGAAGAAACTCGCGGAACAGATTCTCACCGATTTTTCGCGCGTCGACATCCTGGTGAACAACGCCGGCCTCACCCGCGACGGGCTTTCCATGCGCATGAGCGAGGAGGACTGGGACGTGGTCGTCGACACCAACCTCAAGGGCGCCTTCAATTTCATCCAGGCCGTGGAGCGTCCGATGATCAAGCAACGCAGCGGCAGGATCATCAACATCGCCAGCGTCGCCGGGATCATGGGCAACGCCGGTCAAGCCAACTACGCGGCGAGCAAGGCGGGCCTGATCGGCCTCACTAAAGTAATCGCCCGCGAACTGGCCAGCCGTGGAATTACGAGCAACGCCGTGGCGCCCGGATTCATCACCACGGACATGACGGAAGGGCTGCCCGAAACGCTCAAGACCGGCGTCGTCGGCCAAATTCCGCTCGGCAAATTCGGCGAACCCGCCGACATCGCCGGCGCCGTGGCCTTCCTCGCCAGCGCGGAAGCCTCCTACATCACCGGCCAGGTCCTCACCGTAGACGGCGGATTGGTCATGTGATCCAGAGAGTTGCCGGCGTGAATGGATAGCGGATATTCGCTCCGCCTCAGATGGAGCGCCTGAAAACGGGGCGGCACCATCAACTATCAACATCAACTCTCCTTCAATGCTCCTCTATCTGCTCCGCCATGCCGACGCCGACGTTCCGGCGTCCAGCGATGGCGCGCGTCCGCTTTCGGAAAAAGGAATCGACCAGGCCAAAAAGGTCGCCCGTTTTTGCGAAGCTCACGACATGCAGCTCTCGGTGATTCTTTCCAGCCCATTGCGCCGGGCGCACGAGTCCGCCAAACCCGTCGCCGCCGCCCTCCGGGCGGAGCTCATCGTCGCGCCCTGGCTCTCCAGCGGCATGCACCCGCAGGCCGCGATCGATGAATTGCGCTCCTATCGCCATCACAACAGTGTCATGCTCGTCGGGCATGAGCCGGATTTTTCGCAACTCGCCGCCTTCCTTCTCGGCTTGCCCACGAATAATGGTATCCATGTCCGCAAAGCCTCACTCACTCTCCTCGAACTCGATGTCTTTCGTGCCGGCGCCGCGTCTCTTCAATTCTCTCTTCCCTGCAAATTAATGTGATCTCGCGAATTCTTCATTCCCACGATTTTGCCAACGAAGCGGCGCGCTTGATTCTCGAGCACGCCCGCAACGCCATCTCCGAGCGCGGGCTGTTTCGGCTCGGTCTCACCGGCGGCCGCTCACCGCGGGCCATCCACACCGCGATGGTCGCCCAGGCCGGCGACCTGCCCTGGAGCAAAGTGCAGCTCACTTTTGGTGACGAACGCTGCGTTCCGCCGGACGACGCGGACTCAAATTATCTCGTGGCCAAAGAATCATTGATCGAACCCTCGCACATTCCTGTAGGCAACGTCTTCCGCATGCGCGGGGAAATTGACCCGGAAATTGCCGCTCAAGAATACGAAGCGAAGCTGGAGGCGCTCGCCTCCCGGTTCGACGAACCGCGCTACGTCCACGATCTCCTGCTTCTCGGCTTGGGGGAGGACGGCCATATTGCTTCGCTTTTTCCGGGTTCGGCCGCGCTCGATGAAGAGAAGCGTAACGTCCTGCCCGTGATCGGCCCCAAGCCGCCACCGCAACGGCTCACCATGACCTTGCCGCTCATCAACGCATCGCGGCAGGTTCTCTTTCTCGTCCCGCAAATGGACAAGCGCCCCGTCGCCCAAGGCGCCATCGCCGGCGACCAGCGCTACCCCGCTTCGCGGGTCCACGGCCAGGAGCAGACGACCTGGCTCTTCGCCGACTGAGCCGCGTCAGTTGGCTTTCGGAATTCGGAAAATCAAACGCACGGCGTCCAAGCGGAGCCGTGCTGCGGCAATCGCCGTATGCAGATCCGTCTGTTGCTGGCGCGCGGCGGCGATTTCTTCCGGTCGCACGTGATCGTTGATCTCGCGCAAATCCTCGAGCCTCTCGATCTCGCCGCGCAATTGAAGTGTCATGGCAGTGCTGGCCGCTTCAATGAGCGTCTGTGCCCGCTCCGTGGCTATCGCTTGCGCTTTCTCCAGCATCGCCGGCAAAAGCTTTTTCTTCACCGCGCCGCGGTCGAGCAGCCGGAAGATTTCTCCCTTCTCGAACTGTGCCGCCAACAAATCTTCGTCTTCCGTATGGTCGGCCAGAGCGTGATCCACGACCACGCGAATCGGCGTCGCCGGTAAAAAGCGGTCTGCGTGCAAGGCGGGCGGAGCCACGCATTCCACCACCGCGTGAATCTCGAGGAGAATGCCTTCGGCAGTGCCGCTCTTCCAAATGCCAAAGGCGGTATTTCCACCCTCAGACCCGAGGAGCAGATCCAGGGAAGCCCGCACCAGCGGGTGATCGCGACTCACAAAATTCACGTCTTCACGACTCAACGCACGTTTGCGATCGAAGGCCACAGTCATCCCGTCCTCGGGGACAACCGGAAATGCATCGGTGATCAAATGCCCCGGCCGAAGGACATAGCTTCGCGCCCCGTGATCTTCGATCTGCACCCCGAAATGGTCGAACAGGCGCACGAAGAATTCCTCGAACTTCCCGTCCTCATCGAGCAGCCGGATTTGCCGCATCAGTTCCTCAGCTTGGGCGGTCTTGCAGGAATTCAATTCCAGCAAGCGATCGTGTCCGCACTCCAGCTTCTTCGCCACCTTGCCGCTGAAATCCCGCGTCTTGGTGACAAGCTTCTCCAGCTTGGCAGCGGAGTATTTCTGTTGAAGGGCCGCGAGGTCTTTCGCCAGCGCGTGCGCGATCTCCTCGGCGCCGTGCGGATTTTTTTCAAAAGCATTGAGCCCTTCATGATACCAGCGCGCCAACACTTCCGACGCGGTGCCCCGTAGATAGGGCACGTGCACCTGGATCGTCGCCGATTGCCCAATGCGATCGAGGCGGCCGATCCGCTGCTCGAGCAATTCCGGATCGTCGGGCAGATCGAAGAGCACCAGGTGATGGGCAAACTGGAAGTTGCGCCCTTCACTGCCGATCTCCGAACAAAGCAAGATGCGCGCTCCTTCCTCCTCCGCGAAGAAGGCGGCATTCCGATCCCGCTGCAAAAGTGTGAGATTTTCGTGGAAGAGGGCCAGTGGCACATTCAACTCCTGCAAGAGCCGCGCAGAAATTTCCTCCACGAGTTCCCGGGTGCGGCAAATGAGCAGCACCTTTTGACCACCGAATTCCTTCAGCAAGCCGGCCAGCCATTTGACCTTCGCCTCCAGTTCGACGCCGGTTTTTCCCGCGTCGAGGGGCACGAGGCTGGCCCGCCGCTCTGGAAAACCGGAAAGAGCCGCGCGGGTGTTGCGAAACATCACGCGACCAGTGCCGAATTCGTCGAGCAAATCGCCCACCAGCGCCGCGCGCGCCTTTTCATCGTTCTCGACGAGGCCTTCGCAGCGTTCGCGGATTCGCGCCGACTTTTCGCCAATGAGTTTCCGATCCGCTTTCGTCAACGGTTTTCCTTCGATGAGCCGGTCAATCGCCTCGGCCACCTGCTCGTAATGTTCCGCTTCCTCGAGAAAACGATCGAGGTCCGCGTAACGATCCGGGTCGAGGAGACGCAGCCGCGCAAAATGTCCCTCCGGCCCCAATTGCCGCGGCGTCGCCGTAAGAAGCAGCAAGCCGGTGGTTTGTTTGGCCAGCGCCTCCACCAAGGCGTACTGCGGGCTCACTGCGTCGCGGCTCCACTCCAGGTGATGTGCTTCGTCCACCACGAGCAAATCCCAGCCGGCGCCGAGCACTTGTTTCGCCCGTTCCTCATTACCCGTGAGAAACGCCGTGCTGCAAATGACGAGCTGGCTGTCGAGAAATGGGTTCGTGCCGGAATCGTGCAGCTCAATCGAAGCGCACCGCTCCTCATCAAATAGACTGAAGAGCAGATTGAATCGCCGCAACATTTCCACAAACCACTGATGCACCAGCGACTCCGGAACGAGAATGAGCACCCGCTCCGCGCGCCCGGTGAGATGCAACCGATGCAGGATCAAGCCGGCCTCGATCGTTTTACCCAAACCCACTTCGTCAGCCAGCAAGACTCGCGGCACCAATCGGGAAGCAACCTCGCCGGCGATGGACATCTGGTGTGTGATCAAATCCACCCGCGCGCCGACGAAACCGCGCACCGCGGATTGCCGGTGACGGCATCGCCGTTGCAAAGCCTCCACGCGCAAATCGAAAGTCGCCAGTTCATCGACTTGTCCCGCGAGCAAACGATCTTCAGGTTTGCTAAAGCTGATCGTGTCCGAGAGCTGCGCCTCGGTGACATCGCGCCCGTCGCCTCGATAGACGAGCATTCCCTCGCGCTCCTCGATCGTTTCCACCACCAGTTCCGAGCCTTCGCTGGTTTTGATGCGGTCTCCCTCGTGAAACCGCACCCGCCGCAGCGGAGCGGAGCGCAGAGCATATTGGCGTTGCTCGGATGCGGCCGGGAAGAAAACCTCGACCCTCCCGTATTCCGCTTTGAGGATGATTCCGAGTCCCAGCTCGGGTTCGGTGTCACTGACCCATCGTTGTCCTGGTATTGGTTGATCGCTGATCGGCATTTAGAAAAGGGGCGAAACCGTAGCCGCTTCGCGTCGCACGGCAAACGGAATTGGGTCTTCGGTTGAAGGTTTCTCGTTTCTAGTTCTCCGCGACGACGTCAATTGAGCTTCGCCTTCACTCCATGGCTTCAACCAGTTGACGTGGCTCGAGACGGGCGAAGTTGCGCAGAGAAAACCAGAAACCAGAAACCAGAGCCGAGGCCTTGCGAGACGCCCATGGCGCAATGGGGGCAAATCTCAAACGGCAATACACGCCGCGCTCGACAGATCACGCCCTCCGCGCCAATTTCTCCGACCCTATGGCACACCAAAAATCCGATGGCATGAACTACGCGCCGGAAGGCAAGGCCGCGCCGGTTGTCAAAAAAGATGAATTCCCTTTCGCGGCTGTGGCGCTCGATCACGGGCATATTTACGGCCAGTGCCGCGGATTGACGGAAGCCGGTGGCGAGCTCAAGTACGTCTTCGATCCCGATCGCGCAAAGGTCGAAAAATTCTGCTCCACGTTTCCCGGCGTCGAAGCTCTGCCCAGCCTCGAAGCGGTGCTGGAAAAGCCGGAAATCCGCTTGATCGCGGCGGCCGCAGTGCCCAACGAACGCGGCCCGCTCGGCCTACGCGTCATGGACGCGGGCAAGGACTACTTTACCGACAAAACACCGTTCACCACCCTGGATCAACTCGCGGCCGCACGGGCCAAGGTGAAAGCGACCGGAATGAAATACATGGTTTATTTCAGTGAGCGCTTGCACGTGGAGTGCGCGGTGCGCGCCGGGCAGCTTATCGAAGATGGAGCGATCGGCCGCGTCGTCCAAGTCGTCGGCCTCGGACCGCATCGCAGTTCGCCGGCCAGCCGGCCCGCCTGGTTTTGGTCGCAGGAAAAAACCGGCGGTATCCTCGCCGATATCGGTTCGCATCATTTCGAACAGTTCCTCTATTGGAGTGGCGCCAAAACCGCCAAGGTCCTGCATGCGCAGGTCGCCAATTATCACCACAAGGAGTATCCGGAATTTGAGGATTGGGGCGAAGCGAATCTCATCGCCGACAACGGTGCCACCAACTACATCCGCATCGACTGGCTCAACCCCGCGGGCCTGAGTACTTGGGGTGACGGCCGCGCCTTCATCCTCGGCACGGAAGGCTACATCGAGCTTCGGAAATATATCGACGTCGCCCGCGAGCAAACCGGCGATCACCTCTACCTCGTCGACGGCAAGGGCGAACACCACATTCGTTGCCAGGGCGAAGTCGGTTATCCGTTCTTCGGGCAATTGATTCTCGACTGCCTCAATCGCACCGAGAACGCCATGACCCAGGAGCATGCTTTCCTCGCCGCCGAACTCTGTCTCCAGGCCCAGGCCATGGCCAAACGGATCGAGTAGCTACAAGCTCTTCCAATAGGCAATGGCGGTCCCGGCGATGAGCCGGATGTCCCGGCCCTGGTTGCGCCAGTCATTGACGAATCGGATCACGCCCGGGTGACCGTCGTCGCAATCGTGCCACAAAAACACACCCCGACCGCCGCATAGCGCAAAGCATTTTTCGGAATCGCTTTTGCAGTACTCGTAGGTGTGTGCACCATCGACGAAGAAGAACGTCGGCTGGCCGGCTGCGGAAAAGTCCCAATTCGCCGTGTCACCGAAGTGCTGGAGGATGCGGCTGGCACACGGCTTTCCTTTGAATTCGCGGCCGACCACCCGGCGTTCGATGAGGTGCAAGTCATCCTTCGGCAATCGCCGCTCCGGATCGGAGTTCGGCGAAAAGTCTTCCGGCAAGTCCACGGTGTGAAGCGTTCCGTCGGGCATGTTCTCCGCCATCTGCCGGGTCGTGTGTCCCATGAACGTCCCGATCTCCAGCACTTCCCGCGGCGATTCCGCGACGAGAATGGAGAGCAGCGCCACGAGATCATCCTTCGGCAACATGCCATTTTCGTAACGCTTCATCGCCATCCGGATCATGGGTTGCCGCTCGCCCAGAATATCCTCCAGCTTCACCTCCGGAATCCGCGCCATCGCGTCCGTCGGAATGTCCCGCACGGCAATATAGGACCAGGCACACGCCCGAAAGAATCGGCGCGGACCGGAGCCGAACAACCGGCCAAGGGAAGCCGCATTGAAGCCGAGCACGGCCCGCATGAAGCGATTGGCAAAGATGGATGGCGTCATTCGCGCATTTCCACCCGCTCCGAATGACGAGGTCAATCCCGCGGTAAATTTTCCTTCGAGAGCCGCCCGGAAATCCCGGTGAAGTTCTCAGCCGGAGCGGCGTCAGTGGTTAAATAGAAACTCCCGCGAACTCATCACACTCCAGAAAATATCCTCCACGGCCGGGCGCTTTTGGTCGGGCGCGCTGGACGCGGCGAGCACCTTGGAGATGGCGGCGCGTTCCGTGTCCGTCGGCGGACGACTCAGAGCGAGCAGGTAAATATCGTTGGTCAGCTCCGTGTCGGATTTGCAGGTGGCCAGTAACTGGTCCACGCGGTTGTTTTTGGCGGCAAGTTTGTCGTTGAGCGTATCGCCGTTGGCGATGTGCAGCGCCTGGGCCATGCTTGGCTCATTGGTGCGCTCGCATTCGCAAGTCTGCACCCGGTTCGGCCGGCCGAAGCTATTGAGGAAATAGGACGCGGTGTGCGAATCCGGTAGCTGCAACGCCCGGTACCCCATCGGGAAGGAGTCGCCGATCCCCCGGTTGGCGTTCCGCTTGTCCATGCGAAAAGTGGTGGGCTCAGCGGTCACTTGCGACATGGCGTCCAGCATCACTTCGGCCATCAATCGGCGGGGATAATACCGCGAATAGAACCGGGTATCGTCCTTGTTCTCGGGACGCGGCACACTGCTGCGCTGATAGGTTTCGCTGGTCAGAATGGCCCGCATCAAGGCCTTGAGATCGAAGTGGTTTTTGACCAGGTAACCGGCCGCCTCGCTGAGCAGCTTCTCGTTACTCGCCGGATTGGTCATGCGCAAATCGTCGACGCTCTCCACCAGTCCCACGCCAAAGTAATTTTTCCAGACGCGGTTGGTAATCGAGCGCGCAAAATACGGATTGTCCGGCGAGGTCAGCCAGGCCGCCATGGGGATTCGCCGGTCCTCCTGCGAGGTGAGCGAAATTGGCTTCCCGTCGAGCGGAGTCGGCGGTTGCGGTTTCCCGCGCAAGGGTTGCACGAGGTCTCCGGTGGTGTCGGCGAAGACCACCCGTTCTTCGGGCTGTGTCCCGTCCTTCGAACGGACCCGCGAGAAAAGATTCGCGTAGGCAAAATACTGGTCGTTCGTCCACTTCTCCATCGGGTGGTTGTGACATTTGGCGCAATTGACCGACATCCCCAGGAAAGCGACGGACACGGTTTCCGCGAGCTTGGTCGGTTCGTCATGCAGGATGAAGAAATTGGCCGCGCCATTTTGCAGCGTGCTCCCGGTCGCAGTCAGCAGATCGCGCACGAACACATCCCACGGCGTATTCATCTCCACCTGGCGGCGAATCCATTGGTAATAGCTCCACATCGGAATGACCGGCAGTTTGTCGCTGTTGACGAGCAGGAGGTCGCTCCATTTGTAGGACCAATAGTCGACGAATTCCGGCCGCGCCAGGAGGGCGTCGACGAGATGATCGCGTTTGTCCGGGGTGGTTTCCGCGAGGAAGGTCTTGGTCTCCTCGGGCGTCGGCAGAACACCGAGGGTATCGAGGAAAGCGCGCCGGATAAACTCCTCGTCGGTGCAACGCTCGGAGGGCGGCAGGTTCAGTTCGTGCAGTTTTTCCGCGACGCGCTCGTCGATGAAATTGTGGGGCTGAAAGGCAGCGAACGCGGCGGGATTGGGAGCATCCGGATACGGCACGGTAACGGTGCCGATGGCCAACTTGCTCAGGTACCACGCCGTCACCGTCCCCTCGCCGTTACCGATGATTTTGACGACGCCATCGTCGTTCACCGTGGCCACGGAACTATTGCCGGCAGTGTATTTCGCCCAGCGCGTCACATCCTCGCGATGGCCGTTGTTGAACACCGCGGTGACTTTGATCGGCAGGGTCTGTCCCGCTCGCGCCGTGGTATGCGGAGGCGAAATCTCGATGCCGGTAATCCGCGGATCATCGGCCTTCGGTCCCGGCGCGCCACTGGCGATCCAACTCGAGAGAATCTTGTATTCCGGCGAATCCATCTTGAACCGTTCGCCACCCTTGTGCGGGATCATTTTGGTCGGTTTGAGGAGGACCAAACTGCGCGCCGGATCGTCGAGATTGATCCGGCGCCCTTCGGCCGATTTGGTGATCGTGAGGTAATCCCCCTCGTCGTCATAGCCGCGGAGGGAAAGCTTGAAGCCGCCCTGTCCGGCAGCGGCGCCATGGCAAGCGCCAGCAGAGCATCCGAAACGAGCAAGGATGGGCTGGACATCGTTGCGGAAGGAGGGGACGGGGTCAGCGGGAAACGCCGCAGCCGCGGCAAACACCCAACATCCCACGCCCAACATCCAACATCCAATGGGCAGACGCTTCATCAGAAAAGCTCCTTAATGGGGTCGAAGCCGCGGTCGATGATCGGGTACGGACGGCCTTGCGGGCCGGGGAGTTCCGTCTCCAGGTCGATCCCGAGTGATTTGTAGATCGTGGCCACGACATTCGCCGGGGCGCACGGACGCTCTGCCGGATAGCCGCCGACTTCGTCGCTCTTGCCGACTACGCGTCCACCTTTCACTCCACCACCGGCAAAGCCGACCGTCCAGACGCCCGGCCAATGGTCGCGCCCACCCGCCGGATTCACTTTCGGCGTGCGCCCGAATTCGGCGAGGTTGCACACCATCGTATTTTCGAGCATGCCCCGCTGGGCAAGGTCTTCGAGCAGCGCGCTGTAGGCCTGATCGTACATCGGCGCGACGAGGTCGCGCATGCCTTCGATACTCGTAAATGGCTTCGACCCGTGGATGTCCCAAGTGATCTCGTTGAACACCGTGATGAAGGTGTTGATCGTGACAAACCGCACCCCGCGCTCGATCAACCGGCGCGAAAGCAGACAGCACTGGCCGAAGCGATTCATGCCGTAGCGTTCGCGCACACTCACCGGTTCCTTTTCCAGGGCAAACGCTTCCCGCGCCGCGGTGCTGCTCATCAACCGATAGGCATCGTGGAAATTGGCATCCATCAGCTTGGCCGATTCGCTCGCTTCGAAATTCTTCACCGCTTCATCGACCACCTGGCGCAATTCCTTCCGGCGATCCAGGCGCACCTCGTTGATTTCCTTCGGCGGGAGCAAATCCGGCACCTTGAAATCCTTCGCCGACGGATCGGCATTGAGCACAAATGGATCGTAGGTCTTGCCGAGAAAACCGGCATCCTGGCCATGCGGGAGGTTGCCGCCGGTCGGCCCCATCGGTTCCGGCAAAATGACGTGGGCCGGCAATACACTCCGCCGGCCCTTCAGAAATTCCAGCGCACAGCCCGCATGCGGGGTATTGACGCCACCGGTAAACAGGCGGCCGGTCTGCATCATTTGATGCCCGGTGTCGTGCACTGCGGCCGCCGAATGGTAAACGCTGCGCACCAGGGAGAATTTGTCGGCCAGCTTGGCCATCCGCGGGAAAATCTCCGTAATCTGGATGTCCGGATTGTTCGTCTTGATGACCTTGAACGGCCCGCGGATTTCGCGGGGCGCATCCGGCTTCGGGTCCCAGGTATCCATCTGGCTGGGGGCACCGAGATTGAAAATCATGATGCAGGACCGTTCATCCTTGCCGGCATCCGTGGCGCCCATGGCCCGGAGCGAATTAAAAAGGGGCAGCGAAAGCCCGATAGCACTCAGCGTTCCCGCGTGGAGAAAATCACGGCGGGTGACGCCGTCACAGTTAACAATGGAACCTCGGCCGGTGAATTTAAACATGGCGTTTGCGGCAAGAATGGGGGCTTAAACGAAAGCGCATGATGCGGCTCGCTCCCCCCAGGTGCAATATACGGGAGCGCGTAAAATGCTTAGAGGGCGTCTAAAAAGTAAGTGCGCACGGGGCAAGCCGGAGGCTTGCCGGACTGTAGCCGGGGGTAACACCCCCGGAATGCACCCCAAAAAATAACTCACGCACCCCGGCCGGGGTGCTGGAAATTACCCCTGGAAGGCGACTCCGGCACACCCTCCGGGGTGCATCCGTTGTGTGGGGTGTCGCTTCCGGGGTGTTACCCCCGGCTACAGTCCGTCAGCCCTTCGGGCTGGGCCGCAACTTACTTTTTAGACGCCCTCTTAGGCCTCTCTTGTTAGGCACCATCCCTTCCTGAGATGGCGCGAATTCAGATCGCCGCGCCACCTGCCGAATGCTGCCTCCGAATCATCGCGCCTTCCTCAATGATGTTCAGCATCGATAGCCGCGTGGCGTGGAAGAGGTTGACCGAGCTGTAGATCAGCCCGCCCACACCGGCCACACCGGCGACCAAAGCCGCGATCACCGCCACGTGTGCCCAATAAGATCCCACCGCCGTCGCCAGGACCGTGCCGAAAATGGAAATCAGGCTGGCGCCGGCAAAGGCACCGAGCGCCATATAAGCGCCCGCCAACCCATGGAGCAGCAGCACCGCCTGCCTTTCAATCCGGGGAACCTGCATCCGATACACTGTCAGCGTCTTTTCCGAGTCCCCGCCGCGATCGAGGCGATCGGCCACGGCGCGCATCCGGTCGGCGGCCCGCGGGAAGCGATTGCTCGTGCTCATCGCCAGGACCGAAGCGGCATTCGTCAAAACCGCCGGAGCGGCAATGAAGGAAAGCGCCGCGAACGGATTGCTGATGATCGAAGGATCGGCTGGCACGACAGGAAAGAGTGTCTCAATCGCTTTGGCTCAGCCGCTTCTGCTGTTCGCCGTGTAATAGGGTATGCGCTTCCGCGAGGATTCCTCCGATGCGCTCCGCAAAGGGCGATTTCCCGCAGGCGAGGAAGACCCGCTTCTCGTCGAACTTCGCCGCATTCGCCCCCGGAAACCAGTGCCCGGCATTACCCATGAGATTGTAGCGCATGCGCCCCCAATCGACGAGATCCAGAGCCTTGGCGAAATGCCACAGGCGCACGATCTCCTGCACATTCACCTCCCCGGGCACGTCGACGTAGTTCGGCAGTCCCGCGCTCCAGACCGCCGCCCAGTCCGCACCGTGGACGCGTTCGATCTCCGCGCGCAGCCGGGCCACGATGGGCGCAATCATTTCCGCCGCGTCATTGTAATGCTGGAGAGAGGAGACGTGTTCGTCGAAATCCGACGGCCGCGCCGCCCCGACGCTCAAGGTATGCACCTGCGGACGCGAGAGGCAGTAGAGGTCGTTGAACGCGATCGGCGAGAGCGGCCGGCACATTTCCACGAGCTTTGGCGGAGGCGATTGCAATAGCCCGCCCTTGTCCGTCGGACTGATGATGAACACGCCCATGTCGCGCCCCGCGGCGGCTTCCACCGCCGGCCAGTTGTAGTCATTCACGAAATACCAGTGCAGATTCACATAGTCGAAAGCATCGCTCTCGATGGCCTTGAGAATGATATCGGTCGTCGCATGGGTGCTGAAGCCGATGAACCGGCAGCGCCCTTCGCGCTGGAATTGCCGCGCCGCTTCCAGGCAGCCGCCGGGGCGCAACGACCATTCGAGCAAGTCCGCATTATTGATCCCGTGCAACGACAGCAGGTCCACGTGGTCCAGCTTCAAATAGCGCATCGATTGCTCGAAGGTTTCGCGAAACTCCCGCACCGTGGGGAACGGCGAGACCTTCGTCTGGACGATCATCTTCTCGCGCGGCAGCCGCGGCAGGATGTTGCCGAGCTGCATCTCGCTGCTGCCGTAGCCGCGCGCCGTCTCGATATGGTTGATGCCGAGTTCCAGCGCACGCAGGATCGTCGCCTCGAGGTTGCGCTGCCCGGCCTCCTCAACCGTCTTCGGATCGATATCGCTCCACGATTGTTGATAACGCATGCCCCCGCAGGAAAAGACGGGCATCTGGAGATTGGTGCGGCCAAAGCGACGGTACTGCATCGCGGGGATTTATATGGCACTGCCACCGGGAGACAACGATGATCGTACATCCATGCGTCAAGCGCTCTCCATCCTGGTGACCATGGCCGTGACTGCGGCGATTTGGATGGCGTGGGCGCGCTTTGAATCCCCGCCGCCGCCACCACCCGAACCTCCCATGATCGTCGACCTCAATGACCGTGTAGACGTTGCCCGACTTCAACACGGGGCTGAAATCCGGGAAAAATATCACGCCGTAGCTGTGGAGTACCCAGGCGAAGTCTTTCTTCGCTGGTTCAAGCGTGAAGCCACTCTCGAACTTTGGGCGCGAAATCCGCATCGCCGTTTCCGCCTCATCGGCAGCTATGCGATCCTTGCCTCTTCCGGCGAACCGGGCCCGAAACGCCGGGAGGGCGACCACCAGGTGCCCGAAGGGTTTTACGAAATCGATCGCTTCAATCCGAAGAGCAACTTTCACCTCTCACTTGGCCTGAACTATCCCAACACCGCCGACCACGTCCTTTCCGATCCGGTTCAACCCGGCAGCGACATCTTCATCCACGGCAGCAACTTTTCCATCGGCTGCGCCCCGATCGGCGACGACGCTATCGAGGAAGTCTACCTCGCCGCGCTCGATGCCCGGGCCCAAGGCCAGGGGCGCATCGAGGTGCACATTTTCCCTGGCCGGATGATCGGCGCGGATTGGGAGCAATTCGCCTCGTCGGAAATCGCCCGCCGCCCGGAGCTTGGCCCCTTCTGGGCGCAATTGCAGCCCATCTTCATCTCCTTCGAAAAGCACCGCGCGCTTCCCTCGATCACCGTCACCGAAGACGGCCGCTATGTGATGTCGGGGCAACAACCGCCTCCGCAGTAGACATCCAAAAACCATCCCCGCGCAGCGGCTATCCTCTTCATCCTTCCGCCTTCATCCTTCATTCTTCACAAGGTGGCAGACGACCTCGATCTCCGCTGTCTGTGGAAACATATCCAGTGGGGTCACCGCCAACAGTTCGTACCGTTCCGTGAGCACTGCGAGGTCCCGCGCCAGGGTGCCCGGATTGCAGGAAACGTAGAGGATTTCTTCCGGCACTGACGCCAGGATGAGATCGCTCACCCGGGCCGAGAGGCCTTCGCTCGGCGGGTCCACCAGAAGCGATGTTTGCCCCGGTTCGTGCAGGCCGAGCGTTTCACCGAGATGCACACCCACTTCCCCCGCGATGTACGACTCGTGCGGCTGCGCGGATCGCCGGGCACTCTCCACGGCGGCCGGGTTCTCCTCGATCCCCACCACTTTCTCGAAGCGCTCGGCCAGCGCCCGGGCAAAAAGTCCCGCCCCGCAATAAGCGTCCACGAGCACGCCCCGGCCACGCACCAGGCCCCGCACGGCGTCGACGAGCAACGCCGCGACCTCC
The DNA here is from genome assembly GCA_036501065.1 of Chthoniobacter sp. Taxonomy (GTDB): domain Bacteria; phylum Verrucomicrobiota; class Verrucomicrobiia; order Chthoniobacterales; family Chthoniobacteraceae; genus Chthoniobacter. The sequence continues at coordinate 154,427 of DASYAY010000058.1, read as the reverse complement.
GGGTTCGTCTGCTCAAAGTACGGACCGCCACCCCGCGCGCGCAGCGAATAGTCCCCTTCCCGTACTGGCGTCTCCCGCAGGCGACGCAATGCCCGGTTTACGTCCGGCACGGCCAGCAAGCATTGATCGATATCGACGAGCGCACGGGCGTCGTGGGCATAGAATCCCGTCACCCCGCCCTCCGAATGCACCCGAATCCGGTTGCGATACCCATAAGGCTGCGGCGCGCCGATGATCGGCTGCATCGGCACCTTTTCCAGACGCCCGACCCGGCGCAACGTCTGTTCCACTTGGGCCGCCTTCATTGCGAGCTGACGCTCATACGTCATGTGCTGGTAGCTGCACCCGCCACACCGGCCAAAGTACGGGCACGGCGGTTCCACCCGATCCGGCGACGCTTTCTCGACAGAAACCAATTCCGCCTCGCCGAAGCTCTTCTTCTGCCGCAGCACCCGGGCGGACACCGTTTCACCGGGGATGGTGAACGGAATGAAATAGACCTTCCCTTCATGCCGCGCCACCCCCTTGCCGCCAAAGGCGATGTCCTGGATTTCGAGCAGCAGCAATTCTGACTTGGGCATGGGAAAAAAAAAGGCTTCCGCCATCGGAAGGCGGAAGCCTTTTAGGAAAGAGTGAAAGGATTACCAGGAGGTGTAGTACTCGTGGACGTAGCGGTAGCGGCTCTCGAAGCCCAGTTCCGGCGGAAACTCTTCGTAGCCACCATGAATCCAGGGGATATTGCTGCGATACGGCGGCTTGTAGGTTCCACGATTCGTGGCAAACGGGAACGAAAGCACTTCCCACACACCCGCACCTTCCCGGAAGAAGAACCGGGCGACGCCCCGAACCATACCGTAGGAAGCCATCGCGGTATTGCCTTCAAAATAGTTGATCTCGGTCGGCTGGGTGATCAGTTCGGTTCCAGCGAACAGGATGTTCGCGAAACCGCGACCGAGCTTACGCGTCGGGCCGTAGTCGTTCGCCGGCGGATCTTGAATATCCGCGTAGGCGCAGACGCCGAGGAGGGAAATAATAACGAGACTGAGCAGGGTCTTCATGTCGGGTTCCTACAGCTACAACGATTTTTCACAAAAAAGCAAAGCGAAATCGCACAGTTAATGAAAAGTTTTTCTAAGAGGGCTTCAGAGAAGGAGGAGACCCGGTCGGGAGTGCACGTCTCGGGTAGGGTCGGCCATCCCAGAATCGCACTTCGTCCGGAGCCGCAGGCGCTACTTTTCCCCTGCCTTTGACGGTCCTGCCAACGAAGCCGGCCCTTTCATCAGTTGCTCCAGTGCCACATCCCGGGCCACACCCAACTGGATGGCGCGCTCGTAATGCTGGCGCGCATTGTCCCGGTCTGCCGGCTCCTTGCTCGCCAGAAGCAGGGCAAGATTGAAGTGGGCGTCCCCGTAGTTCGGATCGAGGTCTGTGGCCGTTTCCAACTCCTTTTGCGCGGCGTCCTGCCAGCCTTTCTGACTGGCGGTAAGGCCCAGATAATTGTGGGCCGTGGCGTCCTTGTTGTTGACCGCCAACGCTTTGGTCAGTTCGTTGACGGCCTCGTCATATTTACCCTCCTGATAATAGACGACTCCCATCGAGCAATGGGTCAGTCCACTCTCGGGGGCGATCGTCATGGCCTTTCTGAAGAATTCCTCGGCGAGCTTGTACTTGCCCGTGCGGATCAGCACCACGCCGAGGTTGGTCAGCATGCGAAGATTGTTCGGCTGCTTTTGAAGAATCTGGCGATAGATCTTTTCGGCTTCGGCGTAGTTGCCGTGGGTAAATTGCGCTTTCCCCTCGCGCGCCGTCGCTTCCAACTCCGGTGGCAAATCGGGAACTTCCTCCGGCGCAGCTGGCGGGGGTGTGGGTTTTGGCAAAACAACAGGTTCCACAGGAGCCGGTTTGACAGGGACTGTTTCGGCACCCGCCGTCACCGGAGCTTGTGACGCAGGAACAGATTCTGTCGGGGTAGAATTGAGAGAGATCGGTGCGGTCGCTGTCGTCGGAAATTTCTGCACGGGAACAGGTTTTACGGGCGCCGGCTTAGCCGGGGCTGGTGCCGTGGCCGCTGTCACCGGAGATTGCGGCGTAGGAACCGGTTTCGCGGCGGCTGCCGTCACCGGAGATTGCGGTGTAGGAGTCGGAGGCAGCCCAGGGATCACGGCGGGCGGTGGCCCCCTCTTGGCTGGGACTTTCATTAGCGCCTCCAGGCTCGCGTCCCGTTCCTCGCCTAGTTCGACGGCCCGAATGTAGTACTGGCGCGCTTTCTCCAAATCCGGCGGTGTCTGCGTCACATAGATCACGGCCAGGTTGAAATGCGCATCCGCGTAGCCCCGCTCCCGAGCGACCGCCTTCGGGTCCCGGGGGGTCAATGCGACAATCTTGCGCAACGTCTCCATGGCCAGATCGTGCTTTCCCGTTTGCATGAGCAAACCTCCGTAACTGGAGAGCAGAAAAATGTTTTCCGGCGCGTCCTTGAGCATTTCGCCGTAAATCCGCTCTGCGGCGGCAAAATTACCGGCCTCGTATTGCTTTTGCGCATCATGCACGCGGGGCAGCATTTCCTTGGGAACCTTTGGGGCAACACTTGCCTTCGCCGGCGCTTCCGGGCGGTCGGGAGGCGTCGGTGCGACAGCAAGAATCCCGGTGCACCACAGCAAACAGACCGCAATCAGGGTTAGGAGCACGGCAGATCGCATGGATATCAACGAGATTGGCCAGTGGGTGCTGGCGGCTTCGTCGCTCCGCCATCGGCCGAAGTCTTCATCAACCTCTCCAGTGCCACGTCCGGCGGCGCTCCCAGTTTCAATGCCCGGTGATAATGGAGCAGTGCGCTTGCGTTATCCGGCGGCGTCGTCGTCGCGAGCAGGACCGCGAGATTGAAATGGGCGTCCGCATAGTTCGGATCGAGATTCGTCGCGAGTTCCAGTTCCTTCCGGGCCACATCCATCCACCCGCGCTGGCTGGCCGTGATTCCCAGATAATTGTGCGCCGTAGCGTTCTTGGGACTGATGTCGATGGCCTTCTTCAAGTCGCTGACCGCGTCGTCGTATCGGCCTTGCGTGTAATGGATGATGCCCAGGGTGGTGTGGGAAAAGGCGTCGTCCGGCGCCAGGGCAATGGCCTTGGTGAACTGTTCCTCCGCCAACTTCAGTTGCTGGCTGCGAAAGAGAACCACGCCAAGACTCAGGATCGTCGGGAGATGGTTCGGTGCCTTCGCCAGGATTTCGCGAAAGATCTTCTCCGCGTCGGGATAGTGGCCGGCATTGAATTGCTTCTGGGCTTCCTGGTCCAGCACCTGAAGCTCGGGCGGAAGTTCCGCCGCGGCGCTGGGCGGCGTGCTCGAGGGAGCCGGATTGGCCTCTTCCGCAACAGACGGCAAGCCCGACAGGCAGCAGGCGATGAAGAAAATGAGTGAAAAGCGCATTAGCGACTTCTTACCACATTTCCGGACCAGTCAAAACCAGCCGGCGTTTTAGGGCTCCTTTGGCGCTTCCTGTTCGGGTGAACCTTCAGGCCACCGGGCCAGGCTTTCCGCATGGAAATGGCGCGCCGGACGCAACCGGCGGAACAGGCCATACCGCGGACTGAAAAGATACGCAAAGAAGAGGAACACTCCGAGCACGAGCACAATGCACGCGCCCGACGGCAGATTGAGCCGGTAGGAGAGCAACAGCCCCAGGCACGACCCCAACATCCCGATGGCTCCCCCACCCCAGAGCATCGCCGGGTAGGAGTCGCAAAGCAGGTAAACCGTCGCTGCGGGAATAATCAGCAGCCCCAGGAGCATGATCACGCCGATCGCCTGGAGCGACGCCACCATGGTCAGGACGAGGCAGGCCATGAGGAGAAAACTGAGCCAGTTTACCCGGATGCCCTGGCTCACCGCCACCGACGGATCGAAAAGCGTCAGCAAGAGCGGCCGTTGCAACGCCGCCAGCAACGGCACCACCAGCAGGCTGATTCCATAGATGATCCAAAGATCGGAATCCGACAGCCCGAGAATGTTCCCGAAGAGGTAGTGCAATAGGTCGACGCGCACTTTCACAAAGCTGATGAGCACGACCCCGAGCGAAAAGGCCACCGTGTACAGCGCGCCCAAGGCGGTGTCTTCCTTGAGTCGCGACGTGCGCGCGACCAATTGCGCGCCGATCGCCACAATGAGCGCCGCGACCAGGGCACCGATAAACAAGGCGACCGGGGAGAGCCCGCCGGCGATCATCAATCCCAGCGCCAGGCCCGGCAGGAGCGAGTGCGAAAGCGAATCGGCCATCAGCGCCAATCGGCGCAGCACCACGAACGCTCCCAGAAAGCCATTCGTAAAGCCCACCAGCGCGCCGCCCACCATGACGCGCCTCATGAATTCGTGTTGAAAGGGTTCGGTCAGCCAGTGCATTCGTCAGTGATGGTGATGGTGCGGCGGCGGGCCGGCGAATGGCGTCATGTGGTACGTCTTGTCGATGTTCTCCGGCGTGAAAGCCTCCGCGACTGTGCCGCCGGCAATGAGTTCACCGTTGAGCAGGATCACCCGGTCGAAAAGCTGCGGCACCGTCCCCAGATCATGGTGCGAGGCGATGATCAGTTTTCCCTGTTCGCGCAGCGTTTTGATCATTTCCTTCAAGCTGTCCTGCGACGGTTTGTCCAGGCCGGTGAAAGGCTCATCGAGCAAAAACACGTGGGCCTGCTGGGCCAGCGCCCGCGCCAGGAAAGCGCGCTGCTGTTGCCCGCCCGAGAGCGCGCTGATCTGTCGTTTGTCGAGCGCCTGCAGGCGCATGGCGGTGATCGCTTCGTTTACCGCGACACGATCTTCCGCGCGATACCGCCGCCACCAACCGAGCCGCAAAAATCGTCCCATTTCCACCAGTCCGCGCACGGTCGTTGGAAAATCCCAATCGATATTCTCCCGCTGCGGCAGATAGGCGAAATCGGTCGTGGCGCCGGAGACTTCCCGCCCATGAAACGAGATGCTCCCTGTCTCCCGCGGCAGCAGGCCGGCCAGCGATTTCAGCAGCGTCGATTTTCCTGCGCCATTGGGACCAAGCAGGGCGACCGTTTGCCCGCAGTGCAACTCAAAGGCGATGTGGTGCAGCGCCGGGATGCGATTGTAGCTCACCGTCAGGTCGCGGACCTCGAGCCGGTGGGCAGAGACGGGCGAGACGGACGGGACGGGATTCACGGAAAGGTCGGCGCGATTCATGGAAAGCTCAGGACGTCGTCAGTCACCCCTTTTCCCCAAAGGCTCTTTTCGTGATTGTCCCCCGCCGGATCGGTCAACTGCACCCGCATTGCCGCCATCGGCCCGTCCTCGGGCCATTCCACATGGAATTGCAGGTCGATCCCCTCCGGCGGATAGGCCACGGAGATGTCATGCTCCATATCCGCCTCGGGGGTGGCCTCTTTCCAGACATCATTCTCCAGGTGGCGAACGGTGAAACTCTTCGGCGTCGTGGTGAAAGTCAGATGCAAATGGACGGTCTTCTTTACCTCCGGCGCCGAAGTTGGCACCGCGGGCGCCGCGGATAATTCCGGGTGCGTCAACCGATAGAGCGGCCAGCCAAGCAGGGCAATGATCACGAAGGCGAGCAACGCCCGTGCCAATGGGGAACCCCTCATTATTTCAGCGCCTCGACGATGGTCCGAACGTTGTGCTTGTACATGCTCTCGTAGGTTCCTGCGTCCGATTTCTCATCTCCCAAGCCGTCAGCGTAAAGCTCCGGGGCGACTTTCACTCCGGTCTCGCGGGTAATTTCCGTCATCACTTTCGGATTCTCGATGCTTTCCGGGAAGATGGCTTTCACGCCCTGACTCTTGATGGTGGCAATAATGTCGGCAACCTTTTTTGAGGATGGCTGGTCTTCGCTGGAAATTCCTTCGATCGCATAAATCGTAAAACCATTTTCCCTGGCGAAATATTGGAAGGCATCATGCGAGGTCACCAGCTTGCGCTTGTCACGGGGCAATTTCGCCACCTCCAGCTTCACCCATTTTTCGAGGGCGTCGAGGCTCGCCAGGTACTTGGCCGCGTTGTCCGTGAAGGTCTGTTTGTCGGCGGGATCGACCTTGATGAGTTCATCGCGCACGATCTTCGTCGCCTTTTCGGCATTGGCCACGCTGTGCCACCAGTGCGGGTCATCGATCAGTTTATCCGGATCCTTCTCGGATTTCATTTTCAACGTGGCGAACCCGTCGCCGACCTCCACCAAGTTGCCCTTGGTCCCGGTGGCCTCCTTGAGTTTCCCCACATAGCCTTCCATATGCTTGGCCGAAAGCAGGATGAGTTGCGCGTCTCCGACGATCTTCAGGTCCGTCGGCTTGGGCTCAAACTGGTGCGGATCGACCCCGGGCTTGACCAAGCCGCTGACTTGCACGCGATCCCCACCCACTTGCTGCGCAATCTCCGTAAGGATGGTGGAAAAACTCGCCACGCGAACCTTGTCTGCCGCTGGTGCCGCCATGGCCAGCAACAGGAACGTGATGATGGAAACGAAGAAAGGCTTCATGAAAGGCACGCTAAAAGCGAAGAATCGAAATGCAAGCCGTTTGCATCAGCTCCAATCAAACCAATCAGCCCCACCCAATCAACCCACCGATTCGGAGCAGACGCCCGCTTGTAAGATCATCCACCCACATCGGGGCCAATGGCATAGGGAGACTCAAACCGGTTGGGGAGGTTTGTTCCCAAAAGCCACCGACGATTGCATTTTCCCACGCTCCCGTTACTTAAACACCCCGCATGCGTTTCCCACGTCTCCTGCCGCTCATCCTCTCGCTGCTGATTTTCAGCGGCGCCCGCTTACACGCCCAGCTCAAGTGGGATCAGCCCATCCAGGAATTTCACCGCGTCCCGGAAGACAAAGAAATTTGGGCGCACTACGCCTTTCACAACACCACGTCGGCACCGGTGACGATCAAGACCCTGCGCTCCTCCTGCGGCTGCACCACGGCACATCTCGACAAAAAGACCTACGCCCCCGGCGAAAGCGGTGAGGTCTTGATCCATTTCGTTTTCGGCGATCGCAAGGGCCCGTACCGCAAAACGGTGACGGTCACGACCGACGACAAAACCGCCGAACCGGTCGTCTTGAATCTGCTCATCCACATTCACGACCCAGTCACGCTCACGCCGGCGCTGGTCTTTTGGCGGACGGGCGAACCGGCCGCCGCGAAGAGTGTCCAATTCACCGCTGAGGCGTCGCAGAAGGTCCACATCAAGAGCGTCACCTCTTCCAATCCCCGGCTCGTCGCCAAGCTCGAAACGACCAAGCCCGGCGAGCAGTACGCGATCTCTGTGGCCCCGGCCGACACCACGCAAAAGGAGTCCGCCGAGATCAGCGTCCAGACGGACTTTCCACCCGACGCCCCGCGCGCCTACACCATCCACGCGCGCATCAAGTGATCCGCGCCCTGCGCCAACTGGCGGTGGTGCTCGGCCTGGCTTTGCTGCCGGCTTTGGTTTCGGGAGCGATCCAACTCCAGTGGAATGCCGCCACGCCGGAGAGCCGCGACGAAGTCACCCTGGCCACCGTCCACAACTGGGGCAACCACGTGCTCTGGGTCGATGCCCGAACGCGCTCCAAGTACGACAAAGCGCACATCCCCGGCGCCATTCTCCTCAACGAAGATGAATGGAACAGCCTCGTCAGCGCTTTCCTCGACGCATGGGACCCAAACGTGCCTGTCGTGGTCTATTGCGATGGCGGCAGTTGCGACGCCAGCCACGCGGTCACCGAGCGTCTGCGCACGGAACTCAAGATCGAAAAAGTGCACGTCTTGAAGGGGGGCTGGGAAGTATGGCCGGGAAAATAATCGTCTTCCTCATCCGTCTCGGAGTCGCCGTCGTCTTTCTTTACGCCGGCGTGCTCAAGATTTGGGACTTTCACCGTGGGCACTCCGCCACGCCGGATTTCAATCTCGCCATTCAGCACTTCAAGCTGTCGCTTCCACCCGACCTCACCTTGTTGATTGCAGTCTATCTTCCCTGGTTGGAACTCACCGCCGCGATCACCCTTTTCGTGCGACGTCTGGCCCTAGGCGCGGCGACTGCGGCAGCCGGGATGACGACAGTTTTTCTCATCGCCCTGGCCAGCGCCTGGCATCGCGGCCTCGACATCTCCTGCGGATGTTTCGGCAAGGACGAAGTCTCGACCAATTATCCCACCTTGCTCACCCGCGACGCTCTGCTGCTCGCGGCTGCGCTGGTGCTGGTGGTCGCGGAAGCGCGGCGTTCGGGACGGCGATCCGCCGCTCCGAATCCTTGATTGACGCGCGCAGCTACGGCCGCGCCGCGCCGGAGATCTTCGCCTTGTTCTTTTCCCAGTCCGCATTCGGCAAGGCCTCCCACACGCGCAGCTTTCGGAAACTCGCTTCCGTCGCCGCCCCCAGCATGATGCTCTGCTTGTCGACTCCGACCAACGGACTTTGCAGCGTGACACTCTTTCCATCCATCGATGCGACCAACTCATCGCCCTTCATCTCCAGAAGCGCAGTACGCCACTCCCCGAGTTTCGCCGGCGCGGCCGCTGACATCTGCGGCAATTTCGCGCGCTGGTGCGTCTTCGGATCGGAGTGTTCGTCATCGTAGGCCAGCGCATTGAATCCGCTCGTGCTGCCGAAAAGCGCGCACACATAATCCTTCGCGTCGGTCGCCTTGATGAAGAACGACCGATACTGCCGTCCCTCCGCCGGGACATCGTTCAAACGCACGTCGCACTGGATGATCGCGTCCTTGAACGGCATCCCATACGACGCCGTCGCGGGATGATGCGCCTCGGGGCTCTCCGCGCCGGTGAAGCAACCGTCACCCAGCGTCCAGACGCCGCCTTTGCCAGCAGCGGGCCCCGCATTGTAGCGCCATCCCAGAAAGCCGCTCGCGAATCCCACAGGCTTCCCGGTGAAAGGCGGAAGCGGTTTCTCAAAATCCTCACTCAAGAGGAGCTTCCCGCGCGTGGTCATGAGCGTCGGCGGAAGCTCTTCGGCCCGAGCTAGAACGACGGCGAACAGAAACAGGAGGGAGGCGATCTTCATCGGACAGTGTTAAGCGGGAACCATCGCCTGTTTCCAGCTTTCGCTCGCACCGCTGGCCGGAGGTGGCTGCGGCTGGATGGCTCGCCGCAACAAGACTCTCTTAACACTCCTTAACTTTTCCGCCGGCGGCGTCTGAGGCATTTAAGGACCGCGGGCGCGAAACCCGCCTCCCTCCAGAACCGATGCCGCACCCAAGTCCCGATCGACGCGACACCTTCGCTCCGGTCCTTTACACTTGCTTAACAAAAAAGGGCGTTGCGCCCCATACTCCCTTAACAAGCGCCCGTCAGTCTGCTGCGTCGAAAGCCCGGAGGAGAGCCCAGTTTCCGGTCGATCAAAAACCAAACCCGATGCAGTTTATGAAGTCGATAAATCCCCGCAACCTCGTTGCCCTGCTGACTCTCATCAGTCTCGGCGCTACCGCCGCCGAAAACGTCCCGAACAATAAGGATAAAGCGCCCGCCGTGCGCCAACATCATCGCCACGTTGGGCCGCCTCCTCGGGCCGGCGGACGTCTGGGCGATCCGTTGCCGGATCTCACCCAGGATCAGTTGAATGATTTCACCACAGGCCTGAACCAATTTCTCGAGGTCGAAACCGTCGAAAGCGGCCTCGGCCCGATCTACAACAATACCTCGTGCGCCAACTGCCACGCGACGCCCACGGTCGGTGGCAGCGGCGTTGGCCTCGAGACACGCTTTGGATTCACCGACGACAAAGGCAATTTCGATCCTCTCACGGAACTCGGCGGCTCGCTGCTCCAGAACCAGGCGATTGACCCCAGGGCACTGGAGCGAATTCCCACCGAGGCCAACACCATTGCCCAGCGGCAAACGACCCCGCTCTACGGCTTGGGTCTGATCGAGGCCATCCCCGATCAAGCGATCAAGGATCTCGCCAACCGTCCCAAGGCGGATGGCGTGCTCGGCCGGGCCGCGCTCGTGGACGATGTCACCACCAACGAGGAACGCGTCGGCCGCTTCGGTTGGAAGGCGCAACAGGCCACGTTGCTGGCCTTCGCCGGCGATGCCTACGTGAATGAAATGGGAATCACCAATCGCTATTTCCCGACCGAGAACGCCCCCAACGGCAACGAACAATTGCTCGAGGAATTCGATCACGTCGCCGACCCTGAGGATACGCCCGATGCCTCGGGCAAGGCCGATATCGACCACTTCACGGACTTCATGCGGTATCTCGCCCCACCGCCACCGCCTCGCCCCACGGCGGAAGTGCAGGTCGGCTTTGCCATCTTCACCCGGATTGGCTGCGCCGAATGCCACGTGCCGACGCTCTACACCGGCCCGAATAAAATCCGCGCCCTCGACCGCAAACCCGTGACGCTCTTCTCGGATCTTCTCCTGCACGACATGGGTAGCCTGAACGACGGTATCGCCCAGGCCGATGCCGAACCCAACGAGATGAAAACCGCTCCGCTCTGGGGCCTGCGCTGGAGCGCGCCTTACCTCCACGATGGCCGCGCACCCACCGTCGCCGACGCCATCGACGGTCACGACGGCGAAGCCGCCACCGCCCGCAACCGCTTCGACAAACTCTCCACCGTTCAGCAAAAGCAGCTCATCGAGTTTCTGAACAACCTCTGATCGGGGAATTGGTTTCGGGTTCCACCACGGGACCAATCCGGATTCCGAAAACAGCCGGAGCTACCGCGCCAAATACAAATCCCGCCCCTTCACCAGCGCCTCCATTTTGCGATCGGCGATGCTCCGTTTGAGCATCCAGAAACCGCAATCGGGATGCGCCCAGCCCACCCGGTTCGCACCGAGCGCCTTCTCCGCCGCTTCCAACCGGCGCGCCACTTCGTCCGGGCTCTCGATGTGGTTCACCTTCACGTCGATCACGCCGATGCCGAGGCTGATCTTCGGATCGACGTCGCGCAAGGCCTCGAGATCGTCCGGTGGACGATGCGCGATTTCCAGCACCAGATGATGGGTATGCAATTGGGATAGAAAACCGGTGAGCTTTTTCCATTCGCCCTTTTGAATGGTCTGGCCGCCGTAATTCCCGAAGCAAAAGTGCACCGCCCGCTCGACCGGCACGGCGTCCAGCAGACGGTTGATTGCCTCCGCGGCGAGGCCCGCGTCCTCGGGATTGCCGGTGACATTCGCCTCGTCCACCTGCACGCAGGCACAGGGAAGTTCCCGCACCTGCTCGGCGAGAAGATCGGCCAGCGCGAGTGTGAGCCGTTCGAAATGATGGAAATGTTCGTCCAGCAACGTCCGCGCGAGCATGTAGGGACTGGTCACCGTGAACTTGAACGGCCCCGGCGCCACCGAAGCCGCCATCGCGCAATCGGCATAAAGATTGAGCCCGCCTTCACTCAGCGGTCCCGTGACGATGCCCGCCGGTTTGCGGCGAAAGCCCATGGCCGCCGTCCCGGAAAAACGTCGCCAGGCCGCCGCTCCAACCGCGGTGCTGATCCCCCCGAGCGGACGCACAAAATAGTCGATCATCCCGTTGGTATCCGGATGACTTACGTCGAAGCGGTAGAGCTCGCCGTCCGTCGGAAGATCGATCCCTGCCTGATGCTGAATGTCGAAAATCACGCGCGTGGCATCGAGCCGGGCTTGTTCGCTGGGCAACGCCGCCAGCCAATCCGGCAATGGATATGAGCCGACGGTCGTGGTGCGAATGCGGGGAGGAAGCATGCTCGGAAGCATGAAATGACGAATGTCGAATGTCGAATGTCGAAAAGCGTCCCCGCCGGCATTCATTCGTCATTCGTCATTCGTCATTTCCCTTGCCTCGGCTTCCGCCCGTCTCCAAAACTTCGCGCCATGAAATTCCTCCCTTTGCTCCTGGCCGCCCTCTGCCTGCCCTGCATCCTGCTCGCCGATGATTGGAAACCGGAGCCGGGATTTATCAGCCTCTTCAATGGCAAGGACTTGACCGGCTGGCATTACAAGGACGAGCCAGCCAACATCCTCGACGGAAAGACCGATGCCACCGATGGCCGCTACTCGGCCAAGGACGGGATATTCATCGTTCACCCACACGACCCAGCCAAGGGACCGCGCCTCCGCCAGCTCTGGACGGTACAGGAGTTTCCCCACGATTTCACCCTGCGGCTCGAATTCCGCGCGGCCTACAATGCCGATAGCGGCATCTTTTTGCGCAAACCCCAACTGCAGTGCCGCGACTACCTCGTGGCCGGCCCCTACAAAGAGCTCAAGAAATACAAGGCCCAGGACTGGAACGACATCGAGGTGGTCGTGAAAGGCAATGTGGCCCGCTGCACCTGCAACGGCGAAGTCCTGGAGGAAGCGTTCAAGTTACCCGACACCGGCCCCATCGGACTGGAAGCCGACCGCGACCAGGTGGAATACCGCCATATTCGCCTCAAGGAGGAGCCGGCGGGCCACTGAGAGGATCACTAAGAAGTTGCGGAACTTCGGGTCATCTCTAGCGTTCCAATCCAATCTCCGTAAAAACCTTCGCGGGCAATTTCGTTCCGGGAGCTTCTGCTTTCGGAGAGAATGAGTCTACGGGGAGCATCGCCGTCCAATCGCGGTAGTGCCGGAAAATCGAAAGAAATCAAATCCATCAACACATGAAGAAATTGCTTACCCTCCTCGCTGTCCTCTTCAGCGCTGTCGCGCTCCATGCCGGCGAGTATCCCGACATCAGCATCAGCGAGCTGAAGACGGCCATCGCTCAGAAGAAAGTCACGCTCCTCGACGCCAACGGCTCGGATTCCTACAAGTCCGGCCACATCCCAGGCGCGCTCGATTTCCAGGCGGACAAGTCTGATCTCGCGAGCAAGCTGCCGTCCGACAAACACGCGCTGGTCGTTGCCTACTGCGCCGGCCCGACCTGCGGCGCCTATGCCGCCGCCGCCAAGGCCGCCCATGAACTCGGCTACACCAACATCAAGCACCTCTCCGCCGGCATCTCTGGCTGGAAGGATTCGGGTTCCAAGATCGAGAAATAATTCTCGTCTGATCTAATTCCAGGCGCCTCTCGCAAATGCGGGAGGCGCCTTTTTTTGCGCTGTTACGTGCCGCCGTGCCTGCGCACCCCGGCGAGCTTATCCGTTTGACATTTCGCTATTTTCATTGTTTTCTGAAAATACGATATACACCGGATTACCCACCGTGAAAACCACCCAGCCAGCGTCTGCGCCCGCCTCAGAATCGATCCCGACCTCCCTCCCCTTTTCCCACCCTCAGGAAAACCGCCGTCCGGGCTGGCTCGGGTGGTTGCCCCTCGCCGTTTTCCCCACCGTCGCCGCCTCGGTGCGCCAGACCCTTACGCCTTGGGTTTTCATGTGGGCGATGGCCGTCGCCCTTTTCGCCGCGTTCAAATGGCAGGTTTGGTGGAAAGCCGTAAGGGGCGGCCGGGACGCCAGCGCTTTCCGATCCCTGGCTTTTCTTTTCCTCTGGCCAGGGATGGATGCGGATCGATTTCTCTCCCGGCGCCGACCGGTCGCCCCACCCACCGCCAAACTCTGGCTATTCGCCTTGGCCAAAACGGTGTTTGGCGCCGGGCTGCTTTGGGGTGTGGCACGGCTTGCCGGAAACGAACTCCTGGCCGGCTGGATGGGGATGGTCGGCCTGATCTTCTTCCTCCACTTCGGCACCCTCCACCTCTTGTCGCTTTTCTGGCAGTGGCGCGGTATCGATGCCCGACCGCTCATGTCCTCGCCCGTCTCGGCCAGGTCCCTCGGCGAGTTTTGGGGAAAACGGTGGAATGCCGGCTTCCGCGACCTGGCCTTCGGCTTGTGGTTCGTCCGGTTGAGAGCGCTCCTCTCTCCGCGACTCGCCACCTTGACGGTCTTCTTGATTTCCGGATTGATTCACGAACTCGCCATCACCATTCCTGCGCGCGCGGGATATGGACTGCCGACCTGCTATTTCCTGATTCAGGGAACGGGCGTTCTCGGTGAACGCACCTGCTTCGGTGCAGGTCTGCGCAGAACGTGGGCCGGCCGCATCTTCACCATCGCCACGGTCACTCTGCCGGTCTTTGCGCTCTTTCCCGCGCCCTTCGTTCTCCGCGTGATGGTCCCGTTTTTCCACTCCATCAAGGCACTGCCGTGAAACCCTCTCTCCACTTCGCCATCCAACTGGCCGGCAGCTTGCACCTGCTCGTCGCCGCCGCCAACTTCGTCCTGCCAGGAATGCTCGAGTATCGGAAAAACCTCGCCAGGGTAACACCCATCATTCGCGAAATCTTCCTCGTTCATGCCGCCTACATTGTCCTGGTGCTCGTCGGATTCGGCGCCATCTGCCTCTGCTTCCCGGATGACTTGTGTGGCGGCAGCCGACTGGGGCGATTTCTCTGCGAATTTTTGGCCGTCTTCTGGTTCCTCCGCATCGTGATTCAGTTCGCTTTCTACGACCGCGCGACCAAGAAGGAGCACCCCTTCGGGAATTTCATCTTCAGCGCGATCTTTCTCTACTTCGCCGCGATCTTCGGAGCGACGGCTCTTCTGTCACCATGAACCGCTGGGAACATTGGATCAGTCTCGCTCTCTGGCTGGCAGGGGCCGGCCATTTCTGCATTCTCGGCGCGAGCATGCAAGTCCCAGGACGTCTGCGTTGGAAGGATGACCTCGCCCAACTCACTCCGTTCAACCGCAAGCTCATGTGGGTTTATGCCGGAACGACTCTGCTCACCATCATCGCCTTTGGGGTGCTGACGCTGTTTTTGCACGACGACTTTTTGCGCCGGGACCGTGCCGCCATGGCCCTGGCCACATTCATCGCGATCTTTTGGACCCTCCGCATCGTCGTCGACTTTACCTATTTCAAGCACTCCGACTGGCCGGTCGGACCTCAATTTGTCGCCGGCCATGTGCTGCTCACCGCGTTGTTCACGGCGCTCGCCGCCACTTATTGGGCAGTGCTGATCTGGGGCCTGCTGCCAGGACACTCGTGAGATTCCTCGCGGCGCTCACCAACCGCTCGGCAAATCGCCCAGCGTGGACCGCAGAATCCCCCGAATGGTCTGCTTCTCCGCCAGCGGCAGATACGCATACTCAGCGTCGGGCCGGGCAATATCCAGCGCCTCGCCCAGCCGGCGATAAACGCGCTGCTTGAACTCCGGCGGCAATCCCGAAAATGCCGCGCTGTAAATCATATAGCTGCACCGGTAGCGAAAGAGGCGCGAGCGGAGGTCGAAATCCTTGAGCGCTTCGCCTTGCGGACCGGCGCGCCGGGTTCGCAAGAAATCCACCTTGAACGCCGGCACACCCGCGACCCCGCCCGGGGGCAGCGGCACTTCATCGGCAAAGAGCAGATACCGCGTGAAGGCGCGGGCTTGCGCGTCCAGGTCAGCCTTTGCCGCCCCATCGAGCGGACCTTTGGCGAGCAACGCCCGCGTATGATAAGTCGCCGCCACGGCGCGGTTGACGAACCCAATCTGGTGCTCGTGCAGCAATTGCGGCAGGACATCGCTGCTCGCCATCGGGTAGCGGGCATAATCGAACCGCGTGCCGGGCTTCACCGGATACTTCGTAATCCCGTCAGGCGAAAACTGCCCGACGAGATTGCTCCAGTTCGGTTCGAAATTGTCGCCACCCGTCAGATACCAGCCGCCGAATCTCGTGGCGAAGGGCACACCGTGCCCCGTCTCTCCATGACGAAATGAATCCAGGCTTCCGCCACGAAGACCGGGAATGACCGATTTGATGGTCAGCCCGGGGACAAAGCCCGTTTCCTCGGCGGCGTGACAATTCATGCAGCGATTGGAGCGCTCCGCCTGCAGCGATTCCGCGCCACGCGGGATATTGAAGATGTAATAAATTCCCCCCAGCGCCGGATCGATCGAAACCACTTCGATCCGCCCGCCGGGAATATAGCCGACATACACGTCCTCGTTGAAAAAGAGGGCGCGCGGATTTTCCGGCGTGATCAGCCGCAGTTGCAAGCTGGTCGTCGAAAAAACGAGCATCTGCGAAGACGCCGGCACGTCGAGCGCCCGCAGCAGGCTGAGGAGAAACGGCTTTTCCCCACTGCCATCGAGCAGAATCCGTCCGGCCTCGACCTCGTCCTTCAAGTGCGTGAAACGGTCGGCCAGCGGGCGCTGCCAGTAGTTGTGCGGAGGCTGATCGAACGCCGGTTCGGTCGCCACCGCGGCTCCGGCGCAAAAAAGCGTCAGCGCCAGTGGAAGCCACTTTGGAGATCGGGAAAAGAGCGGGCAGTTCAAATGGAGGGCAGGCGCGATTCTAGTTCTGATGCGAATCGGTGCAAAATTCTATCCGACCGCGCAACCGCACGAAAATGCGAAATCTTAACCATATTCTCTGTAAGGCCGGACGGAAAACTCGCGTATTGCCTCTTCAGTAAACCTTCCCATGCCTTCGCGCCTGAGCCTTTCCCGCTTTCCCAGTCTGCTTGTCGCCCGTCTGCGGCCCCGCCTTGCACACTGTTTGACTTCCGTCGGCGGTTTCCCTAGTCCTTCCGCACTTTTGTGAACGCGGGTGCCTCTTCTCCAGCCGTGAAAACCATTTCGCTCCTCACGGCCACCTGCATCGTGGTCGCAAACATGGTGGGCACCGGCATCTTCACCAGCCTCGGCTTCCAGGTCGGCGATTTGCCCACCGGATTCTCCATCATGGCCCTGTGGTTCATCGGCGGGATTTGCGCGCTCTGCGGCGCCTTTGCCTACGCCGAGTTGGGCGCGGCCCTCCCGCGCTCCGGAGGAGAATACCACTTTCTCGGCGTCGTCTATCATCCCGTCGTCGGCTTTCTCGCCGGGTGGGTTTCAGCCACAGTTGGCTTTGCCGCCCCGGTGGCGATCGCCGCCATGCCTTTCGGCACCTATCTCGCTCAGGTGTGGCCGGCTTCCAACGCGCTCGTGCTCTCGCTCCTCGTCGTCTGGATCAGCACGCTCGTCCTGCTCCGCGATGTACGACTCGGCAGCGCCTATCAGGATGGCTCCACGATTTTGAAAATCGCCCTCATCCTTGTCATCGTGGTGGCGGGATTCTGCGTCAAAGCCACTCAACCCATTTCCTTTCTGCCGGCAAAACACGATGGAGGCCTCATCGCCAGCGCGCCTTTTGCCATCAGCCTCTATTACGTGATGTATTCGTATTCCGGTTGGAATGCCTCCACCTACATCGTGGGCGAGCTGCGCAACCCCGCGAAGGCCATTCCCTGGTCTGTCGGGCTCGGCACGGTCGTCGTCATGGCCCTGTATCTCGCGATCAATGCCGTCTTCATGCGTTCAACGCCGATTCCGGAAATGGTTGGCAAACAGCAAGTCGCTCTCGTGGCCGGCACCCATCTTTTCGGCGAAGCCGGCGGGAAAGTCATGGCCATCTTCATCTGCGTCGGCCTGGTTTCGACGGTGAGTTCGATGATGTGGATCGGCCCGCGCGTGACCATGGCCATGGGTGAAGACTTGCGCGCCCTGCGCTTGCTCGCTTGGAAAAACTCCCGGGGCATTCCCGTTCCAGCCATCCTGCTCCAGGCCGTGGTCGCCACCTACTTGCTCGTCGCCGGATCCTTCGAAACGGTGGTGAGCTATGTCCAATTTGCGCTCACCCTGAGCTCGGCGCTCGCCGTGGCCGGCGTCATCGTCCTGCGCATTCGTCAGCCGGATTTGCCGCGGCCATATCGCGCGTGGGGCTATCCGGTCACGCCGCTCATCTTCCTCGCCGTGACCGGTTGGATGATGTGGCACATGCTCGCAGACAAACAGACGCGCACCTCCTCTCTGCTCGGCCTGGCGACCATCGCTCTCGGCCTGATCGTCTATTACCTCTCTCCCAAGAATCCGTCCCCGGCTTCCGTTTCCGCTACCGCATGAAATCTCATCTGGTCCTGCTTTCCGTTGTCTGTTTCGCCGCGTCCGCCTTCGCGCAGGAGGCGGTCCCACCCGATGTCACCGCCCGTTTTCTCGCCGGCCTCCCCGTCCGCGACACGCCTCTCGAAGGCTTGAGTCGCAACCAGGCCTGGGTCGACCACGCCATCGAATTCGACCAGGCGTGGAAGCAACTCGACGCCCGGCAAATCTCTAAGATCCGTGCCTGGAGCGGTGAATTTCTGGCCGACCCGAGCGCCAGCAAGGGACCGATGTTCTACATGTTCAGCGGCCCGGACATCCTTTATGCGCAGGCCTTTTTTCCGAATGCCTCGACTTACGTGCTGGCCGGTTTGGAACCGGTCGGGCCGGTGCCCGATGTCCAGCATCTCCCGGCGGGCACTCTCTTTTCGAGCCTCGCGAATCTCCGCAAATCGCTCAACTCGGTGCTCAGCTTTTCCTTTTTCATCACCAAGGACATGAAGACGGATCTGCACGACACCCAGCTCAGCGGCACGCTGCCGATCCTTTATGTATTCCTCGAGCGGGCGGGTTGCAAAATCGACAGTGTCGAGCTGGTCGGACTCGACAAAAGCGGCAACCTGGCGACCGGCAAAGGCACCGCTTCCGGGGTCAAGATCGTCTTTTTTGGAGCGAGCGGCGCCCAGCAGACTCTCTATTATTTTTCCACGAACCTGGCCAACGACGGTATCAAGAGCCAGCCCGGATTTCTCAAGTTTTGCGACAGCCTCGGCACCGGACGCAGCCTCGTGAAAGCAGCTTCCTACCTCATGCATCTCAGCGAATTCACCACCGTGCGCGACTTTTTGCTCACCCACTGCAGCACGATCGTCGAGGATGATTCCGGGATCCCGCTCAAGGACTTCGATCCGAACAAATGGTCGCTGCGTTTCTTTGGAAATTATTCCGGACCGATCAGCTTGTTTAAACAGCACGGCCAACCGGACTTGGCGGTCGCCTTCCAGAACAGCCATCCCCCAGCCCTCCCCTTCGGCTTCGGTTATAGCTGGCATCCCAGCCGATCGTCGCTCATTCTGGCGACATCGCGGGTTGCCGGTGGCGAAAGTGCCACACCGGAAAAATCCGCTGCTGCGACCAAACCATGAAATCGATCGCTCTGCTCTCCATCGTGGCGCTGGCCTGCCTTGCAGGTGTCGCCCGAAGCCAACCCTCCGCGGATGATCTCGCAAAGTTCGTCGCCGGTTTACCGGTCCGCGATCCCGGATTGGCCGCGCTGGAGAAAGAGTCGTGGTGGACGAGTTACGCTTCCGAGCTCGATCACAAATGGGCGAAAATGGATCAGCGGCAATTGGTCCATGTGCGCGATTGGGCACGGGGCAATGCTCCCGTCTCGCGCGTTTCCGGCACCGTCTATTACATGTTCAGTGGGCCGGATTTTCTTTACGCCCGCACGTTCTTCCCCAACGCCTCGACTTACATCCTTTGTGGAATGGAACCGATCGGCTCCGTCGCCGATGTCACCAGGATGGCGCCGGGGAATGTCTCCTCCGATCTCAGCAACGTGCGCCATGCGCTCGATACCATGCTGACCACGCACTATTTCATTACCAAGGATATGCGCGTGGATCTGACCCGCGGTTACATCGGCGGTACCCTGCCACTGCTCTTTGTCTTCCTCGAAAAATCCGGCTGCACGATCAATGCCGTCAACTTCAGCGGTCCCAGCGTGGAGATCGATTTTCACAGTCCGTCGGGCAAGGGCCAGACCCTCTATTATTTCAAGACCGATCTTTCCAACGGCGGTGGCAACAGTTCCTTCCTGGCCTTCTGCAAGCGCCATGGCCCGGGGACCAGCCTCATCAAATCAGCCAGCTATCTCCTGCATGAGGAAAGCTTTTCCGCCGTACGTAATTTTCTCCTGGGAAATAGCACGCTCATCGTCCAGGACGATTCCGGCATCCCCTTCCACGACTTCGATCCCCGCCGCTGGAACATTAATCTCTACGGAGTCTACACCGGCCCGATCGGCCTTTTCAGCGGAAACTATCAGGCCGATCTGGCCAAAGCCTACCAGACTTCGAAACCCGGCGGACTTGGGTTTGCCTTCGGTTACGCCTGGCAAATCCCCAAGGGATTGCTGATCGAAGCCACCCCGCGTTAGTTAGGACCCGTTCACGAATTCGAGAGACGCGAGCACCCGCGCTTGCGTTTTGGAGTGCTACGCCCGTCCGGCCCGGACTGCTGCTGCACCGCTTTCGGAATGTCTGCGGGTCTGCACCGGTCGTCCGCCGCCTAAGTGTCCGTAGATTTTTCGGGGAGAAAAAGGATCACGTTACACGGATCGATTTCGCAGCGAAGGCTTTAATCCGTGTCATCTGTGTAATCCGTGGTCCAATTTTTCCGGCCCTTTCTTCCGTGTGTTCCGTGGCCCCCCCTTTTGTTGCGACTGCGCCCTCTGCGCCTCGGCATTTCGTTTTCCGAAGAGCCCGCCTCCAATTCGTCTGATTCGTTAAATTAATTGCTAATATTCCACGATTCTGATGATGGTCGCGAGTGCCGCAAAATCGGCGGTTTTACCCTTCGATCCCTCTCATGACCTCCCCTCGTTCGATCGTCACTTCCTGCATTGCCACCACGGCTCTCATCCTCATCGCCTCGCCTCTCCACCTCTCAGCCGCGGACGCTCCTCCACCCGGCTTTACCGCGCTTTTCAACGGCAAAGACCTCACGGGCTGGGTCGGCGGCAGCACCTTCGATCCGCGCAAATTGCAGGAAATGCCGGAGGACCAGCGCAAGGCCCAACTCGACAAATGGACGGCCACGCTCACCGCGGTGAACGACAAGACCAACAAGCCGCACTGGTACGTCGAGAAGGGCGAACTGGTCAACGACGGCTTCGGCGATTACGCCACCACCGAGAAGGACTACGGCGACATCGAACTGTATGTCGATTACAAGACCGTGCCGCTCGCTGACTCCGGGATCTATCTCCGCGGCGTGCCGCAGGTGCAAATCTGGGATTACACCGAAGAAAAGAAATTCCCTCTCGGCTCGAATCTGGGCTCCGGCGGACTATGGAACAACGACAAAGGTTCGCCCGGCAAAGACCCGCTGATGCTGGCTGACAAACCTTTCGGTGAGTGGAACCATTTCCACATCATCATGGTGGGATCGCGCGTCACCGTTTGGCTCAATGACAAACTGGTCGTCGATCACGCCATCCTCGAAAACTATTACGACAAGAAGAAGCCAGCCGATCAGCGCCTGCCCATCCTGCCGCGCGGGCCGATCGAGCTTCAGACTCACGGCGGCGAAATCCGCTGGCGCAATTTGTTCGTGCGCGAGATCGGCAGCGATGAAGCCTGCAAGATCCTCGAGAGCCATGGACAGCGGGGTTTCGAGTCGATTTTCAATGGGAAGGATCTTACCGGCTGGACCATGGATCAGGGTGCTCGCGATCCCGGCGACGTCGTCAAGGTCGAGGACGGCGCGATGAAGTGGCAACTGAAGAAGGGCGGCACACCCTATTGGAATACGGAGCTGAGCGATTTCGCCGCGCGGGTGGAATTCAAAATGCCACCCGGCGGTAACAACGGTCTCGCCATTCGTTATCCCGGCAAGGGAGATACCGCCTATGTCGGCATGTGCGAATCGCAAGTGCTCGACGATAACTATGAGAAGAACACCGGCTCGAAGATCGATCCACGCCAGGCGCACGGCTCGGTCTACGGCATGGTCGCGGCCGCGCGTGGTTATCAACACCCGCTCGGCGAATGGAACTTCGAAGAAGTCACCGTCAAAGGTCCCAATATCAAAGTCGAACTCAACGGCACGGTGATCGTCGATGCCGACGTGAGCAAGGTGACCCCCGACATGTTCATGGCCAACCATCCGCACCCGGGCAAAGATCGGACCAGCGGGTTCTTCGGCTTCGCCGGCCACAATGACCCTGTTGAGTTCCGCAATATCTTCGTCAAGCGGCTCTAAGAAGTAGGAGCGGCTTCCAGCCGCTTCTTTCTCACGCGAAGCGGCTGGAAGCCGCTCCCACTTCCAAAGTTCCAAATCCTAAAGTCTTCTTCGCCCACATTCCCTCCGATGATCCCATCCCGTTCACTGCTCACTTCCTGCGTGGTCGCTGCCATACTCGCCGCGGCCTGCTCATCTGTCCACGCCGCCGGGCTCAATGAGCCGCCGCCGGGCTTCACCGCGCTCTTCAATGGCAAGGACCTTTCCGGCTGGATCGGTGGCAGTACCTTCGACCCGCGTAAGTTGCAGGAAATGCCGGAGGACCAGCGCAAGGCCCAACTCGACAAATGGACGGCCACGCTCACCGCGGTGAACGACAAGACCAACAAGCCGCACTGGTACGTCGAGAACGGCGAACTGATCAACGATGGCTTCGGTAACTACGCCACCACCGAGAAGGACTACGGCGACGTCGAACTGTATGTCGACTACAAGACCGTGCCGCTCGCCGACTCGGGCATCTATCTCCGCGGCGTGCCGCAGGTGCAAATCTGGGATTACACCGAAGAGAAGAAATTCCCTCTCGGCTCCAACCTCGGCTCCGGAGGACTATGGAACAACGACAAGGGTGCGCCGGGCAAAGATCCCCTCGTCCTGGCCGACAAACCATTCGGCGAGTGGAATCATTTCCATATCATCATGGTCGGTGCGCGCGTCACCGTGTGGCTCAATGACAAACTCGTTGTCGACCACGCCATCCTGCAAAACTACTACGACCAAAAGCTCCCTCTCGATCAGCGGCGGCCGATCCTTCCGCGCGGCCCGATCGAACTCCAGACCCACGGCGGCGAAATCCGCTGGCGCAATTTGTTCGTGCGAGAGATCGGCAGCGACGAAGCGTGCAAGATTCTCGAAAGCCACGGCCAGCGGGGGTTTGAATCCATCTTCAACGGCAAGGATCTGACCGGCTGGACGATGGACCAGGGCGCTCGCGATCCCAGCGATGTCGTCAAGGTCGAGGATGGCGCCATGGTCTGGCAGCTCAAGAAAGGTGGCAGCCCCTATTGGAATACCGAACTGAGCGATTTCATCGCGCGGCTCGAATTCAAGATGGTCCCCGGTGGGAACAACGGCCTGGCCATCCGCTATCCCGGCACAGGCACGCCGGCTTATGACGGCATGTGCGAATCCCAGGTGCTCGACGACAACTACGAGGTCAACAAGGCCAAGCTCGTCGGCAAACCGCAGCCCATCGATCCGCGCCAGGCGCATGGTTCGGCTTATGGCATGGTCGCCGCCGCGCGCGGTTACCAGCACCCGCTCGAGGAATGGAACTTCGAGGAAGTCACCGTCAAAGGCCACAACATCAAAGTCGAACTCAACGGCACCGTGATCCTTGATACCGACCTCAGCAAAGTCACTCCGGACATGTTCATGGCCAACCATCCGCATCCCGGCAAAGACCGTACTAGCGGCTTCTTCGGCTTCGCCGGACACAACGACCCGGTTTCGTTTCGGAAAATCTTCATCAAACGCCTGTAAGGCGTCCAATCGAGCACGCTATTCTCGCTGGCAAGCTCGGGATCTTGAGGCTGTCGAAACGGCTACCCGCAGGGCCTACCGCTGCGGCGAAAGCGAGGGTAAAACCGGGGATTGCACTCAAGACCGCGCCATGTCTTGTTCGGCATGCAACCATGCCCACCATCCACCTCCAACAAGCACTCGCTCTTGCGATGCAGTATCGCCAAGCCGGACGCTTGGCGGAGGCGGAAGCGATCTATCAGCAAATCATCGAGGTTCATCCAACCCACGCCGACGCCCTGCACTTTTTGGGCCTCATTGCCAACGACGCTGGTCGGCGCGAAGTCGCTCTCGATTGGATTCACCGAGCGATTGCCCAGCAGCCGGACAATCCCGCCGCTCATTCCAATTTAGGCACAATTTACGACGCACTCGGCCGATTCGAGGAGGCCGCTGCGAGTTATCGACGAGCTATCGCTCTAAATCCGGCATTGGCGGAGCTTCATTTTAACTTAGGAAACTCATTGAGAAAATTGCATCGGTCGGCAGAAGCAATTTCTGTCTACCGCCGGGCGCTCGAGCTTCGGAATGCCTTTCCACAGGCTTGGAACAATCTCGGCCTGACACTCGGCGAAGATCGGGAGTTCGCAGCGGCCGTTCATTGCTTTCGTCATGCCATCGAAATTGCGCCGCAATATCCGGATGCGCACTATAATTTGGGCCGCACTCTTTGCGAAACGGGTGATTTCGACGGCGCTGTGGCGGCATACCGGCGCACCGCGACGCTCAAGCCCGATTTTGCCATGGCGTGGAGCAGCTTGGGCGGAGTACTCGCCAAGTCCGGTCGCCTCGGCGAAGCCATCGAAGCGTTGCGACACGCTGTGCGACTTGATCCTGACTGCGCAGACGCCCAGAGCAATTTAGGCGAGGCGTTGCGGAGGGCGGGTCGCTGCCAGGAGGCTGAGTCGGCATGCCAGCGGGCGATCCAACTTTGTCCAACTCATGCCCAAGCACATAGCAATCTGGGAAGTGCACTCCGGGGACAAGGTCGTGACCAGGAGGCCGTCGAAGCATTTCTCCGCGCTCTCGCATTGAATCCGGGCTTCCCCGAAGCTCATAACAATCTCGGCGCCGTATATGCGGACCAAGGGCGCGTCGCCGAGGCGGAAGCGATGTGCCGTTGCGCGATCCAAAACGCTCCCAACTTCACCGAAGCCCATGAAAACCTGGGCTCGATATTAATGGATCAAGGGCGTTTCGATGAAGCCGTCATTGCGTACCGCAGAGCTCTGGAGCTAGACCCGAACAACAGTGATGCAAAACTCGGGCTTTCCTTGATTCTATTGCTACGCGGCGATTTCGAGTCGGGATGGCGAATGTACGAGGCCCGAAAGCAGCTCGGCGAATGGCATCAACGCGTCTTTTCGGAACCGGTTTGGGACGGCGGTGGCCTTCATGGCAAGCGCATTCTAATCTATGTAGAACAGGGCTTTGGCGACTCCATCCAATTCATTCGGTATGCCTCGCTGCTGGCCAAGCGTGGAGGCGAGGTAATCGTGGAATGTCCAAGTCCGCTAGCGGATCTTTTCGCCAGTATGAAGGACGTGCGCCAAGTGATTGCCCGCGGCAGTCCGCTTCCACATTTCGATGCCCACGTGGCAATGCTCAGTCTGCCGCTGGTTCTTCAAACAGACCGAAATAACATCCCAAATGAAGTTCCATACCTTCTGGCCGACACAAATCGCCGCGAACTCTGGAAGACGTTGCTTGGTCCCAAGGGGGAGTGCCTCAGACTGGGATTGATATGGGCAGGCAACCCTCGACATCGCCACAGCCAAACACGAAACATTCCAGCCGAGACTCTTCAGCGGCTTCTCCTTTTGGAAGGCGTCGAATTTCACAGCTTGCAGGTTAATCCTGAAGCCAGTCAGGCCAGCGAATTTGTCCGCGGCACCAAGCTGCGCGATCATTCCGCTCGAATCCGCGACTTCGCCGACACCGCGGCACTCATGATGAACTTGGACTTGGTCATTTCGGTGGATACCGCGGTCGTGCATCTGGCAGGCGCGCTCGGTTGTCCGGTTTGGACGCTGCTGCCATTCGTGCCTGACTGGCGGTGGGGACTGGGCGGAGAAACCACGCCCTGGTATCCGACGATGCGGCTTTTCCGTCAGCCTGCTCCTGGCGATTGGGATTCAGTGATAAAGCGTGTCGCAGAGGAGCTGGCTCTGCTCGTCGAGGGTGGGAATCCTCATCCTCAATGAGATGGTGATACGGTTGCGAATGACCTTTCCATCCACAGGTCCATGCACGCTTTGCGGACCGCGATCGGGCAGGCCCAACGCGAGGATTGCACTGCCCGCCTGCGCCATGTCTTGTTCGGGCGTCGATCATGCCCACCATCCCGATCCCACAAGCCTTCGTTCTTGCGGTTCAGCATCATCAGGCTGGGCGGTTGGCCGAGGCGGAGACGATCTACCGGCAGATTCTGACGGTGCTGCCGGAACATGCCGGCGCGCTCCATTTCCTCGGCGTCCTCGTCCACCAACGGGGCCAAAACGAACTTGCTGTGACGCTCATCACCCGCGCGCTGGCCTCCGAACCAAAGGACGCGGCCGCTTACTCGAATCTTGGGGAGGCGTATCGGGCGATGGGCAATACTCGCGCGGCGATCGATGCCTTCCAGCGCGCACTCGAATTGAATCCGGGGCTAGCCGCGGCTCAGTGCAATCTCGGTGCAGCTCTGCTCGCCGCGGGTGATGTCGACGGGGCGATTGCGAAACAACGCGAGTTACTCCGGATCAAACCAGATGAGACGACGGCGCGTTACAATTTGGCAAACGCCTTGAAACATCGCGGGGCATTGGAGGAGGCGACGGCGACGTATCGTGAAGTCCTCCGACTGAAACCGGACTACGTCGACGCTCATAACAATCTCGGTTATACGCTCTGGGATTTGGGTGACGTCGATCGTGCCGTGGAGTCCTTTCGCGCAGCACTGCGCTTGAACCCTCAGGATGCCGAGATTCATAGCAACCTCATTTTGGCGCTCCCCTATCAGCCGGCTGCCACCGGGCAAATGATCGACGCCGAACGACGCGCCTGGAATGACAGGTTTGGGAATCCGCAGTGCCCAGGGAATTCGGGCCAGGCGAATGATCGAACGCCGGAACGTCGATTGCGGGTCGGCTATGTCTCACCCGATCTGTGGGACCACGTGGTGGGACGAAACGTGCTACCGCTGATCACGCACCACAACCATGAAGAATTCGAGGTCGTCTGCTACTCGAGCAGAGCCCGCGAAGACGAGATCACCGGGACGATCCGGAAACACGCGCAGCTCTGGAGAAACGTGGCCGGACTCGGCGACGAAGAACTCGCCACCATCATTCGGCAGGACGGGATCGATATCCTTGTCGATCTCTCGCAACACACACTCGGAAATCGGCTGCGAATGTTCGCGCGAAGACCGGCCCCCGTGCAGGTGAGCTTTGCCGGCTATCCCGCAAGCACCGGGCTCGAGGCGATCGGATATCGCATCAGCGACCGCTGGCTGGAAACGGAACTCGGAGTTCGGAGTTCGAAGTTCGAAGTTCGGAGTTCGAGCGGAAGCGCGAACCCGGTCTCCGATCTCCCATCTTCGATCTCCGAGACCCGACCTGCGGAGCAGGTCTTCCTTCCTGACAGCTTTTGGTGCTATGATCCCTGCGGAGCGGTGGCCCGCGCCAACGAGCTTCCGGCGACTAAGAGCGGTTTCGTCACGATGGGCAGCTTGAACAGCGCGCGGAAAATTCACGCCTCGGTTTTGCGCCTGTGGGCGCGTGTCTTGCGCCGCGTTCCGAACTCCCGGCTGCTCTTGTTGAGCGGACCTGACGGTCCTCGAGGCCGATTCCTGGAAACTCTCACCCGCGAAGGTATCGAGGCAGAGCGGATCGATTTTGTCCCGCGTTGTTCGCGGGAGGGATACTTGAATTTGTACCATCGACTGGATCTTGCGCTCGATACCTTCCCGTACGGCGGCCATACGACGAGCCTGGATACGCTGTGGATGGGGGTGCCGGTGGTGACGCTGGCCGGCGAACGTTCGGTTTCCCGAGCGGGTTTGAGCGTGCTCAACAATCTTGGACTTCAGGAACTCGTGACCTTTACGGAAGACGAGTATGTCGATGCCGCCGCGAATCTGGCGAATGATCTGCCTCGCCTGGCTGAATTGCGCCGCACGCTGCGCTCGCGGATGGAGAATTCCGTCCTCATGGACGGGCCACGTTTCGCGCGCCAGATCGAAACCGCCTATCGCGCCATGTGGCGGGAGTGGTGTATGCAGGGTGGTGGAAAATGATGACGGTCCAACAAGCATTCGCCCTTGCGGTGCAGCATCACCAAGCGGGACGATTGGCGGAAGCGGAGACGATCTATCGGCAGATTCTCGCGGCGCAGCCCAATCATCCGGGTGCGCTTCATTTCCTCGGAGTCCTCTCGCATCACGCCGGCCAGTCGGAGGTGGCCGTCGAACTCATCCGCCGGGCGCTGACGCTCGCGCCTCGCAACGCGGCGGCCTATTCCAATCTCGGCGAGGCCTATCGCGCACTGGACCGTTTTGACGAAGCCGCGGAGGCGTATCGGCAGGCCATTCAACTCGACCCCACCCTCGCCGATGCCCACAACAATCTCGCCATTCTCCTGGGCAGGAGTGGGCGTTTCGCGGAGGCGGTGGTCGGTTACCGTCGGGCGCTGGAACTCCGGCCTACCTATGCGGAAGCGGCCAGCAACCTGGGCACCGCTTTGCTGGAGTTGGCGGAATTGGAGGAAGCGGAAGCGGTGACGCGACGCGCGCTTGAGCTTCGGCCGGACTACAACGACGCGAAATTCAATCTCGGATTCATCCGGTTGCTCCGCGGCGATTTTCAAAACGGATGGCCGCTCTACGAGTCGCGTCGGGAGGTCTTCCAAGCGACCGCAATGAAGTTGGGCCGTCCGGTGTGGCAGGGCGAACCGATCCGGGACCGGCGGATCCTGCTCTACCCTGAGCAAGGATTCGGCGATGCGATTCAGTTTGTGCGGTATGCGGAATTACTGGCGGAACGCGGAGCGGTGGTGATCGTCGGATGTCCGCTGGAATTGGTGGAACTTCTCCGCAATGCCAAAGGCGTGCATGAGGTGGTGGCGGCGGGAGAAACGCTTCCGCCCTTTGATTTTTATATCCCGATGCTGAGCCAGCCGCTGGTTTTTCAGACCCGGTGGGAGAGCATTCCGAGGGATGTTCCTTACCTCTTTGCCGATCCGAATCGGACGGCGGAATGGCGGCGACGGTTGGGAGCGCGAATGGGGCGCCGGAGAATCGGGCTGGTTTGGACAGGGGCGCCGACCAACCATCGCAATCGAACGAGGATGATCCCTCTGGAAAAACTGGCGCCGTTGCTGAGCTTGAAGGACGTCGAATTCTACAGTCTCCAATTGGGTTGGGGAGCGGAACAACTCCGGCAATTGCCGGAAGCGCGGGCGATCATCGATCACACGGCGCAGATCAAGGATTTCACCGACACGGCGGCGTTCATCACGGAACTGGATTTGATCATCTCGGTGGACACGGCCGTGGCGCATCTGGCGGGGGCGCTCGGCCGGCCGGTGTGGACGTTGCTGCAATTCGTGCCGGATTGGCGATGGCACATGGAAGGCAAAGAGACGCCGTGGTATCCGACGATGCGTCTGTTCCGCCAGCCGGCGCTCCGCGATTGGGACTCAGTGGTTCGTTCCGTGATCGCCGAACTCGATCGGACGAAGTGAATCATCACTATTGGCCAGGGTTCAGGCCGCCGATTGCTCGGCCTCCGTTTCCAGTGGTCCGCCCGGGTATTCCACGTCGAGCAACCGGGCAATGAGTTCGAAGGCTTCGAGGTCGTCGAGTTCGTCGATGAGCAGAGACCGCGTAACGGCGGAGCATTGCTCGAGGCGCTGGCGGATGACTTCCGATTTGGAGAGTTTGCGAGCGACGGCTTCCCGGGTGATCTCGGCGAACAACGACTCCGGAATCCGGACCGTCAGCGTTTTCATGGGGACGGCAGCAGGACGGCGGCCGGATGACGACCGGTCAATGTTTTCGAAATCGAGTTGCTCGGCCAAATCTCTATTTCCCCTTGAGGGTTTCAAGGAAGGCGATGAGATCGGTGAAATCCTCGAGCTTGAGGGCGAGAGTCAGGCCCTGGGGCATGAGTGAGGTCTTCATATCGGTGCGGTTCTTGACGTCGGCTTTCTTGATGACGTGCTTGACGGCATCGGCGCCGACGAGAGTCATGGAATCGTCGGTCTGGGCGCGGAGGGCGCCAAAGAAAACGTCGCCGCTCTTGGTCTCGATCATGACTTGTTCGAACCCGAGCGCGATGGTTTTCGAGGGCTCGAGAATCGAAGTGATGAGATCGGGGCGTTTGTAATTCGTGGCAATGGGGGTGAGATCGGGACCGACTTCGCCGCCCTTGCCACGCACGGTGTGGCAGGTGGCGCAGACGCCAGCAAGCGGGCCGGCGGGATCGCGGAAGACTTTCTCGCCGTTTGCGGGATTGCCGCGATGCAGCCAGGAGCCGTCGGGCTTGGTGGCGAGGGCATAGGCGCGCTGACGTTCCTCGGGCGTGGGCTCCTTGGACTGCACATACTTCGTGCCGTCGAAGCCGGGGATGCGGGCGGCAAATACCCAGGTGCCACTGACGTTGCCGATCTTCACCAGGAGATGATTCTTGCCCGCGGTGAAGTGCAGATCGACCTGGTCGTGGTCGGCCTCGAAGCCGCGGCTCCCGGCACCGCTGTCGAAGACTTTTTTGCCGTTCAGCCAGACGGCCATCTGATCATCGCTGCCGCCCAGCAGCTTGCCGTCGGCTTCCTCGGGCGCTTCGATCTCGGCATAGGCGTAGGCGCAGACCATGCCGTTGGTGTGGAAATACTGACCGAGATCGACGAGGCCGGTATCGGCATTTCCGTTCACGTCGGTCCAGCCGACTTCCTTGCCCTCGGCGTTGAGATATTTCTTGGTGAGATCGGGCTGGCCGCCTTGGGCGAGCGCGTCGGTTTCCGGCGGATGCACGGCGTCCCAGACATTCTCGAAGGGACCGATCAGTTTCCATTTCGCGATCGTCCCGCTGTCGAAGAAGCTGCGTACTTCGGGCTCGTACTCAGCCGGCAGTTCGTTGCTGAGGAATTTCTGGGCGATGATCGGCCAGGCCTCGTCACGATATTTGCGCAGGGCCTTGGCGGCCTCCTGCCGGACGCGAACGTTGCGATCGCCGAGCAGGGTGATGAGCACCGGGATGGCGTCCTTGCCACCGAGCGTGGCGATGGCGCCGACGGTCTCCTTGCGGTATTTGTTTTTCTGCGCGAGCGCGATGAAACGCGGGAGGGCCAAGGGCTCGTGGGCATTGCTCAGGGCCTCGATGGCGGCGGTGACGATCTTGCTATCCTTGTCGTTGAGCAAGGCGAGGAGGGCTTGGGCGGTGCCCGGCGCCCAGCTTTTGTGGCCAAGGGCATTGAGGGTCTTCGCGGCGGCGGCGCGAATCGCCGGATCGGGATCGCTCAAGCGCGGAAGGAGCGCCGGGGCGGCTTCGGTGGCTTTCATTTCGCCGGCAGCTTCGATCACCCGGCGGGTGGCCGGGACGGAAAGCTGGGCGCTGGCGAGTTGGACGATCGTCTTCTTCGCCTCGTCGCCGCCAATATTGGCCACCGCGCTGATCGCAGTATCGCGGAAGTCGGCATCGGCTTTTTCGTCGAGGGCGATCGTGGTGAAGACGTGGAGGGCCTCGGGATCTTTTTGCACGCCGAGGGTTTCGATGAGCTGGCGGCGCACGGCGGGATCGCTCTCCGTGGCGAGGCGGGCGCGCAAGGCCGGGAGCGCTTCCGGACCGATGCCTTGCGAAAGTGCCTTGGCCGCGGCGAGAGCGACGGTGGAATCGTTGTCGCCGAGCGCGGCGGTCAGAGCTTCCACGGCGATGGGCGTGCCGGCGTAGGCCACGGTATTGTGCGGCGGCGGATTTTTCACCGGCTGCGTGCCCCACCAAGTGCCAGGGTAAGGCGCGGGCAGATAGGAAGTGCGGCCCAGGGCCGTGGCGGCATTGGCGCGCACCGAGGCGTCTTCGTCGTGCACGAGCTGGGCGAGGACGGCGACGGCATTGGGATCGAAGGCGCTGTCGAAAGCGAGCCAGGCTTGCTCGCGCACTCGCGAGTCCTGGGTCTTGAGAAGCGGGGCGAGCGATTTCCAATCGGCGATCTTGATGAGCGAGACGCGGGCGGCGAAACGAATCCAGCGATCCTCCGCGGAAAGGGATTTCTGAAGCGCGGGCGCGGCACTTTTGGCGCGCATCCGGCCGAGACCGATGGCGGCCTGCAAACGCACTTCGGGGTTGGCGTCCTTGAGCGCCTTGATGAGTTCGTCCGTGGCGGGCGCGACTTCGCGCAAGGCGAGCTCACGCACGGCTTGGGCGCGCACTTCCGGTTCGGGATCGTCGAGCACCTGGCGAATGAGGCCGCTGGCTTTGTCGCGCAACTCCGGCGAACCGTCGCCGATCAAATCCAGCGCCCAGAGCGCATGCGCCTTCTTCACGGCGGAGGCGCTGGCATCGTGGAGCACTTCGATGAGCTGCGGAATGACGCTCTCGCCTTGCTTCACGAGGGCGAACTCGGCGCGCAGCCGCTGGTCACGGTCGACATGGGCGAGCGCGGCGATCAATTGCGGCACGGGTGCATCGTCCGGCACGCGTGGCGAAGGTTTCGCCTCGGGCCAGCTCAGACGCCAGACAACGCCGAGGTTTTTCGGGGCTTTCCATCCGCCCCAGCCCCAGTCGGCGATGAACACCGAGCCGTCGTTGGCCACGGAAAGCTGCATCGGGCGGAAGGCCCCGCCTTTGTCGGCGCTAATGAGCGTGGTGTTCTTCTTGACCTTGAAGGTCGATCCCTCGTGTTCGAGGTCGATGGCAAAGACGGTCCCCTTCCCCCATTCGGAGAAGAACGGGACGTTGCGATATTTCTCCGGCAGGCCATCACTCATGTAGACGAGACCGCCAGTCGGCGCGCCGCCGCCGTAATCGGTCATGGCGGGAAGGAAGCGCTCATTGGGCGAAAGCGCGGTAGCGGTAAATTGCGGCTTCTGCGGGCCGGGGGCCATGAGGCCGTTGGTGGTGTCTTCCTTGAAATAAAAGGGATAGCCGTAATATCCGCCCTCGATGTGCTGGGTGACGCGGGTCCACCAGCCGTTGCCATCGTCGGTGTTGTCACTGGTAAAGGCGTGGTCAAAGGCGTCGAGATCGACTTCGAGATGGTTGCGCGTGCCGCCGGAATAAATCTCGAGGTGCGAGCCGTCGGGCCGGCAACGGATGATGCCGCCGCCCTGGAGCGTGACCATGGAGCCGTCCTTGGCACTTTTGGCCTCGAAGATACCGCGGTCGCCGACGCTGATGTAGAACCAGCCGTCCATGCCGAGGGTGAACCCGCTGACCACGTGATCGTTCAGGCCGGTGTGGGGGGGAATGCCGAGATTGGTGATGAGGTCTTCGCGCACATCCGCAACGCCGGTGCCTTTGGTATCCTTGAAGCGGCTGAGGAGCGGATCGTGAATGACGTAAAGCCAACCGTCGTACCAGAGGCTACCGGCGGGCGAATAAAGCTTGTCTGCGAAGACGGTGCGCTGGCGGTCGACCCCTGCGCTGGAGTAGCGAACGATCTGGCAGACGGGTTGGTCGGTGTTCAGCCGCTCGTCGCGGGTGTCATTGCCGACATAGACGGAGCCATCCGGCGCGGCGCAGACGGTGGTGCAAGCCTCGACCTCCGGGACGGTGGCGAAGAGGTCCACGCGCAGGGCCGGATCGGAGACGACCAACGGCTTGGGCGCGTCGGTGGGAGGCGTCTGGGCTTGGGAGCCGGCCGGCAGGATGATCGCGGCGCTGAGGAGCAACAGGGGAAGGATGCGGGAACTCATGAGTGGGAGAGCTACTTTGAAGGATGACGACGGGGCGTCAATCCCAGGGACCGATGCGTTCTTAAGAGTAAACGACAGGAACCCGGCTTTTACGCGTCGTTTGAGGGCCTGAAATGGAGGGATGACGATTGGCATGAGTTCCTGGTCTTTTTCGCAAGGGAGGGAATGGCTGGCGCGGCTCGAAATCGGTCGTTGGGGAGGTGTTGAGAAATGATGACTTTTTTCGGGATTTTCGGGGATTTACTCTGGAGGGATCGGGCGGATGTTGATTGGCTTTCGTGGACTTCAGGGGGGGCGGGCTCGGCTTCTCCTGGGCTCGCTGGGACAGGTCGAAGACTGTGCCGAAGGCCGGTGCGCCTTTTGGCGGATTCGGAGTGCGAAAAATGGTGGTGGTTCACGATTCGCGTCGTTGGGACTTTGGAGGTGAAAGGCAAGGATAATCTGTAGCGATTTTGCGAGACGCTTCTGAAAAAGGGAACGTCCACCGCTCCGCCCAGGAACCCGCGGACATTGGAGATCCTTCGACTCCGCCCGTGCTTCCCCGCTCCGCTCAGGAGGACAGCGCGGGCTTTTCGGTGACCCACGGACCTGTTCGCGGCAAAGGTTGGTTAGGCGACGTTAGGCGGAACTGACCGCTATTATCGTAACCCAGGGTAGGCGCTCGTTCCTTGCGCCAACCCTGGGCTGAGTGATTGAACACCTTCGGCGTTACTCCGAGGCAGAATGCGCTCTGTGGGAGTGCATGCACGCTCTAGCTAGGCGCCGTCCGCGGCTGCTTCGACCTTGGCGATGTCGATCTTGATCATCTTGATCATGGCTTCCATCGCGCGACGCGCGCGGGCCGGGTCGGGGTCTTTGACCAGTTCCAGCAGGCGGGTCGGAGTGACTTGCCAGGAGACGCCCCAACGGTCCTTGAGCCAACCGCAGGCGACCTCGGAGCCGCCATTGGCCGTGAGTGCCGCCCAGAGCCGGTCTGTCTCGGCCTGGTCGGCGCACGCAATCATGAACGAGACGGCCTCGGTGAAGGTGAATCCGGGGGTGTTCAGCGCGATATATTGCATGCCGGCGAGGGTGAACTCCACGATGAGCACGGCGCCGGCGGGGCCGCCTTGGGTATCGATCGGCGAACGGGTGACCCGGTCGATCCGGGAGTCCGGCAGGAGTGAGACGTAGAAGCGGGCCGCTTCCTCAGCTTGCCCGTCAAAGGAGAGGAAGGGTGTGACTTTTTGCATGGGTGGTTTCGATGTTATCGGGTTCACAGTCGTTCCCGGACTCGCGCGGAGCAAGAGGCCAGACGACGGGTGCCGAAATGGGAAACGGAGTTTCTGGCTGGAAGGGTGCGTTTCCAATGGCTGGCTCGTCCCTACCCACAGACATTCCGAAAGCGGCGCAGCCCCTCGGCAGGCTCGGGGCCTTGAGCTTGTCGAAACGGCAGCACCGCACTCCAAGAACGCAGGCGTCCTGGGCCGATTTTCTCGAAGTCGTGAACAGGTTCCCCTTCCCGCCAGGCATCCGAACCCTTCATCATCAACGAGAAGAACTTCACCCTCGCGCGCCATGCTCAATCAGAGGGGGTTAATAGGGTTTACGTTGGCTTGAGGGGTGTGCCATGCTGTCCACGCGTAAACGCAGGGCCAGTAAGGCTGGCGCCCCTGGCCGGTGCGAATCCATTTTCCTATGAAATCCCCACGCCTTCTCCTCGCCACACTCACCCTGGTTGCATTCCCGCTTTTCGCCGAGGAGCCGGCGCCGTTTCTGATGGTGCGCATCGATGTTGAAATGGTCGCTGTGCCCTTCGATAAGGGATTGGAGCTGCTGCCGAATTTGCGCGACCCGGGGAGTATCGACGGCGCGATGAGCCAGATTCAACGGCTCGTTGCTTCGGGCGGAGCGACGCTCATCGGCTGGCCGGAGGTGATCACGAAATCCGGTCAACGCGCAGTCACTGAAGACATTCAGGAGGTCCGGTATGCGGCTGAATTCGCGTCTCGCAAGACGACCTCGGGTGACAAGTCGGTGCAGGAAACCACAGCGCCGCAGCACTCGGGCGCGCCGGTGCCCACCGAATTTGAGACGCGAAATGCCGGGATCACGCTGGAGGTCGAACCGGTGATCGGGCCCGACAACACGACGCTCGATCTGAATCTCGTGCCGCAATACGTGCGGCTGCTCGATAAGCCGGAGGCGGCGGCCGGTTTCGACCAGAACGGCCACGAATGGCACATCGAGCAGCCTCGTTTTTACACGGCGAAGACGACCACCTCCGTGACGCTCCTCTCGGGCCACCGGATGTTGCTCGCGCAATTTCGCGGGCCGGAGGGAGGCAAGGAGATGCTTTTGTTCATTCTCAAGGCCGAGGTGGTGCCCGTGGCGAAGAAGGCGCAGCCGTGACGGTCGCGGAGTGGCGGCGGATCGCCTCGGGGAGCAAAACTTCAAGTCCTCGGCGGCGGACGAGGTAGCGGTCCGGTATTCGCAGTCTTGTCGCCGTTTGTTGGTCCAGGCGGGACGCCCGGACCGGCAGGCGGGACGCCCACCCTACCCGGGCCAAGGGGGCCCGTGGCGAAGAAGGCGCAGACGTGACAGTCGCGGAGTGGAGACGGATCGCCACGGGGAGCAAAACTTCAGGTCCTCGGCGGCGGACGAGGTAACGGTCCGGTATTCGCAGTCTTGTCGCCGTTCGTTGGTCCAGGCGGGACGCCCGGACCGGCAGGCGGGACGCCCACCCTACCCGGGCCGAGGGGCCCGTGGCGAAGAAGGCGCAGCCGTGACGGTCGCGGAGTGGAGGCGGATCGCCACGGGGAGCAAAACTTCAGGTCCTCGGCGGCGGACGAGGTAGCGGTCCGGTATTCGCAGTCTTGTCGCCGTTCGTTGGTCCAGGCGGGACGCCCGGACCGGCAGGCG
This sequence comes from Chthoniobacter sp., assembly GCA_036501065.1. Lineage (GTDB taxonomy): Bacteria > Verrucomicrobiota > Verrucomicrobiia > Chthoniobacterales > Chthoniobacteraceae > Chthoniobacter. The sequence continues at coordinate 118,309 of DASYAY010000058.1, read as the reverse complement.
GGACGCCCACCCTACCCGGGCCGAGGGGACCCGTCGCGAAGAGGGCGCAGCCGTGACGAGCGGGACGCCCGGGATTCCTCCTTGCGCACCCGGTCAGTTCGCGCCAAACAAAGTGGCCGGCGGCAGGTTGTCCCGTGCAGCCTCCCCCAACGCCCCATGTTCCTCCCCCTCCGCTGGTCTCTCCCTGCATTTTGCACGCTGGCGCTCGCGCCTCTTTCCTTTGGCGCGGTCGAATTGAAACAGGAAGCGGACAAAGTGACGGTGACGATCGATGGCAAGCTTTTCACGGAATACCATTTCGCCGGCGCGCGGCGGCCGTATTTTTATCCGATCATTGGGCCGACGGGCGGGACGATGACGCGGCACTGGCCGTTGCAGGACGATATTCCCACCGAAGATCACGATCATCCGCATCACAAAGGGCTGTGGTATGGGCATCGGGTGGTTAACGGAATCGATTTTTGGGGCGACACGGGAAAGGCGGGGACGAAGATGGGGAAGCAGATTCAGGACGGCGCGATGGAGATCAAATCCGGAGACGACGTGGGCGTCGTGCATACGCATGACAAGTGGGTGTTCGACGATACGGGCGAGGTGATTTGCACGGACGAGCGCACCCTGAAATTTCACAAGGGCAAGGACGGGCCGATGATCGACTTCGACATCACGATCAAAGCCGGCGAGAAGCCGGTGGTCTTCAACGACGACAAGGATGGGATCATGGCGATCCGCGTGCCGGAGACGATGCGGGTGGATAAGCCGAGGGCGAAGGGCGAGAAAACCGCGCAGCCCGGAGATGGCCACATCGTGACGAGCGAAGGCAAGAAGGACGGCGCCGCCTGGGGGACGCGCGCGGATTGGTGCGACTACTACGGGCCGGTCGAAGGGAAGATCGCCGGAGTCGCGATGTTTGACCATCCGTCGAACCCGCGGCATCCGACCTGGTGGCATGTGCGCACTTACGGCCTGTTTGCGGCGAATCCCTACGGGCAGGCGCAATTTGAAAAGCTGCCGGACAAGGCGGCGGGCGACTACAAGATCGCGCCCGGCGAGAGCATCAGCTACCGCTACCGGTTCTATTTCCACGCCGGTGACACCGAGCAGGCGAAAGTCGCCGAGCATTATCACGAATATATCGATAAACAAACGGCCGCGACGGCGCCAGCCGGGGCGGTGACCTCGAGCGCCCGATGAGCCGGATCATTTGCGAACGCGAGAATTTGTTGTCCGATTATCGCCGTTTCGCGATGTGAACTTTAATAGCCTCCAATCAGAAACTAGAAACCAAGAACCAGAGACCTCTCCCCTCTCCTCCCCGCCCATGAAACTCAATCGTCGTAACTTCCTCAAGAGCACTGCGCTGGCCGGCGCGGCTCTTTCCCTTCCCGCCCGTGTCCGCGCCGCCGCCGAAGGCGCCAATGGCGATGTGCGCATCGCCGTCGTCGGATTCAACGGGCGCGGCCAGGCGCATATCAAGGCGTATTCGAATATAAAAGGCGTGCGGATCGTGGCGCTGTGCGACGTGGACAGCAAGGTGCTGGACAAGGGAGTGGCGCAACTCCAGGCGAAGAACGTCACGGTCAAGCCCTTCAAGGACATCCGCAAGCTGCTCGATTCCGGTGAAGTCGACGCCATTTCCATCGCCACGCCGAATCACTGGCATTCGCTGGCGGCGATCTGGGGCATCCAGGCGGGCAAGGACGTGTATGTGGAAAAGCCGGTCTCGCACAATGTGTGGGAGGGACGGCAGTTGGTGAAAGCGACGGAAAAATATCAGCGCATCGTGCAGTACGGCGTGCAGAGCCGGTCCGCGCCGGACATCATGGCCGCGCTGGAATGGCTGAAGACCGAACCGCTGGGCAAGCTGACCTATGCGCGCGGTCTCTGCTACAAGCGCCGCCCGAGTATCGGCCTGGTGACGGCGGACACGCCGGTGCCCGAGAACCTGGACTACGATCTGTGGTCGGGACCGGCGCCGCTGGTGCCGCCGCATCGCGCGAAGATCCACTACGATTGGCACTGGATCTGGAATTACGGCAACGGCGATCTTGGCAACCAGGGCATCCACCAGATGGATATCGCCCGGCGTTTCACGGGCGAGCCGGTGCTTTCGCCCAAGGTCTTCGCGGTGGGTGGACGCCTCGGCTACAAGGACGATGGCGAAACGCCCAATTCGATGTTCGTCTTCCACGACTACGAAAAGGCGCCGCTGATTTTCGAAGTGCGCGGATTGCCGGAGAGTGCGAGTTCCAAGGCGATGGACAAGTATCGCGGCGCGAGCGTGGGCGTGGTGGCCCAGTACGAGCATGGTTATGCCGTGGTGCCGGACTACAGCTACGTGGCGATCTTCGACAACGACAACAAGCTCATCCGCAAGTATGGGAATCCATCGATCGCCAAGGGGATGACGGAATCCAATCCCGCGCCGGCTTCCGAGAAGAAGCCCGTGGAGGAAGACGAGACGAGCAGCCACTTTGGGAATTTCATCAATGCCGTGCACAGCCGGAACGCGTCGATGCTCCACGCCAAAATCCTCGACGGTCACATCTCGAGCGCGCTCTGCCACACGGGGAATATTTCCTATCGTCTGGGCAAAACGGCGTCGCCCGACGAATTGCACGAGAAGCTGAAAGGCAACAAGGAAGCGCTCGATTCGCTCGACCGCCTCGCGGCGCACCTCGCGGCGAACGAAGTGGACATCAAGGTCGACAAGCTGGCGCTCGGTGAATTCCTGAAGATGGATCCGAAGACGGAGAAGTTCATCGACAACGCCGCAGCGGACAAGATGCTGACCCGCGAATACCGTGCGCCGTACGTGGTGCCGGAAAGCGTGTAACTTAGCCGCGACGCGGTTTTCTTGATCTTAATCTTACTCTTAATCTTAATCCTCCTCGGTTCGGGGAGAGATTAAGATTACGATTAAGATTAAGAGTAAGAGCCGGCCGCTTCCACCTACCGCCCATGCGCCTGCTCCCTATCCTCGTCCTCGCTTTCCTCACCACCATCTCCGTTCATGCCGTGGAACTGCCGCCCGTCCTGCTCTGGGCGAATGGTGCGCCCGGGGCCTTGGGCGACAAGGATGCCGACAAGCCCACGCTGACCGCTTTCCTGCCGGACCCGGACAAGGCCACGGGCGCGGCGATCGTCATTTGCCCGGGCGGCGGCTATGGCGGCCTCGCCCCGCACGAAGGCAAAGGCTACGCGGAGTGGCTGGTCGAGAACGGCATTGCCGGGCTGGTGCTGAAATATCGGCTGGGATCGAATGGCTACCGACATCCGGCGATGCTCAACGACGCGGCGCGCGCCGTTCGTCTGGCCCGCTCCAAGGCGGAGGAATGGCACATCGATCCGAAACGCGTGGGCATCATGGGCTCGAGCGCCGGCGGACATCTGGCTTCGACGCTTCTCACCCACTTCGATGCGGGCAAGCCGGGTGATTCCGATCCGGTCGAGCGCTTCAGTTCGCGTCCGGACATCGGCATCCTGTGTTATCCGGTAATCACGATGGGACCGCTGACGCACGGCGGCTCGAAGAAGAATCTGCTCGGGGACAATCCGCCGCAGGAATTGGTCGACCTGCTCTCGAATGAAAAGCAAGTGACCAAGGATACGCCGCCCACATTCCTCTTTCACACTTATGAAGATAACGCGGTGAAGGTGGAAAATTCGCTGATGTTTGCCGAGGCGCTGCGCAATGCCGGGGTGCCCTTCGACCTGCACATCTACCAGAAAGGCGGACATGGGATGGGGCTCGGCGGCGGCCGCGCCGGCGGTCCGCATCATCCTTGGGTCGCGGATTGCCTGTACTGGCTGAAGGTGCAGGGGTTTGCGAAGTAAAGGATGAAGGCGGAGGGATGAAGGATGAAGAGGATGGCCGCTTCGCGGGGGTTGGTTAGGGCGGTTTAAAAAATAGTGCGGTCGCGCGGCGCGACCGCGGTGGAGGGCGACGCTTCGTCGTCGCCCACTTTACCGAGGAAGTTTGGGCGCTGACGAAGCAGCGCCCTCCAACGATGACGCCCCCTACCGGCCACAGTGTTACTTAAGTGCTCTAATTTCCAAAATGCCGCACAGCGCTGTCTTCTTCATCCTTCATCCCTAAAAAAAGAGGACGCCTTGCGGGCGTCCTCTTTGAGAACTGAACTATTTTGGGGGCCGATTACTTGGCTTCTTCGATCTTCGTCAGCGCGATCGTCTTCTTGCCGTCCTTTTCGGTGATCGTGCCTTCGGCGGTCACATTGGCCGGGCCGTGGCAGATCGTCTTGTGGAAGGCTTTCGCGACGGCATTCGGTTCGCAGAGGATCACTTCGGTCTTCCCGTCCTTGGTCACCTTGATGGCGTCCTGGCAGGCGTCGGTTTGATGCAGTTCGCATTTGGCGCAAACGGCTTCGCCTTTGATTTCGTCTGCGTAGAGCGAGGTGCCGAAGGCAACGAGGGCGATTGTGCTGAGGAGTGCAATTTTTTTCATTGGATGGATGGATGGATGGTAAGGCCGCCTCGCTTATCCGAGGTGCCATAGAGATTAGACTGTATCATACGGGTGGTTCTTAGAAAATAAACCACAAAATCGATGAACAAACCCGGGCCGGAAAGGCGCGGACCGAAGACGGGGCGAACCTGGGAAAGGAACGACTCGGTGGTCGACTCGGGGCTCATCGAGCCGGTGACTTTGCGTGTGACGGAACGTCAGGGTGTCGTGAAGGCTGCTGGCCGAGGATATTCTCTTGCGAGGCGGCTTGGAGAGCGATCACTCTCGAAGCCGCTTTTCCCCCTCATGAAACTTCCTCCCTTATTACTGATCGCCGCTGTAGCGCTCGCTTCGCAACTCGTCCGTGCGGCTGAACCAAAGCCGAATATTCTCGTCATCCTCTCGGACGATCAGGGCTATGCGGATACCGGATTTCAGGGATGCAAGGATATCCCGACGCCGAATCTCGACCGTCTGGCGCACGAGGGTTTGCGCTGCACGAACGGGTATGTGTCGCATCCGTATTGCAGCCCGTCGCGCGCCGGCTTGATGACTGGCCGCTACCAGGCGCGGTTCGGGCATGAGCACAACCCGCGATACGATCCAAATGATCACCGCGAAGGATTGCCGACCACGGAGAAGTTGCTGCCGCAATTCTTGCAAGCCGCGGGATATGCCACGGGTTGGATCGGGAAATGGCACCTGGGCGCGGCGCCGGAATTTCTTCCGGAGAACCGTGGATTCCAAGAGACCTTTGGATTCATCGGCGGCATCCACCATTTCCAAAACTGGAAGGTGGATCCGACGAAAGAGCCCAACCTCCCGTTGTTTCGCAACGGCAAGCAAGTGGACGTGACGGAACACCTGACGGTGGCATTCGGGCACGAGGCTGCGAGCTTCGTGCAGCGGCACCAGAAAGAGCCGTGGTTCCTGTATTTGGCTTTCAACGCGCCACACGATCCCGAGGAGCCGACGGCGGAGCGCCTGAGGCGATTTGCCAGTATCGAAGATCGCAAGCGCCGGGCTTATGCCGCCCAGGTGAGCTTGCTCGATGATGCCATCGGCGAGGCGCTCACGACCTTGCGCGAGACCGGGCAGGAACAGCGCACGCTGGTATTTTTCTTCAGCGACAATGGCGCGCCCTTCGGAGATGGCCATGGCGGGAGCGGTCCCAACGGAGGCGTGAACACGCCCCTGCGCGACGGCAAACACAGCGTCTACGAGGGCGGTGTGCGCGTTCCTTTTGTCGCGAGCTGGCCGGGACATTTGCCCTCGGGCAAAGATTACGATCTGCCGGTGAGTTCGCTGGACGTCTTTGCCACGGCACTCGCTTGCGCGAACATTCCGATGCCGACCGACCGCCCGTACGATGGCGTGAATCTGATTCCGTATCTGAAAGGCGAAAAGACCGAAGCGCCGCATCCCCAGCTCTTCTGGCGCGCCAACGAACGATTGCAGGCGGCGGCGCGATCCGGTTCGTGGAAGCTGGTGCGTGACGGCACGTGGCGTCCGCAGTTATTCGATCTCGCCACGGACATCGGCGAAAGCAACGACGTGTCGAAGCAAAACGCGCAGGCGACGGGCGAAGTCAACGGCGCGCTGGATGCCTGGATGAAACAAATGTCCACGAAGCTGGCATTTCCCGGCCAACAAGGGCCGGAAAAGCTTTGGCCGGAGCCGGAGGGCGCTTCGAAAGAAACGCGATAAGTCGAAGGGGGTCGTTTAAAGGTTATATGCTATCTGGTGGGCAAGCGAAGTGGCTTCGTCCGTCAAGGGATTGAGGATTTGGAGTTATACCGAGGCATCCCCCGCGTCGAATAGCTCAGGGGCTTATCAGGCACGCCTGAGCCAAGCATCATCCTCGGCTCCATGAACCCGGAGCCGGGGCGCGGCACGATTCATCTTCGTATGAACGCGAAATATCTTTTGCATCCGATGGCGATCGTCATTGGGTTAGCGTCGATTGCCGTTGCCGCCGATCAGGCGACACCCGGGGCCACACCCGGAAAATCCAAGGCGGGGACGGGGACGTCCGCGACCGTTGAAACGACATCACAAGGAATACCGACCATTGGCACGCCCCTGGAGGGTCCTCCCAAGGGTCGTCCGGCGGCCAGGGCCAAGTCAACCGCCGCGACGAGTTCCACTAATTCCGGAACTACCAACGCCAGCAATGGGAATACCGGCACCACGGAGCGAGCACGAGGGCGTAGCGCCGAAAGGGCGAGCGTATTTCTGAGCAGTGACGGTGTCCCGTTCATGGGAATCATAACTTCGCCTGGTGTCATCACGACGACAACGGGGACGACCATTCCGATTGACGGCTCGATCCGTGCGGTGAGCTTCGGCGCCAATGGCCAGTCCACCGTCGGCACGCTGAATGCGAACGGCACGGTGTTGCAGGCGGATGGCACGCTCGTCTTTCCCGACGGTTCGGTTCACACTGCGGCCGGCGCGCAACTTCAGGGGCCGTCGCCAAACATGGGCGCCGCAGTGGCGCAAGGCGCGCTGACCTCGAGCCAGCAAGGCGGCAGCACGCAACAAGGGACTTCGACCCAGCAAGGCGGCCCCACCCAACAAGGGACTTCGACCCAGCAAGGCGGCAGCACGCAACAAGGGACTTCGACCCAGCAAGGCGGCCCCACGCAACAAGGGACTTCGACCCAGCAAGGCGGCCCCACGCAACAAGGGACTTCAACCCAGCAAGGCGGCCCCACGCAACAAGGGACTTCAACCCAGCAAGGTGGCCCCACGCAACAAGGGACCTCGACCCAGCAAGGTGGCCCCACGCAACAAGGGACCTCGACCCAGCAAGGAACTACCACTCAAAATGGGACTTTGCTTCAGCCGGGCACGACTACTCAGCAGGGCGCAAATCAAAATGGGAATGCCCAAGGCTTTCAATCACAGCCAGGCAACGGAGCCTCACGCTCCTTCGGAAATACGCCGCAGACGAACGGCAACGCCGGCGGCGCTTTAAACTCCGCGGGTGGCGCGGTCAATGGCGGTCCCGCTGCGGGAGGCCGGGGAGGCAGGTAGGCGGAAGTTAGAGCGTGTCGTGCACTTCTACAGTGAAAGTCGCGCCTAGGAGCGACGCCGAAGGCGTTGAAGAGCTCAGCCCAGGGTAGGCGCGAGGAACGAGCGCCTACCCTGGGCTGAGTGATTGAACGCCTTCGGCGTTATTCCAAGGCAAAACGCGCCGGCAATGACCTTGCGAATCCGCGACCTATCGAGGCTTGCACAATAAGTTCCGCGCCCGGTGTTGGGAATAGTCGCGCGTGGTCAGGCTTCAGTGGCTGCGCCGGGCACGCGTGCGCGCTGCCTTCTTCGCGGAGGCCGAACGCTCCGCGGCCGTGCGCCGTCCGGCGGCGCGTTGGGCATGACGCGAGAGCGCTTCTCGCGAGGCCGCGCCTCGTCCCTCGCGTTTCAAAGCATTGGTGGTGGCCTGGGAACGCTTCCGCGAAACCGGACGCTGACCGCCCTGCCGGGATTTGGCGGAATCGCGAATCGCTTTGCGGCGTGTTGCTTCGGATACCGAGCCTTTTTTCGGAGGTGGCAGAGGCACTCCAGCTCGGCGCGCTTTTGACAGGCCGATGGCAATGGCTTGCCGAGCGGAACGCGCGCCATGTTTGCCGGCGCGAATGTCTTCGATCTCTTCGCGAACGAACTCTCCAGCTTGCGTCGAGGGGGATTTTCCTTCGGCGCGATCACGAGCTGCCCGCCTGGTAGTTTTTGTTTTGGGCATAACTTTTCTACGCGGCTCGGCGGCGCAGAGGTCCTGCGCAGTTGGAGAAAATGGGATGCGTATTCGAGGTCCTGTTTTCGGATACGCCCCGGGGAATGCTTCGGCCCCCCCCGATAGGAGTGACAGGAGAGCTCCTTATTGTCCGACCCCATGGAACATGGAAGGTTCTTTTGCTGTGAGGGTGTATCCCCCCACCCAGGTCTTTCCTGGTACCTGGGTGGGGTTTTACATTCGTGCGGCGAGGCTGTTCCCAAATCGAGGAGCGGCGGTCGTGGGAAGATCCTTTGGCGGTTCCTGCAACCCTGGAAGGTGAGGCGGCGGGGAACGTCCAAAAGGGTGCCCGGTTGCGATTGCCAACCGTAGATGAGCCGTTCCATCCACGAAACGCATCCGGAAACAGAAGGTAAAACAGCTTTCGGAGGAGAACAGGAAGAATCGCCCCGCCGAATCGCGGCGAGGCGCCATGGGCCGCAACACGATGAACCGCATGATCAAGAGCAGGAGGAAGATGCGGACGATCTGCCGGCGGAGGATGACGGGGAAACCTCGGGAAAAGAGGGAGGCAAAAAGGGGGCCAAGGGGTATCGGCCTTCGAAGAAGGCGATCTTCATCGGCGGAGCCATCGTCCTGATCCTGATCATCGGGGGCATTCTCCTTTGGCTCCACGCGCGCAATTATGTGACCACCGACGATGCCTACACGACGGGTCATGTGCATCCGATCAGCGCGCGGATCGCGGGGACGGTGGAGAAGGTTTTGGTGGATGACAATCAGTTCGTGAAGACGAACGACGTATTGGTGCAGTTGGACCCCCGGGACAATGAGGTCGCCCTGGAAAAGGCGCGGGCCAGTCTCCAGCAGGCGCAAGCGCAGGCGACGCAATCCCTGGCGAAGGTTGCCCAGACACGCGCGCAGCAGTCGGCGGCGCAAGCCCAGGTGCTGCAAGCCAAAGCCCAAGTCTCCCAAGCCAAGGCTCAACTTGAAAAGGCGCAGGCCGATTACGATCGCATCGCGGGCCTTTTCACGAAAGATCTCAAGGCGGTTTCCAAGGCCGACGTGGACGCGGCCACCGCCTCCTACGACAGCGCGCGGAGTGTCCTCGAGGCAAATCAGGCCAACGTGGCCAGTGCCACTGCTCAACTCGAGGCCGCGGCAGCCAACGTGAAGGCGTCGGAAGGCGATCAGCAGGTCGCCGAGGCGAACGTCGCGGTGGCGGAAACGCAAATCAAAGATGGGGAGTTACAACTCTCTTATTGTAACATCCATGCACCGGTCGCCGGACGAGTTTCCAAGAAAACGGTCGAGGAGGGTCAGCGACTGCAGCCCGGCCAGGCATTGATGGCGATCGTTCCGGAGAATATCTGGGTCCTGGCCAATTTGAAAGAAACGCAACTCGACCGCCTGAAAGTCGGCCAGCGCGTGGATATTCGCATCGATGCGCTGCCGGGGAAGACCTTCTATGGCAGCGTGGACAGTCTTCAGGAGGGCAGCGGAGCCACTTTCTCGCTACTGCCACCCGATAACGCCACGGGTAACTTCACCAAGATCGTCCAGCGCGTCCCGGTAAAGATAGTGTTCGATCCGAATAGCATCCGCGACTATCTGGATAAGATCGTGCCCGGACTTTCCGTCGAATCGTCCATCGACTTACGAAGCTTGCGCGACAACCGCGCCGAGCCAAAGCGCGAACAGCGCGAAGAAAAGCAGAACCGCGACGCTGAATCGGGCAAATGAAATCGAAGCGCGCCGCCTGCGGAGGGATCATCGCAGCCTGGCTCGCGGGCTGTACCGTGGGTCCCAACTATCATGGGCCGCCGGCGGAGGAATCGACGGCGCCGGCGAAGTTCAAGAATGGTGACGAGGCCACGGGAAATTGGAAGGTCGCCGAACCGGCCGATGCGCAGGCGCGCGGAGCCTGGTGGACGATCTTTCACGAGCCGGAATTGAACGAACTCGAAAACCAGGCCGGCGCGGCGAATCCGGATGTGCGGGTCGCCGCCGGGCGGGTCGTCGAAGCGCGGGCGCTGGATCGCGTGGCCGCGTCGCAATTTTATCCGGACGTGACTTTTGCCGGATCGGCCGTCCGGCAGCGCACGACCAATACCGGACCGAAGCAGTTGGGCGAATTGGTGGGTTCGAATCCGTTTGGCGGGGCGGGTGCGGCAGCGGGTGCGACCCCGGCGGTGCCGGGAATGAAGGCGCCTTCCGCCGCGAGCAGCGGGAGCGCACCCCTGGTCCTCGCCGAACAGCCGCTCTCGACCACTTACAGTCTCTTTCGCGCGCCTCTCGAGCTTTCCTGGGAACTCGATCTCTTCGGCAGGTTGCGGCGCAATTACGAGAGTTATCGGGCGCAACGCGAGGCGATCGAGAAAGACTATCAGAACGTCGCGTTGAGCGTGGCGGCCAATGTCGCGGTCAATTACTTTGCCCTGCGCAGCCTGGACGCCGAGATCGCGATTTTGAATCGGGCGCTTGCCGACCGGCGCGAAGCCTTGCGCATCTCGGAAGAACGGCTCGAGGCCGGCCTGACGAGTGAGTTGGATGTGACGCGCGCCAAGGCGGACCTTGCCTCTGACGAATCGGACTTGTTTGCCGTCCAGCGCACGCGCGGGGAGGTCGAGAACGCGATCGGGACGCTCGTTGGCCGGCCGGCCAGCCTTGTCCACCTTTCCACTCACCCTCTCTCGACGAAGAACGCTCCGCCCCGGGTGCCGACCTCCCTGCCCAGCAAGCTGCTGGAGCGCCGGCCGGATGTCGCGGAAGCCGAGCGCCAACTGGCTTCGGCCAACGCGCAAATCGGCGTGGCCAAAGCGGCCTTCTTCCCGGTGATCCGGCTGACTGGGGAAGGCGGCTTCGAGAGCGCCGACATCCGGTTGCTTTTCAATTGGCAGAGCCGGATTTGGACGCTCGGCCCATCGATCACCCTTCCGATTTTCGAAGGTGGAAAAAATATCGCAAATTTAAAAGCGGCCCACGCGCGCTACGACGAAGCGGTGGGACGTTATCGAGGGCAGGTGTTGACGGCGTTTCAGGATGTCGAGAATGCCTTGGACGACTTGCATCAACTTGCCGGCCAGGCGGAAGCCGACGAACGCGCCCTAGCGGCCGCGCAACGCTCGCTGCTCCTGGCCCGCCAGCAGTACGCCAAAGGCCAGGTCAACTTTCTCGATGTGCTCGACGCGGAACGCACCGCTCTGGCCGACGAGCGCCTCACGGCGCAACTCGCCGGCCAGCGGATGCAATCGACCGTTCAATTGGTGAAAGCGCTCGGCGGAGGCTGGCACTGACCCATGGCTGAGGCGCATTCCAAAGCCGATTTGAGGCAATGGATCGCCGTCATCGGCACGATGCTCGGAGCCTTCATGGCCGTGCTCGATATTCAGATTACCAACTCCTCGCTGCGCGATATCTCCGGCGGGATCGCAGCCACGCCGGACGAAGGCTCGTGGATCTCGACCGCCTATCTGATTGGTGAGATCATCACCATTCCGCTCACCGCATGGTTGTCCCGGGTATTTACCGTTCGCTGGTATCTCCTCGGAAACGTCGTTCTTTTCCTCTTCTTTTCCGCGATGTGCGGCGTCTCCCACACGCTGGGCCAGATGATTGTCTTTCGCGCCGGCCAGGGATTTACCGGAGGTGTTTTCATTCCCATGGCGCTGACCGTGATGTTATCGAGGTTACCGCGGAATCTTCACCCGGTGGGCCAGGCACTCTTCGGGATGACCGCGACCCTGGCTCCATCGATCGGTCCGGCGATTGGCGGATGGCTGACGGATCGTTTCGGTTGGGAGTGGAATTTCTACATCAACTTCATTCCCGGCGCGGTCATGTTTGTCGCCGTCTGGTTCGCGATCGATCCGGAACCGTTGAAACTCGAAGAGTTACCGCGCGGCGACTGGTGGGGCGTCTTGTTCATGGCCATCGGCCTCGGTTCGCTGGTCACCATGCTCGAGGAGGGACAGCGCAAGGATTGGTTTGGGAACAATCTCATTTTCTCCTGCGGAATCCTCGCGGCAATTTTCGTCCCCGCTTTCATCCTCACTGAAATCTGCCGCGCCCGACCGTTCGTCAATTTGCGGCTGCTCGCCTGCCGCAATCTCTCCATCGCTTCCGTCATTGGGTTTGCCCTTGGGCTCGGGCTCTATGGCTCGATTTACGTCGTCCCGCTGTACCTCGGCGAAGTTCAGGGCTACAGCCCGCTGCAGATCGGCGAAGTGCTCATTTGGACGGGCCTGCCGCAACTGCTCATCTTTCCGCTGCTTCCCATCCTCAGCCGCAAATTTGACATCCGCCTGCTCGTTTCCTTTGGCTGCGTGCTCTTCGGGTACAGTTGCTTCATGAATTCCTACATGGACTTTCTCTATGCGCGCGACCAATTGATCATCGCCAATATCGTCCGTGCTTTGGGACAACCCTTTACGATTGTTCCGATCCTCGGCCTGGCCACGGCGACGATCGCGAAGAAAGATGCCGGCGACGCTTCGGCTATCTTCAACATTCTGCGGAATCTCGGCGGCTCGGTCGGGATCGCGATTCTCTCCACGGTGGTGACGCGGCGGGAACAATTTCACGACTGGCGGATCGGCGAGGACATCACCATTTACAATCCAGCCACTCAGCAACGGCTGAATGCCATGCAACAGGAATTCATGACGAAAGGCGCGGACTCCGTGACGGCCCTGCATCAAGCGCTGGGCGCGCTCAAGGCGGTGGTCAGCCGGGAAGCGTTCATCATGGCCTTCAACGATGCCTTCATCATCATGACGGCGAGCATCGCCGCGGCCGCGGTTCTGGTCTGGCTGTGCAAGAAAACGAAGTTCGGGGCGGGGCCTGCGCATTAGAACGGTTTCTCATCAATGTGAGGCACACTGCAAAGAGCAGCAGCGCCGAATACAAAACTCTGTCATCCTGAGCGCAAGGAGGGAGCTTCCGGCGACTGACTGAAGTCGAAGGACCTCCAATATCCTTCTTCTTTACCCATCCGGCAGTAGAAGAGGCACCGAAAAAAGGGAACGCCCACCGCTCCGCCCAGAAACCCGCGAAAATTGGAGGTCCTTCGACTTCGCCCGTGCTTCCCCGCTCCGCTCAGGAAGACAGCATTGGCTTTTCGGCGCTGGCGCTTTCGATCGCGCGACTAACTCAATCGAAGATACACTAGCGCCGCTGGGAAATGTTATCTGGGCGATTTCTCCCCTCGCCCACATCCGACGGAGGCTACCGCAATTCCTGCTTCAGAATCACACTCGACCGCTCCTTGAATGTCTTCTGCTTCCGGACTCCATTCACGCGGTAACTGACGACCAGGAATTTGTCCGTTCCCGGCGCCGGGTCGGGTCCGCCGAGACTCCGGCTATTGACGACAATCGTGGCGCCCGAATCGACAGCGCTCTGGACGGCGGCGACCACATCTTTCACGCGCTTCGTTTTTGCATCCCCGTAGACGGCGCTTTCAATTTGGATCTGCGCCGGGGCGGTATTCGCCAGGCTGGCCGTCGACTGGGCGGAAACCAATTGATCCTGGATGCTCTTGATTTCGGCATCGACGGCAATAACAGCCGCGGATTTTCCCTCGCGCACGACCTGCTGCTTGAACAACTCGAGTTCGTGCAGGTAGGCCGAAAGCGGCTGAACCCCGGCCCGCGCCATGGCTCGCAGAAACTCGCCACGCATGGCAATGAGTTCCTGAGGGTCGGTTGCGGTCGGGGCGTTTTGCCCAATGGCGAACGACCCGAATGCGAAAAAGAGGAGAAAAGACAGGCGGGCAAGTTTCATGGGGAAGCGAACTTTGCCCGCCATCTATCACACCAGGGCGTTTCGAGCCAGCCTTTCGGCTCGATGAGGAACGAAGCTATGCCGGACGATCAAGCGGCGAGGCGTCGACCATAAAGGGCGAGGATGCGGACCAACTGAGTGACCGACCCTTCGCCGATCGACCGGACTTTGCGCAAGTCGTCCTCGCGGAGCGCGGTGAGCTGGCCCACGGTTTTCACCTCGATGCGATGCAAAGCCGTGACCGCGCGAGTGGCCATGGGGATTTTCTCGATAGGATCGCTGTCCACGAGGATCACCGCCGGAGCAGACCTCTCGCGGGCTCGAATCTCGGTAAAGAAGCGCTGGAGAATCCGCGCGGAAATCGTCTCCACGATGGCCTCGGCTTGCCGGGCAACCAACTCCGAGACGACACTCTCCAAGCGCTGCGCAGTGAGCTCGACCGGAAGACCGGCAGTTTCGTGATCGAAGTGACGCTCCGAGGTTGCCCGGCGGGCGACGGTCGAACGGCTGGTATTCCCGGTGGATCCTACATCGTGCATAATTTTCGCCGGCCCTTGTTCCTCGGATGAAAACCTTGCGGCGATCACTCGCCGCCGGCGGGAGTGTGGGTTGTTTCTCGGGCCAGGCGGGAAAGGCAGGCGGAAGCACTGAAGCCGGTTTCCCTCCGGTAGACAAAGTACTCTCCGTGAGGCGAAAAGCGCCAAGGGCTCCCGCTTCCATCGTGCTTTCCGCTACTTGCGGCGCCGCGCCGTTCAAGGATGCGGTGAAGCCGCAACCGAAGTAGGAGCGGCATCCTGCCGCTCATCGTTCTACGACAAGCGGCTGGAAGCCGCTCCTACTTCGCTTCGCGCTCTTCTACGAAAGCAACTCGCACCGAGTAACGGAAATTACCTTCGAGAATTGCTCTCCTGTAGTGTCAGGTAAGTTTCTCATATAAGTTCTGCCTCCCTCCGGGACTGGTCGGCTTTTTTCGAGATTTCCCAGCGCTAAAGCGCTGGGCTATTTTCGGGAAGTCCCTTCGGGACGAGGCTGGTGCAAGCCTCGAAGTTAGTTAAGAAGCTTGTCTGACACCACTTAGCCGTGCAGAGGCTCGAACTTTTTGCGCAGGATAATCTGCCGCTGGCTGGAGCGCTGGAGCTTGGGGACGAGCTATCTATTGGATAACTCCGCTGGGAGCCCGCCCGAAGATCGCTTCGGGCGGGTCTCCAGTGAGAATGGCCGGCGGGACTATGGTTTGGCCGTCAGGTCGAATCGATCCAGGTTCATGACTTTGTTCCAGACGGCGACAAAGTCCTGGACAAACTTCTTCTGCGCATCCGAGCTTCCGTAGACTTCCGCGAGGGCGCGGAGCACGGAGTTGGAGCCGAAGACAAGATCGACACGGGTGCCGGTCCATTTGAGTTCACCCGTTTTGCGATCGCGGCCTTCAAAGACATTGGCGTCCTTCGAAGCAACCTTCCACTCCGTGCCCATGTCGAGCAGGTTCACGAAGAAGTCATTGGTCAACGTTTCCGGACGCTTGGTGAAGACACCGTGCGGGAGCTGGCCGACATTTGCATTCAGGGCACGCAAGCCGCCTACGAGGACCGTCATTTCGGGAGCAGTTAGAGTGAGTAATTGCGCCTTGTCGATGAGGAGCGCTTCCGCCGGGATGGCATAACTGCCTTTGAGGTAATTGCGGAAGCCATCGGCGATGGGTTCGAGGACGGCGAAGGACTCCACGTCGGTCTGCTCCGCCGAGGCGTCGGTGCGTCCCGGTGCGAAGGGAACGGAGACGTCCTGTCCGGCATTTTTCGCCGCCTTTTCGACGCCGGCGCAGCCCGCCAGCACGATGAGATCAGCGAGCGAAACCTTTTTGCCGCCGGTTTGCGCGCCATTGAACTCGCCCTGGATTCCTTCCAGCGTCTTGAGAACTTTGGCCAATTGCGCCGGTTGGTTGACCGCCCAGTCTTTTTGCGGTGCGAGGCGAAGGCGCCCGCCGTTGGCGCCGCCACGCTTATCCGAACCGCGGAAGGTGGATGCCGCGGCCCACGCGGTGGAAACCAATTCCGAGACAGACAGACCGGAAGCGAGGATTTTGCCTTTGAGCGCAGCGACGTCCTGCGCATCGATCAACGGGTGATTGACCGCGGGAATGGGATCCTGCCAGAGGAGTTCTTCCGCGGGAACGTCCGGCCCGAGATAGCGCGACCGCGGACCCATGTCGCGGTGGGTGAGCTTGAACCAAGCGCGGGCGAAGGCGTCGGCGAATTGATCCGGATGATCCTTGAAACGGCGCGAAATTTTTTCGTAGGCCGGATCGAACCGCAGGGCGAGATCCGTGGTGAGCATGGCCGGCGCGATCCGCTGCGCGGAATCATGGGCATGCGGCACCGTGCCGGCGCCGGCGCCATTCTTCGGCTTCCATTGGTTGGCGCCGGCCGGGCTCTTCGTGAGTTCCCAGTCGTAGCCGAAGAGGCTGTCGAAAAATCCGTTGCCCCACTTCGTGGGCGTGGTCGTCCAGGTGACTTCGAGGCCGCTGGTGATCGTATCGCCGCCCCGGCCCGAGCCAAAGCTGTTCTGCCAGCCGAGCCCCTGCGCTTCGAGCCCGGCGGCTTCGGGTTCGTGAGCCACGTTGGACGCGGGACCGGCTCCGTGGGTCTTGCCGAAGGTATGGCCGCCGGCAATCAAGGCGACGGTTTCCTCATCATTCATGGCCATGCGGCCGAAGGTATCGCGAATGTCCCTGGCGGCGGCCATCGGATCGGGATTTCCGTCCGGACCTTCGGGGTTCACATAGATCAAGCCCATCTGCACGGCGGCGAGCGGATTCTCCAGGTTGCGGCTGTGGACGCTGCCGTCGCCGCGCTCGTCGGCGGAAAGCACGGCGGTGTCCTTTTCCACGCCCTCCGAGCCCTGCTTGTAGCGGATGTCACCGCCCAGCCAGATCGTCTCGCGGCCCCAATAGACATCGTGATCGGGTTCCCAGCTATCCTCGCGACCGCCGGCGAATCCGAACGTCTTGAAGCCCATCGTTTCGAGGGCAATGTTACCGGTGAGGATCATGAGGTCCGCCCAGGAAATCTTCCGGCCGTACTTCTGCTTGATCGGCCAGAGGAGACGACGCGCCTTGTCCAGGCTGACGTTGTCGGGCCAGCTATTGAGCGGGGCGAAGCGCTGCTGTCCCCTGCCCCCGCCGCCGCGCCCGTCGCCGGTGCGGTAAGTGCCGGCGCTGTGCCAGGCCATGCGGATGAAGAGCGGACCGTAGTGGCCGAAATCTGCCGGCCACCAGTCCTGCGAGTCGGTCATGAGCGCGGCGAGATCTTTCTTCACGGCCGCCAGGTCGAGGGTCTTGAACTCTTCCGCATAGTTGAAGCCCTGGTCCATCGGATCGGACTTCGAGGAATGTTGAGTGAGGAGGTCGACCTTCAACTGGTTCGGCCACCAGTCGTGGTTGGTGGTGCCGCCGCCGGCGGTGTGATGGAACGGGCATTTCGATTCGGTGGACATGAGATTTCTCCGTTGGTCGGTTGATTCTGTGGACCCTGGGTCAGTGTGAGCCACGCTGCGCTGGAAATTCTGGTGAGTCAGCGACCGGACAGCCGCCAGGGGTGGCGACGGTCGCGAGCAGGCAAAACGACTTGGGAATGGACCATGATCAGAGCATATTGGGAACGATTGGCGGAAATACTCATTTCCTCTCATTACCATAGGCACCTCCTATGGTGATGAATGAGCGTCGATTTTTTTCACGCCAGTGTTGTGGGCGAACGAAGCCGATCTGGGTAAAAAGCAAAGTAGCTTTTACCGCTACTTTCGAGTCACTGCTGACGCTACCTACATGCCAAGAATTGCAGGCTAGATATTCCTTTTCGGACAATTGGCCGCAGAGACCTTGCGTCGGGAGACGATTTTTGCTCCCAAGAACGGTGCGATCTAGACGATTCACACCGAATGCGCCGTTTATCACCGTGTGGAAAAAACGCCGCCCTTCCCGGGCTCTTCCACGGTCCCTATCATTCATGAAGAATCCTCCTGCCACTCTGCCCGCCCCAATCGCCAACTCCGGGCGCGGCAATCCCGCCAGGGCTTCGTCATGAAAGCGGCACCACGGGAATGAACATCTTCGAACGACTCGGGCAACAACCCCGGCACTGGCTGATGGCGCAAGCGGTGGTCTTTCTAGCCGTGGTCGCGGCCATCAACGCGCTTCCCGCCTGGCGGGGCACGATGCTGATTTTTTACTGCCTGCCCGTTTACATTGTGGCGGTTTATTTTCCGCGGAGGGTTGCCATCGGCTTCACGCTCGTCGCCGCCATCGTCGCGATGATTGCGCGCGTCGACAGTATTCACACCTACGGGCTTGGGCGGTATTTCTGGACCGCATTCAATCGCACGGGTGGGCTCTTTTTTGCCGCGGGATGCGGGATCGCTTTTCGTCAGTACCGACAGGAAGCAGAGCGTCGGTTCAAGGCCTTCAAACATTCGCAGGCCCTGGAACTGGAGGTGGTGCGCGCGGCCGAACTGGAGCGGCAGAAAATCGGCCACGATCTGCATGACAGTCTCTGCCAGACTTTGGCCGCTCTCGACTGTGCGGCGCAGTGCTTGCGAATCGATTTGGAAGCGGACGGTTCGCCCCGAACCGATGCCGCGACGCAACTGCAAAAGCATTTGTCGAATGCCACCCTGGAAGCGCGCAACATGGCTCGTGGCATCTACCCTGTTTCGCTCTCCGCGGAGACTCTGCCGCTCGCTCTGCAGGAACTGGCGACCACCATGTCCCATTTGTTTGGCGGAAGCATCGAAGTTTCGAGCGACCATGATATTCCGGTCACGGACTCCAAGATTCCCCAGCACGTCTATCGGATCGCCCAGGAAGCTCTCAGCAATGCTCTGAGGCACGCCAACGCGACGCGCATCGAAATCGCCTTGCGGCAGCAGGCCAGACAATTGGTCCTGACAGTCACTGACGATGGGTGTGGTTCCGCTTTTCAACAGCGGCCGGAAGGAATGGGATGGCATACCATGCGCTATCGAGCGAACCTGATTGCGGCTCACCTCGCGGTGAAATCGGAACCCGGTCAAGGCACGGTCCTCGTCTGCGAAGTCCCGATCGATCACCTGGCTCCCGATCATCGAGGCGATGCCGTGGACGCACCCGCGGCTCCTCTGTCAACGATCTCGAATCCGCAATAAGGGTCTATTGGGCGGCGGCTGGCGCGTCGTTTTTCGCCCAAATGGAACCAACGTGACTGATCGTCAGCGACGTCACTTTCAAGTCACCCCCTTCGCACGTCAGGCTGAAATGCTTTTCTGCCGGATCAAAAAAGAAGACGCGGGAAATGGAGACCTGACCGCCATTGGCAAATACTTCAATGGATGAACGGTCCACCAGCACACGCAGGCGCAAATGGTTTTCCGCCAGGGAAACCGCCGCCTTGGTACCGGCCAAACTCACCACCGCCTCGGGTACGGAATAGTGCAAGGTCTGTCCGCGAATGTTCAGGTTGATGGCCGAGGCGCCGGCGAGGTCGAATTCCGCCCGAATGTCCAATTGCTCCCCCTGAAGATTTGCCAGCGGATTATCGCCCGGTTTCAAGGTGAAGGCATCCCATGACTTGCTATCTTCGTAGAGCTTTTGAATGGCCGGGATCGGTTCGCGGCAGAGCCGAATTCCAGCGGGAAATCTCTTCAAGCTGAGTTCCACCGGAAAGGCCATCTGGTTCTGCCAGGTCAAGCGCGTCGGCATCTCCGCCGGCTTTTTGGGGTAGGACATAAATCCCATTTGCTGGAGCGGCAGATCACCGGTCCGCGACCGCTTCCAAGTTTGCGGTGCATACAGATACCGGGAAGCAGCGGCGTCCGCCTTCAACTTCTCCGATTCCGAGACAAAACGGGTGCCGTCAAACTGGCCGACTCGGTAGTTATATCCGGCATCCATCAGCACCCATTTCCGGTCATTGGAGTTACCGTCCACCGGCAATTCAAAGATATCCGGACATTCGTTGTAGCCATCGACCTCACTGAGATATTTCCAATCCAATAAGTTGGTGGAAGCAAAAAAGGCGAAGCCGGTTTTACCGGCAATCCCGTCGAAGGGTTCGGAGTGACGAACCATGCGCCATTCCCGAGCCGGTCCATACCAGAACACTGTCGGATCGCGATCCTGTTTACCGATGCGCGGCAAAACGGGATTGCGCGGATGACGAATCCACATCTTCCCGCCATCCACGCTGTAAATGATGCAACTGCCCGTTTGGTAATCCGTGTAAAAAACAGCCAAAGTCTTCCCGTTGCCTTGGGCCAGTCCCAGGACATTGTCCGCATCGACGATCCCGCTGCCGCTGCCCGGTTTGTGATCCAAAACTGGATCGAGAATGGAGGCCTCTTCCGTCCAGTGGAGCAAATCCCGGCTGGTGGCGTGTCCCCAGCACTTATGCCGATTTTTCCGCCGCTCCCATTTGTCCGACATATAGAACAAATGATAAGTCCCGTCGCTGTAAATCAACCCGGTGGCATCACCAACAAAACCTTGAATGGGCGTATAATGAAACTGGGGGCGATAAGGCTGCTGATAATTCTGGTTCGCGGCCGCTTCCTCGGGACTGATATCCAATGCCGGATCGGGCGCATTCTTGTCGTCGTTGGTTTTTTCCGTATGCTGCCCGTGAAGAGCCGCAGCCAATGCGAGACAGGCGCTGACTACGGCAGCCAGGTTCAGAATCTTGTTCACCATCACCGGGGAGAAGTTACCCGAACCTTCACTTCATCGGGGCGCCTTCCAGCGGGACGCCATTGGTATCGAGGATTTGAAACTCGTGGATGCCGCCCTTTTGTTCACGCTCGTAGGTCCAGACGATTTTCTTGTCGGGAGTGACCTCGAGCATTTTCACCGTCTGATCGCCGGCACCATAGCTGGTGATGACGGTGTTTCCGTTGGGCAGGCGCTGCGCACCGCAGGGGTCTTTGAGCAGCGGCGACGGCAAATCACTGTTGGCCAGCCGCCAGACTTCCTTTCCGTCGTGATCGACTTCCACCACGGTATTGGAGTGGGTGAGATCGATCAGGGTGTGGCCATTCGGGAGGCGGATGGCCGTGAAGGGCCAATCCTCTTTCAAATCGTCCGGCGTCTTGTATTCCCACGCGATCTTGCCCTCATGTGTGTATTCGCGGACCACGCGGTCGAGGAGTTGGGGCACGAGATAGTTGCCGTCGGATAACTTGCGCGCCATGCGGCTTTCCATGTGAGGATTCGTGTTCTGGCATTGGAGGGGCACCTCGACGACGATCTTCCCCGCGGGGTCGATCTCCAGGATGCGCGGGTTGACTCCGGCCTCGGTGAGCATGATGTTGCCACTCGGCAAAAGCTGCGCGGTGTTGACCTCGGATTGTGTGCCCTTGAACTCGAAGAGTACCTTGTTTTCGCGAGTCAATTCGACGACGGCACCGCCGGGGTATTGCGCGTTTTTCGAAACGGCGAGGAGCAGGTTACCGTTGGGCAGGACAAAGCCGTCCCGCGTCGCGGCGGGATATTGCCAGATCACTTTGCCGTCGCCGGAGAGGATCGCCGTCTGGCTTCCAGCGATGAACATGGAATGGGTGATTTTGGCGGGTTCGACGTCGGCTGCCCAAATGGTGGACACCGAGGCAAAAAGGAGTGCGAGGGGAAGAATGCGCATGGAACGACTATGCGTGACAGAAAAAGGCGGCTTTGTCACCGCAGGGAATTTCCGTCAACGGCGGGCGATCTGGAGATCGCCCCTCTCTGGCGGCCCTCCCGAGCAAAGACTTGGAGGCCAGTGCCTTTCATGCCATGATCCCTGCCATGGCCCGCTTCCGGCCATCTCTCCCCAAGACGATCCCTGCCGCCAAATTCACCGTGCGATGGGCGGGAGCCGTCGTCGTTGCGTGGATGGGGCCTGGGTTGATCGTCGCTGCGCCGGCTGCGACCGCGACGCAGAAATCGTATGGCGATCAATTTCGTCCGCTCTTCGATCAGTACTGCGCGAAATGTCACAGCGGCGACAAGCCAAAGGGAGACTGGCGCGTCGAGGAACTCGGCGCCGATTTTTCCGACGCCGCGGTCCGTGACCGTTGGCAGAGCGTGCTCGAAAAGTTGGAGGCGGGTGAAATGCCGCCGAAAGCGAAGCCGCGCCCTTCGGAGCAGGAAACGCACACATTGACGGATTGGATTGCGTCGCGTGTGGGTTCGGCGGATGCACAACGGCGTGTCGCCCAGGGCCGCGTCGTCCTGCGCCGGTTGAACCGCGCCGAGTACGAAAACACCGTGCGGGATTTGTTGGGAGTCAACACCAGCCTGCGCGACATTCTCCCGCTCGATACCTCGGCCGACGGATTCGACAATGTGGGCGACGCCTTGCACACGTCCTCCTTCCTGCTCGAGCGCTATCTGGAAGCGGCGGACGCGGCGCTGAACCAGGCGATCGTCAATCGCGCCCAGCCGCCGGCCGCCATTCACAAGCACTACAGCTTGAAGGAAACGCACCAGGTGAAAAGCCCGGGGGAGAATGTCTTCCGCAAGTCGGAGGGAGAAAGCGTGGTGCTCCTTTCTTCGTCTCCGTGGCAGGCCGTCTCGCTCTCTCCATTCTATCCTACCGAGCGCGGCTACTATCGCTTTCGCATGTCCGCATCGGCGGTGCAGAGCGCCGGCAAACCGGTGACCTTCCGGGTCTGGTCCGGCTCCGGCGGCATGGGCGGCGCGAAGGGACATCTCGTGAGTTATTTCGATGCGCCCGCCGATCAACCCCAGCGTATCGAGTTCGTCGATTACATGGAGCCGAAGACGACCATATCCATCCTGCCCTATGGGTTGGCTTCATCGCAGACGGTGAACAAGGTGGGCGCCGAGGCGTGGACCGAGCCCGGCCTCGTCATCGATTGGGTCGAGGTGGAAGGACCGATCAACGACCTGTGGCCGCCCGCCAGCCACCGGCGCATTTTCGGCGATCTTCCCCAAGGACCGGCGCCGGGCTCCAATTCCCGCGATCGTGTCGAAGTGATTTCGCAAAATCCGCAGGCGGATGCCGATCGCATTTTGCGGCGGTTCATGCCTCGCGCCTTCCGCCGCCCGGTGACCGACGCGGATGTGCAGCCCTATGCCGCGCTCGTCGCCAACGCATTGCAGGAGAAGCAGACCTTCGAGCAAGCGGTTCGCGTCGGACTTACCGCGGTAATGACCGCGCCCGATTTTCTGTTCCTCCGCGAAAAGCCAGGCCGGCTCGACGACTTTGCCCTGGCCAGCCGCCTCTCCTATTTCCTGTGGAGTTCGATGCCCGACGACGAGCTGCTCGCGGCCGCCGAATCCGGCCACCTTCACGAACCGGCGAATCTCCGGACCCAGGTGGAACGGATGTTACAGAGCCCGAAAGCTTCCGCCTTTACGGAAAACTTCACCGGCCAATGGCTCGGCTTGCGCGATATCGATTTCACGATGCCGAGTCACATTCTTTATCCCGACTTCGATGACATGCTGAAGGAATCGATGATTCGCGAAACCCAGCTCTTTTTCGATGAAGTGCTGAAGAACGATCTGAGCCTGACCAATTTCATCGCCTCCGACTTCAGCATGCTCAATGGCCGGCTCGCCAGGCATTACGGCATTCCCGGCGTGGACGGCTGGGAATTTCGCAAGGTGCCACTGCCGCCGGGGAGTCATCGTGGCGGCGTGCTCACGATGGCCAGCGTGTTGAAGGTCACCGCCAATGGGACCAATACCTCGCCCGTGTTGCGCGGCGCCTGGGTGCTGGACCGAATCCTCGGCACACCGCCACCTCGTCCGCCGCCGAATGTCGCCGCCCTCGTCCCGGACATTCGGGGCGCCACGACCATCCGCCAGCAGCTCGCCAAGCATCGGACCGTCGAAATGTGCGCCGGCTGTCACGCAAAGATCGATCCCGCGGGTTTCGCCCTGGAAAACTTCGACGTCATCGGCGGCTGGCGGGATAACTATCGGAGCAGCGGAAATGGCAAGCCGGTCTTTGTCGATGGCCGGAAGATGTCCTATCTCGTTGGCCTGAAAGTCGATTCCGCGGACACGCTCGCCGATGGCCGCTCCTTCAAGGATATCGACGAGTTCAAACAACTGCTTCTCACCGACAAGGACCAGATCGCCCGCGCTCTCACCATCAAGCTCCTGACTTACGCCACCGGCGGCCCCCCCGAGCGCGCCGACCGCCCCAAAGTCGACGCCATCGTCGCGCAAATCCGGACGAAGAACTACGGATTCCGATCGTTGGTCGAGGCCATCGTGGCGAGTGATTTATTTCAAACGAAGTGACTACCAACCAAGTAATCGGTAATCAGTATTTTTAAGTAATCAGTATTTGCGGAGCGCCTTATGAACTCGAAAGCTAGGCTCAATTACGTTAGCAATTTTCGGGATTTGGAGGTTTATCGTCGTCAGCGCACACTGGCTAAGGATGTCTTTTCGTTATCAAAGACGTTTCCGAAAGAAGAGGTCTACGCGTTGACGGATCAGTTGCGCCGATCATCGCGGGCCATCGGTGCGCAGATAGCAGAGGCGTGGGCGAAACGGGTTTATCCGAAACATTTTGTCAGCAAGCTCACCGATGCTGACGGCGAGCAACTGGAAACCCAGCATTGGCTCACGGAAGCGGCTGACTGTGAATACCTACTCCCCGCCGAGGCGGAACAGCTCCTGTCTCTGTGTGAGGAGATCGGTCGGATGCTTGGCTCGATGATCCAAAAGGCAGAGTCCTTCGCCGCGCACGACTACCTTCTCCGAGAAGATCCACCGTATCTGCCGCTTGCTGACGATCTGTGACCGGCAGTCAGTCCAAACCATTTCCCCATCCCGCATTCACCAGAGATTCCCGCAGCGGAATACTGATTACTGCCCCCTGATTACTGATTACTGCCATGCACCGCATCACCCGTCGCCATTTCCTCCGCGCTACCGGCGTCACCCTCGCGCTTCCTCTGCTCGATTACTTCCAGCCGCGTGGGCGCGCCGCCGCAACCGCGAAACCAATCCGGCGCATGGTGTGCGTGTGTACTCCGCTGGGTATCTACGCGCCTTACTTCTTCCCGGAACAGAATGGCAAGGATTACCAGCTCTCGCGATATCTCGAACCTCTGAAGGATTTCCGGAACGATTTCAGCGTCCTCTCCGGCCTCGCGCATCCCGACATTGGTTCGAGCCATGATTCGCTCTATAGCTTCCTCACCGCGGCGAAACATCCGGAAGTGCGTGGAGGATTCCGCAATAGCATCTCGCTCGACCAATTTGCCGCCGAATTCATCGGCGGGGAAACTCGCGTCCCAACCCTCTCTCTGGCCTGTGAAGGATTTGGTCTTTCGTGGACGCGCAGCGGTGCACTGGTGCCGTCGGACCTTTATCCCGCGTCGGTTTTCACCCGGCTCTTTCTCGAAGGACGCCCCGGTGAGGTCGAGGCGCAGGCCCGCCGTCTGCGCAATGGCCAGAGCATTCTCGATACCGTGCGCGACCAGGCGAAAAAGCTCGAACCGCAGCTCGGCACGCGCGACCGCGACAAGATGGACGAATATTTCACGAGTGTCCGCGAACTCGAACAGCGCATGGCGGTGACGGAGCAATGGTCGAAGAAACCGAAACCGAAAGTGGACGCGAAGCCGCCGCAGAACAACACGAACCCCTCGGACATCATCGGCAAAACCCGCCTCATGTTCGATCTCACACACCTGGCCTTGCAGACCGATTCGACGCGTCTGGTGACAATGTTACTACTGGGCACGAGCAGTGCGCCGCCCGTTCCCGGTGTAACCATGGGACACCACGATCTTTCGCATCACGGTCAGGATCCCAATAAAATCGAGCAGTTGAGCAAGATCGAGATGGAAGAGATGAAGACCGTCTACGAATTGCTCGCCAAGCTGAAGGCTACCGAGGAGCAGGGCGCCAGTTTGCTCGACCACACCATGCTTCTTTTCAGCAGCAATCTCGGCAATGCCGCCAATCACTCGACGAGGAATCTTCCCATCCTTCTCGCCGGTGGCGGCTTCAAACACGGCCAACATCTGGCCTTCGACGGTCCCGACGCTCCGCCGCTTTCGAATCTCTATGTCACCATGCTGCAGCGCCTCGGGCTGCCCGTCGAAAAATTCGGCACCAGTACCGGCGCGCTATCGGGATTGGAAGCTGTGGGTTAGTTGCCGGTCTTCGCCGGCAAATTCCACATTCCGCACTCCGAATTCCGCACTCACTCAGCGGGCGATCTTCCAGAGGTGCGATTCGGTGCGAATGTAGAGGGCGCCGTCGGCTACGGCGTAGGAGGCGAGGGAGTGTTCGCCGAGGTCGTTCGTCGCGAGCACTTCGAAAGTCTTGCCGGCTTTCACGACATAGCCCACACCGTTCTCGTTTTGAAAATAGATGCGGTCATCGACGGCGACTGGCGACGAAGAAAAATCGCCGCCGAGCCGTTCGCTCCAATAGACCTCACCCGTGGTGGCGTTGGCGCAGGTGGCGATTCCGTTATCGGAAATGAAATACACTTCATCGCCGACGACGACGGCGGATGGCGTTTTCGGCGCGGCTTTGGCGAGCGACCAGACGACGTTCGTAGCCGTGGCGTCGCCCGCGGCGCCTTCGGGCTTGATGGCGTAGAAGGACGCGCGGTCGAAACCCGAGCTGAGGAAAAGCAACCCGTGTGAGTAGACCGGGCGAGGCACGACGGAATAGCCTTCGCCGTAACTGACGCGCCACAATTCGCGGCCGTCCTTCGGATCGTAAGCGCCCACGAATCCGCTGCCGGGGCTGATGACTTCCTTGACGCCGTCCACTTCGATGGCCAGCGGCGTGGAAAACGAGAATAGCTTTTTCGCCGGCGAATTGCGCGGCGTCTTCCAGCGCAGCGCGCCGGTGGCGGCGTCGAGCGCAATCACGCAAGGATCCTTCTGCCCGTCGGCACTGAAAATGAGTTCGTCGCCGACCAGCGCAGGAGAGCCACCGTTGCCGTGCGTGGGCGGGTAATTCAGGTCTGTTTGCCGCCAGAGCACCTTGCCGGTGAGATCGAGCGCCGCGGTGCCCATGTGGCCAAAGTGAACGTAGATCCGGCCGTTCGCGACGATGGGTGTGGGGCTGGCCGGCGAGTTCTTGCGATGCATGGCGGCGACTTGCTCCGGACTCGGCTTCAGGACCTCCGCGTCCCAAATGGTGTGCCCGTTTGCGGAATCGAGGCAGAGGGCGTGCAAGGTCACGTCACCGGTCGTGCCATCGGTCTCCGCGCTGGTCAGGTAGAGCCGGCCTTTACTGAGAACTGGCGACGACCATCCGCGTCCCGGCACCTCCACCTTCCAGGCCACGCCTTCCGTGGCGCTCCAATGCAGCGGCACATTGGCCGCATGCGAAATCCCCTGCCCGGTCGGCCCGCGAAACTGCGGCCACTCCGTCTCTGCTGCCGGCAACCACCCGGCCATCGCGCCGAGCCAGCCAAGAGTCGTGAGGGTGCAGAGAACAGAAAGGTGCGGAGAACGAAAGGGGGACGTCATGCGGCGGGATTACGGTTCAAACCTGCGGCAAAGGCAAACCTTTGAAGCGATGTCTTTGGAAAAGGTCCGCTCTCCAGCAGACCGGCACTATTTCTCCGCGCACCTGCCACATTCATTCCGTCGATCGCAGTCTGGCCTGGCTCGATCCAGTTACCGGGCCCAAGCCGTACCACTCGCGAAACTCATCGGCGGAATAAAACGGCCCGGTAACCGTGGACAATCGCCAAGCCTTTCCGCTTTGCGTGTAAGCCGCGAAGCGAAGAATCCGACCATTCCGGCTTCTCCGACCTCCGGGTTTCCCGAGGATTAACGCGGCGACGCTCAGCAGAAATGCGCGCCGGTAGCTTCCACGTAGACGGCATACAGCGACTGGCTGGCGGCCATGAAAAGCCGGTTCCGGTGGCGGCCGCCGAAGCAGATGTTGGCGCAAATCTCCGGGAGCAAAATCTGCCCGATGCGCTCGCCTTCCGGGGAGAAGATTTGCACCCCATCGTAACCGGGCCCAACCCAGCCGGAGCCCACCCAGATGTTGCCTTCGGTATCGCAGCGGATGCCGTCGGCCAGGCCGGCGACGTTGTTGTCTTTGTCCTGATCGTACTTCCAGGCCGGATCTCCGTGAGACATGACGGTAGTCATCGCCATTTTCATCGAGCAATACTGCTGCCCTTTGCCGAGCTTGCGTCCGTCGATAACGTCGAACATCACGATGTTTTTCGGCGCCTTGGGATAATGGGTGGCACCCGTGTCGCAGATGTAGAGTTTTTTGTAATCGGGCGAAAAGCAGAGGCCGTTGGGCTTATAGAGAACGTCGGTGACCATCTCGACCTTTGCCGTGGCCGGGTCGATGCGATAGACCGCTTCCTTTAATTCGAGCGGCCCCTTCTTTCCCTCGTATTCCACGAGCGCGCCGTAACCGGGATCGGAAAACCAGACGCCGCCATCGGGATGCACGACAATGTCATTGGGCGCATTGAACGGCTTCCCGCCATAGGTCTCGGCGAGGACCGTCACCGTGCCATTCGGCTCGTAGCGCACGACGCGCCGCGTCTCGTGCTCGCAGGTGACCTGCCGGCCCTGCGGGTCGAAAGTGTTGCCGTTCCCGTAGTTCGACGGCTTGCGCAGGACGCTCACGTGATTGTCCTCCGGTAGGTACCTCATCTCGGCGTTGTTCGGAATGTCGCTCCACATGAGATACTGCCCCTGCCCGCTCCAGGCCGGACCTTCCGCCCAGCGCATCCCGGTGTGCAGCCGCTCGATTGCAGCGTTGCCGATTTTGATTTTCTTGAACGCATCGGTCAGCGCGATGACATCCGGTTCCGGGTAGCGAATGGGCTCGGCATTTTTGCCGAAGTCGCGAGCGAGGAGCGGCACGGTGGCGAGAGTTCCGAAGGCGGCGGTGAGAAAGGAGCGGCGGGAGGTTTGCATGGGTGGAGGGGAAGGCAGTCGGTGCGGCGAAGCGTGCCTGCGGCGCGCTTCGTGTGGATGATTCGGAATTCAGATCAGCGCATTTTTCCACGCGGAATGGAAGCTCGATCCGCGACGGCTTTCACCAAATCCACGGCACAAGGCGGTAGCGCACCTTGTGGGTGTAATCTTCGTATCCGGGAAGATTCTTGCGGAGAAACTTCTCCTCATCCAAGAGTCGCCAGGAAAGCAGACCCACGAAAACCGGCGCAAAAAGGAGACCCCACCACGAGCCAAGGGCGATCGGCGTCCAGGCAAGCATGAGGACGGCGCCGGAGTACATCGGATGCCGGACGACCGCGTAAGGCCCCGTGGAAATAACGGTCTGCCCTTCCGCCACATCGACCGTCGCGGCGGCAAAGCGGTTCTCGCGGATGACCAGAAAATAGATGAGGAATCCAACCACCCCGAAAGCGTCACCAAGGATGGATAAGTAGGCCGGAACGGCCGGTGACCAGCCAAAACGATGATCGAAGACGATGACGACAAAGGCCGCGATAAAGATGGGGCCGCCAATGGTGGTGATCGTCTTCTGGGTTGCCGTCTTCTCCACCCTCGGCCCCGCGCGCAAGCGACTCTCGAGCAGCTTCTTGTCATAGACCGCCATATACAAAGTGGTGAGAATGGACAAGACGGAGAACGTCACGAAAAGCATCCATCCCTGCCAATAATCGAAAGTCCACGCCGGAACAAAAATGGCGGCAAAGTAAACGGCGGTGCCAATGACGGTTCCGCGGATTGCCCGGACGTAAAGATGATTCATGGTGAGATAGCCGATCCTATGGTGGATGAGCCTACCACTTCCCCCGCCCTTTCGGTAGAATTTGAGCCCACCCGATAAATACGCGGGCGCCCGCCTTTCCTTTCGAGGAACTATTCGTTTAGATCGAGGCTTCCATACCCACAAAATGAAACTCCACCTTTGTTTCGCGCTGCTTGGCGCGTTGATTATCCTCCATGCGACAGCCCGCGGCAGCGATGCGCTCGGTACGTCGGACGCCGAATTGGCGCGTCTGCGGCAATTGAATACGACTCACAAGGTGACGCCGCTCTCAGACGCGGAACTCAAGCAACTGATGGTCGGGAAGTGGACGACCGGCCGGCACGAATACGAATACAAGGCGGACGGCACCTGGCGAATGCTGCCGGCCGATACGGCCACCAAAGGCACCTGGCATATTCAGAACCATCAACTCGTCGAAGATACCGGCGCGCGAACGATCATGGAAGCCAGTCACCAGCAAATCGTGCTGAAGAACGACCAGGGCCCCTCCCCTTTCCGCTACCAGCGGATCGAGAAAGCGATAAAAACGGCGCCCAGTCTCCTGCACTGAGACATGCATCCCCCCATGAAGCGTGCATTCTTTGTCCTATCGATCCTCGCCTGCGTGGCGCATTCCTCGGCAATCGCGGAATTGACACTCGTCCAGAAACGGCAACCCACAGCCGTCATCGTCGTGGCGCAGAGCCCTTCTCCGGCGGCACAAGCCGGAGCGAAGCTGCTCGCGGATTTCATCTTCAAAATGTCCGGTGCCCGGCTGGCCGTGGTCAAAGAAACCGACCTACCCAACGCCCGGATCGTGGACGGCAAAATCGAGACGGATGGCAAAGGCGCCACGGCAAATTTTGTCTTAGTCGGTGAAAGCACGCTGACGAAAAGCCTGGGCGCCGTCGCCGATGGTCTCGGCCCCGGTGGCATTCTCCTGCGCACGCGACCGAACGCCTTGGTCTTGCTCGGCGCGGACGAGAAAACGCCCGCCGATCCCGGGGGCAGCAGTTATGCGGTGACGACGTTTCTCGATGACATTCTCGGTTGCCGCTACTTGTGGCCGACCGAGTCGGGACTGGTCGTGCCGGAGCGCGAAACGGTGACAGTTCCCGATCTCGACCAAAGCTTCACCCCGGTGATCGTCGAGCGGCATATTCGCTCGAACGAGTACGGGGAACGGATGCAAACGGGATTGGATGTGCTGCTGCTCGACAAAGCGGCGTGGGATCGTTCGCGCCAGATGACTACGCCGGATTGGTTCCTCTGGCAGCGCATGGGCGGCACGCTGGGCATACGAGGCAGCGACGGTTCGATCATTCCGCCAGAAGCCTGGCAACGCTTTCTCCATGAGCATCCGGAATGGTTTGCCATGCAGGCCGATGGCTCGCGCGAACCGGCGCCCGGCGAGCAACGGTTGCGACTCTGCAAATCGAACCTCGGGTTGATCGAGGCCATCGTGGAAGAGAAGCTCAAGGAACTGCGCGCCCGGCCGGATGTGAAATGCGTTTCACTCATCACGCACGACGGCGGCCGGACCGGATTTTGCCTCTGCCCCGCGTGCAAGGCCCTGGACGCGGCAGACGGCAAGCCCACGGATATATGGACCTGGAACCACCAGATGGCGAAGGTCGAGTGGCTGAAATATGTCTCGCTGAGCGATCGGATGGCTTGGTTCGAAAATCAGATCGCCGAGCGGGTGTCCAAGGTATTTCCGGACGTGCTGTTCTGCGGGTCGGCTTACAGTTGCTACACCGCGCCGCCGCTCCATGTGAAATTGCACCCGCATGTCGTGATCCGGTATGCGGGAATGGATTACAACAGCGATGCCGCGCGCCGCCAGGGACTCGAGGAATGGGACGGCTGGGTCAAAGCTGCGTCCATGGTGCAGTTTCGTCCGAACCTCCTGCTGGCTGGCCGGAGGGAAGGCATCCCGGCGATTTACGTGCATAAGTTAGCGGAAGATATCCGGCACATGGCGGCCCGCGGATTGGTCGGAACGGACTTCGACTCCTGCGTGCACAATTGGGCCACCCAGGGACTTACTTACTATGTGCTGGCGAAGTTACTGTGGAATCCGAACCTCGACGTCGACCAAACGATCGAGACTTATTGCCGATCGGGTTTCGGCCAGGGCTGGCAGGAAATGGAAAAGTATTTTGCGCGCGAGGAACAACTCATGAACGAGACAGCCGCGGTGAATCAAGCGCCGGGTCCAGATACGCCGCAAGGGTCACTTACCATTCCCTACACGCCGGAGGTGCTCACCGAGTTGAAAGACCATCTGGATGCCGCGGAGCGCGCGGCGGGCGACGATGCCGCAGTCCGCCGCCGGATCGCATTTCTACGTCGCGGACTGGAATTCACGGAGATACAGGCGACCGCCTATCGCTTCCTCCGGCGGGCGAACGAGTTGAATGCGGATGAAAAAGCGGAAGCTTCGCGCTTGCTCGATCGTCGCTGGATCGTGATGCGCAAAATGTTTGCCGAAGAGCCGTGGGCGGTGAACGTGGCAGCGGTGCTCCAAGGCGAAAGCAACCGGTTCAAATCGCTCGGATGGAGGGGGCCGGGACCAGCCTTGCGGGCCAGCGTTTCCGCCGCCGGCGCAAAGGAGTGAACATTTTGAAAGGACTAACTGCCGCGCATTTTGCGCGGGAAGAAATGGCGGTGACAAAATAAAAGCGGTCCCGCCATGGCGAGACCGCTTGAAGTAGGAGAGGCTTCTCGCCTCTTGCGAGGCGACGAGACACTATCGTGTAATGTCGCTCCTAGCGTCCGTTCTGAATGGCGTCGAGTGCCGCACGGTCGCGAGCGAGGTCGTCCTGGAGATGCACGCGGTCGGGATGGTCGGCCAGTTCGCGTTCCTCATGCGCAATCTTGTCGCGAAGTTTATCCATCTCCTTCGTTTCGTGATGCGTGAATGTCCTCGTCGTCGTCGTCGTTGTCTCGGTCGTCGTCGCCGCCACCGGAGCCGTGCGTTGGACGATTACGCGATCGACCAACATGTGGTCACCCTCGCGGATATAACGGACGGTGACGGGAACACCCGAGGTGATGACTTCGCGCCTCACGGGATTGCCCGCAGCGTCGACATATTCGACTCTCTTGGCGAAGCCGTAGTGGACCGGCGCGGTCACGTCTTTTTCGCGAATGATGACGTTATCCGGGCCCCATTCCGTCACCGTGCCAGTAGCTTCCAATGGCGCGGTCGTGGTCGTAGTTTCGCGCACGACTGCCTGGCCGTGCACGGTCGGTGAACACAGCAAGGCAAGCGCTGTGATACCGGGAATCAACAGTAATCTCTTCATAACAAAATGGCCTCCTATTGTGTGGTTCTTGTTAGTCGTTAGTTTATTTCCGGCAGAAACCGGAACAAAGAAGGATCGTTTGGGAAGCGCGCGGCGGTTGGCTTTCAAAGGGCATTGGCACTCTCGTCTCTTTCCCCTCGCGTTCAGAAGTCGTTGGCGACGTGCTCCAAAACCAAACTCAGAAAAAATGCCTTCTCGTTTTTCCGCTGAGTGTTCGCTAATCGTTCTTCTTCGCTTTCCCCCCTCCCCTCACGTCCATGAATGTCAAACTGCTCACTGCTCTCCCGTTGCTTTGCACTGCGGCCTTGGCTTTTTCAGAACCTTCCGGCGACGAGATTTCCACTCGGATAAGTCGCGTCCAAACTCGGGTCACTGGTGGTGATATCAGTGCCCTGAACGATTTGACCGCTCTGCCAGCAAAGAATTCCTGCCCCGCTTTCCTGGCCATCTACAAAAAGAATCGCACGGACACCGCCGTGACCTCCAAATGCGCGCAACTGCTGGTGGCGGTCCCCGGGGGTGAGGAGTTCATCCAAAAGTTGCTGGACCGAAAAGCGGTCGACAACCCCGAGTTTTCCCAACAGGAGATCGCCATTAACTGCCTCGTTCTGAATCATGACAAAACTTCCGTGCGCATTTTGGCCAGCACCCTGGACTATTTTAATCCCAAAGAGATGGGCCCGATCATCCTTCGCGCCCTGGCGACGCTGAATCCACCAGGATCCCCTACGATGCCGAAGGGTCACGCCGACGGCGCCGAGGCTCTCGCCCAATGGAAAGAGTGGTGGAGCGCCAATAAGGGTAACTTCTCGACAGAAGCAACGCCGAAGTAACTGCAGCGGGAACGCCAGTTACACTCCCGCCATGCGCAAGCATCCCTGGCTCACCCTGACGATCGCGATCATTGGACTCGTCGCCCTTTTTTACTTTGGGCTCGATTGGCTGATGGAACGCCGCTGGCGGAACTACGAGCAGGACGCGCACGGCCGTCGCGTAAAACTGCTGCTCACCGACTATGCCACCCCGCCCATCCCCGATGATCGGAACTTCGCCGCCTTGCCCATGATGCGTGCCGCATTTGCCAGCGCGGCGAATCCGTTCACGCTGCCGCTCCGCCCAAATACCAAGTCCACTCCAGTAACGGTGAACGGCCAGCAAACCGCCTTCAACCTCGCCGCCCTTCCTCCGAGCCTGGGAGATCCGATCCGCGGCGAACGGATCGACTGGACCCAATGGCGGAAATACTTTGAGGATGTCGGATTTCTCAAGGACGAAACGGATGATCCCGCGAAGGACGTCCTCCGTGCTCTCGATCACTACGCGCCGCCATTGCAGGAATGGGAACAATGGGGATCGCGCCCCGAGTGCCGCTTTCCGCTCGATTTCACCCAGGGCATAACGTTGTCCATGTCGCATCTCAGTCTCTTCCAGGGAGCGGCGAAAATTCTCGGCCTGCGGCTGCGCGCCCACCTCGCGACCGGAAATCCCGAGGCTGCATTCGCTGATTTCGAGGACAGTTTTCAAGGTTACCGGGCGCTCAAGGACGAGCCTTCGCTCATCTCCGGGCTGGTGCGCATTTCGATTCTCGCACTCGTGGTCAATGAAGTCGGCGGCGGATTGCAGGAACATCAATGGCCGGACGCCATCTTGCAGCGCATCACCGCCGAATTGGCGACGGTGCGCACCTTTGCCGACTATCGTTTCGCGCTGAACAGCGAGCGAGGGGCCATGAACGTCACCTTCGATTCGTGGATCAAGGCCTCAGTGCGAGAGCGCCGGCGGATCGCTGCCGCCTCGCTTCCCTACCCCGGCTCGCCGCCCGCCTTCGTCTTCGAATGGTTGCCGAGGAGCGTCTTTCGCGCGAACCAATTGCAGCAAAATTTCTTTACCGACGAGCTCGTGAACCAGATCGACGCCGACAACCTGGCGATCGATCCCGACCGTGCAACGCCATCCTCACCCCTCCTCATTACCGGGACCGTCGAGCAATCTTACTATTTCCTTTGCCGCGAATCCGCCTCAGTCACCGAGAGAATCCGGAGTAGGTACATGACGATGCAGACACGACTGGATGAAACCCGCCTGGCCTGCGCCCTGGAACGCTTTTACCTGGCGCATGGCACTTATCCCGGCTCACTTACCGAGTTAGTTCCGGCATTTATCGCGGAAATCCCGCCGGATGTTTATGCCCGCGCGCCGTATCTTTACCAGCCGGTCGGCAAGAGCAGTTTTCGCCTCTACGGGGTCGGCGAAAATCGAAAGGACGACGGCGGCCACATCGATCCGAAGAAATCCGAGAGCCGGCAACTCGATGCCGTCTGGCTGTTCGCGCCGCCGGAGGCGAAGTAAAAAGCATGCCCGCCGAAGTCAGAACATTGCCGCTTCTCACCGGACGCCGAATTCCCATTCTCGGCCAGGGCACTTGGGGGATGGGTGAATCTGCCGCCAAACGCGCCGGCGAAATCGCCGCGTTGCGTCTCGGGCTCGATCTTGGCATGACGCTCATCGATACCGCGGAAATGTATGGCGAAGGCGGCGCGGAGGAAGTCATCGGCGAAGCGATTGCCGGCCGGCGCGAGGAAGCCTTTCTCGTCAGCAAAGTCTATCCGCACAACGCCACGCGGCAGGGTGCCGTGGAAGCCTGCGAACGCAGTTTGCGCCGGCTCGGGACTGACTATCTCGATGTCTATCTGCTGCATTGGCGTGGCGCAGTGCCGCTCGCCGAAACTCTGGCCGCCTTTCAGGCGTTGCGCGCGGCGGGAAAAATCCGCGACTGCGGGGTGAGCAACCTCGACCTCGACGACCTGACGGAGGCGCGGGATCTGCCCGGCGGCCAGGCCATGGTCACCAACCAGGTCCTCTACAACCTGACGCACCGCGGCATCGAGTGGGACCTTCTGCCGTGGTGCCAGGAGCGTGGCATCGTCACCATGGCTTATTGCCCCATCGACCAACCCACCGGACACACCGGCAGACGCTCGCCGCTGTTGACCCATGGTGTCGCGCAAGAAGCTGCCCGGCGTCACGGCGCGACTCCCGCGCAGATCGCCCTGGCCTGGCTCCTGCAACGGGACGTGGTGGCCATTCCCAAAGCCAGCCAACCCAAACACGTGCGCGAGAACCGTCGAGCCGCGGAACTCAGGCTCGCCGCCGAAGATTTGCAGGAACTCGACGAAGCGTTCCCACCTCCTCGCCGCAAGCAGCCGCTGGCGATGCGGTGACCGAGCGGCGAGCAGAGGAACTTCGAAACGCGAACCCGCCGCATTCGCAAAGTAGAGTTTGCAACTACGAGCCAGGAAGGGGTTTCATCTTCCTCCACCCATGCACACGTTCCCCCGTATCGCCTGCGCGCTCGCCCTGGCCGCGCTGCCCGTCATTTTCACCCACGCCGCCGACCCCGCGCCCGCCACTCCCGCGCCCTTCACCGAACCCGGCGCCGTCGTCTTCGAGAAGAAGATCCTGACCGACAAATATTTCTGCGACGGCATCAACTACGGCGACTTCAACCGCGACGGCATCATGGATATCGTCGCCGGTCCTTACTGGTACGAAGGGCCGGACTTCGTCAAAAAGCACGAGATTTATCCGGCGAAGGAATTTCCCACGAAGCCTTCCCCCACGGATTCCATGTTCAGCTACGTCTACGATTTCAATGGCGACGGCTGGCCGGACGTCCTCGTGCTCGGGCGCGTGCATCTCAATGAAGCCTACTGGTATGAAAACCCCGGGAAAACCGGAGGCCCCTGGAAAAAGCATTTCGTCTTCGAGCGCGTCAAAGGCGAATCGCCGCCCTTCCTCGACGTGGATGGCGACGGCAAGCCGGAACTCGTGGCGCTCTGGGAAGACCAGTGGGGGCTCCTCCAGCCGGATTGGGAGCATCCCGATCAGCCCTGGCATTTCAAGCCCATCACCCCCAAGGGCAAATGGGAGCAATTCTGGCACGGCACCGGGATCGGCGACGTCAACGGCGATGGCCGCCTCGACCTCATCCTCAATGACGGCTGGTGGGAACAGCCCGCGGACAAAAATGCCCTCTGGATTCCGCATCCCTTCGTCTTTTCGCACGACCGCGGCGGCGCTCAGATGTTCGCCGTGGACGTGAACGGCGACGGCCTGCCCGACATCGTCACCTCGCTCAACGCGCACGGCTACGGCCTGGCCTGGTTCGAGCAGGTGCGCAATGGCCAGGAGATCACTTTCAAGGAACACAAGATCATGGGTGACCGCAGCGAGGAGGCGAAATTCGGCGTATGCTTCTCGCAACCGCACGCCCTGACCATGGCGGATATCAATGGCGACGGTCTGCTCGACATTGTCGTCGGCAAACGCATGTGGGCCCACCCGCCACCGAAGGACATCGAGCCCGACGAACCGCCGGTGCTCTATTGGTTCGAGTGCAAGCGCGACGGCAAAGGCGACGCCACTTTCGTCCCGCACCTCATCGACGATAAGTCAGGCGTCGGCGTGCAAGTTACCGCTACCGATATCAATGGCGACGGCAAAGTCGATATCCTCACCGTCTCGAAGATGGGCGCTTTCCTGTTCCTGAATAAGGGACCGGCGAAGTAAGAGGTTACTGAGTGGAGAGTTGAGAGCCTGTGGAAGGCGGACGGACTTTAAGTAACATCGCTCCGGTTCTCACGGAGTAAACCATGGGAACGGTCGTTCACGGCTTCGCCGGTTCGAAATCGTTCGAATCCGATTTCACGTGGAATCGCTTGCGCAGATATTGCGCCATGGGAACGGCCTCCACCGAGGCATCAAAGAGGATTTTTCCGTCGTCGACCGTCGCCGTGAAGTGCATCGTTACCGACGCCGTCGAATCCCCGCTCAGAAAAATCAAGTAACCCGGCCGGCGGGTGAGCTTCGCAAAAGCTTTCGTATCTTCGTCGTTCAGATTCAGCCGCACACCTTTTTTGTCAGGCTGCAACATCATGTCGGCCAGGGAATGCACCGTGAGGAGCATCTGGCCGGGATGAAAATGGCGCTCGCGCGCGGACCCTTTGGCCGGTCGATCGGGAAGCGCCTCGTAAATGAAAAAAAGGGGCACCGTCGAATCCCCGGGCCGAATCTCGTCACTTTTGGGAAGGGCGACACCCAACACCAGCATGACCGCGAAGAGAAAGGGTCTCATCAGGAATCAGGTGATAGTTAATGGTCAGTCCGGGACGGGACGGGCGAAGGCCACTTTGGGAGCGGGAGGAAAACCTCCTTACGATCCGCTCTCCACATAGCCGCGCCACATCTCCACATAGTCCATCATATCAGCGTTCTCCATCATGCGAGCAACGAATTCCCCAAATTCCAACATCGCTTTCTCCACCGCGCGCCACGACTCAGTCCCCGGATTCGCGAACTTGATCTCTGCGCCGAATTCGCTCGTCGCAGCGTAGAGGGAATAGCGAATCCCGTCCAAACTGTAGCAAGGGTTTTTTGGGAAAAGATCGACCTGCTTGAGACTCGCTACGACCTTATCGGCGGACGCCGGAAACTCCATCGGCGCTTTTTTAATCAGCGGCAACCCGTCCCAGCAATAGGCACAAAACACCGCGCGAGGCTCGTGGCCGCGCGCGTAGACGGCCATGAGATACGCCTCCGGGTCATGGCTCGGGGCGATCCGCGCCAGCCACAAGGCATCCACATCGAGACTCTCAGCGCGCTCCCCGCGCTCGTCGCGAATGGGATGAACGCCGGTTCCCAGCGACCTGAGATTGAATGCCGCCAGAAGAGCGCGAAGTGTTTCGCCATCGACCATCATTTCGCCAGGTTAGCCGGGCCACGCGCCCCGGAACAAGCGATTCAGCGCCGCACGATTCGCAGCGCCTCTTCGTAGGCCGCATTGATCCGCCGCGTTTCCTCCTCGGCCACCTGCCGAAGCTTCTCCGAAAGATGCGCCACCTTGTCGGGATGATTCTTCGCGATGCTCTGGCGATAGGCCGCGGTGATTTCACCGAGCGACGCCCCGCGCGGAACACCCAATACCTCGCACCACGACGGCAGCACCGACGGCGACGGTTCCCCCGCGCGCCGTGGTTGCTTCGAAGGCAATGGCGCCCCTTCGAGACCCGCCCGATATTCCGCGTGCAACTTCTTTGCCCCTCGCGACACCAGACCACAGGCAAAGTCCAGCCAGCTCATCCCCGGTCCCGGGTTCTTTGGCGCCGGCATCTCAACAACACCGCGCCCGCGCGCGACAAGTAACTCGCTCTATAGGGGAAAAGGACATCCATTCAGGATAAGCCGGGTTGCGCCCGGCGCAATGCCCGAATGCCAGGCGGAACGATCACCGCCCAGCGGCAATCGTCAACACACTCCGCAGCCGTTCCCCCGAATCTCATTGCACATCGCTTCCACCGCGAGAGAATCATCCCACTGCATTCCCCTCTCCCATGAATGACCATGCTTCATCCGGGAAACCGCGTTGGGCTCTCCTTTCCCGACGACAATTCCTGCTCAGCGCGCCCCTGTCCGCAGCGCTCCCCAGCTTGTTCCGCGCGGCGGACGCTTCGTCTCCCCGCCCCCAAGTCGGATGTCAGGCCAATGCCTACCCCATCGACCCGGGAGACTTTGACGCCTTGCTCAAATCCGCCGCCGATCTCAAGCGCATGGGCTACGATGGCTTCGAGTGCAATTACCGTTTTGTCGAAGGCAAGTTCCGCAACACCACCGAAGCCCGCGCGCAAATCGAAAGCACCGGCATGAAATTCTACGGGCCTCACGTCGGTTTGCAGCAAACGCCGGATTCCCTCGATCGCTGCGTCGACGGCGCGGCCGCCCTCGGCGCCCGGCATCTCGCCGTGAGTGGCGCCGCCAAGGGAATCGTTGCCGAAGATGGCAAGCTCAACGAGGACGCCCTGGCGAAGAAAGTGGAAGCCATCCTGCGCCTCGCCGCTCTTTGCCGGAAAGCCGGCCTCCGCCTCGCCTACCACAATCACACCGAAGAGTTCCGCTCCGGCGGCGCGGAAATCGAAGAGCTCTTGCGCCGCACCGATCCCGACCTCGTATCTCTCCTTCTCGACCTCGGCCACGCCTACCGCGAACACGCCGACGTCGTCGCCTTTTTTTCCAAACATCACGCGCGGATCGACGCCATGCACTTGCGCGACATTCGTGCCGGCGAGCAAGTCCCGCTCGGCCAGGGCGAACTCGACTTCCCCGCCCTCGCCTCCCTCATTCACCAGACCGGTTGGAGCGGATGGCTCACCGACGAAGAGGAAGGCCTGCACAAAAGCCAGGAACTCCCGGCCCTCGAATCGATCCTCCAATCCGACCGCAACACCGTCCGGAAGATCTTCGGAGTTTGATCGGCACAACGCCGCCGCTCCCCAGGAACCTCCCTCGACGCTACGGACCTCCTCTAAGAGGACATCTAAAAAGTAAGTGCGCATGGGGCAAGCCGGAGGCTTGCCGGACCGTAGCCGGGGGTAACACCCCCGGAATGCACCCCAAAAAAATAACTCACGCACCCCAGCCGGGGTGCCCGAAAATACCCCTTGAAAGGTCGTTCCGGCACACCCTCCGGGGTGCTTCCGTTGTGTGAGGTGTCGCTTCCGGGGGTGTTACCCCCGGCTACAGTCCGTCAGCCCTTCGGGCTGGGCCGCAACTTCTTATCTCGTTCCCAAGTTGCACTTGGGAACGCAATTAGGAGCGAAGTTGCACTTCGCATGGAGGGGGTGTCTGCGGGCAGGCCATTGGATGTCGGGTGTTAGCCGAGGCTTCGCGAGACGCCCATGGTGCAACGGGGGCAAATGTTTCTCCCAAAACACCTCCCGAATCCCAACTATGGTTTAGTCTGAGCTGGCAGGACCGCCGCCTTCGAATCATCGCTTAGCTTCACCGCCGCCACATCCACCTTCCCATTTTGCGCACGGACCTTCATCCCCGCCGGATTCAATGGCAGCTGCATCTCTTCTTTATCGCGACTGGGATACTCGATGTGGACGATGTTACCCGATAACGTCCATTTACCCACACCCCCAAAACCCTCCCCGGTCAGCGTTCCATCCGCTTTGAAGTTACGGCTGCCCGCCCAGCCCTTTGGCGGATAAGTAAAACGCCACTTCCCGACCAAAGCCGCCTTCACCTCGTCCGTCTCGGTCAGAAAGCCGGACGCAGCCGGAGTCGAAGC
Source organism: Chthoniobacter sp. (assembly GCA_036501065.1). Taxonomy (GTDB): domain Bacteria; phylum Verrucomicrobiota; class Verrucomicrobiia; order Chthoniobacterales; family Chthoniobacteraceae; genus Chthoniobacter. Next base: position 77,173 of record DASYAY010000058.1, on the reverse strand, counting down.
CGCCGGTGGCCCTGGTGTTATGGCCGGCGCTTTCGCGTCGCCGGATACCTTCACCGCCGTGACGATCACCTTTCCGTTATGGGCGCGAACTTTCATTCCCGCCGGATTCAGCGGCAGTTGCATCTCTTCCCGGTCGCCCCTGGGATATTCGATATGAACAATGTTATTCGACATCGTCCACCGACCCACACCCCCAAACCCCTCCCCGGTCAACGTTCCATCCGCTTTGAAGTTACGGCTGCCCGCCCACCCGCGTGGTGGATAAGTAAAGCGCCACTCCCCGACGAGCATCGCCTTGCCCTCCTCCGTCTTGCCCATCGGGCTCGGCGGGGTTAAAGCCGCCGACGGCACCTCCGCCCGTGCGATCATTCCGGTAACCAGCAAGGTGAGAAGAATGCGGTGAATTTTCATACGCGACCTCCGGTTCGTGGGGAAAACTGAAGGTGTATTTATGGGAGAATCGGCTCCCGCAGACAAGGTGAAAAGCTGTGGCCGAAACGAGCGATGTGGCGCTTTGGTGGATCGCGACCTCCGAGCGCGATGAAAAAAGCCTGCGCGCGGCGCGCCATTCTTCCGTCGAAGTCTGATGGCATGACTGCATGAGCGGCGGCCCCTCCGCCACCGGCATTGTCTGCAAATCCGGCCGCGAAATCCGCCACTGGCCAAGCGCCCTGACCAGCTTCCGCCGCCGCTGGGAAAGCAACGAACGGTGGCGCCCCTCAGTCCGCGAAATGGACTAACCGCTCAGATTCTCGACCGGGCCGGATGAAGGATTCTGAGCCGAATGTCAGATGTCGACGGGGAACAGCCCGTTGCGGTTTGACCCCGTTTGGCGCGTAGTTCTCAACCCTACTGGTGATCTTGACTCTTCGTCGGCGTCGGCGCCACTTCCCCCAATGCCTTCGCAGCAGGCTCGGGAATTCTTTCACGAATCCGCACGAGCTCCGCCTCGATCCTCGAAAGGGCCACCGCCTGCCGGTGTGCTTGCTCGCGGCCATCCCGCCCCTGCGCTTCCACGCTGACCATTCCCATAGTAAACGTAACAATCGCCACGACCGCGCCTGCAACGCCCGCAAGCATCGCCATCGTTGGATTGCCGATCCAATGCTTGCTAGGAATATTCGGATCGCTCACCCCCCATATAAAGGTAAGAACTGCAAGATACAGCCCCACCACGACAGCGGACCTAATTATCCATGCGTCCGTCGCGCCGAAGCTCGCGACCATAACGAAAGCAAAGAGCAACACGCCCATCCCGATTGCTGCCTTGGCGGAGTGTTGCGCACGATCTTTTCCCATTACGAATACCTACTATGAGTTGGAGCGCCTCTGCAAGACAAATCCGGTCTCCGAAGGCCACGTTTCGGTACTCGGAGAGAATAGGGCGGGAGCCGGTAGTTTCCGATATGTTGGGTTCTATTTCCCTATTTCCGGCGCTACTCTTGAAACATGACGCGGCGTCGCCCCCAACCGATCCGCGGCCTAATAGCTGTTCCGAAACCATGGTGTTTTGGGATTGTCAGCCGAGATAAATTTGGTAAAAACAGGCATGGCAGTGAGTCAATCGACGTTGAAGAGCCTTTTTGCGAGGTCTCAAAACCGATGTGCCATGCCCGCATGCCAAGTTCCCCTCGTGGTCGGAGATACCGTCCTCGCGGAAGTGTGTCATATTCGGGCGCGCCGAAAGGGCGGCGCACGGTACGACCCCTCTTTGACCGCAAAGGAAAAGGACGAATACGCGAACTTGATATTGCTTTGTCCCACGTGTCACACAATCGCGGACAAAGACCTTCGGTATTCCACAGCGCTGCTCCAAGATATAAAGGATATGCACGAACGTGCCGGCCTGCCTGAAATCAACACCGAGATTGCTCGGCAAGCTTCACTGATTTACGAAGCTAAGTGCGCGCGCAAGTCTTCAAAGATCACCCAATCCGCTGTCCAAGGCAGCGCTCAGGCATCTACGAGAGGCCCGGGAGTATCTGTGGCGATCGGCGGCCATAATCAAGGCGATATTAAAATCAATTTAAATGGTTCACAGAAAAAGTTGGGGAGTAGCTACCCCGCAAATAGTATCGGAGCCGACGCCAATTTGACGAATTACATCGACTATCTATGCGATCTGTACGTGAAATACATGGCTCCCGTATCGAAGGACACGGGGCAATTGTGGGGTAAGCTCGGTCGGCAAATCAAGAATCGGTTCAGATTAAGGAAGCGCACTCGCAACCACCTTGCTGCTGAACATTTCGACGCACTGGTCAAATTTTTGGTCAGTGAGAAGCTGGCCACGACCCCTGTCGGAAAGGCCCACCTCCGAAACGGAACGAAATTGTGCCGTTCATTCGAAGAGTTCAGGAGCGGGAGCTTTGAATGAGTGTAGCCACGCCTTCCACCCAATGCGCTATCACCTTCGCCTGCGGAGGCCGCACCGCGCTCCGTCGTCGCTGAGTTTGGGGCCCTAGCCAGCTCGCCTCGTCTCCTGTGAATCTCACCGGCCCACATCAATACCGCTTAATTATCAGACCTGGCGGCAGCGGTTATGACCATGATCCGACGTCTGGGCACCTGCACTTCGCAGCACCAGCTACCGGGCGTGCCCCTAGTTTTGTGTTCGCGTTTACGCAGTTGATTATCGTGTCTTTGTCAGGCAGAGGAATGGGCGACGCGCAATAGGCGGGTGAAGTCACCGCAATCAGTGGGACCGCCAGAAAGGTTAGGATTCTCGGGAAGCGGTTTACCATAGCCATGATCGACGGATTATTTTTTGCGAGATATTACACAAACCGGGATCGCTGTTGTTCACTGATCCAAATTTAGCCAGATCGGACTTTATTGTATCCATTAGATGGGGCAAGCTAATCCATGGGCTGCCGACCATTCGCGGATAATGGTCATGATGGTGTTATTGACGGGCCGGTTTCTGGCCGCGCGAATTTGCACGACTTTCCGCGTCCGCGGATGGACTTCGACGGTCGCGCAGGAGGCGCCCGCGGAGTGGCCGGTGTCGTTTGCCAGATAATGGCGCACGCTGAAGATCGCCGAACTGCCCGCGCCGCAGCGGTGGGCATAGCGGTGTACGCAATGGCTCATGGCCCGGCTCTCCTCCCGCAGGGCGTCGACCGAGTAAAGTTCCTCGATCCGCCAGGTGGCGTGGCCGCGCGCGTTGCCAATCCGGCTGGCAAAGGGCTCGCTACCGAGCAAAGGCGTCCAGCGCGAGGAGGCCAGTTTCTTCAGTTCGGCTTTTTCCGCGGCGGTTCGCACTTGGGCTTCGGTGAGCAGATGACCGTTGGCCTGGAGCAGCCGGGTGGTGAAACGAATGCTGTGACTGATGAGGACTTCCAGCGGCAGCCGGAGCAACTGCTCGACCTGCTGCGGGCCCCGATGATTTTGCGCCGCAACGAGAGTGTCAGCCACCAAGCCGAAATGCACCCCAAGGGCGTCGTTTCCGGCGGCGAACTTCGCGGCCAGACGCTGCCAGCGGGCATGATCGCCAAACTCCGCCACAGCCCGGCTGGACAAGACCGCCGACTCGAGCGACGGCGAGGCGCCCATGCCACTCAACTGGGCGAGCCAGATCGCCTCCACGAGGTTCCGGCCCTGGCCGCGAGTGAGAGCCCCGTGCAGGAGCCGGCTGTTGACGCTCCGGGGAAATCCCTCGACCTCGCGCAGGCTGCGGCCCTGGGCGAGCGCACACCAGCAATCGCGTTCGAGGTCAACCAGAGGGCCCCACCGCTCCCACGCGGCATCGAGGAACGGAGGTACGGGATAGCGCGCGAGCAGATGGCGGAGGAAATCGGCCCATTGCCGGCGGGCATCGGCATCGGCATCCGGCTGCCAATCCGCGGGGGAGCGCAGCCAGCGGTGCGCATAGGCGGCGAGCCGAACGACCGCGGGGACGGCGTTGAATTCCGTGGGATGAAGATCCGTAAAGACCCGGCTGCGGGTCTCCAGGATGTGAAAGACGGGCGCGCAAACGGCTTTGAGCTCCGCCAAGTCTGGCCGGCGAAACGTCGTCACCAGGACATGACAATGACGACGGAGGCAATGGTGGCGAATGCGACGCGCCGTCCACGCGTCGCCGCGAAGGATGACCGGCATGACCGGTTCCTGTGGGCGCGCCAGAGCGCGCCCGTGATGGGGATTCATTTCTCAGCAAAGCAAAAAGTTCGTTGACTCGATCGTCCCGCGGAAACAGTCCACGGGACGGCACTCCCTGACCGTTTCCGGCCAGGGCCTCAAACCGACTGCGAGATCAAACGAACGAGAGAAGAATCATGACCAGCGGACTATCGCTGAACTTTTTTTCTCCGACAAGGAGAATTGAAGTTGCCGTAACGGACGTTTCAGTAAATATTGAAACTATCGAATCGAGGAGCAAGCCCTCTCCCGCCACCTGTACATGAAACATATCAACGTAATTGTTCCATTGGGTTGCCTTTTTCCCGCCGCACGCGGGCCTGGCTATCACTCTTTTTGACGTCCGATGAAAGCGCAGAGGATCCTCGCCCTTTTGTGCCTTATATTGGCGTTTCTTCCGACCGTATTTTTCCTTCCGTGGTTACCGGTCACGATCAAGATTCGTTTCGATATCCAGCGGACACTACAGTACGGAGGCTATACCGAGAGTTACGATGCTGGCCAGGGTGCGTTGCTTCATGAGGATGACGTAGCGCTCATTCTATATGTTTGCGGCGTTTGTGCTCTTGCAGGATTGGTATGTATCGCCATCGGCCGAATGGAACGGCCATGGTCGTGGATCGTTTGGTTAATGACATGCGGCACAGGCGGCGCTATCGCAGTATTTTGGTCCCCGAACGTTGGTCCGGAAACGCGAGCTTACGCGTGGTGGATGGTGATTGGTTTTCCTATATCGGTGGCCGTTGTTGGTCTCTTTGGCTTGATCGTTTCGTGTGTGCGTGGTGCGACGTGGTGCTGGAATGCGCATTTGCGGGCATAAGGTCCCTCGCGCGCAGGGCGTTCGCCGGCTGTTAGCAGTCGAAGAGGCGCGAGCACGCGGGCAGGAAACCGCTTCTCCATTCGTCACCCATTTCCGTAATCCCGTCGCAAATCGGCGCCATTCTCGACTGAAGTGGCGTCACCAGCAGACGGCATCGTGCGAGATGCACAAAGTCACAAACCCATAATTGGTGCACGCGTAACGGGAGAACGTGGCGGCTACAGTGCTTCCGTTCGGACAAATCAGGGAGGAGAATTCCGTGTTCCGCCGTTAAAACAGTGGCACTTTATGTCGTATGTCGGTGATCCTGGAATTATTCCCGATCCGTGGTTCTTCCATCGGATGCCGCCGTATTCCTATAGCCTAAGCGTTCAGGCGCAGGGCTATTCTTCTGCGTCCGTTTCATCCAATATCGATTCGCCCCGAGAAACTCACGTTCCATCGAACTTCGTCGTTGATCTCAAGCGAGAATAGTCACGAGGCTTGCCGATCTTCCCGTAGAACCGAAATAAAGAAGATATGCCCGTCCCCGCCACCGTCGGCGCTTTCGCCATCGTCCCGAGCAACGATCTGCCTGCGGCGATCCCTTTCTGGGAGCGGATGGGATTCTCGCGCACAGGCGGAGACGCCAATTACATCATCATGACTGGGTGGGGCTGCGAAGTTCATCTGACGCAGGCGGGAGACGGTCCCTGGCGGGTGCCGGAGGAGAATAATCCTTTTGGTGTATTCATCCGCACTCCGGATGTCGATGCCATCGCCGCGCGGGTCGACGATCTCATCATTCGTCCGGGCGGCATCCTGCGCCACCGGGAATGGGGATTGTATGAGGTGGGGATTTGCGGGCCGGACGGCCTTCTCGTCCGTGTCGGATGGCCCTCGCGCCTGATGGACAAGTGGGACTAACAATCCCCCAAGCGGCTTTCACTCTCGTTCCACCAAACACCGATCGATTTTCGTTGGAGCCAACGGAACTTGGGTAAGGTCGCTTTACATCTCACAGCCGACCATTTGCACAAACGCTTCCGAAAGCGGCGCGGCAGCGCCGCACTCCAAAACGCTATCGCGACTTACGAGTCTCTGCCGAATTAGCGTCTTAGCTGTGGCGGCGGCGCTTGACGTGCAGTTGGGCGAGGCTTTTGAGGAGCGAAGCCTGAACCGATGCGCACTCTTCCTCGGAAAGTTCGTGCCTGCCGGCGAGAGTGGCGCGGGCGCGTTCGATGGCGGCTTCCGCGGCGCCTTCGTCGATATGGGCGGACTCAATGGCCATGTCCGTCAAGATATTGACATTGGTTGCCGTGACGGTGGCGAAACCTTCGCCCACGGCCAGATACTCCTTCTTGGGCCCGATGGTGATCATCAGTTCCCCCGGCTTGATCTGCGTCATCAACGGGATGTGATTTTGCAGCACGCCAAACTCGCCCTCAGAACCAGGGATGACCACGGTGTCGACGTCGCCTTGATAAGCGAGCCGGTCCGGCGTGACGATTTCGAGGTGGATCATTGGGGAAAGTTGAGAGTTGATTGTTGAGAGTTGAGAGCCGCGTTTCGTGATGTCATGCGGCGGGACGAAACGAAAATCAGTATTGAGCGGCGATTGTTGGGAAGCGTTGCAGTCGAGTTAGTGGCTCTCAACTATCAACCACTAACTCTCAACTCATGGTCCGCGTCTAAGCGCGGACCATGTCAATGCCACCCTTCATGTAGAAGGAGGTTTCGGGGACGTCGTCGTGTTTGCCTTCGAGGATTTCCTTGAAGCCACGGACCGTCTCCGAGAGCGGAACCTGTTCACCCTTCGTGCCGGTAAAGACTTCCGCGACGGTAAACGGCTGGGAGAGGAAGCGCTGGATTTTGCGGGCGCGGAAGACGGTAAGCTTATCGTCGGGCGAAAGTTCATCCATACCGAGAATGGCGATGATGTCCTGCAAATCCTTGTAGCGCTGGAGCACACGCTGGACGCCACGGGCCACGGCGTAGTGCTCCTCGCCGACGATGTCGGGGGCGAGCGCCTTGGAAGTGGAGGCGAGCGGATCGACCGCCGGATAAATGCCAAGTTCCGCGATGGAACGCTCGAGCACGATGGTGGAGTCGAGGTGGGCGAAGGTGTTGGCCGGCGCCGGGTCGGTCAAGTCATCCGCAGGGACGTAGACGGCCTGGAAGCTGGTGACGGAGCCCTTCGTCGTGGAAGTGATGCGTTCCTGGAGCTGGCCCATTTCCGCGGCGAGGGTCGGTTGATAACCGACGGCCGACGGGGTGCGGCCGAGGAGCGCGGACACTTCGGAACCGGCTTGGGAGAAACGGAAGACGTTGTCGACGAAGAGGAGCACGTCCTGGTTCTTCTCATCGCGGAAGTATTCCGCCATGGAGAGGGCGGAGAGCGCGACGCGCAGACGGGCGCCGGGGGGCTCATTCATCTGGCCGTAAACCAGCGCGACCTTCGACTTGCTCAGGTCTTTCTGGTTGATAACACCGGCTTCGCTCATTTCGTGGTAAAGATCGTTGCCTTCGCGGGTGCGCTCACCCACCCCGGCGAATACGGAATAACCGCCGTGGCCCTTGGCGATGTTATTAATGAGTTCCATGATGACGACGGTCTTGCCGACGCCGGCGCCACCGAAGGCTCCGACCTTGCCGCCTTTGGTGAAGGGGCAGATCAAGTCGATAACCTTGATGCCGGTCTCGAGAATGTTCGCCTTCACGTCCTGGTCCATGAGCGTGGGGGCCGGCCGGTGAATGGGATAGCGCTTGGTGTGCGGGACGTCGCCACGCTCGTCGACGGGGTCGCCGGTGACGTTGAAGACGCGGCCGAGCACGCCTTCGCCGACGGGGACGGAGATGGGGGCGCCGGTGGCGGTAACCTGCAAACCGCGCTTGAGACCTTCGCTGGAGCTCATGGCGATGGCGCGCACCCAACCTTCGCCGAGGTGCTGTTGCACTTCGAGGACGAGCTTGGTCTGCTGGTTGTTCACCTCGAAGGTGATTTCCAGCGCTTCATAAATGTGCGGCAGTGTGCCCGCGGAAAAGTCGACGTCCACAACGGGGCCGATCACTTGGACGATAGTTCCGGTATTGCTCATAATCTAACTTGGTTTCTTAGTCTTAATCTTGCTCTTACTCTTAATCCCTTTCCTGCTCCCATCTCACTTTAGAGTAAGATTAAGAGTAAGATTAAGATTAAGAATGAAATGGTTAGCCAAGCGCCATTTGGGCGGTGGTGATTTCGAGGAGTTCGGTGGTGATGCTGGCCTGGCGAATCTTGTTGTATTCCAGGGTCAGATCCTTGATCAGCGACTTGGCGTTGTCGGTCGCGTTCTTCATCGCCACCATCCGGGCGCTGTGCTCGGCGGCGCGAGCCTCGACCACCGCACGATACATGGCGAAATGGGCGTAGTAAGGAAGCAAGGCGTCGAGGACAGCCGCCGGGCTGGGCTCGAAGACGGCGTCGACACCGCCCTCTTTGTGGGCCTGCTCGATGACTTCCTTGTTCGTCGGCAACGGGGCGACGGGAAGCAGCGGGAAAATGACCGGTTCCTGCGTGAGGGTATTGACGAAGCGAGTGACGACGACCGAAACCTTGTCCACGGAATGGCTGAGGAACTGCTCGATGGCGAGCTTCGAGATGACCTTCGTCTCAATGAAGGAAGGCGTGTCCTTGAGCTGAAATTCGGCGAGCAGATTGCGGCGGGCGCGGGCGCACCATTGGGCGGCCTTGCGACCGGCAGTGACAAAGATCGTCTTCTCCGGATCGAACTTCGCGGCTTCGCGCAAAAGGTTCGTGTTCAGCGGACCGCACAGGCCTTTGTCCGTCGACACGATGATGACCAGTTCCTTCTTCACCTCGCGCTTGTCGAGAAGCGGATGTTTGTCGTCAATGTGCACTTCATTGAGGGCCGCACTGATCTTATTGAGAAGGTTGGCGTAGGGGCGTCCGTCGACCGCCAACTGCTGGGCCTTGCGCATCTTCGACGCCGCGACCATCTGCATGGCTTTGGTAATCTGCGCCGTATTCTTGACCGATTTGATTCGGCGGCGAATGTCTCGCGTGTTAGCGGCCATGGTGGGCTAGTTGAGAGTTGAGGGTTGAGAGCCGCGCCAGAGTTAGCGGTAGCTGGTTTTGAACTCGCCGATGGCGGCTTTCAGATCGTTGGTGATATCGTCGTCGATCGCGCCCTTGTCGCGAATCTTGCCGAGCACCGCATCCTTGCGGGTGGTGAGATAGTCCTGGAGCTTGAGCTGGAAGTCCTTGATCTTGTCGACCGGCACGTCGTCGAGAAAGCCGTTCTGCATGGACCAGAGGACCGCGACCATGACTTCCGTGGCCAGCGGATTGTATTGCACCTGCTTGAAGAGTTCGACGATGCGCGCGCCGCGCTCGAGCATGGCCTTGGTCTTGGCGTCGAGGTCGCTGCCGAACTGGGCAAACGCCGCGAGTTCACGGAACTGGGCGAGGTCACCCTTGAGCTTGCCAGCGACCTGCTTCACGGCCTTGATCTGCGCCGCGGAACCGACGCGCGAGACGGAAAGACCGACGGAAACGGCGGGGCGGATGCCCTGGTAGAACAAGTCGGTTTCGAGGTAAATCTGGCCGTCGGTGATGGAAATCACGTTGGTCGGAATGTAGGCCGAGACGTCACCGGCCTGGGTCTCAACGATCGGCAACGCCGTCAGCGAGCCATTGCCATTCGCCTCGTTGACGCGCGCGCTGCGTTCGAGCAGGCGACTGTGGAGATAGAAGACGTCGCCGGGATAAGCTTCGCGGCCGGACGGACGCTTGAGGACGAGCGAGACCTGGCGGTAAGCGACGGCGTGCTTGGAAAGATCGTCAAAGACGATGAGAGCGTCCATGCCATTGTCCATGAACCACTCACCCATGGCCGCGCCGGCGAAGGGAGCGAGATATTGGTTGGTCGCAGAATCGGATGCGGTCGCGGCAATGATGATGGTGTAAGGCATCGCCCCGGCCTGCTCGAGAACGGCGATGGCGCGGGCCACGTTGGACTGCTTCTGGCCGATGGCGACGTAGATCGAATAGAGCGGACGGAAGCCCTGCTTGCCTTCGTTGGCCTTGTTGATCCGCGCCTGATTGATGATGGTGTCGATGGCGATGGTCGTCTTGCCAGTCGCACGGTCGCCGATGATCAACTCACGCTGGCCGCGGCCGATCGGAATCATCGCGTCGATGGCCATGATCCCGGTCTGCACCGGCTGGCTGACGGACTTGCGCTTGATGATGCCGGGGGCGATTTTTTCCAGGGGATAAGTCGCGGTGGCGTTGATCGGGCCCTTGTTATCCACGGGATTGCCGAGCGTATCGACGACGCGGCCGAGGAGCGCCTTGCCGACGGGCACGGAAAGGAGGCGGCCCGTGGTCTTGACTTCGGTGCCTTCGGTGACGTTCGTTCCCTCGCCGAGCAAAATCGCGCCGACTTCGCTTTCTTCGAGGTTCAAGGCGAGGCCGTAGAGACCGCCGGGAAATTCGATCATCTCGTTCAGCATGACGCCGCTCAGGCCTTCGATCTTGGCCACGCCGTCACCGACTTCGCGCACGATGCCGATGTTCGACTTGGTCGTGCTGGTCTTCAGTCCGCTGATTTGCTTTTCGAGTTCTTGCAGGATACTGCTCATGAGAAAAATGGGTTGGGTTTAAATGGAGCCTTAGGCGTAAGTGAGTTCGGATTCGAGGCGGTTGAGACGTTCGCGCACGGAGCCGTCGACGACGTCGCTGCCGACCTTGATGCGGAGGCCGCCGAGGAGTTCGGGCGAGACCTTGAATTCAGTGCTCAAGCCTTTGCCGTACTTGGCCTTCAGGCTGGAGACCAGTTGCTTCCTCGTCGGCGCGTCGAGTTCCACGGCGCTTTCGACGACGGCGTGATGTTTCTCGATTTCCAGCCGCACGAGGCGCTGATATTCCTTGAGGATGCCGAGGGCGTTGCGCGGCTTGCTCTCGCCCACTTGGCGGGCGATGGCCGACACTCTCTTGGCGTCGAGTTCGCCTTCGGAAAAGCTGGCGGCGAAAAGCTGCTTGGAAAGCTTGCGGGAATCTTTGTCGAGTTTCATGGCATCAAGCCGCGATTTCGCGCGCCGCTTCCTCGGAGATCCGTTTCTGGTCGTCGTTGGTCAGAACCTTGCCGGTCACCTTGCTGGTGGTGTCGATGACGAGGCGGCCGACTTCGCGCTTGAGCTCGGCCATGATCTTTTCGCGTTCGATACCGGTCGCTTCGCGGGCCTTGGCGATGATCTGCTCGGCCTCGGCGATGGCCGTCTGGGTGCGCTTGTCGGCGAGGGCCTGGGCGCTGGCCCGAGCTTCGTCGATCATCTTCTGGGCGTCGGCGTTGGCCTTGGTCAGAATTTCCTGCACGCGCTGCTCGGATTCGGCGAGCTGCTGCTTGATCTTCTCGGCGTTGGCGAGGCCTTCGGCGATCTTCTGCCGGCGCGCTTCGAGCACGGTGAGAATCGGCTTGTAAGCGAACCTCTGCAGGAGAATGCAGACGAGAGTAAAGCTGATGATCTGGGAGAAGAATAGCCAGGCGTTGAAGCCGAAGGTTTCGCCAGTGGTTCGGGCGGCCTCCACGAGGCGATCGGGAATGCTGTCTCCGGCAGCGAGAAGAGGAAGGAAAGTCATAGACAGTTATTTAAGGAAATAGTGCGGGGCCGCGAAGGCCGCGACCCCGCACTGACGAACTACTTCCCGAGGAAGAGCGCGTAGAACACGATGCCTTCAGCGAAGGCGATGCTCAGGATCGACTGCACGAGGATCGGAGTGGCGGCGCCGGGATTCCGGCCCACCGCTTCCGACGCCTTCGCGCCGATGAAACCGACGCCGAGCGCCGCACCGAGTGCCGCGAGGCCGACTTGGAAGTTTCCAGTGATGGCGCCTTCCGCGAGGATGGTTGCAATGTTCATGATGTTTCCTTTTTGTTTTGGTTTTCCCGGCAACTCCCGCTGACTTTGCACGGTCAAGCTGCCGAAAGCGTTGATGAAATTAGTGGTGTCCTTCCTCTTCGTGCTGGCAGATGAGGAGCGTGAAGACGGCGGTGAGGAGCATGAAGACCAACGCCTGGACCAAGCCGACGAGCAGTTCCATGAAATAGAATGGAATCGGAATGATCGCGGACAGGGCGGGCACGATGTTCGACATGGCCTCAAGCATGTTCTCACCCGCGTAGATATTGCCAAAGAGACGGAAACTCAGGGACACGGGACGAACCAGGATCGAAATAACTTCGAGAAAGCCAACGATGAAGAAAACCACGACCATCAGCGCCTTCATCAAGCCCTTGGATTGCCCCTTGGGCCCGAAAAGGTGCAGGATGAAACCACCGAAGCCATTGGCCTGGACAGCCCAGACGGTCCAGCAGGCAAAGAAGATCATGGCCATAGCCAGAGTCATGTTGAGATCGGCATTCACACCGCGGAAGAGAGGACGCGTCACGTGAAACAATCCGCCTTGAGGTTCTGGTTCGCCCCATCCAATCGTGCCGACGCCGGGAATTAGGCCGGCCCAGTTGGTGAAGAGAATGAAAATAAAGATCGAAGCAAAAAACCAAAACGTCTTTTTGGTCAACTCGCTACCGATGATACTTCCGAGGAAGTTATACAATCCCTCGACGAGCCATTCCCAAAAATTTTGCGCACCTTCGGGAACTTCCTTGATGTTGCGGGTGGCGTATTGGGCGAAGATGATAATGCCCAGGGCGACGATCCAGGTCACGATCATGGAGTTAGTCACCTCGAAGATACCGAGGTTGATCAGCGGGGCATTGGGCGTGAGACCTTCGTGAGCTTTCTCCGCCGAAGGAGCCGCCTCCTGGGCCAGCGCGGTGAAGTTGGCGAGGCCGCTGAATCCCAGCGCGACGGCGCAAAACAAAACGAGCCGGAACCACCGGGAGACGGCGGAGGCGAAGCGGAATTGAGGAGGAAAGCTAGTCATGTCCGTGGATGGCAAAACGAGAAGACCGAGTTCCCAACTTTCGAAGGGAACCACCCGCGCCGAGGGGCAGATAGACGCGGAGGGGATTCAAGCGTTGCCGGGGTGATAAAATAACGCTTCGAGGTCCGTGGCAAGTACTTTGTGAAATTTTTCACAAGCTCCTTTCTTGAGCCGGTTTTTGGCCGGTCGCCGGCGCCCTTGGCGAAGCCCCCTGGCAGACCGCCGACTAGGGCGCTATTTCCACTTCGACGGCGCGGAGAATCGGTTCGTTGTCGTCCTCGAAAATGTCCCGATATAATTTTCCGTTGACGAAGTCGCTATGGTCGTCGATGCGGCCGTAGGTCGACCGCTCGTTGGCGGTTTGACCGGCTTCGTTGGCGACGAAGAATCCCTTGCCGGGGACGACGACGATCCCGCTCAGAGATCCGTAGTGGTTGTTGCCCGCCGGCGAAAGTTCCAGTTCCTCCCAGGGCACATTCAAGCTGCCAATGATATTCATCTCTTCATCGAGCACGGTAATGGCGCGCTCCGTCGAACGCGTGACGAAGACCCGCTGACCGTCCATGGCCACGTCCATCGGCAGATTCACGGCGACCGATTTCACATCCTTGCCATCCCGGCTGACGCGAAAGACCTTGTTCCCCTTCAAGTCGCACATCCAGAAGTTACCCTTCGAATCGATCTTCATTCCCCGCAGATCATAGGCGCCGGGAATTTTGATGACGCCATTCCCGCCAAACCCGCTGGGTTCGGCCGCAGTGACATCCGATCCGGATTCCTGGAGGACCCACCGGCTGAGAGTGCCATCCTGGCGATCGGAACCGTAGAGCACCAACTGGCCGCCCTCGCGCGCGGTCGCCACGCCTTCACAGACCGTCGTGGGAATGCGGATCATCCTGCGCTCGAGCGCGGCGTCGTAGACGTAGATGCAGGCGTTATCGCAGATGTAGACCCGGCCTTTATCGTCACAAGTGATCGCTTTGCCCAGGACTCCCGGGAGCAAAGCTTCGGTGGCGCGATCGTAATCGGCGGAATCAATCCGGATGCGACGGACTTCGCCGGAATTGTTGAAGCTATGGTGATAGCCGGCGTAGAGATACTTATAGTCCGGGGAGATGGCGAGACCGCGATTGTGGCGCGGAGAAACCTTCTGCGGGCGTCCGAAAATCGTCCTGCTGTTATCGATCAAATATTGGACTGACCACCGGTAGGCATCCCCGGCGACAGCCGGAAAACACATACTCAGTAGGCACATGGCAAATACCAGCCTACCTAGGACAAGACTCTTGCTACGGGGTGGGAGCATCAGTGAAGGATTCGATGCGTGCGGGGGGCAGCACGGGACGTTTAAGGGCGGGAGACTGTCGATTTGTGAAACGATTGTCAATCGGGTGAAGTTGGAACCACCATAAAATTCATTTATCGAAAAATCGCAGGAAACCAGTCAAAATGCTGGCTGAAGGCAGCGTGGGATCGAGAGCCCGGGCCGCTGCGGGAATCGGGATTCGGGTGCGCCCGGCGAGCAAATGCTTGAGGGCGGCGGTCGTCTTTTCGACGGCAAATTTGGCCTCGGCAGAGACGCGCCCTTTCATCCTAAATCTATCAGCGGTGGCGGTGTCCGACAGGAGATTCCCCATGGCCTGAGCCAGCGCGGGCGGATCCTTTGTGGGCACCAATAGCCCGTCGACACCGTTCTCGATCATTTCCGGGACGCCGGCGACCGGGGTCGAAATGACCGGGACACCGGCGAGCATCGCTTCCATGATGACGGTCGGCAGGTTGTCACTGCCGCCATCTTTCTCGGGCACGCAGGGGAGGACGAAAAGTTGCGCGGCGGCGAGCAGGCGGCGGACTTCGCTTTGCGGGCGCGGGCCGAGCAACTTCACATGGCCCTCCAGGTCGGACTCGACAATCTGGCTTTGCAGTGCGGATTCCAACGGTCCCCCGCCGACGATCTCGCAAATGAAATCCACACGCCGGGCGCGCAATAAACGGCAGGCTTCAATGAGGTCGCCGAAGCCCTTTTTTTCGACATAACGGCCGACGGAAAGAATTCGCGGCAGAACGCCGGCGGGTGCTGGCGGCAGGAAATCGTCCACCCCCACCCCATTGAAGACGCGGAAGATTTTTCCCTGCGCCGAAGGGTACTTTTCCTCCATCCAACGACGGGCGTGATCGGTCTCCGTGACGACGAAAGTGGCGTCGCGCACCAGGTCGGCGTTGCTCACCGGAAAATCGGTCTCGCAAAAAATGTCGTTGGCGTGACCGGTGAAACTGTAGCGGACGCCGAAGAGTTTCCGCAGCCACCAGGCAGTCCGCGCAGCCAGGCCACCGAAGTGCGCATGGACGTGGCGGATTTTTCGTTCTGCGAGCAAGGGGGCCAGCCAGATCGCTTCGAACATCCGCTGGGCATCGGGAGAATTGCGGTGCTTGGGAATCGCGGCGTGAGCTTTTCCCGGAAGCTGGCGTTGCGCGCGCCGGGCGTCGACTTCGGCCCGGAGAGGCTTTTCATCCGGCGCGTAGAAAACCGGCACTTCCAATTTCTCGGCGACGTCGCCCGAATCTTCCGGATGACGCAAGGAAACCAGCCAGGGGTTCATCCCCTGCCGCACCATTTCCACCGCCTCGCGATAAACAAAGGTCTGCACGAACGACGGGAATCGTTCGAAGAGATAGGCAAACGAATGCGGTTCGTCCGGCATGGGGCGGCTCATTTCACCGGCCGGGGCACGCCGCCGATGGCCCGGGCTTCATCGTAGTAACTCTCCAGCTTTTCGATTTGCTTGCGCTGTTCGAATTCATCGCGGACGGCGCGGGAAGCCGCCTGACCGAGGATGTAGAGCAGATCGGCTTCCGCGGTCACCTGGCACATGGCTTGAAAGAGCGCGGCCTCGTCGCGTTCCGGCACGAGCAGACCGGTGCGTTCGTGGGTCACGGCTTCGGGAATTCCCCCGTGCGTCGTGGCCAGGACGGGCAGACCCGTGGCCATGGCTTCGAGCATGGAGTTGGGAACGCCCTCCTGGTTTTGGTCCGGCGGCATTTCGCTGGGATGGAGAAAGATGTGGGAATGCGCGTAGAGTTCCGCCAGCTCGTCCTGCGAAAGGAAGCCGCGCAACTCGACCGCCTCGCCCAGGCCCAACTCGCCAATGAGCTTCTCCAATTCGCCTTTGAGCGGACCTTCGCCGGCAATGCGAAATTTCGCTTTCGGGAATTTCGCGTGAAATTGAGCGAAGGCGCGGATGGCGGTGCCGAGGCCTTTTTTGGCAATGAGCCGGCAGGCCTGGACGAAACGCCACGAGCCATCGACGGGCATGGGGCGCTGCTGAAACGGGAAATGCTCCAGCGGAATGCCAGTGCGATTGAGGCGGAGCTTTTCCTTCGGGCAGCCGAGCCGTTCGAGGCCTTCCATGAGCGATTTCGAGCGGGCGAGCACGAGAGGCACGGTGTGAAGGAGTTCCTGCATCTGCTCGTCGTAGCCTTCCTGCTGTGGCCGTTTTTGGAGGTCCATGCCGTGAAAGGAAACCACGCACGGCTTGTCCCACTCCTGGATGAACGGGAGCAAATGCACGCCGGTGTGCCCGAAATAGGCGTGCAGCAAGTCGGCCGGACGCCGCTTGAAGATCTTGATGAGGACCTGCAATTCGCCGCGGTAATAGACGGGCGGAAGTTTGCGAAGGTATTTGAGGTAAAAGCGCTTGATGAAATTCTTCCGCGCCCGCGGGATCAATTCGATGTCCGGAAACGGAAATTTCTCGGCGCACATCCGCTCGCGCGTCATGACGAAAGTCGCATAGCGATCGAGACCGGTGACCTGGCGGTAGATATGCAACATCTCCGGCTTCAAAAAGGTCGTGCAGTAGCTGGCGACGATGGGCTTGGCGGATGAGTTTGGCGCGGGAGCGTCGGGCATGGATGGAAAATGACGAATGACGAATGACGAATGACTAAGGAAGCCCGAATTTTAGGTCATTCGTCATTCGTCATTTCCCAATTCCGGCAAGAATGGCCGTGTGGAGCGCCTGATATTTCCAGGAGAGCAATCCCGCGAAGGCGACGAGGAGCAGGGCGGCAACGTCGCGGCGGCCGAAATGATCGGTGGGACCGTGCGCGCGGATGAATTCGAGCAACGCGCCGGTCGGGCAGCCGTAGCGGCAATAGGCCATGGGAACGAAGAGCGATGCGATGAGACCGACGATGGCAATGCTGAGGGTGGCGACGCCGGCGGCGCGCAGGCTGTAGGCATCGAAAGGCTCCAGGTGTGCGAGGTCCATCGGCAAACCGAGGATGGTGATGATGAGGACGACGGCGAGAAGCAGCGGCGGCAGCCAGCGGAGGCCGGCGGCGAGGCTTTTCGGCAGGGCCAGCCGCCAGCGGCGCGGGGCGATGCGCCCGAGTAACTCCTGCGCGGCGCCATGCGGGCAAAGGTGGTGGCAGTAGAGCGGCTTGCGCGTGGTCCAGGGGATGACCAGGGCGGCAGCGGCGAGCAGCACCAGGGCCGGTGCGTTTCGCCACGGCGCGCCGTATTGCGCCCAACCGGCAAACAAGGATTGGGCGAGCGGCGCACCAGCGACGAAGCCAACGTAGGCAATGACCAGCACCTGAAATCCTCGGCGGAGCCAAGGCCGGCCGTGCGTGCCGACGAAAGCGAGCACGACGGCGATGGCGATGATCGCGACCAATCCCCCATCCACCCAGGTGAAGCGGATCGGCGGCGACCGGATGGCCAGCGCAGCGTCGGCGGCGCGCAACCGGCGCATGATTCCCTCGGCCATGGCCATGCTCGTCATCGTCGCACCACTTACCCCCTCGATGCCGGCTTCCTCCGGCGTCTTGCGCACGATCTGATCCCAGGACTTTCCGTTCCACGTCTTGAGGAAATAGCGGTCGCGACTCACGTCTTCCGCGTGTTCTTGCGTGTCTTGCGAAGAGCGGAGACGAACGCCGAGGACATGCAGCGCCGGGTCGAAAGCGATGAGGGTATCCGTCCAACCGCGATAGCCGATGACATCATCGGTGATCGGCGAGGTGCGGAGGACATAGCCCAACTCGTGGCCCTGGCCATCCCAGACAAACATGCCCGCACGCTCGCCGGAATCGGGACGCAACTCGGCGGCCTTCGGATAGATCGCGCGCACTTCGGCGAGGGTGATGGGGAAATTCCCCTCGATGCGCATGCGTACGGCATGCGCCCGCACAATCCAGGCAATGGCAACGAGCGCCGCGAGGCGGTAGAGTTGAAGGAGGGCGCGGCGCATGGCCTGTCAGAAATGACGAATGTCGAATGTCGAATGACTAAGGAAATCCCCAATGACGAACGGCCCGCTGGCGATTCGCCATTCCGGCTTTAGTCATTCCTTCGTCATTCGTCATTCGTCATTTTCCCCCTTCTCCACCGGCAGCAATTGCACCGCGTCGATGTGGACGTTGCCGTCGGCGGGGCCTCCACCGATGACCACCGCCGCGGGTTTACCGGGTTCGAAACGGAATTTACCGAGCGAGACGAAGCCCTTGGGCAGCGGGGATTTGACGCGTTCATTGACGGTCAATTGCTTGGTGCCTTCGGCACTTTCGACGGCCACGGGCGCATTGCTGGCGCGGTTTTCGTGTTCGCCGTAATTCATGCGGACTTCGTAGACGCCGGCCCTTTCGATTTTGAATTCGTAACGCGCGGTGCCTTCTTCCTTGGCGTTGCGATAGCGGTAACCGGTGCCGACGTAATCGGGCAGGCCGGAACCCTTGATCCATTTGCCGGTGAGTTTGGCCTGGTCGTCATCGAGGACCAATCCGGGCAGACTGGCGACGGGAATTCCCGGAGGGCCGGAAGCGCCTTTGTCCACGACGGGCGGCGGCGGGGTGTAACCTGCGGGCAGGGTGATCGGGCTATTCACCGTTTCGCGCCGGGCGGCGCCGCGCAGGGCGAGCAACTGCTGGAGTTCCGGGAAATAGCGCTCGTAGAGCTCACGCGGGGTGCACTGATTTTTGACGCAGATCGAGGCGGCTTTGCCGACGACTTCGCCGATCATGCCGCCCGTCTTCATCACGCGCACGGTGCCGAGGGCTTCGTGGGTGACGCTGATGTCGCGTCCGGCCATGAAGAGATTTTCGATGTTCTTCGAATAGAAGCACCGATACGGCACGGGGTAGCCGTGCCGGCGGTCGACGGCTTTGTCCATCTTCGCCTTGGAGATGAACGGATTGTCGGGGAACTTTTGTGCGTACTGTTCCTTGGGATAGTGCAGGTCGATGTCCCAGGTCGTCGGCACAGTGCCATCGGGGAACGGCTTTTTCTGGTCGATGTCTTCCCGCGAAAGCATGACGTCCCCCACCAATTGTCGGGACTCGCGCGTGCCGCCGATGTAGGCGACCCATTCGAGCTTGGCGTTGGCATACTCTTTCTGCGGGTCTTTATTCTTCATCGCGTTCCAGGCGCCGAAAACGGCGCGCAGATTCCAATCACGAGTGGCTTCGAGGCCGGTAATCGGGTGAACATTGAAACCGCCTTCCCAAAACCATTCGGCGCGTCCGCGGCGCGGTTCCGGGAAATCGCCCATTTCGAGATCCAGCCCCCAACTGATCGGTGCGAACGCTTGCGGCGTATCGGTCATGTCCCAGCGCCACATATTGCTCATGCCGAGATGCTCGGTTTCGCGGACGGTCAATTCGGCGCCGGAAAGAGCGCCGACGGTGCCGTGGCCGGTGCTGTCGACGAAGAATTTCCCGACGAAGCGGCGGCGCTGGCTGGTCACGGTATCGAGCGCTGTGACGGAGGCGATATGCGTTTTGTCAGCCATTTCGGAGGCGATGACGTGATTGTTGAGGAAAAGGGAAATGTGCTTCTCCGCGCGGACGACGGCCTCCTTTTTAGCGTCGCCAAACTCTTCCTTCGTGCCCGGCGAAGCGGTGGCCTTGTCCTGAAACTCTTCGACGATCTCACCAATATTCGGATACAGCCCGCGACGAATGCCGCCCATGGCCCAGACGCGCACTTCGCTGGAGCCATTGCCGCCGAGCACCGGGCGATCCTGGATCAAGGCAACCTTCAGGCCCATGCGCGCGCCGGAAATCGCCGCGCCCATCCCGGCGTAACCGCCGCCGACGACGACCAGGTCGTAGCTGCCGGCCTCGATCGGCTTCTCGGGAAGGCCGAGGGTGGTGCGGCGCCATTGGGCGAGCTTTTCGCCATCGTTAGGCGGCGTGGCGGAAGCGTCCTTGGTAAAGTAAATGGCGTCGCACCGGCCGTCGAAACCGGTGAGATCGTGCAACGCAAGACTGGCCTCGGGTTTCGCAATATCCACGGTGCCGCCATCCTGCCAGGACCAGTCCGCGCCTTTGGTTCCGAAGGTTTCGGCGAGAGGATGTCCGTCGACCACGAGCTGGAATTTTCCCGGTTCGCCCGGCGCATTCCACTTTGCCACCCAATCCTTGGTGCGAACGAAGACGTGATACTGGCCGCTGCCCGGAAAGGTGACCGTGGTGGTCGCGTCCTTCACCGGCACGCCCAGACCATGGGCGAGCAAATACGGCGAACCCATGATCTCGATAAATTGGGTGTCGAGCGACCAGCCGCCGGGATCCTTGAAGCTTTCGGCTTCGACGAGCAATTGATCGGCCGCGTGAAGGGCGACGCCGCTGACGAGA
This sequence comes from Chthoniobacter sp., assembly GCA_036501065.1. Lineage (GTDB taxonomy): Bacteria > Verrucomicrobiota > Verrucomicrobiia > Chthoniobacterales > Chthoniobacteraceae > Chthoniobacter. Next base: position 56,645 of record DASYAY010000058.1, on the reverse strand, counting down.
AGAAGGCCGGCGAGCAAGGCGCGACGCCAGGACGAGGTGAGATTGGTATTCATGGAATTGGGGGACGTGCCGGCACTGGCGAGGTGATCATTTCTCCACGGGCTTTCCGGCCCTTTCCCAGGCGTTGAAGCCTTCGTTGAGGTGGAGGACGGAGGGGAAGTTTTCCTTTTCGAACACTTTGCACGCCTGGCTGCTGCGGCCACCGGCGGCACAGTGCACGAGGTAGGTCTTGCTCTTGTCCAGCGCGGCGACCTGCTTGGCAAAATCGTCGCCGAAGAAGTCGAGATTCTTCGCCCCGGGAATGTGGCCGGCCTTGAACTCATCCGCGGTGCGCACGTCGAGAACGACGATGCTGTGGTCGGACTTCAGCAGTTTGGCGGCGGCGTCGACGGAGATGTTCTTCGGCGCGGACGCGGGATCCGCGGCGACAAGCGGCATCACCGCGAGAACGGTGACGAGGAGGAGGGCGAGGGACCGAAGCATGAGAGCAGATTGGCGAGGAATGCAGAGGAGTGCAACCCCGTGCGGCCGTCGAGCCTTAGACAGACGCTGCCACAGGGCTTCCCATTTCTCTCATAGGACAAACGGGAAGAACGGAAAAGCCTCGGGAGCGATCCCAATCTTTGGAGTCCCTCTCAGAATGCGACGCGGAAGCCGCCGGTGACGCTGTTGCTCTCGTAGTTCTGGCGGCCGAGTTCGCCGTCGTAGTAGAGGTAGGCGGTGCAGCGGTCGTTCAGTTGGACGGCGACGCCGGCGCCAATGAGGGCGCTGTCGCGGCCGAACCTCGGTCCGTCGACACTGAAGGGGCTGCCGGCGCCGTTGGCAAAGCTCGAATCCAAGGAGTAGGCCGTGTCGCCGAATTCATGCTGCCAGGCAGCGCGGAGTTCGGGCTTGATGACCACCCCACCTACTTTGCAGTCGTAGCTGACCTTGAAACCAAACGCCGTGCGCAGCGAATCGACGTTGTTGCCGTGGATGTCGAGCGGCACAAGCGAATTGTGTTCGGTGAAGCCGTTCATCCCGGCGTAGGTGTAGTTGAAACTGGCCGTGGGGCCAAAGGTGAGGTTGCCTTTCTTGAAATCGTAACCGGTCCCGAAAAGAGCGTCGACTTCGCCGCCGTGAGTGCTGCCGCGCGCATCCCCATCCAGCGCGCTGCGGCGGGTATCGTATCCGTTGTATCCGCCGAATCCGGCGATGTCCGCGTACCAACCTCCACTGAAGACGGTGGAATAGAGACCCAGCTTGCCGCCATTGGTCCAAACACGGCCATGATCAGAAAGATCCGCGGTCGTGCCGGTGTAACCCGCGGCGAGGCCGATGGCAAAGTTCGGACACACTTTGTAATCGACGCCCAAGGTAAATCCACCGCTGGCCAGATCGTAGCCGTGGGCATTGTCGGTGCCGCTGACGTTGACCCACTCGCCGGTGCCGGAAAGAAACGTCCCCCAGCGATTCTCGGCGGGAGTGACTTCCTTGGTTTCCTTGACTTCCTTGCCATCGCTCCCGTTCGGCCCGGCGACACCCGTGGTGATGTCGAAGCCACCGCTGTAAAACGGGTTGTCCCCGTTGATCGCGAGGTTGGCCGCGCTAAATCCGCTCGCGCCACTGCGGATATCTTCGGTGCGGCGCTGGAGATTGAGGGATTGCTCCTGGGCGTAGGCAATGCTGGCGGTGAAAATGGACGTCAATTCCTCTGGAGAAATTCGGTCGAGAGCGCCAGGCAAAGTGTGCAGTGGCAGGCTGTCGAGATAAGTCAGCAGTGGGTAACCCTTCGGATTGCCCACCACGCTATCGAGCGTCTCCGCCACGGCACTTTGATTGGGCGAGAGATGCTGGCTGCGCGCAAATTGGGAGTAAGATTCTTCCAGGCCGACGAGCGATACGGAAACGTCGTCCAGGAGATAAAAGGGAGTGACCGCGAATGACTGCAACGTGAGGGTGGAAGATTTACTCGTGGCCACCTCGGTGAAAGAAACCTTTTGGAAATTAGTCGTGGGGCCATTCGCCTGACTGTAGGCGGCACGACCATTCCAGAGGGCCTGAAATTGCCCTCCGCCATAGCCGAATGAACTCCCGACCATATCCGCCGACGATAGATAAAATGACAAATCGAAGGAAACCCGGTAAACGCCCCTCAATGGGCCCCTCGAAATGGTGTGGAAGGTCTGCGAGATGGCATCAGGCCGCCCGGCAGTCGCTCCGAAAAAGGCGACAGAATCCCGTTTAAAAGGTGTGATCGGTCCGGGCTCCCCTTGGATGAGTGCGCCGCCGTTCACGGTGAAAAGTGTCGTTTCACCCGCAACACCGAAATCGCTGCCGATGGCCGCGGGGGTGACCGTCCAACCGAGAAAATCTCCCGTTTCAAAACCGCCGTTGTGAATGAGATTCTGGGCTTGGGCGTCGCCGGCGAAGGCGCCGAAGAGCAAGGCAACCCCAGCAGAAAGGACCTTTCGCGCGGAGACAAATGGGGGGAAGACGGCTTGATTCATAGCTTTGAAGTGGCATCCCGTTGAAAGACAGGATGCGGCAGTTAAACGGCGAATCCGCGTCGATGACAAGATCGAACCGGCAACAGGCCGTTGGCGGGCCATTGGTGCCGTGGATATCGACCGGTCGGAACATACCGCCGCCGGCAAGCACGGAGAACCGGTCTCCGCTACGCGATGATCTTGTGAACGACTTCGCCGGCCACATCCGTGAGGCGAAAATTGCGGCCGTTGTGCCGGTAGGTGAGCTTCTCGTGGTCGAGCCCCATGAGGGCGAGCATGGTGGCGTGCAGGTCGTTGACGCTCACTTTGTCCACCGCGGCCTTGTGACCGAAATCGTCGGTCTCGCCGTAGTGCGTCCCGCCTTTGACGCCGCCGCCGGCGAACCACGCGGTGAAGGCATTTGGGTTGTGATCGCGCCCCGGCGCCGCGCCTTTTTGGGCGATGGGCAGGCGTCCAAATTCGCCGCAACAAACGACGAGGGTGGAGTCGAGCAATCCGCTTTGCTTGAGATCGGTGAGCAGTGCGGCGATCGGCTGGTCCGTCTCCCCGGCGAACTGCCGGTGATTGCCGGCAATGTCCTTGTGGCCGTCCCACGAGCGCTCGTTATCCATGCCTCCGCTGTAGATTTGCACGACGCGCACGCCGCGTTCGACGAGGCGCCGGGCCATGAGACATTGCTTGGCAAAATGGCCGCAGCGTTTTTCGTCGACGCCGTAGAGTTTGCGAATGGATTCCGGCTCCGACGCGAAATCGAGCGCCTCAGGCGCAGCCATCTGCATGCGATAGGCGAGTTCGTAGCTCTGGATGCGGGCGGCCAGTTCGGAATCGTTTTGCTCCTGTTGTAACTGGAGCTCGTTGAGCGTGTGCATGAAATCCAGTTGCGAGCGCTGCTGCGCATCGGTCATGCCTTCGTCGCGCGCCAGATTGTTGATCGGCTGGCCCTGGGCATTGAGCGCCGTGCCTTGATAGACGCCCGGCAAAAAGCCCGCGCCCCAATTGCTGGCATTCCCTTTGGGCAAGCCGCGGCCGAGCGTGTCGTACATGACGACGAAGGCCGGGAGATTCTGGTTCTCGGTGCCGAGGCCATAAGTCATCCAGGCGCCGGCACAGGGATAACCCATGCGCGACAAACCCGTATTAATCTCGAAGAGCGCCGGCGAATGGTTGTTGGTCTGGGTGAAGCACGAGTGGATGAACGCCATATCATCCACATGCTGCGAAAGGTTCGGAAGAATCTCCGAGGCCCAGGTGCCGCTCTGACCGTACTGCCGGAAACTGAAGGGCGACTTCATCAGGCCCCCGACGTCGTTGACGAAAAAGCCGGTGTTTTTGTCGAAGCCCGGGAGATCCTTGCCGTCGGCTTTCTCCAGCGCTGGTTTGTAGTCCCAGGTATCGACCTGGCTTTGGCCGCCATTCATGAAAAGCCAGATCACTGACTTCGCTTTCACCGGGAAATGTGGCTTCTTCGGTGCGAGTGGATTGATGAGGCTTCCAGCGGAGGCCGCTTGGGCATTGGAACTGAGCAGGCCCGATTCCGCGAGGAGCGCGCCGAGACCGAGGAGGCCCGCGCCCGAGCCGGTGCGGCGGAGGAAGTCACGACGCGAGCAGTGGGGAGAAGCGAAAAGGTGGGGGATTGGGGGCATAAGTTCTTAGTTCTTGGTGCTCAGTGCTCAGTGCTTAGTTCCACGAGTTAGTCGACGTAGAGAAATTCGTTCAGGCCGAAAAGTGTCTGGCAGAAGTTGGTGAGGTCGGCGTGGGTCATGGTCGATCCCGGTGGGTCGCCGGCTTGCTGGCGCAGGAACTCGGCAGTGATTTTTGCTTCCGCCGGTGTGGCGTCGCGCCCGAGGGCGGTCTTATAGGCGGTATTCACCGCTTCGTTCAGTGGCAGGGATTCGAGTTGTTTGGCCCAGGCTTTGGCGGCTCCTCGAATCAAAGAATTGTTCATGAGCAGGAGCGATTGCGGGGCGACGGTGGTGCTGGGGCGCAGGCCCATGCTCTGGAGAGTGTCGGGCTCGTCGAAGGCCGTGAGCATCGGCGGGAGCTGGCTGCGCTTGATTTGGAAATACACCGCGCGGCGCTTCATGTCGGAACTCAGCGTGCCGGGCCCGAACATGGTTTCATCCAATTGCCTGCTGACGGCGAGGATCGAGTCGCGGATGATTTCACCTTCGAGCCGCTGCCGCTGGTGATGCCAGAAGAGGGCGTTGGTCGGGTCGGCGACTTTCGAGGCCGGCACAGCGCTGGAGCTGTCTTCCATATAGACCTGGCTGAGCATCATCTGCTTGTGCAGCGCCTTGAGATGCCAGCCGCCTTTGACGAGTTCGCTGGCGAGATAATCGAGGAGTTCCGGGTGCGTGGGGCGATCGCCTTGCGCGCCGAAGTCACTCGGCGTGGCGACGATCCCGCGACCGAAATGGTGCTGCCAAAGGCGGTTGACGATGACCCGCGCGGCCAGGTCCCCGGCGCCGGCATCCGGATCTGTAATCCAGCGTGCGAGAGCGGCACGGTGCATGGGGGTGCGCGCACCCGCGGGCGCCGGTTGAGTCCAGCGCGATTCGTCGGCACGAGTTACGACTTCGAGAAATCCCGGCTTCGCTTCCTCTTGTTTCTGATTCAGGTCACCGCGCTTGAGTAAGTAGGTCTTCTCGTAAAAGTCCGGGCCCTGGGTGTGCAAACGGATCGCGGGCAAACCTTCGCTGCAGACGAGCGCCTTCACATATTGGGCGCGCGGTTCGGTGCGTGCGTGATCGTGCTCGGCCTGGGCCAGCTTCTGCCAATCGGCATCCGTCCGGCAATACCAGCGGGTGAGCGCCGCCGTTTGCTTCGGGGTGTTCGTCGCGGCCATGGCTTCCTGCGCCAGCACCCAATCCGAATTGGCGAAGGGCTCATCCGCGGCCGGAGCATTCGCTTGCGAACTCACGCTCAGGCGAAATCTTCCGAGATAGGCACGATCGATCCCGGTCGTGAACTTCATCGTCACGGTAAGCTCCACGCCGGCGTCCGTATCCAGGGTCTCGGCCAGCGGGAAGACCTTCGCATCCTCCGCGCCGCTCTTCGTCATTTGCCACGCGGGTTTCTCTCCGGAGAATTTCAACGTCTGCACCTTGCCGTTAGCAAGCTTCGCCGTCGCGGAAAGATCGCTGAGATGGAAACTTCCCTTCGCCGACCACCCGGGCCCGTAGGCGGGGAGCGATTTGTCCGGAAGCGCATCCAGCCGGAGCGCCGCGAGCTTCACGCCCTTGATCTTGGTCGTGAAGGTATATGTGTCCGGCGAACCGGCAGTCACTCCGATGAGATAGGAGCCATCCGCCAGTCTTTTCTGCGAAGCGAGCACGTAATAAGAGCCGGTCATCGCCAACTTATCCGCGGTGAGCGAGAGCCACGGCGGCTGAGTGAGCGTTCCCCCGCCCTTCCGCCACGCTTCGAGGCGCGCCGGCGCCTGCTCTTTCTCCCAAGTGGCGAGTGTCGCGGCGAAGGGCGCATGCTCCTTCTCCCAAGTCGCGTGACGCGCCTCAGCCGCGGTCGCGTCGATCTCGATATCGTAATCGCTCCGCACCGTGGTGGTGAAGGTCGAGATGAGCCGGTAATAGTCCACCGACGGGATGGGATCGTATTTGTGATCGTGGCAACGCGCGCAGCCCACACTCAACCCGAGGATGGCGTTGCCCGTCGTCGCTGCCATGTCGTCGAGCTCGTCGTAGCGCTCTTTCTCCGCCTGGTTGGCGGTGATCTGCGTGGCATGGGTGCCAGCGGCGAGGAAACCGGTGGCCTTCCAGGCCTCGGGGTTTTCCGGTGCGAGTTCATCGCCCGCGAGTTGCCAGCGGATGAATTCGTCGTACGGCTGGTCGGCGTTCAACGCCCGGATGACATAGTCGCGATACTGGTAAGCGTTTGGCCGGTCGTAATCCTGCTCGTAACCGTGGCTCTCGGCATAGCGGGCAAGATCGAGCCAGTGCCGTCCCCATCGTTCGCCGTAGTGCGGGCTGGCGAGCAATTCGTCGACCACCTTCTCGAAGGCATTCGGCGCGGTGTCCGCGACAAAGGCGTCGACTTGCGCGGGCGTGGGCGGCAGTCCGATGAGATCGAAATAGGCGCGGCGGATGAGCTTTTCCTTCTCCGCCGGCGGCGCGGGGCTAATCCCCTTCTCTTCCAGTTTTGCGAGGATGAAATGATCGATCGGAGTGCGGCACCAAGCCTCATTCTTCACCGCGGGAGGCGGCACGCTGGCGAGCGGCTGGAAGGACCAGAACTTGCGGTCCGTATCGGTGACCTTCGAGCGGTCGCGGGTCGACTTGCCGGCGACCAGAGATTTGCCATAGGGCGCGCCGAGGTCCACCCATTGGACGATTTTCGCAATGACGTCATCCGGGAGTTTGTCCTCTTTTTTCGGCATCTGGAGATCCTTGTCCTCGTGGCGGATCGATTGGACGAGAAGGCTGTCGGCGGATTTGCCGGGAACGATGGCGGGGCCGGTGTCGCCACCTTTGAGGGCGAGTTCGCGCGTGGACAGATCGAGCGCGCCTTTGGTCCCCTTCTCGCCGCCGTGGCATTTGACGCAGTGATCGGCAAGCAACGCCCCAACGTCGCTATTGAACAGCGCCAGACCTTTCTCCATGTCGGCGGCGTGATTCGCCGTCACGGTTTCCGGCGCGGCCAGAGCGCCGGCGGAAAGCGCGACACTGGCGAGAAAGGTCAGGCGAAGATTCATGAGGTTCTGCGGGAGACGATGCCGGACCTTGGTCGAACCTTAGTGGAAAGGCCATGCCGGATTCTGTTCTCGTTGTGTCTAATCCTGCAAAAAGAGAGCACCAGGAACTACGAGCCAAGAGCCAGGCGACCGCAACGGGAGCGAGATCTTCCACTTGGCACCTCTTTGAACAGCGACCGCCGGGTTTGCCGTTCCCGCGGACGGACCGAGGTCTTTCCGCCTGTATCTAATTTGGACCTCCTGCTTGCCATGGACGAGCGGACGAGGGTACTTTGGGCGATGCCCCGCAAGCGTTTCAAAGGTGGTTATCAATCCCCTTTCACCCGGCATGGATTGCGGCTCGGTGACGCGCCGCGGCTGGGTTTCACAACGTTTGTCATTCACGAGTGCGGATATCATTCGAATGGCTCGGAGTGGAATTATCCGAAGGTGCTCAGTCCCTTTTGGCGGCTGTACCACAATAGTGCGCCGGGTTGCCACGTGCTCTTTCGAGGGGAAACCTTTCCGCTGCGACCGGATCAACTGCTGCTCATTCCGGATGTGACGCTTTTCGATTGCGTTTGCGAAACGCGAGCGCCGCACCTCTGGCTGCACTTCAATCCCCTGCAAGAAGCGAGCGCCTTTCCACGGCGGCCGATGAGCATTCGGACGACCCCCATCCTTCGGGCGCTGACAGACGAATTGCGCCGCTCGAGGCAAACCGCCGATAGTCCGCTCGCCCGGCAACACCTCTACCACTGTGCCAGCGCCCTCTTGCACGCCAGTTTCGCCCACCTGGAGATTCCCATCGCCGCCGAGCAACCGGAACGGCTCGACCAGGTCCTGCGCTTCCTGCACAGCCAATTGGCCGGCGATCTCTCCAATCCCAACCTGGCCCGGCGGGCCCTGATGAGCGAAAGCGTCTTCATTCGCTGGTTCAAGGAGCACACCGGCGCCACACCGGCGATCTACGTGCAGCAGGCACGAGCCCGGCACGCCGCGCAGTTGCTCGCCCTCACCGATCGCAGCATCGAGCAGATCGCCGCGGATTGCGGCTTTCCGAATCGTTACTACTTCAGCCGCGTGTTTCGGCGGCACCTGGGATCGGGGCCGGCGGAGTACCGGAAACGACAGGTCCGGGCAGGATGAAAATGTTCTTTTCAAAAGGGGCCATTTCAGGCAGGAAGGTTTTCATGAAAAGGCTTGAGCTTCTGTTGGTTCTGTTTGTCGGAGCGACCCTGACCGTGCACGCCCAGGACACCTCTTCGAGCAGGAGTGTGTTTCTCGATGTGGTCGAATCCACCGGCAATTCGAAAACGATCAACCATTGGCGGGATATTTCCGGCAACTACAGCCAGACGAAAACCAGCTCGAAGGATTTGGAGGTGACCGTGCGCAACATGTCCCCCAACCTCCCCGGGGAATTTGAAGTCGAATGGTATTTCTTTGGCAAACCCGCCAGCGGCAGCGGCCGGTTTTGCTACGACAAGGGCAGCAAGAAAGTGACCATTGGTCCGAGCGGTTCCGAAAAGGTTCCCGTCGAGTCCAAGGAACTTTCCGCCCACACCGTCCGCGACAATTATTGGTACGGCTATAGTTACACTTCCGGTGACAAGGCCGACGGCTGGATCATTCGCGTCAAGGCCGGCGGCGAAGTCGTGCGGGTGAAGGCTTCCAGCCCGCTTCTCGAAGAAGCCGCTGCCGACCCGGCGGCCTTCGAAAAACTCACCAAGAGCGGCCCCGAAAAAACCGGCAAAAATAGGCGCGTCCCCAATCGCCCGGGCGAGCCACCGGAATAAGGCATCGCCGGGGTGAAAGCGGAGGTTTCAAGGGGGGATCAAAGTCCGCAGCAACAGCATCTCGATCGCGCCGAGTCCATGGACTCAATCCGGCAAGGACCGCGGATTACCGGAAAATACAGGCGTGGCGACTTACGGCTCAAAACAAAATGAGTGGGTCTCGCAAGCCGAGTAGCATCGACTTCACTCGATTTCTCCTCCTCTAGAAAGAACACGCCGTGATACAGCCCAGCACGGCACTCATGATTGTGGATCCCTCTTTACAAATACCATATATTGTGCAGCTCTGAAGTCGGGTCCACAAGTTATTGTGGGTCTCCACGCACCTATTGACTGCCGCATTATGAAAACGCCCAATAAGCGCCAAGCTGGCAAGCAAAGGAAACTGGGTGGACGCGCGACTGCGACCGGCGTCGGTTATGAGGCCAAGATCGCTGCTTCACTCGCGGTGAAGATGCTCGGGGGCGATCGTTGCGTCGTTACCGACGAGAACAGCGGGGAAGAAATCATCGCAATCACGATGCAGGACGCCGAGCCGGTCGATGATATCGTCGTTACATTGCGAGGTTTGCCAGAAGCGAAAATCTTCATCTCGGCGAAACACCGAGCGCAAGCGATTCCGATGACAGGGAAAAGCCCTGCGTTTCAAGACGTCATCGTTTCATTCGTGCGGCAATTCCTTAAGCTCACGCCGCCACTATACAAAAAGTCTCGGTTGATGTGGGCCGTGCCTTCGTCTGCCGGGGTTGGAGTGACGCAAGACCTGCAAAAGGCGCTGGACACCTTCAAGTCCGATGCTTTCGGGAGTCTAACCGATTTTTTGAGACGCCGCGACGTTCGGCAGCGCAGGGCAGCCGACGCGCTGATTGCGCAGGCAAAACACGCATGGAAATCAGTTACGACGAAATTGCCGACGGAAAGTGAGCTGCAAGAATTTCTGCGAATGGTCTGTGTTGCCGTCTTCGATTTTGGCACGGGGCTGCGGCATGAACAGACTTCGGAAGATACGATTCGTACATTGATCGCCGAAAATTCGGGCGAATCGCGTCGAATTTGGGAGAAGTTGGAACTTCACTTCAATCGCGCTGACCAGCGGGGGCTGCGAACGACTCCGGCGTCCCTACGACAAATGCTCGATGCCGAAGGCCTGAAACTCAAGACAGCACCGACTTTCGCGGCGGACATCGATCTTCTTCGTCGTCTCACGGCGCGAAACCTCGATCGATTGAAGGATCACACGAAGCTCAGATTCATAAAATCCGAGATTCATATCGAACGTACAGCTGAGATTTCGGCCATGGTTGCGGCCGCAAAGCACGGACATCTTCTCGTCACCGGCGAACCGGGCTGCGGAAAGAGCGGTATGCTTTATTCTTTGCTTGAGACGTTGGACCGCGAAGGCGTCCCAGTAGTCCTGCTGTTGGCCGAAGAGGTCTTTGACCGGGATTGGAAGGGGGCGGCAAACATACCGGGGCTCTCCCATGCGATCGATGACGTTCTGGCAAATTGGCCAAACGGCGCAAAGGGAATGCTCATCACCGATGCGCTTGACGCCGTGCGGGACGTGGAGATTCAACGAACGTTGCGGCGCTTGCTTGAGGACGCGCAGCGAGGGACGTGTGGCTGGACCGCCATCGCCAGCGTCCGCGAGTTCGACCTGAAACATGGGCGGGAACTGCGCGAAGCGTTCCCAGGAGATGGTGTCGTCGGGCACTGTTCCACCGAATTCACCGGGGTTTCCCACTTTCATTTGACGGGCTTGACGGAAACCGAGCTCGACGAGCTTGTCGTAAGCGTAGCCGAGATCGGTCCGTTCATCGCAAGCGCTCGTGCAAACCCGCGATCAAACGGCATTCATCGCTCACCGTTTTTCCTCCGTCTCGCTGGGGCACTCTTACGAGACGGAATTTCACCCTCACGGCTCGCCGATTGGAGCAACCCTGCAGTTCTATTGCGAAAGTTTTGGAAAACACGAGTCGCGGATGCGTCCGGCGCTAATCATCGAAAGGTCGCCCTTCGGGCGATATGCAATCGGATGACTCAGGTTCGAAGCATGGTAATCTCGACGCAGGAAATCTCACTCAGCGCGTCCGAGCTTGATGCCGTAGATGAACTACGAAGCCGCGGGATATTTCAGGCACCTATAATACGGTACGGAGATGCAGCGGGCGAAGATGAATTACGGTTTTCTCATCATCTACTTCACGACTACGCCATCGCCCGCTCGCTGATCCCGTGCACATCCTCTCGCTTTGTCGCTTTCGCGATTGCGGCGCCCTTACTCCCTATTTTCTATCGCCAAAGTTTCTTATTTGCCTTGGAGGAGCTTTGGGATGGCCCGGATGGCCGGAATGGATTCTGGGACTCCGCGTTACGAATGGAGGCGGTTGCACAATTGCATGGTGTCACTCGAATTCTCGGACCGATTCTCGGTGCAAGGCGTGTGGACTCCCCCTCGGACTTAGCTCCACTATTGGCAGCGATTCGAGCCGGGACTGACGACGACTCCCCCGCAGAAAGAGCACTACGGCACATGTCGTCGGGGCTGCAGGACGCGGACTCCGACTCGATTCGCGCGGGTTCCGGTGCCTGGTGTTCTTTTGCCGCAGACCTATCGCAGCTCCTTTTCTCCCGTCCCTCCCTGGAAACGCCAATTGTACATATTCTCGCCCGACTCAATGCGGTCAGCGGGACCTTTGAAAAGACTGAGTTGCACGATTTGAACATCGCGGCGCAATGGGTACTGCTGCACCATCTTTCAAAAGACGTTTCCAAAGGTTGGCGTTACGCCGGAGTCACGGCGATCGAAACACTATGCCGGACATTCACGGTTGCCACCGCTGAAAGTGAGAGAGTGCTCCTCTCAGTTCTAGCTCCAGCAAGGTTAGCTCAGTTTCCGCATTGGGATCTTTTCGACTTCGCACAGCAAATTAAGCACCTCGACGCCAGCGGTGATTCGGTGGTTCTCTCCCTGTTCGAGGCAGCATTTTCGACCGAACCAAAAATGGGCGAATGGGAGAACTTTGGTGGCCTCATCTTGCCAATGCGCATGCAAAGCAGCGACAACTGGAACAGCATTCACTACAGTCTCGCCGAATATTATGAGCGCAGTTCGGGCACCAATGCGGCCATGATGACGGAAATTGCATGCACCGCTTGGAACGCAACGGTCCGGCGACGCGTGTCAGGCGGAAGTGTAGTCGCCAAGATTTATTTCCGGGGAGTGGAATGTGAACTCGTAGAGGACTATGGCCACGTCTGGGAGCGTTATCCCGAACATGAAGAAAACCAGATCATTTCGCGATTTGAGAAGTTGCTCAGCCACTGGGCGTCCTCAGGCGACACCGACCGATTGAACCTCGCCCTCGACCATTTTGCCAAGCGAAACCGTACGTCGGTCATGTGGACGATATTCATGGAGGTAGGCGCCAGTTATCCAGCGCCGTTCGGGTGGATGTTGGCGCCGGCATTGTCGGAGTCAATTTTTCTCACCCATTTTGACTACAGCTACGGAGCCACTCTTCTCTTCGCCGCGCTTCACAAAACCGGTGACGATGCACAGCGTTGTCGACTCGAGAAACTGATCCTCGATTTACCCAAGACGGCTCGTTTTTTACGAGACGAACCTCGCGAGCCGACACCGAGTTGGTTGCAGGACTCCCAGGATAGACTGCTCGCCGTCTTAGAGGAGGCTAACGTCGTCCTGCCGGAAATCCGGACATTGAGGAAAGAACGTACGAGATCAGGACCGCTGCCCTCGAACCGCAAACCGGAAGGATTCCAGATAACTTCCCACACGTTTTCGGAGCAGGAACAGCTTGAAAGACGTGGGATTAGCTTGAACGATCCCGTGAACTCGGAACTTTTCCGACTGAAAGAGGCACTGAAGCCGTTTAGAGAGCAGAAAGGTAGCGAAATTGAGGTTTTGGAAATTGACCGGTGTTGGTCTCTGATCGGCCAGTGTGAGCGCGCCATACATCGCCATCGCAGAAAACACCGGGAGCTAACCACTGAACTTTGGGGCCACTTGGTTGGAGCATGCGAAAACCTAGCCTGCCACGTGAACTGGCCAGCAAATAGCAATCGATGGAAGACGATTCGTCGCATATTGCTAAAAGCGTCGACTGATCCGTCCCCTAGAATCTTCGACGACGAGGATGCCAAGAAGGACCGTTGGCCCAGTTGGGGATGGCCTGCCCCCCGCCTTGACTCTGCGAGAGGGCTTCCACTTCTCGTCCTCCGAACGGGTCGCATCGATAAGGCTTTGACCACAGCACTCTTCAAGCTCGCCGATGACAAATCGCATGCTCTGCGGTTTAACTTGGCTGACCGTCTAGCTCCCCTTCACGAGGCTGCGCCTAAACTCATGTGGCAGCTCATAGACCACTTCGTCCAGAGAGAGAGCAAGTTTTCCATCCTGGAGATGATTGTGAACTCGCTAGACCGATTGTGGAAACGATATCCGGATGAAGTAAAGCCTCGTCTCGCGCAGATCGCGGAGCTCGCGAGGCAGAGCGCCGATGACGAGAATCATATTCACGAAACCTTGGCACACATTTACTTGTTCCGTTTTTTGAGAACGGGCGACGCAGATTGTGGGGTTTTCATCGACACCCTTGTCTCCGAGTGCCATCGGGAACGTGCGGCTCGTGCTCTCCAAGCGCAGCTTCACGGTTGTCGTGCCGGTGGTTGGCTCACGGCGGGCGATGCCGTGAGGTTCGTGGAACCAGACGAAACGTTACGGCGGCGCACGTGGAGCTTTTTGGCGAATCTCCTAAGCGCTGCTCAAGCGAAACTTCAAAATGGCAGAGAAAGGGCGCAACAGTTATTTGCTGCTGGTCAAGCGGAAGCCGAAGAGGCGAAGAAGGCTCAAGAGACTATCGACTGCACCGGTAGGCTGGTGGACTCGATCGCAATGCAACTTTACTTCGCGAGTGGCGCGTTCGCCGACAAACAAAAAAGACAGGAGGACCATCTGAGCGAGGCGCAAATGCGTAGATTCTGGAATGAATCCGCGAATCTTTTCGGAGCACTTTCCAAGGAACTCCACCCGCATACTGCGCATCATTTGGTAGGAGCGCTCCATCATCTGCTTCCGTGCGCACCGCGCGAAGTATTTCTCACTGCTACAAGAACCATCAATTCAAGTTCAAGGGCAGGATACCAACATGAATCGCTAGCTGTCGGTGACGTTGTTAAACTGATTCAACGAGCACTTGCGGACCATCGCGAAATTTTTCAAGGCTGCGATGACAAGGAGTCTGCTTGCCTCGTTGAATTGCTTAAAGTTCTCGACATTTTTGTTGAAGCTGGATGGCCCGAGGCCAGGCAGCTCACACATCGTTTAGAGGAGATTTATCGGTAATCTCATCGCAGCGCCCGCTACGGCAGTTTGACGGCTTCGGAGTGCTTGGTCCACTTGTTGACCTCGGCCGGGGTCGGCAACTTGGTCTTATCCCAGCCGCCACCGAGGGCTTTGATCAGTCCGACGGCGCCAGTCATGGCCTGCACCTGGACGTTGATGACGGCGACCTGGTCGGTGAGCAAGGTGGTCTGGGCGGTGACCACATCGACATAGGGATCGATGCCGGTTTGGAAACGAGCCATTTCCAGCTTCAGAAACGTCTTCCCGGAATCTTCGGCAGCGCGTTGCTGGAGATACTGAGTGGAGAGGATGCGCACTTGTGAAAGGCTATCTTCCACCTGCTGGAAAGAGGTGAGAACGGTTTGGCGATAGGCGGCGAGATCCGCATTGTAGGTGGCGACGAATTGCCGGACGGTGGCGCGGCGCAGACCGCCCTCCAGGATGGGCTCGGTGACCGATGGTCCGACGGACCAAAATCCATTGTGCACATCCCAAAGGCTCCGGATGTTGTTACTGTCGAAGCCACCCGAGGTGCTGATGGAGAAGGTGGGGAAATAGGCGGCGTAGGCCATGCCGATATTGGCATTGGCGGCGGCCATGGCGCGTTCCGCGGAAGCGACGTCGGGCCGGCGTTGGATGAGCTCCGAGGGAATGCCGAGAGGAATCGGCGGCGGAATCGCTTTCAAGGCCCGGGGCGGAATGGAAAAATTCGAGGCGACGCGGCCGCAGAGGACGGCGATGGCATGCTCGTATTGAGCGCGGAGAACGCCGATGTTCGTGGCGGTGGCCTGGGCGTTCTGCAAGGTATTCTGCGCTTCGACGACCGAGATCCGGTCGGTGATGCCGGTCTCGAATTGCGCTTCGTTGTAGTCGAGGGCCTTTTTATCCGCGACGACCGTATCATTGAGAACCTGCTGCAGAGCATCCTGGCCGCGAAGTTGGAAGTACATCATGGCGAGGCTGGCCTGCTCGCTGAGACGTTCATTTTCGAGGTCCGCGGCGCTCGCCTGGGCGGTGTAACGGGCGGCGCGCACCTGGTTCATCACCCTCCCCCAGAGATCGGGTTCCCAGGAGGCATCGAGCTCGGTCAGCGCGGTGACGATAGGCATCCGGCCAACACTCCCGCCGGTTGAAGAAGAGGAAGAGGAAGAGGAGCTCGCGCTGGCCATTTTCGAGGACGCGCTGGCCGCTTTGCCGGTGCTCGCGCCGGCCATGCCGGTCCCGGAACCGCTGGTTCCCGTGGAAGCGCCGAGTGATTTCGACCCACTGCTCGAGCTGGTGGAGGAACTCGAGCTGGTGGTGGATGACCCGCCACCACCGCTTCCCCCACCTCCCGGACTGAGCGAGCGAAGCCAGGAAGCATTGAAGGTCACGCTCGGATAGAAATTCGCCGCGGCTTGCCGCACCAGGGCCCGAGCTTCCATGTAATTCTGGAGGAACTGTTTGATGTTCTGATCGTTGATGTTGAGTTGCGACTCCAATGCATCGAGCTCCGGATCCTTGAAGATTTTCCACCATCCATCGCGCCGCAGGGTATCGGACGGAGAGGCCACTTTCCAGTCGCTGGCTTTGAAGTGAGAAGGCGATTCCTTGTAGGAGGTCGGCGGCTGTGCATCCATGGACTGCGGAGCGGGCGGCGGCTGATGATAAGTCGGGCCGACGATGCATCCCGCCAGCAGGAGACAGGCGATGCACGAGGATATTCTGAGGCTGTTGGGTAGGTATCTCATCGACTTAAAGCAGGTCAGTCCCTGGTCATCCAACCCTGGGCGGGTTGGGACCACTTCGGATCGAGTTCCCAGTCATTTTGCGGGGCTGGGAAGGGCACTCTCATCGTGATGGAAAACGTCCCCCTTCTCTCCCTTGAAACGGAGACGAATGCGATCAAACAAGAGATAGACCACCGGTGTGGTGTAGAGCGTGAGGAGCTGGCTGACGATCAATCCGCCGACGATGCTAATGCCGAGCGGCCGTCGAAGTTCGGAGCCGGTGCCGGTGCCCAGCGCCAGAGGGAGCGCGCCAAACAAGGCCGCCATGGTCGTCATGAGGATGGGGCGAAAGCGCAACAAGCAGGCTTCGAAGATGGCATCGGCTGGGCCTTTCCCCTCCTCGCGCTCGGCCTGCAAGGCGAAGTCGATCATCATGATGGCATTCTTTTTGACGATGCCAATGAGCAGGATAATGCCAATGACGGAGATGATATTCAGGTCGACCTTGAAGATCATCATCGCCAGCATGGCCCCCGCGCTGGCCGAAAACACGGTGGTGATGATCGTCACGGGATGCACGAGGTTTTCGTACAGAATCCCCAGCACAATGTAAACAGCCAGCAAGGCGGTGGCGATGAGCAGAGGCTGGGTGCTGAGCGAATCTTGATAAGCGAGCAGGTTACCCTGGTAAAAGGCGCGAATGGAAGTGGGCATGCCGAGCGCCGTTTTCGCTTCGTCGATCCGCTTGGTGGCATCGCTCATGGATACGCCAGGCGCGAGGTTGAAGGAGATCGTGACGGAGGGAAACAAACCGGTGTGATTGATAGCCAGGGGAATCGTGCCGGGACGACTCGTCGCCACGCCCATGATCGGAATGTGCTCCCCTTTGGCACTGGTGAGAAAGATGTTGTCCAATCCGCTGGGACTTTGCCAATAGGGAGGAGCGGCCTCGAGCACGACGTAATACTGGTTGAGCTGGGTGTAGATGACGGACACCTCCGACTGGCCGAAGGCGCTGTAGAGTGCGGAATCCAGGGCCTGGACGGTCAACCCAAGCTTGGCCGCGGTCGCGCGATCGTAGTTCAGCAGGATATTGCGCCCGCCGTTCTGCTGGTCGGAATTGACGTCCTGCAAACCTGGGATGTGCTGCATCTCTTTCATCAGGATCGGCGCCCACTTTGCGAGCGCCTTCGCGCTATCCGATTGCAGGGTGTATTGGTACAAGGCGCTACTGCTCCGGCCGCCGATGCGCAAATCCTGAGAGGCCTGGATGAAGGCCGAAGCGCCCGTCAGGTGGGACAATTGAGGCCGCAAACGATTGATCACCTCGGGAGCGCCGATCTTGCGAACATTCAAAGGCTTGAGCGTGATGTAGACGTGGCCCGTATTGGTCGCGCCATTTCCACCGGTAAAGGCGATGGCATTGGCCACCGCCGGATCGTTGTCGATGATCTTGGCGATCTTCCGAATCGCATCGTTCATGGACTGATACGATGAGTCCTGGGGGCCAACGACGGCGCCACTCAATGATCCCGTATCTTGCTGCGGAAAGAAGCCTTTGGGGATGGTAATGATCAACACCCAATTGAGCGCTACGGTGAGGACGAGTGCGACGAGGGTAATCGCCGGATTCTCCAGCACCCACACGAGGCTATGGCGATAAACGGAGAGCAACCAATCGAAGGCACGTTCGCTCACCCGGTAAATCCAGCCATGCTCCAGTTCCCGCTCATCCTTCAAAAGATAAGCGCACATCATCGGCGTGGTGGTCAGGGAAATGACCATGGAAACAAGGATGGCGGTCGAGAGTGTGACCGCGAACTCCCGGAAGAGCCGGCCAATGATCCCTCCCATCATGAGGATGGGAATAAACACGGCGATGAGCGACATACTGATCGAGAAGACCGTGAAGCCGATCTCCTCGGCTCCCTTGAGCGCCGCGGCAAACGGCTTCATGCCATTCTCCAAATGCCGGGTGACATTTTCCATGACCACGATCGCGTCATCGACGACGAACCCGGTGGAAATGGTCAGCGCCATCAACGAGAGGTTATCGATGCTGTAACCGCAGAGATACATGATCGCGCACGTGCCAATGAGGGAAACGGGTACGGCCACCCCCGGAATGATCGTGGCGCGTCCATTGCGCAGGAACATGAAAACCACGATGATGACGAGGACGATCGAAATGACGAGCGTTCGCTCAACGTCCTGAACAGACGCACGGATCGTGGTCGTCCGATCCATGACAATCGTCATGTCGATACCGGAGGGAATGGATGCCTTGATCGAGGGCATGGCCTCGCGCAACCGGTCCACGGTATCAATGATGTTAGCCCCGGGCTGCCGGAAGACGACGACGTTGACGGCGCGCTTGCCGTGGAGGTATCCGCCAGCGCGAATGTTTTGGACGGAGTCGATGACATCCGCCACATCCTGGAGCCGGACCGCGGCGCCATTTTTGTAGCCGATGACGAGCGGTCTGTATTCCTGGGCTTTGGAGATCTGGTCGTTGGCGACAATGTCCGCCGTGATGACTCCGTCGGTGAGCTGGCCCTTCGGAATGTCGGCGTTCTGCAACGAGACCACCGACTGCACATTGGACAGAGTGAGTCCGTAACTGGCCAATTGCTCAGGATGGACCTCGATCCGCACGGCGGGCAGGGCGCCACCACCCGTGCTGACCTGCCCGACGCCTTCGACTTGCGAAACCTTTTGCTGAATGACGGTGGAGGCTTCGTCGTATAACTTCGCCGGATCGTACTTATCGGAAGTCAGCCCGATGATCATGATCGGGGCATCCGCGGGATTGTACTTTCGATAAGTCGGGTTGCCCGGCAAATTCGCGGGGAGATAAGTGCGCGCGGCATTGATCGCCGCCTCCACGTCGCGAGCCGCGCCATCGATATTGCGGCTGAGATCAAACTGAATGGTGATGCCGGTGGCGCCGAGGGAACTCGACGAAGTCATCTCGGTGACGCCGGCGATATGGCCGAATTGCCGCTCCAAAGGAGTAGCCACGGAAGACGCCATGATCTCCGCGCTCGCCCCGGGCAAACTGGCGCCGACCGAAATGGTGGGAAAATCCACCTGCGGGAGGGGCGAGACGGGCAGAACCCGGAAGGCGATGATGCCTGCCAGGGCCACGGCGACGGTGAGCAACGTCGTGGCCACCGGACGCCGGATGAACGGTGAGGAAAGGTTCATTCCGACTCAACCAGCCCAGTGTGGGTGGGGCGTTCCCCTCTCGGACCGGAAGCGTCCGCCTCCGATTTCCCGCTGAGACGGCGCGAGAGATTATCGAAGAAGATGTAAATGACCGGCGTGGTGTAGAGCGTGAGCACCTGGCTGAAGATCAAGCCGCCGACCATGGCGATACCGAGAGGCCGGCGCAGTTCCGAACCGAACCCGCTGCCCAGGGCCAGCGGAACCCCACCGAGAAGCGCCGCCATCGTCGTCATCATGATTGGGCGGAAGCGCAGAAGGCAGGCTTCGTAGGCCGCTTCCGTGGCGTTCTTGCCATGGTCGCGCTGGGCTTCGAGCGCGAAGTCCACGATCATGATCCCGTTCTTCTTGACGATGCCGATCAACAGAACCAGACCAATGATAGCGACAACGCTCAAGTCTTCGTGGCAGAGGCTCAAGGCAATGAACGCGCCGACACCGGCGGAAGGCAATGTGGAAAGAATCGTGATCGGGTGGATGTAACTCTCGTAGAGAACGCCGAGAACGATATAGACCGTCACCAGGGCGGCGACGATGAGCCACGGCTCATTCTTGAGCGATGCTTCGAAAGAGGCGGCCGTTCCTTGAAAGCCGTATTGAACGCTCGCCGGCATGTTCAAATCCTTCTGGGCTTTGTGGACCGAAGTGATGGCATCTCCCAGCGAAGAGTTCGGCGCGAGGTTGAAGGTGACGGTGATCGCCGGAAACTGCCCCTGGTGTGCAATGGAAAGCGGCGTGGTCGTCTTCTCGAAATGACAGAACGCACTCAAAGGCACTTCGCTGCCCAGCGTGGAACTCGGGCTGCCCGCCGAACCCGCGCCGGTGGCCGTGGGAGTTCCGGAAAGCGCATTGGTAATTGGCACCAGCGTATTGGCCGTCGGGGTATAGAGGGCCGAACCGGTGAGCGCATTCGATCCTGCGGTGGCCGAACCGGAAGCCGAAAAGGAAGTGGCCGCACCCGCACCGCTGGCCCCCACCGAGGTATTGGAGCGGATGTAGAGTTTATTCAGTTTCTCCGGATCTTTTTGGAACAGCGGATCGACTTCCAACACCACGTGATACTGGTTCACCTGGGTGTACATGTTATTGATCAGCCGTTGGCCGAAAGCGTCGTAGAGCGTGTTATCGATCGTCGTCGGCGCGATCCCCAATCGGGAAGCGGTGACCCGATCGATATTCAGCGAAACCGCCAGGCCTCCCGGTTGTTCGTCCGTGGCGACATCCTCGATCTCCGGCAAATCCCGGAGCCGGTCGACCAACCTGGCCGTCTGCTCACTCAGTTCCTTCGGATCGGGATCTTCCAGCGTGTACTGGAATTGCGAACGGCTGACCCGGTCATCCACAGTAATGTTCTGCACTGGCGACAGGTACAGATGAATGCCCTCGACTTGCTCGAGATTCTTGTCCAAACGCCGGATCACATCGGAGGCGCTGATTTTGCGTTCCTCGAGCGGCTTGAGATTGATCGACATTCTCCCGCTGTTCGTCGTCGTGTTCGTTCCATCGGCGCCGATGAAGGACGAGAGACTTTCGACGGCGGGATCCTGGAGAATGATTTTGGCCAGCTCCTGCTGTTTCTCACCCATGGCTTGGGAAGAGATGGTCGGCGGCGCTTGCGAGATACCCTGGATGACTCCCGTATCTTGCACCGGGAAAAATCCCTTGGGAATCATGATATAGAGCAGGACCGTGAGCAGCAAGGTGGCCACTGCGACCATGAGAGTGGCGCCTTGATAATTCAGGACGAACCGCAATGTCCGCCCATAGAAAGCAATCATGCTTTCGAAGACCCGTTCGGAAGCTTGATACCACTTACCCTGTTTCTCCCTCGGGTTATGCTTCACGATGCGCGATGTCATCATCGGTGTGAGCGTCAAGGACACCACCGCGGAAACGACAATGGTAACCGCGAGGGTGACGGCAAACTCCCGGAAAAGCCGCCCGACGACGTCGCCCATGAAGAGGAGCGGAATCAAGACGGCGATGAGCGAGATGGTGAGGGAGAGAATGGTGAAGCCGATCTGCTCCGCCCCCTTGAGTGCTGCCTCCATCGGTGACTCGCCCATCTCGATGTAACGCGAGATGTTTTCAATCATGACGATGGCATCGTCCACCACGAACCCGGTGGAAATGGTCAGCGCCATGAGCGACAAGTTATCCAGGCTGTAACCGAGGAAATACATGACCGCGAAAGTTCCGACGAGGGAGAGCGGCACGGCGACGCTGGGAATGATGGTCGCGGCCAGGTTTCGCAGGAAGAGAAAGATGACCATGACGACCAAGCCAATCGTCAGCATGAGTTCGAACTCCACATCGGCGATGGAGGCATTGATCGAAGTCGTGAGATCGGTCAGAATCTTCACGTCGATGCCCGCCGGGAGATTCGCTTCGAGTTGCGGCATCAATTCCTTCACGCTCTTGACCACGCTAATGGTATTGGCGCCGGGTTGCCGCTGGACGTTGAGGATCACCGCCGGGGTTTGATCCATCCACGCGGCCTGCTTGGTATTCTCAATGCCATCGACGATCTTGGCCACGTCGGTGAGCATCACCGGCGCGCCATTGCGATAGGCAACCACCACCGTGCGATAGTCCTTGCTGGTCACCAATTGATCATTGGCGTCGATCTGGAAATCCTGGCGCGCGCCGTCAAAGTTCCCCTTGGCGGCATTCACGCTGGCCTGGGTGAGGGCCGTGCGAAGGTCCTCGAGATTGATGCCGTAGGAGGACAAGGCCGTGGGATTGGCCTGGATCCGGACGGCCGGCTTTTGCCCCCCGCTGATGCTCACCAAGCCCACTCCGCTAAGCTGCGAAATCTTCGGCGCCACCCGCGTATCGACCAGGTCTTCGACTTGTGAAAGCGGAAGGAATTTCGACGTGACTGACATGGTCAGCACCGGCGCATCCGCGGGATTGGTCTTATTATAGACCGGCGGCGCTGGGAGGTTGGCCGGCAGGAGGCTTTGCGAGGCGTTGATCGCCGATTGGACCTCTTCCTCGGCGATGTCGATGTTCAGGCTGAGATTGAACTGGAGGACGACCACCGAGGTGCCACCGGAGCTGGTGGACGTCATTTGATTGAGCCCGGGCAACTGCCCAAACTGGCGCTCGAGCGGCGCCGTCACGGTCGTGGCCACCACATTCGGGCTCGCGCCCGGGTAAAAAGTCACCACCTGGATGGTGGGATAATCCACCTGGGGCAACGCCGAGACGGGAAGCTGCAGATAAGCGACGGCGCCGATCAGAAAAATCGCCACCATCAGCAGCGACGTCGCCACTGGCCGCTGGATAAAGGGTCGGGATGGACTCATTGGCCCTGCGGACCATTCCCACCGTGCCCACCGTGTCCCTGGTGCTGTCCGTCGGCGCTCTTGCCAGCGTGTTCACCATGAGCGTGTCCGGCAGCGGGTTTGGCGGAAGCGAGGATGATCTTGTCGCCGTCCTGGAGCTTGTCGAAGCTGCTGTCGGCGAGCACTTCGCCCGGCTCGACACCCTCGACCTGGGTCATCCCCAATCGATCATCCGCGATACCGGGCTTGATGTCGCGCAAGTGCGCGACGTCGTCCTGGATCACGTAAACGAAGGAAGTCTGTCCGTTCTGCTGGATCGCCGAGGTCGGAACCAAAGTGGCATCCTTCAGCGTTTCCACCAGCAGGCGCGTATTGACGAATTGGTTCGGGTACAGCGAGCTGTCCTCGTTGGCAAAAGTCGAGCGCACGCGGACCGTGCCGGTCGTCGTGTCAATCTGGTTGTCGAGAGCGGTCAGTTCACCGGTGGCCAGTTTCGTCTGGTCGGCGCGATCGTAGACATCGACGCTGAGCTTGGACTTCTTCCGCAATTGGGCGAGAACCGCCCCGAGGTGATCTTCGGCGATGGTGAAGACCACGGTGATCGGGTGAATCTGGGTGATGACCGCGAGCGGGCTGGAGTTGGAGTTCGAGCCGGCGGTGACGAGATTGCCGGGATCGATCAGGCGAAGTCCCACGACGCCGGTGATCGGCGCGGTGATATGGCAGTAATCGACCTGCACTTGCGCGAACTTCACCGCTCCCTGGTCATTCTTCACGGTGCCCTGGTCCTGATGCATCAGCTTTTCCTGGTCGTCGAGAATCTGCTTGGAAACCGCGTTGCGCGCCCAGGCCTCCTGGTAGCGTTTCAAGTCCATCTGCGCCTGAGCGAGGAGGTTCTGGTCGCGCTCGAGCGCGCCTTGCGCTTGCAACAGCGAAGCTTCGTACTGGCGCGAATCGATATCCACCAGCGGATCGCCTTTGTTCACCTCCTGGCCTTCGGTGAAGTGGACGTCGGTGACAGCCCCGGTGATCTGGGCAAACATGGACGCGGTGTAGACCGGCGTCACCGTGCCGATGGAATCCAGATAGCTGCCGATATCTCCTTTCTGGGCCGTGGCCGTATTGATGGTGATCGGCCCGGTCACGCCACGGCGGCCTCCACCCTTCTTGGGCGCGGGCTTGGCGGTGAGGACGAGATAAAAGGCAAATCCGAAGATCGCCAGCAATCCGATCCAGATGAGCAGCCGCAACATGAAGCCACGCTTGGGTTCAGAACCGTGAACAACGACTTTCGGGAGGACCGCAGGGCCGACCTCCGTTTCCAGTGACGGGTGTGCAGACACGTTTAAATAGGAGAGTTCGGCAGTTTTATTGAGAGATGGCGGCAACGGAAGCCCGCGGCAGGAGGGATGTCAAGGTAAGTACCCGATCCATGAACGGCGTAAAAGCAAGGAAAACAGGAGGCTCTGCGTGGGAACGCTTAGCGCCTCAGGGTAGCGGCACCGCGCGATGTTTTTGTAGCGTTTGAAATGACGTGGAAAATGTGTTTGTTAGACCACGCCGGGTGACGGACGTTAGGCGCCGTGTTCGAGACTTGCCCGATTTCGGCAAGAAATTGAAAAATCGCTACACGGTTTATGCCCACTGCCTCGCAGCGCACGCTGCTGAACTATGCCGGAATCGCCATTCTCATGCTGGGGATGATCACCGGCGAATTGATCTATTGGCGGAGCCTTCACACCGCCGATCCGACGAGCGACCGGGACATTCTCCTGACGCCGGAATCTTCGCGCGTCTACGAGCGCGCGGTGGAGACGAATATGGGGACGTTCGGCCTCATCATGGTGCAGTTTTCGCAGGCGATCGGAAAACTGAAAGAACCCAAGCCCCTCGCCATCACCATCTGCCTCGGTTCGGCGCTGCTCGCGGGCGGCTCTTTCCTGATGGCTTCGCGACAGCCGCGGGACTGAAATTGGTCGGCTGGAGATGCAGCACCAACGGCAGATCCTACGAGAATGGAGCGTCGCGGGTTAATCCAGCGACATCCCTTATGAAACGAGTTCTCCTTGCCTTCTCCCTCGCCCTGGCCTGTCTGCCGCTTCACGCTGCCGATCCGGCTCCCGCTTCCGCGCCCGCAACGCCGTCGGCGGCGACACCGGCTCCCAAGCCCGTCCAAAAGCCACCGCCGACGATCGCGGATGTGCCCTACGGCTCGCATCCCAAGCAGGTGCTCGATTTCTACAAGGCGCCGTCGGACAAGCCGACGCCGCTCGTCTTTTACATGCACGGCGGTGGCTGGGTGCATGGCGAAAAGCAACCGGTCGGCGTGGCCGGCTATCTCAAAGCCGGAATCTCGGTGGTCTCCATCCAGTACCGCTTCACCAGCGACGCCGTGGCCGAGGGCCATTGGCCACCGGTGGAATGGCCGATGCATGACGCCGCGCGCGCCCTCCAGTTCGTCCGCAGCAAAGCCGTGGAATGGAACATCGACAAAAAGCGCATCGGCATGACCGGCGGCTCCGCGGGCGCCTGCACCAGCCTGTGGATCGCCTTCCACGATGATATGGCGGACCCGAAGAGCAGCGACCCGATTGCCCGGGAATCGACCCGGATTTTGTGCGCGGCGGTGAATGCCCCGCAGACGACGCTCGATCCCAAGCAGATGAAGGAATGGACTCCAAATAGCAAATATGGCGGCCATGCCTTTGGATTTACGGGCGATCCGAAAAACAAGATTTCCCAATTCGACGATTTTCTCGCCGGCCGGGAAAAGGTCCTGCCGTGGATCAAGGAATACTCCCCTTATGAGCTCGTCTCCTCGGACGACCCGCCGATCTACATGATCTTTTCCACGCCGCCGGCACTCGGCCAGGATCAGAAGGACCCGACGCACACCGCCAACTTCGGCGTCAAATTGCAGGAGCACTGCAAGGAGAAGGGTGTGGCCTGCGAGTTGGTCTATCCCGGCGCTCCGGACGTGAAGCACGCCAACGTCGAGGCCTTCCTCATTGAGAAGTTGAAGCAGTAGGCGTTCTTCGTTCGCATATTCTCTCCCCTGCTCGCGACGGTGACTTAGAGCGGTTTCGGTTTAGTGAATCGCATGGTAGGGAGCGCCAGCGCCGAAAAGTCAGCACTGTCATCCTGAGCGCAGCGGGGAAGCACGGGCGGAGTCGAAGGACCTCTAATCTCCGTGGGTTCCTGCGCGGAGCGGTTGGCGCTTCTTCTTTTCAAGAGTGTCTTCCCCAGCCATCTGGACGAAGAAGAAGGATATTGGAGGTCCTTCGACTCCGCCCGTGCTTCCGCGCTCCGCTCAGGATGACAAGAGGTTGGTTTTCGGCGCTGCCGCTACGGGCACGGCGCGTCAGATTAATGAGAAACTCCTCTAGGTGCTGGAAAAGCGCCGCAGCAGGGGCGCACTCCAAAACGCCAGCGACGTACGGGGTTGGTTTTACGGCTGCATGCCCAGCGCGTGGGCGATGAAACCGAGTTCATCGGCTCGCTCGTCGATAATCTTGCTCATCGGCTTGTTCCCGCCATGCCCCGCGCGTGTTTCGATGCGAATGAGAACCGGCGGGCCGTCCTTGGCCTGGCATTCCTGCAAGCGCGCCGCGAATTTGAAGCTATGCGCAGGCACGACGCGGTCATCGTGGTCGGCGGTGGTGACGAGCGTGGCCGGATAGCGCACGCCGGGCTTGAGCGCCTGGAGCGGCGAATAAGCGTAGAGCGCTTTGAAATCATCGGCGTCGGCCGGCGAGCCATAGTCGCTGCGCCAGCTCCAGCCGATGGTGAACTTATCAAAGCGCAGCATGTCCATGACCCCTACGGCAGGCAACGCCGCACCGAATAACTCCGGCCGCTGGGTCATGCACGCGCCGACGAGCAGGCCGCCGTTGCTGCCGCCCTGGATGGCCAGCTTCGGCGTGCAGGTATAGTGGTTGGCGATGAGCCATTCGGCGGCGGCGATGAAATCGTCAAAGACGTTTTGCTTTTTCGATTTGATACCTGCCTCGTGCCACTCCTCGCCGTACTCGCCGCCGCCGCGCAGGTTGGGCATGGCGTAGACACCGCCCTTTTCCATCCAGGCGATGTCGGTCACGTTGAACGCCGGAGTGAGGCTGATATTAAAGCCACCGTAGCCGTAGAGCAGCGTCGGGTTGTTTCCATCCAGCTTGAGCCCGCGCTTGTGAGTAATGAACATGGGCACGCGCGTTCCGTCCTTGCTCGTGTAAAAGATTTGCTGGGTCTCATAATCCGCTGGATTGAATTCGACGTGCGGTTCGCGGAAGACGGTGCTCTCGCCCGTGGTGAGATCGAGCCGGTAGACAGTCCCGGGAACGGTGAAACTGGTGAAGGAATAGAACGTTTCCGTATCCGTGATCTTGCCCCCGAACCCGCCGGCCGAGCCGAGCGCCGGCAGTGGAAGATCGCGGGAGAATTTCGCCGGCGTGGCCGTGCCATTCGTGGTGAAGATCTTCACCGCGCTGTGGGCATCGTGAAGATAGGCGCAAATAAACTGGCCGTGCATGAGCGACACGCCCTCCATCGCGTCGGTGGCAGATTGACTGATGACTTCCTTCCAATGCTCGCGTTCCGGATGCTGGATGTCGATGGCGATGACGCGGCCCCTCGGGGCATCGAGGTTGGTCTTGAAGAAAAAGATCGAGCCGACGTTGCTGATGAAGTCGTAGCTGGCATCGAATTGGTTGAGTAACTCGACGACCGGGCTCTTCTCGTCCGCGAGGTCTTTGTAGAAAAGGCGGTTCTTGGGGTCGGTGCCCTGCGAAACGCTGATCACCAGGTACCGTCCATCGTCCGTCACGCCCGCGCCGAAACCCCAGTCGGAATGATCCTTGCGCTCGTAGACCAGCGGGTCCTCGGATTGCTTGGTGCCGATGCGGTGAAAATAAAGCTTCTGAAATTCATTGAGGCCCTTTTTCTCCTCGCCCGGTTTGGGCGCGTCATAGCGGCTGTAGTAGAAACCGCTGCCGTCGATCTTCCACGCCGCGCCGGAGAACTTGACCCATTCGACGAGATCGCTGCGGTCTTCGCCCGTGGCCACGTCGCGCACATGCCATTCTTCCCAATCGGAACCGGCGCGCGACAGACCGTAGGCAAGCAGGGCTCCATCTTCGCTCGGAGCGTAGCCCGCGAGCGCCACCGTCCCATCGGTGGAGAGAGTATTGGGATCGAGGAGCACCCGCGGCTTGGACTGAAGCTTGTCCGCCACAAAAAGCACCCGCTGGTTTTGCAGCCCACTGTTGTGGGTGAAAAAATAGCGCCCGCCCTGGTGCTCCGGCACTCCAAAACGTTCGTAGTTCCACAGCTTGGTCAGCCGCTGCTTGAATTCCTCCCGCTGCGGAATCGTGCTGAGATAGGCAAAGGTCACCTTGTTCTCTGCCTCAACCCAGGCCTTGGTTTCCGCGGAGTTATCGTCTTCCAGCCAGCGGTAAGGATCGGCCACCTTCACCCCATGGTAATCGTCCACTTGATCGACCTTGCGGGCGGCGGGATACACCAGATGAGCCTCTTCGGCGGAAAGCATGGTGAAGATAGTCAGCAGCGCGGCGACGGCAAACGGGAGGCGCATGAGTCAGGATTTCCGGGCGAGAATGAAACTGCGCCCCACAGCGGTCGCCTGATAGTCGGCCCACTCGAACCCGACATCGCCGAAGTAGGCGCGCATTTCACCGACGGAATAGCACTTGCCTTCGGTGATGTTCATCAAGAGCGCCGAATATTCCGCGGCATGGAGCGGACCGGTTTTTTCGGCGTTGACGTGCACATCGTGGACGATGAGGTGGCCGCCCGCCGGCAAGGCCGCATGGGATTTCGCCAGGAGCTTGCGCACGGGTTCCTCGTCCCAGTCGTGAAGCACATTGGAAATGAGATGCACGTCGAAGCCGGCCGGCCAGTCATCCGTAAACATGTCGCCCGTAATCACGCTCACCTTTTCGAAATAACCACGCCGGGCAATGCTTTCCCGCGCGATGCGATCGACCGGTTTCTTCTCGAAGACCGAGGCACGGAGATGCGGATGATTCGCGACCAGCGCACACGCGTAAATGCCCGAACCCCCGGCAATATCGAGCAATGCCGTGCTGTTGCTGAGGTCGAGCTTTTTGGCCATCGCCGGCCCGAGCAACACCCCGCGGCAATCCATGGCCGCGGTGAACGGCCCGGCAAAGTCTTCTCGCTCCATGGCTTGCGCCCAGGCTTGCGGATCGTAGCTGCCCCAGTTGGCCGGCTTGCCCGTGCGCAAGACTTTGAGCATATCCAGCGTTTGCGGGCGGTCCTTCATCGAGGCGTAATACGGGATCAAATTCCACGGCGAGGACTTGGTCAGATGTTCCCGCGCCCGCAGCGTGAGGTGAAAGACACCGCCCGACGGCGTCGTCAGTCCCATGGCGTTGAGCAACGTCATGAGCACATCGGTCGGCCGCGGATGAATCTCAAAATGCGCGCAGATCGCACCGAAAGTTGAAGGGTGTTCGCCGAGCCAGGTGAAGAAATCGAGATGCACCATCGCCGCCGCGAGCAAATCGGTGGCGACGATGGCGTCACGCCCGCGGTAGAGCGGAAGCGGATCGGTGGCGGGTTCGGAAAGGAGCGGGTCGATAGGCATGGCAGGGAAATGACGAATGACGAATTCCGAGGAACGAAGGAAGCACGAATGCAACCGCGCTGGTCAGGGCGATGTCCCGACCGCTTTCAGAAATTCCGCGGCGAGCAGGTGGCTGAAGATGACCGCGCCCGCCGCATTGAGATGTGATGGATCGACCCGGTATTTCGTGTCGTAGAGTTCCGGATATTTTTGCGGCTGTCCGAAATCGAGAACGATCAAGCCCGGAGACGTCTTCGGGGCGGGAGCGAAATAGGTCCCGCGAGCCGTGGGCGGGACCACCAGGACGGGCGTGGCGCCTGCGCGGCGAATCTTCGCGACGATCGAGGCGAGGGCCTGGCGTGAAATGGGATCGG
Source organism: Chthoniobacter sp. (assembly GCA_036501065.1). Taxonomy (GTDB): domain Bacteria; phylum Verrucomicrobiota; class Verrucomicrobiia; order Chthoniobacterales; family Chthoniobacteraceae; genus Chthoniobacter. Next base: position 27,106 of record DASYAY010000058.1, on the reverse strand, counting down.
CCGATTCCCGGACCGGAGGACTTTTCCGTCGCTTGGCCATGTCTCCTTCGAGGCCCGCAAACTCGCTCTTCGTCAACGCATGCACCGCCGGAAGGAAACCGTCGCCATCCGGACCGAGCAAGGTCCAATCATTCACCGGCGCGCTTTCGGGATGGATGCGGCGCTGGAGCAATGCCGAACCCCGCCCCAGATCGGTGTAGTAACGGATGAAAAGGACGGTGTGCGCACAAAAATCCGGCCAGCGGTCGGTAAACTCCTCGACCCGGTCGCGCCAGTGCCGGTGCGGGTGGGTCGTCAACCAACGCTCGCAGAGGAGCAGATATCGCGGCCAGTCGTGCCAGGAGAGCAATTGCATGGAGTCGCGGTTGGTGCGCGGGAGCGTCGTCTCGAGCATTTGCAATTCCACGAAGACCCAGCGGAGCTTCGCCGGTTTCAAGGCCAGGATTTGATCGAGCATCCAACCGTCCTGAGGCGGATACATGCCCGCCACACCCGCATTGAATGAGTGGATGTCGTGGTCGGCCACGTCGCGGTCAAAGACCGTCGGCATGACATGCGCCTGCATCCGGCTCGATCCGAGGAAGAGCGTATTATATTCGTTCACATGCCTGGCCAGGAACGTCATCTTTTCCCGCACTAGCGGGGGAAACTCCCGTGCGGGAAGCACGCGGTTCAGGATTGGGCACGCCAGCAAAAACGCCCCCACCGAAATCAGCAGGAGACCGAATCCGCGCCAGAACGGGTGGGCCGTCTTTTTCCGGGACGACGCCGGAACGCTCCCGGAATTCCGTCCCACCTCACCCGCAATCTGTGAAGGGGATAATTCTGTGGCCATCGGTCCGATCACCTAACACTGCCGCCCGGCGGTGGCAATGAAAGGGTGCGACCCGCCGCCCGGGAGGTCGCGGCCTCAGTGAACACCGGTCCGCACCGGGCGCATGGTGCGCCATTGACCGCGCACGCCCCGGTCAGCGCGAGACTTTCCGGGGAGAAAGCGTGACACCACGACCAGAATCGACACGAACAACACGGCCCATCCCCACCACCGCAGCGCCGGGACCGGCTGGGCGGTGACGGCATTGATCTGCGAGGCGTAGGTGCTCAATTGCACGAAATAGGAGTCGTTGGTGTTCGTGTCGACCGCTTCGTTGAAGCCGGCCAACTGCCATTCGGATTTCGAGGAATGATAGATGAAGTCGCCCCCGCCCGAGTCCCCGAGAACCACATAGTAAACGTTCGAGGCGCCATAGGTGGTTTCAATATCATTGGTGACAAAGCTGTTGATGGAAACGGCCTCGTTCCTCGCGGTCACGACGTTCAGCCCCCAGGTTTCGGTACCAACCTGGCTATTTCCATCGCCATATCCGAGCATCGCCATTTGGCTGCCCAACGCGGGCTGCGAGGTGGCGATGGGTAACGGCGACAGGTTCGGAAGCGAAAACGTGGTCACCCCGTCGGGTTGGACCTGGAAAACGGTGATGTCGGCGTTGGAAACGGTGCCGTCAATGGTCGCGGTGAATCCGGTGTAGGCCGTGTTTGGGACGACCGTGTAAGTTCCGGAACCCAAGGTGAAATTCCCGGCGCCGACATGGCCTGCGGTCAGCACCCAGCCATTCCTGAGGTAAATCCCGCTCGCGGACCCGCCGCCACCGGCGACAAGGCCCACATAATTCCAGCCGGTGATGCCCGACTGCCCTTGAGGCTGGGTCCAACCAACGTTCCAATTGGGAATATTCGAACCGGTCGGAGCGGTTTCGTTGGGAGTGCCGGTCGATCCATTCTCGATGGCGTTGACGTCGGCCAGGAACATCCCCCATCCGATAGCCGCGCAGAGCATTGTAGCGGCGGGACGCGATATCATCGGGTGGAATAGAGACACGGGCGGGTGAAACTCGCTAGTAGGATGCGGAGAGAGTTAGCGAGATTCCCGCAGGGAAATCAAGGTGCTGTCTGTCACGACAAAGTAAAAAATGCCGGCCACACAGGGCGCCCGCGGGTCCGCTAAATCCATTGCCAGCCACCCGAACTTCCGCGCAGACTTGAGTCCCCATGAAAACCCTCGCCTCCCTCTTCCTCCTCGTGCTGCTGACTGCGTCCACTTTGGCCGCCGACGGTCCCATCCGCCACGTCGTTCATTTCAAATTCAAGGCCGACGCCACGCCGGAGCAGATCAAGAAAATCACCGATGAATTCGCCGCCCTGAAGACGAAGATCAGCGTGGTGGAATCGCTCGAATGGGGCAAGAACATGAGCCCCGAGGGGCTGAGCAAAGGATTCGAGTACTGCTGGATCGTCAGCTTCAAATCCGCCAAGGATCGCGACGCCTATCTCGTCAATCCGGCCCACAAAGCCTTCGTCGCCCTGCTCAAGCCGGTGCTCGACGAAGCGATGGTCGTCGACTTCGTGCCGGAGAAATAATGTTCTGACGAACGTCGGGCTGATGGTTCTTCGGCGGCTCGATGTCCAGAATTGCAGTAGTGTGTGGGTGAAACCAACCCCCGTTGGTTTCCATTGAAGATCCGTGGTCAGGAGCGGACGAACTTTCGTGGCGTTCAGCTACGAACAATCGTCTCCTCCGAATTCTCGTCTCGCGGTTTCGTTTGCAACGATAACCGTAACATTCCGATCGGCAACATGTTACGTCACAAAGATGACACTGGCATAAATCGTGTAACATCTCGGGCCAGTTTAACCCTCCGACCGAACCTCCAACACGTTTAACCATCCTAGCCCATGAACCTCGTTTCCTTCCACAAAGTCGAATTACCCAGTTTGAAGGTTTTCTACCGCGAAGCGGGCGATGCCCGGAATCCGACCATCCTCTTGCTGCACGGATTCCCGACTTCCAGCCACATGTTCCGCAATTTGATTCCGCTCCTCGCGGATCGTTACCATGTGATTGCGCCTGATCTTCCGGGCTTCGGTTTTTCGGACCTGCCGGATCGCCAAAAGTTCGCCTACACCTTCGATCATCTGGCCGAAGTCATGGCGGAATTCGTGGACCACTTGGAACTGAAACATTTCGCGATCTACATCTTCGACTATGGAGCGCCGACGGGGTTGAGATTGATGTTGAAGCGGCCGGATCGGGTGGTGGCGTTGATCACCCAGAATGGAAATGCCTACGTCGAAGGCTTGAGCTCGGCATGGTCTCCCATCCGCAAGTATTGGGAATCGCCGACGCCCGAAAATCGCCAGGCGTTGAAGTCGCTCCAGACCCTCGAAACTACCCGCTGGCAATACACCACCGGCGTGACCGATCCCGACAAGTGGATCGCGCCGGAAGCGATCGCGCTCGATCAAGCGCTCCTGGACCGGCCTGAAAGCGCCGAGATTCAGCTCGACCTCATGGGTGATTACAAAAGCAACGTCGAACTCTACCCGCGCTTTCAGGAATACTTCCGCCAGCATCGGCTTCCGACCCTCGCCGTCTGGGGAAAGAATGATCCGTTTTTCCTCCCGGCCGGAGCGGAGGCCTTCCGGCGCGACAACCCGGACACAAAGGTCGTCTTGTTCGACACCGGCCACTTCGCCTTGGAAACGCATGTGAACGAGATCGGCGCGGAAATGCACAAATTCCTCGAGCACGTCTTTGCGCCCGCCAACGGATCCAAATAAGCGGGACCTGATCAACCAAAAGTCCTGACGCTATCCACGAACCATTTTTCCCCTGCATCTCCTTCATCCATGAACTTCAGCCAACTTGTCGATAACCTCTTGCGCACTGCCGCCCGCGTGGATCGCCTAGGCGTCGCCGTCACGCGAATCGGACTCATCGTCGTTCTCGCCTCCATCGGCAGCCTCAAAGCCTTCCGCTACGAAGCGCAGCCGATCGTCCCCTTTGTCGCTCACAGCCCTCTCATGAGTTTCTTCTACGCAGATCCGGGACACTACGGGAAACACATGAACCGCGAAGGTGACTTCGTGCCGGCGAACATCGCCTGGCACGAGCAGAATCATACGTTCACGTTTTCCTACGGACTCGGCGCCGTGATCGTCTCTTACGGGCTCTTGCTTTGCCTGCATCCATGGTGGCCGCGACTCGCGGCCCTCGGGGGATTCCTCGTCTTTCTAATGTCGCTCGTCACCTTGTCATTCCTCGTGACCACTCCGGAATGTTGGGTTCCTGCACTTGGCGATTCGCACCATGGATTTCCGTATCTCAGCGGGGCCGGCCGTCTGGTGATCAAAGACGCCATCATGATGGGCGCGGCGCTGGTCGTAATGGCGGATTCCGCGAAATCCGCCCTGCGCCGGCAGAAGGCTTCCAGCCCGTCTCAACGAGAGACGAGCCGCGACGCCGCGGTCTACGAAAACGCGAATTGCTGACCGAACTCACTTCCGGGTCGAGAGATATTCGACGAGGTCGCGCAGTTCCGATTTGGACAGGAAGTCAATCAGGTTCGGAGGCATGGGCGAAGGCGCGCGCGTGCGTGTCTTGATCTGAGCGACGGGCACCGTCACGGTCTGGACCTTGCCCTTTTCGTCGGTCGTTTCGACCTTGAGTTCCTTGTCGTTGTGAGCGGCGAGGCGGCCGGCGACGATACTGCCGTCCTGAAGCGTGAGAATGGCGATTTCAAAGCCGTCGGCGATCTCTTTGTCCGGAAAGACGATCGATTCGAGGAGATACTCGCGGTTCTTTTTCGAGCCGATGTGGGTCAGATCCGGGCCGACGATGCTATCACCGGCGCCCTCGCATTTGTGGCAGCGCAGGCACGAAGTCTCGGCTTTCTCGCGGAAAGTCTTTCGGCCGCGCTCCAAATTGCCGCCGGCCATGGCCACCCGCCATTTGGCGAGGGCGTCGCCCGCCGGTAGCGCGGATTGGTACTGCGAGAGTTTGTTTTTCAACTGCCCGTCGTCATGCGCAGTGGCGGCGTCGATAACATCGAGTTCGATTTCCGGCGGAAGTTGATGCGCGAGGAGTTTGTCGAACTGGGCGGAAAGCACGGCCACGGCCTCCGGGGTCTGGATTTGCGTCAGCGCCGTGAGCGCGGCCTGCTTGTCGGTGTTGCTGCCCTTGTCGAGAACAGCGGCAACGGCCTTCACCGCCTCACCCGGCTCCGCTCCGGCCAGGGCGAGCAAGCCTTCTGCACGCATCTGGTTGTTTTGATCGTGAATGGCGCGCTGGGCGATTTCACCGAGGCGGGCATCCTTGAATTCGGCGAGGGCCTTGAGGGCCTCGACGCGCGTGGCCGCCGCGGTCTTCTCGTTGGAAGCCAGGGTGGCCAGCGGGTCCGCGACACTTTTCAGGGAAAGCTTCCCAGCGAGGGTTGCCAGCGTTTGCTGGATGGATGCGGGCGCATTCTTGAAAAGCGCGCCGGCGCTTTCGGCGATCGCCGCCGATGCGTTTTCATCGCCGCGGTCAGGGAGCGGCCGCCATTGGTTGAGCAGACGATCCTTGCCGTCGGGGTGGGCCCAAATGGTGAGCGCCTCGAGCCCGTCCTTGCGCGCGCTTTCCGGCATCCGCGCATCGGCCGCCAGCGCCGCGAGGGCCTTGGCGTTTTCCAGCTTGCCGAGGCGATAGTTTGCATTCACCGCCCGGTTGAGAACGTTCGGGTCCTTGATCGTGGAATTGGCCGTCAGCGCCGCGAGAAACGGCATCGCTCCTGCAATCGGCACATCGTGAATCGCGCGGGCTGCCTCCAGGACGATCGACTCGTCGCCGTCGTTGAGAAACGCCGCGACCAGCGGGCTTTCCAACCGGCGCAACGCCACCACCGCCGCGCCGCGCACTGCCGCGGACGGGTCATGCACCTTCGCCGCGATTTCGGGCGCGGTGCCGCAACCGACCAAGCCCATGACACCACCGTGACGGAGGATCGGGTCCTTGTCATCATTCTCGGCGAGCATCGCGCAGAGTGGCTCGAAGGCGGCCTTGTCCCCGAGCTTGCCGAGGCTGATCGCCGTGAAGAAGCGGACGCGATTTTCCGGATCCTTGAGCAACGACACGAGCTTCTCCGCCACGCTGGCGACTTTGTAATTGCCGAGGACCTTGGCCGCTTGCGCGCGCACTTCGGAATCGCTGTCGCTGAGCAGCGCGGGCAACGCATCGAGCGCCCCGGCGGTCTTGCCCAGTTGGCCCAGGCCCCAGATCGCGTGCAGACGCGCCAGCGGGTTGCTCACTTTGGAATCCGCCGCCACCGCCGCGAGGACCTTGATCGAACCCGCTCCCCGATTCGCCAGTTCGAATTGTGCGGCCTGCCGCACCCGCATGTCTTGATGAGCGAGCAGCTTCGCCAGTTCCTCGTCGGAACGTTTCGTCATCCCTTCGGAAATCAGCTTCTCGGTTTCCTTTTGCAGCGCCTTGTCGGCATTGGGATCGGTGAACTTGTAAATCCGGCCTTTGCCCACCCCACCCCAGCTTGCCACCCAGTCGAGCACGTACAGCGAGCCGTCGTTGCCAAACTGCACGTCGGTCGTGAGCATGCCTTTGAGCCAGTCACGATGGGTCCCCGTATAAAACGCCCCCTTCGGCTCGAGGTGAATCTCGTGCACCACGCTGGCCGCCGCTCCGCCGCGGAAATCGCTGAGATAGAAATTGCCGTAGTATTTCGGCGAGAGACCGGTGCCGGGATTGTAACTCAGGCCGCTCGGTCCATTGCCGACGTTGAGGACGCACGGCACGACGTAGCGGATACTCGGTCCCACCTTTTCATCCCACGCCTTCTCGCGCATCCACGGGCCGCGGTCCGGAAGATATTGAAAGGCCATGCGCCAGCCGCAATCGCCGCCTTCGACGAGATAGGTGAAGCGCACCTTGTCGCCGGCGTCGGAATTGTTGTCGCCGGTGAAAAGATCGCCGCGCTCGTTGAAGACCAGGTCCTGCGGATTGCGCACGCCAGTCGTGAAAATCTCGAAGTCGGTCCCATCGGGATTGCACCGCATGATCGAGCCGCTTTGGAACTGGGCGATTTCCTTCCCTTCCTTGGTCTTCACCCGCAAACCCCGGTCGCCGATGGAGAAATAGAGTTTGCCGTCCGGGCCGAAGCGCAGCCCGTGCAAGTCGTGCCCGATGAGCGCGAAATGGACGCCGAACCCGGTGAGCAGCTTTTCTTTCACGTCGGCCGTGCCGGTGTCCTTGGTATCGCGGAAATGCCAGAGCGAGGGAATGCAGGTGTACCAGACTTCGTTCCCGCGCGTCAGGAGACCTGCGCCAATGCCATCCGCGGCATCGCGGAAGCCATCGGCAAAGATGGTCGATTTGTCCGCCACACCACTGCCGGTGCTGTCTTCCACGCGTTGGATGCGGTCCTCGGCGGTGGCAAATCGTTGCGTGAACTGCGCCGGATCTGGCCAGTGCTTGTGCATGTAGGCGAGCCGATCCTCGACCGATTTCGAGGCAATATCCTCGTCGCGCCATTCGGCGTGCTCACGATCGTCCTCCGCGCCTTTGTGCTGGCGAAAAGTCTCCGCGACGTACCAGCGCCCCTTTTCATCCTGCGTGAAGCAGACCGGATTGGCCAGCAACGGCTCCGCCGCCCAGAGCTGGCATTGCAGGCCTTCGTCGAATTTGAAGGACTTGATCGCGTTCTGGCCTTCGTCGGAAGCCGGCGCCACGCCGTCGGCGGAAGCTCCTTCCTCAATCGCGCCGAGCGAACCCAAAGGAACGACGGCAGCGGCAAACACGGAAACAAAAAGGGAGAATCTCATATGGCTGGAGTGAAGGGAGGGGCAAGAAAAGCAGGGAACGGCCCTCCCCGCAAGGGAAGGCGGTGGCTTCGGGAAACGACGGGCAGCGCCCCCTGGATATCCCAGCGGAAACATCCAACACCCAACACCCAACACCCAACATTCAATGGCTCGTTTCGACGCAGCGTCTCGCGTCGCAAGCCGCAATACGATTCGGAGAACCTGAGCCGAGGCTTTGCGAGACGCCCATGCGCAACGGGGGCAAACCAGAAACCAGGAACCAGAAACGCGATCCACCCCAACCTGCGAAGCAGCCCTCCTCTTCATCCTTCATCCCTCATCCTTCATCCTTCTCCCAATACTCTCTGTTGCGATTTGCCCTACTTTGTGTTTTGTCATCGCGTGCACGAATTTGCCGGTCCGCCTTTCTCCACCGCTTCCGGTGGTGGTTGCGCGCCCGCTCCGAAAATGGTCGATCTGGGCGAGGGACGCAGAATTGCCTTCGCCGAATACGGCGACCCCGAAGGCACGCCGGTCATTTTCTGTCACGGTTGGCCGGCCTCGCGGTTGCAAGCGGGCTTGCTGCACGACGATGCCTGCGCCTTGGGCGCGCGGATTATTGCGCCCGATCGGCCCGGCGTGGGCTATTCACCCGTGCAACCGGGCCGCACTTTGACCGATTGGCCACAGCTTCTCGATGAAATGGCCGATCAATTGGGGATCGGCCAGTTTCGGGTCCTCGGCGTCTCCGGCGGTGGACCGTACGCCCTCGCCGCGGCTTGGGGGTTGCCCCAGCGAATTCCGGTGGTGTCCGTCGTCTGCAGCGCGCCACCACTCGCGGAACGGGAGAACACGCACCATTTGAATCCCGCCTACCGCTGGCTGCTCCGGACGCAACGCCAGCGGCCTTCGGTTCTCCGCTGGCTTTTTCGCGCGGCGCGTCCGCTGGCCCGAGTGCACCCGCCCATGTGGGTCCGTCCCTGGATGCTGCGCAATCTCCCGCCCCCCGAAGCGGAAACCCTCGCCGATCGCGAAATCTTCGAGACCTGCTTTCGCAACTACCGCGAATCGTGGCGCGGCGGCGCGGATGGACTTTACGGCGACGGGGCAATTTTCGCCCAGCCGTGGGGTTTCCCGCTCAACGAAATCCGGGTCCACGTCCGCCTTTGGCACGGCATTCAAGACCGCAATTTCGACTGCCAGTTGGCTCGTGAGATGGCCGCGCAACTTCCCAACTGCGAGCCACGCTTTCTCGAAAACGAAGCGCACTACTCCCTCGCCATCCGCCACCGCCGGACCATCCTCGCCGATCTCCTGGACGCCGACGGCGGGCGGTAAAACGCGGAGATAGCTATTTCCTCTCTGCGTCTCTGCACTGCTATCTGGAAGAATCGCGCAGGTTCGCGAGGATTTTCCGGTGGAGAAAAAGGACCACGGATTACACGAATTGCCCCCGTTGCGCCATGGGCGTCTCGCCAAGCCTCGGCTTCACGGATTGATTTCGCCGTGGAGGCTTTAATCCGTGTAATTCGTGTAATCCGTGGTCCAATTTTTGGAGTTCGTTCTTTCGCGTGTTTCGTGAACAGCCCCTTTGGCTGCGGCCAACGGCCGCGCTGCGCCCACTGCGTTACATATCTTTGGTAACGGCTCCGCCGCACTGCGCCCCTGCGTCAACCATCACAATTTCCGGAAATGTTCCGTCACGGCCTACGCGCGCCCGAGAGCCAGGCGCAGAAATTCTCCATCGGAAAACCGTCCGAACTGACCCTGGCGCACAATGATCAGGTGCTCGGATGGAATGACAAACAGGCGCTGATATCCGGACCCGACGGCGGCGACGAGATCCGAGGGCGCTTGGGCACAAAGACAAACGTTGTGCCAATTCTGGTTGTACCATTTGGGCTCCAGCATGTCCTCGACATCGAGCTCGCGCGCCGAAGGCTGGCCCGCCATCGCATTGTTCCAGAATCCCATTCCGAAAGCGCAATTCGCCGATGACCCGCGAAAAGCCAGCGATAGAGAATGCGGCGATACCACCGGGCTGCCGCCATTGAGAATGAGCTGCCCCATCCGCGCCCACTGCCGCGCCGTGAGCATGAACCCGGTCGCCAGCAAAGGATTGCCCTCCCGGTCCGCGAGGTAGCGCTGCGGCCCCAGCCCCAGCGGGTGCAGCACCTTGCGTTCGAGATATTGCGTCGGCGTCTCCCCACGCGAGACCAGCTTCCGCTTGAAAACCTCATGGAAGACCTGCAACGCCGCCGGCCCATAGATGAACGACGCGCCCGGCTGCCCCACGAGCGGCGCGCGCACGGCGATGGCGTCTCGATTTTCGAACCCATCCCCATGCAAACTGTTCGTCGCATCGAGCCCGCTGGAAAAGCTCAGCAACTGCCGGATCGTCACCCGCGATTTTCCTCCCGCGTTCCATTCCGGCAGCGTATTGGCCACGCGATCGTCGAGATCGATGATCTCCTCCTCCGTCGCTTTCAAGGCCGCGAGAATCCAAAAGCCCTTCGTCCCGCTGTAGATCTTGTGCGCTTCGGAAGCCGAATGGCCATTCGGGTAGTCCTGGAAAATCACCTGCCCCTCTTTCATCACGAGGAACGACAACCCCGAATGTGCCGCGGAATATTCGGCGGCCGCGCGTAGTCCTCCGCCATTCGGGCCGGTGGCTCGCAAGGCGCCGGGTCGCCCAAGCAGGGCTCCAACAGCCAGCAGGCTTCCGAGGCGGAGCGTCGCGCGACGCGAATACAACGAGGATGTTTCCGAAGAATGGGGACTTTTCATGAGAAGATTAGTCGTGGTCCAGGGTGGGTTGTTTATTTTGCGCCGCCTGGCAGTCCGGGCAGACACCGAAAATTTCCAGCAGGTGCGTAATCTTGGAATAGCCCATCTGCCGCGCCATCCGCTCCAGTCCGTCAGCTACGCAGACATCGAGTGTGCGCGCCACGTGGCAGGAGCGACAGACAATATGATGGTGATGATGTTCGCCCGTGTTGATCTCGTAGCGGTAGGCGCCATCGCCAAAATCGCACCTCCGCACTACGTTGCTCTCCTCCATCGCTGCCAGGCTGCGATACACGGTGACCAGATCGCAGCCCCCTTTTTTCATCCGCCGATGCACTTCCTCCGCCGTGAATGGGCCGTGCTCCCGAGTGAGGATGGTGATGATCGCCTTCCGCGGCTCGGTCACGCGCTGATGATTGGCGCGGAGCATCTGCAGCGCGACCTGAAACTGCGCTTCGGCTATGGAGGAATCGTGCGACATCTGGGCGATCTTAATACGCAAAGCTCAGCGAATTTCAACCGGCGGAAATGATCGGGAGGCATTCACTACTTTTTCCTCTCGTGCCCAAGCTCCAGCTTGGACACGCACCTGTCTGCGAAGCTCCAGCTTCGAACCCCGTCGCATCCACCTGCGCTACGACAACTCCTCCAACGACTCGTATCGCCACCGATCCACCGGCGTAAACTCCGAAAGATCCGGCTCAAACGCCACCCCAAACGGCGCATCGACCACACTGCCGATTTGCACCGCACCGTCGCACACCGCGACGGTCGGATATCCATCCCGGTGCGCCGCATATAAATCCCCGTGCCCTCGCAAAATCTCGCTCTGCACGCTCGCCGGAAACTGGCTCAAGCCGGCGAAATAATGGTGGCCGTTGCGTTCCGCATGGGTGATCCCCAGCGTGGCCACCACCGCCAGATCCTGCAACAGCGCCACCGGACCGAGGTTCGTCAAATCCTCCGCGCTCAAGTGCAGCGGCCTTTCGGGGTGCATGCGCTGCCGCTGGGCGATCAGGCAGGCGCTGGCCAATCCCCGGAACACACCTTTGCAATTCTTGTGGCTCGTCCCGGCATAGCCTCCCGCCAGCGCCGTGGGCAACGCCTCGCACGCCGCGTCCGATTCGTCGATGATCATCGGCGGACGTTCGGCCCACGCGAGCAGTTCCACCGTCGTGCTCGCATCCAAAGCGACCGCACGATGAAAAGGCTGCTCGACAAAGATCAAGTGCTGGAGAAACCGCGCCAGGTCCGGGTCACGGCGCAGCTCTTCCCAAAACGCCCGGAAGGGCGCCACCGTGCGAAAGTTTTCGTTGCCGTCGAGAGTGAAGAAATATTCGGCGGTGTGCGATTCGATGATCTTTGCGAGCCGATGCAACCGCTCTCGATCGCGCGCGATGTCGCCGCTTAGCTTGATCTTGAAATGGGTCAAACCCTGCTCGCGAATGAACGCCTCCAAGGAAAGCGGCAGACCGTCGTCCGGATGTTCCTCCCCTGCCAGATCGCTCTCCAGCAACGGATCGGCCATCCCCACAGTATGGCGGATCGTCATCGAACGCCGCGGCGTCGGCGGCAACAGATCGGCCGGTAAAAGACCGGCCAACTCCCCGTGAATCGCCGCCAGATCGATCCCGAAAGCGTTCTGGCGCACCACCGTGGCGAGGTTCGTCTGCGTCGCGCGACAAAAGGCATCAATCACCGCGCGTTCCACCAGTGAGACACCGAAACTCGAGAGCAGCGGAGGAAACCCCCGCGTCGTCGCCCACACCCCCTGCGCCTGCCACAGCTCCCGCCAAAGTGAGAAGATATTCCCGGCCGGCGGCAGGGCGCAAGCCGTCTCAGCCGCGTGCCGTGCGACTTCCATCATCTCCGCGATCTCTTCGCGATACACCGTCTCCGGATTCTTGGTGAACCATTTCGGCGGAAGATTATCCGCCGCGAATCCATACTGCCTCCGCCCATCGATCTCCACGACCAATCGCACCACGAAGTGCGGCGCCCGGGTCATCGTCGCGATGCCATAACGAAACGGCACCCGCAGCGAAAGATTCCGCACGAAAAAACCAAACTCACGGACGGCGATCTTCATACGACCCGGCGTCGAGTCACACATCGCCCCTCGTTCCCAAGCTCCAGCTTGGGAACGCCATTGTCTGCGAAGCTCCAGCTTCGTCGGTTGTCCGCAATGCAATATCTCCCAAACAAATAGTCTAAATCGGGCGCTGACGCGCGGCGCTGAATAGCCGGCCCCCGACCGCGAAGCAGAGCTTCCACCGCGCAATTGCGTTCCCAAGGCCTCACCTTGGGAACGAGAGGGGGGCGGAGGTTCTGTTCACCTACGGGAGTGTTCACTGACGGCGATTCATGCCCCCTGAGCCGCCGCCGCGGAGTATTGCCCCGCAGCCGCGGGCAGCGTGCGCCCGATCTCCGCGATACGGTACCCAAAACCGGAACCCGTCAGCGTGCTCAAGTCGAGCACCCCGTCGCGCCGCCGATATAAGCCGGGATGCACCCGCGCTTCCGTCTTCGAGACTTCCGGACAAAACTGCATCCCATTGCTTTCCACGCCCATGATCGTGCCGGCATGCGCCGCGAGCTGGACATGCGGAATCTGCGCCAGCATCACATTAGTCAAATCCTGCACCATCAGCGTCATGCCATGCGTCTTCGCCCAGCACAGGCTGAGCAGCGCCCCAGTCAACGTCTTGCAGGTCTTTAGCGCGACACCCGTCCAACCCAGCTCACGCCCCAGTCGCACAAACCGCCAGTCATGCGCGCTTTCATCGAGAAAAAGCGGCTTGCGCGCACTCACCGCGTGCACGTCGATGCGGTTCGCTTCCAAGTCGTAGGGAAATGGCTGCTCGATGTAGAGCAGCATCCCGTAAATCCGCGGCTCCTCGACCAAAAGGCGGTCGAGAATCTCCGTCACATAAGCCGGATCGGTCACCGTGCAATTGAAGTCCGCCGTCAGCCATTCCACACTCTCCTCGATGGCCATGCGCCCAATCCGGACAATGCGCCCGTAGTCCCAGGAGGCGTCATTTCCACGCAGCTTGATCTTCAGGCATCGCAGGCCATCCGTCCGAATCCAATCCCGCAGCAGAATCGGGTAACCGTCATTCGGCTCCGTGCCCGTCAAATCGTCGCGTTCGATCGGATCGAGTCCTCCCACGAGATGCCAGACCGGAAGCTGCTCGCGACGCGGTGTCAAAAACTCCGACGGCCATTTGCCGCTGAACTTCGCCGATGGCTCCAGGAAGTTGCTCAAATCCGACGCCAGGAAATCCTTCGTCAGCGTTTCGAAAACCGGCCGCTCATGGAGATTCCCGTAAGCATCGTAAAGCGCCAGGTCGATCAGCGAATGACAAACCAACGCCGCGAGGTGCGGCAGTTCCTGGCTATGGCCTTGATTCAGCTCGGCGCGGATATTCTCCAGGCGATGCTCCTGGAAACGATGTCCCAGCTCCATGGGATGGCCGAAGTCGCCGAACTTCACCACTTCCTCGGCGAGCCGCGCGGTAAATGCGCTCATCCGCCCTTCACGCTCCTCCCAGGACAAGCTCGATGGCCACACCCACGCCACGCTCAACGGCGTCTCCCCCCACCCTTCCGCGCTTCGCCCCTGCCGATCCTCCACACGCACACGCACCCGCGCGCACAGCGCCCGCGTCACCACTTGCGCACCAAACTTCAGCGGCACGCGCAATTCCGTCGGCAGGAAAAAGAGTTCCGACTCTCGAACGGTAATGTCAGTCGCCTTGTTCACGGGGGGTAATTCTTGGGGGTTAGGCGAGTCCGAGATGCTTCAGCACCTCCGGCGGCGGTCCAGGAAATTCCGCCATCGGGGTATTGCCGACGTAGCCGATCGCCTTCCAACCTTCCGGCGTCGTGTAATAGCCGCCCGTCACTTTGTCGCGAAAGTTTCGGAAGAAATCGAAGCCCTTTTTGTGCGCCTCGGTTTTTTCCTTCACGATATCGTCGAGGATCGCCGTCTGGTCCGCCGGCGCGCAGTCGGCAAATCCTTTGCTGAAGCGCTTCTTTGCCTCGCCATCGATCCACGCCAGGCCACCGCGGATGACTTTCCCATCCTTCTGCTGGACCTCGTAGGGCGCGCTCACCCATTCGTCGATGAAATCCGGCACGCCCACCTTGCTCGCCGCCGGCCCAAACTCATCCTCCGGCACGATGATGTCCCCGAGCACCGTCACAATGCGTTTCTCCTCGGCGCTCAACACCCGCGGCCACGGGATTTCTTTTTTGTGCAGATTCGGATCCGTGCCGATCCCCTGCACCGCACCGAAGGAATTCAGGTCGAGTGCGGACAGCGCCAGCGAAAGGCCGATCACACGCTTGACCGCGTCCCGGCGCGAAAGGGGGGTAGGCTGAATATTCATAGGGGTTTCTTTCTTAATCTTAATCTTACTCGTAATCTTAATCCCAGCACTCTATCCAATATTCCCCTTCCGCATCTCCTCCGCCAACCAAGAAGTGGACCGCATGCACAGCGCGAGGATGGTCAGCGTTGGATTCTTGTCGGCGTTGCTCACGAATGGGCCGCCGTCGGTCACAAAAAGATTCGGCACGTCCCAAGCCTGGCACCATTGATTTAGCACCGACTTCTTCGGGTCGGCGCCGATGCACGTCGTTCCCACTTCGTGGATCACGGCGCCTCCGGGCAGCCAGGCTTTCTCCGGGTCGGTCTCCGGCGGATGGCTCACTTTGCCGCCAAGCGCCTCGATGATCTGAGCGAATGTCTGCTGCATATGCACCGCCTGCTTTTTCTCGTGATCGCTGAACTTCCAGTGGAAACGCAGCACCGGAATCCCGTACTTGTCCTTCTTCACCGGATCGATCTCGCAGTAGCAATCCTCGTTCGGAATCATCTCGCCGCGACCGCTGAATCCGATGGTCGCCCCGTAGTGCCGGCGCATCTCCTCTTTCAGCTTTTTCCCATAGGCCTTGGTATTCCCTGCGTTCAACATCGACGGAGCCCGCTGCCGGCCGCCGCCGAATTCGATGTGGTATCCGCGCGCAAATCCGAGCTTCCCCGCCTTCTGTTCCTGGTAGAGCCACCACGGCATGTACATGTGCATGCCGCTCACTCCGTCCTCATTGTGCGGCGGACAATCTTCCAGCGCCGGAATGTGGCCGCCCAAGTCGCTCCCCACCGTGTCCATGAGATAGCGGCCGACTTTGCCCGAACTATTGGCCAGGCCGTGCGGGAAAAGATTCGATTTCGAATTCAGCAGGATGCGCGCGCTCTCGCACCCACTCGCGGCCAGGATCACCACCCGCGCCGTCGCCCGCGCTTCCTTGCCCGTTTCCTTGTCGATATAAATGACCCCCGTCGCCTTGCCATCCTTGCCCACCGTGACCTCGCGGACCATCGCATCGGTGATGATGTCGAGATTCCCCGTTTCCACCGCCGGCGGAAGCAGCACGGTCGTCGATTGGAAATTCGCCTTGATCGCGCACCCGCGCCCACATTCGGTGGCGTAAAAACAAGCGGCCCGACCATTGATCGGCTTGGTCAAAATCGCCAGGTGCGATGGAATCACCGGTATTCCCAGCTTCTTGCAGGCCTTCTGCGTCAGCAGTTCGTAACCCCGCGGCTTGGGCGGCGGAAGCAGCGAGCCGTTCCGCGAGTTCGGCGTATTCTCCAAGCCTTCATTCGAGCCGAAGACACCAATCAGCGTCTCGGTCTTGTCGTACCACGGCTCGAATTCTTCGTAGGTAAACGGCCAGTCGAGGCCCAGTCCGTCGCGACTGCGCGGCTTGAAATCGTACGGCCCCATGCGCAGCGCAATGCGCCCCCAGTGATTCGTTCGTCCACCGAGCATCCGCGGACGCCACCACATGAAATTCTGCCGGTCGCTCTTTTTCTCTTTCGCCAGCCAATCCTTGGCTTCCTCCCATTGCGTGCCGTTCTCCCGCTTGACCACATACGGCTCGCCCGGGACCGTCCAACCGCCATTCACCGTCGCGTCAAAAAAACCGAAGTGTTTGTCCGGATTCGGCTCTCCCCTCAGCGGCGCATTCGCATTTGTCTCGAACATCGGCGTCTCGGCAACCGGATCGTAATTTCGCCCCGCCTCGAGCATCAGCACCTTCATCCCCGCCTTCGTCAGCACATAAGCAGCCATCCCCCCACCCGCACCGGAACCGACGACGATAACGTCATAATTGGTGGCGGATTTTCGCGGGGTGATCAGCGGCATAGAGCGCGCACTTTCCATGAGGTGCCATGGCCCCGCCAGCGGAAAATCACCCCGGCACGCGTTCGCGACCCTTTCTAAAATGTCGGCTAACGCGGCGGCGGCACCGCCGGCAATTGGTAAACCCGCACGTAATCGACCTGCATCTCCGCTGGAAACGGCGTCTGCGCATCGGGCGCACCATCCCACTGGCCGCCGACGGCCAGATTGAGCAGGACGTACATCGGCCCAAAATCCGCGACCCCACTCCAGCGATGCCGCTCAAGGCCGTCGACGTACCACACCACGCGATCCGGCCGCCAATCGACCGCGAACGTGTGAAAGTCCGCCGTGAAATCCGGGCCGGTCCACTCCACGCCATCCGATTTCGGCCGCCAGGTATTCGGCTGCGGACGATGCACCGTCAGCCACACGTGGGTCAGCAGGCTACCCTTGTGCTCCACAATATCGATCTCCGGCGGCCATTGCCGGCTCTGCGGCAGCAGCCAGAAGGCCGGCCAGAAGCCTTTCCCCGCGGGCAATTTCGCCCGCGTCTCAAACCATCCATAACGCTGGGAAAACTTGTCGTGCGACGAAACCATCCCCGAGGTGAACGCCATCCCATCGCGCTTCGCCCGTTCCGCACGCAGGACGAGTTTGCCGTCGCGCACGATGACGTTCTCCGGAGCATACGCCTGCAATTCTTCATTGGTCCCCAACGGATGCACCTTCGGCGCATAGTTCGTCTGCCATTTCGTCGCGTCCAGTGCCGAGCCATCAAACTCATCCCCCCACGCCAGCTTGTAACCAAGATCAGTCGCCCTCACCGCCGCAGGTTCTGCCTGCACCCACAAAGGCCAACACAGCAGCAGGCAAAATCCGAAACGCATACTGGCCGTGTAGCCGGTAATCTGGCCCCTGTCACCATTCCCCTTCACCGCCCTCGTTCACCCCTTACACCCCCCCCTTGCGCCCAGATTTGGGAAACTCCCAAGGCAAACCACCGACGGCTCTCAACACTCAACTCTCAACACTCAACTATCCCCTTCCGACCCCCGCAAACTGCCGATCCGCCAGCCGCCGATACGTCCCATTCGGATTCTCCATCAACTGCGCGTGGGTCCCACTCTCCAGCACCACACCCTGCTCGATCACGCAGATGCGATCGCACTGCCGCACCGTACTCAAGCGGTGCGCGATGATGAACGAAGTGCGCCCGATCAGCAGTTCGGCCAGCGCCTCCTGAATCAGCGCCTCGCTCTCGCTGTCGAGGGAACTCGTCGCTTCGTCGAGAATGAGAATCGCCGGATCCTTGAGCAAGGCCCGCGCGATGGCGATGCGCTGCCGTTGCCCCCCGCTCAGCTTCACCCCGCGCTCCCCGACCAGCGTCCCGTAGCCCTCTGGAAAACGGCTGATGAACTCATGGCAATTGGCGCGCCGCGAAGCCGTCAGGACCTCCTCCTCGCTCGCCCCCGTCCGGCCGTAGGCGATGTTCTCGCGAATGCTTCCTCCGAAAAGCAGCACCTCCTGCGGCACGATCGCCATGTTCCCGCGCACCATCGCCAGCGGAAACTCGCGCGCATCGGCTCCATCGAGCCGGATGTGACCGTCATCCGGATCGTAAAACCGGAGCAACAGCGAAACGATCGTCGATTTCCCCGCGCCGCTCGGTCCGACCAGCGCGATCTTTTCCCCCGCACGCGCCGTCAGCGACAAGCCACTGAGCACCGTCACATCCGGTCGTGAAGGATAGGAAAACCGCACGTTGCGAAACTCCACGTCCCCGCGAAATCGCGACACCGTCCGGGAATCGGCCGGCAGCGACTCATTCGCCGCCTCGCCCGTCTCTTCGAGAAGTTCGCGCACGTGTTCCTGCGCGCCGAGGGTGCGCTGGAGCTGGCTGAAAACCTCGGCAAAGGACGACACCGCCCCGCCAACGAACAGCGTATAAAGCGTGAACGTCGTCAATTGTCCGTGCGACAGCCGCCCCGCCTGCACGAGCGTCGCGCCGTACCACATCACCAGGGTCATCGAGCCGAAAATGCCGAGGATGATAAAGGCGACCAGCCCCGCCCGCCGCCGGATGCTGCGCAATGTCGTCTCCAGATACGCGGTCAGTCCCGCGCCATAGCGTTCCGCTTCGTAACTTTCGTTGGTGAAGGCCTTCACCGTGGCGATCCCCTGCAATGTTTCCTCGACGATCGTCGCGCTCTCCGCGAGCCGGTCCTGCGCTCCCCGCGACACCGTGCGAACCCGGCGCCCGAGGAAAACGGCCACTCCCATGAGCACCGGAAATGTCGAGACCATGACCAGCGACAGCCGCGGCGAGATGGCGATGATCGCCACGATCCCCCCGAGCAGCATCATCGTCTGCCGCAAAGCCTGCGGGACCGTGCTCGCCAAAGTATCGCTGAGCAGAGTCAGATCGCTCGACAGCCGGCTGGTCAGTTCGCCCACGCGATGCTCACCAAAGAACTTCATCGGCAGACCGAGCAGCGTGGTGAAGAGCCGTTTCCGCAGCCGGGCCACAGCGTTCTCCCCCACGAAATTGAAAACAGAGGTGTAATAAAAAGTCAGGATCGCCTGGATCACCAGCGTTCCCCAGATCAGCAATGCCACCGTATTCACATCGGGCCGCCACCGGCTCATCTTCAACGCCGCCACCGTCGGCAGCGCCGAATCGATCAACCGCCCGATGAGCAGCGGAAACATCAGGCCGAAACTCATCGAGACCATCAGCGCCGTCATCGCCCAGATAAAGCGCCCACGCCAGGGCCGCACATGCCCGAGCAATACCCCGATCTCACCGAAGTCCAGTTTGCGCTTGGCGCTCGCAGAAGAAGCCTGGTCGCTCACGACAACAAAAACTTGCCCGAAAGATTAACCACGGAATTCACAGATGAAACGGCTTGGCGACACCCGCCCAAGGTGCAGCCACTGCTGGAATTGAGCAAGTGTCGTCCACTCAGGCAGCATTCGTCATTCGTCATCGCCTCAATCCCGCGAGCGATTCGATTCCGATTGATCCGAGAGGCTCATCTCGATCTCGTATTTCGCCGCCGAAAGACAGCCGCCAAGAATGATGATCGAGCCGCTATAATAGATCCACAGCAGCAGCGCGACCACGCTGCCGAAGGTCCCGTAGAAGGCATTGAAGTGCGCGATATTGCGGGCGTAGAGGAGGAACAAATACTGCAGCACCGACTGCGCGATCGTCACAAAAAGCGCCGCACCCCAAACTTCGCGGAATAGCGTTCGCCGCCGGGGCGCAAACTTGTAAAACATGCTCATGCCGTAAAAGAGCACCAGCACCGGCACGGCCAGCTTGAGTCCGTAGAAAAGATACCAGAAAAAACTGAAATCGAGGCCCACCTTGCGCGAGTAGAACCAATAGTAGTTTTCGATGTTCGTCAGCACGGTGGGCACCACGATGCCAAGCAACAGCGCGCTACCCAGAATGCCGGTCATCAACAAATTCTGGATCGGTAATCGCCACCAGGAATACTCCTTGGTCCCCCACGCCCGATTCACCCCGTGCACCAGGGATTGAAAGAATTTCATCGCCGTCCACGCCAGCACGCCGAACGCGATAAAGCCCGCGCTTTTCCGGGACCGGACAAAACCGTTGATCGTGTTGATGATCATATTGGAATCCTGCTTCTCCAGCGGCATGTACTGGGAAACGTAGTCGATGATCTTGGCCGAAGTATCCGCCTGGTTGCCGAGAAAGCTCGTTCCCGCCGTAATAAAGATCAGGATCAGCGGGAAAAGGGCAAAGAAGGCGTAAAAGGCAAACGACGCCGCCCGCTGCTCGCCATCGGTTTCATTGTATTTGACGATCGCCCGCCAAAAGATCGCCACCCGCTGCACCAGCCAGAGCCGCATCGCCGGCTTGGCTCGGTAGCTGAATCTTTGGAAGGCGTTCATCGGCGCGGACTCTAGTATTCCCGGCGGGATGCGTAAAACAGTAGATGGAAAAAATTCCCGGTCACAACCTCCGGGCGTCTTGCACCGCACGTATCTGGCTTGATACCTTGCGCCCCAATGCCGGAACCCGAGAAGCTGTCCAAATCATCACCGCGGAAACGCGGATGGTTCAGGCGCTGCCTCCGCTGGGTGGGTCTGGTCCTCCTTGTCGTCGCCATCTTTCACCGCCCGATCTTCCACGGCGTGGTCCGCTTTGCCCTGATCAAGGTAGCCGCCAAATACCACCTGAAACTCGACGTCCAGCTCAGCGGCACCATCTTCACCAATCTCGAGATCGACCACTTGCATGCCGTTCCCACCGGCTCCGGCCCCACCCCGGTGCGGAAGATCGACATCGACCGCCTGCGCCTCGACTACAGCATTCCGCGACTCGTGAAATACGGCGTCGGCGAATTCCTCCACAGCTACGAGATGATCAACGCCGAGCTCGATTTCGTGCCCGTGCCCAGCAAGAGCGTGGCGGAAAAACAGCAAACCGTCTCCCTCGCCCAGGACCTCGATAACCTCCTCGAACAGCCGGCCGCCTACGCCGACCACGTCCACATCGAAAACTTCAACCTCTCGGTCACATCCGGCCAGACCGTCACCGCCATCAAGTCCTTCAGCCTTCTCCTCGACCAGGACGCCGTCGGCTATCTGCGCATCGCCCGGCTGCAGATCCCCGGCATTCCCCTCTGGGAAAATCTTTCCGCCGAGACGAGCTACGCCAAGCGCAATTTTTTCATCAAACACCTCGTCCTCGCGCCGCAATTAGTCCTGGAGGAAATCAACTTCGATGCCTCCCAGCGCGCCCACCACAAAGGCAGCGTGGATTTGAAAGCGCAGCTCTTCGGTGGATCTTTCCATTTGGCGCTGCGCGGCGAGCAACTCAACACCAAGGGCAAGAACCTCCCCAACAGCTACAACACTTCCCTCGAAATTCAGGCATCGGATATCGCCCTCGACGCTGCCGCCAGCTATTTCGGAGCGCCCAAACCACCCGTGGCCAGGCTGGCCAATCTCGACATCCTCTTTGCCGGCGAACCGGAATTGCCGCGCACCTGGAAAGGCCACCTCCAAACCCGCGTCGAAGCCCTCCATTTCGGCCAAACCAAAATCGACGGCGTCGACCTCGCCGCCACCTTCGCCGCGGGCAAGGCCGATCTCACCGGCGTGAACATCGCCGCCGGCAAAAACGACGTCCGGCTCGAGGCCACCATCGGTTTGCCCGAGTCGGTCAATGACTTCCCCAAGAGCGACGTCGACGCGAACTTGAAGATCGACGCCCCGGACCTCGCCTCACTCACCGGCATGCTGCCCGATCCCATCAATGGCAGCCTGACAGGCGGCGGCTCGCTCAAGCTCGGCAAAGGCTGGGTCAATGCCGACGTCTCTCTCGACGCCAAAGCGGTCGCCAACAAAACCGTAAACATCGACTCGGCGAATCTCCATCTCACCGCCGTCAAACGCATCCTGCCCGCACCCGCCACCCCGTTCGAGGACCTTACCTCCCACGTCTCGGCGGATGTCGCCAACGTTCGCCTCCAGGATTTCGCCATCGATTCGGTGAAGCTCGATCTGGACACGCGCAACAACCTCGTCGCCTTGCACACCCTGGAAGTGCACCGGGCGGAAAACTCCATCACCGCCCAGGCCAACTACACCATCCCCAAGGATTTCTCCGATGCCGCCAAGGCTCCCGTGGATGCGCATTTCTCCATCCAGTTGCCGAAGCTCGAAGCCTTCGGCGTGAAGGTCAGCGATCACCTTCTATCCGGTCACCTCACCAGCAAGGGCCAGGTGAAATCCGAAAATGGCTCCCTCCACGGCGCGATCCAAATGGATGGCGGCGATTTCCAATTGGGCGACTTCAAGACCGGCCCGCTCACCGTGGAAATCAATCTTAAGGACAACGCCGCCACCCTCGAGAAGCTCGCTCTGCAACTCAACGCCACCGACCAGATCGCCCTCACCGGTCACGGCGATTTGCGCGCGCCGTTTCCCTACGAAGCTTCCCTGCAATTCGATGTGCGCGACCTCTCCACCTTTCAGCCCCTCCTCGCGACCTTCGGCGCCAAACAATCGCTCTCCGGCACGCTCCACCTCGACTGGACCGGCAAAGGGGAATCCGCCTCAGTCAAGCCTCCCTGGGCGCCGAAGCTCGACAACTCCGGCCAGCTCAATTTCGCCCTCACCAAGGGCCGCTTCGACAAGATCGACCTCAGCGAAATCAAGCTCGGCGGCCTCTACGGCCCGGAATTCCTCCAGACGACCGATCTCCGGTTCGTCACCGGCCCCACCAGTTTCACCGGCAACCTCGACCTCCACGAAGGGAAGCTGCACCTCAAGGACATTGATCTCGCCCAAGGCAATCTCACCGTGCTCACCGGTTACATCGTGCTCCCCGTGGATTTGCATCAGCCGAAGCAATTCATCCCAATGGATGAGCGCATCGCGGCCAATATCAACGCCACCAATCTCGATATCGAAAAACTCCTCGCCAGCTTCGGCCAGACGGCTCCGGCCAGCGGCACCGTCACCGCCAATCTCGTCACCGGCGGCACGCTCTTGCAGCCGGTCGGCCATCTCAAAATCCAGGGCCGCACCCTCAAAGCCAAGGCAGTGCCCGCACTCGATCCCGCCGACCTCGATTTCGACCTCCACTACTCGAACAAGGCGCTAACCCTCGCCGCCACCGTCCGCCAACCGCAGATTCAGCCACTCACCGTCAAGGGCCAGGTGCCGCTCGATCTCGAGTCGACCGTGCAGAACGCCAAGCTCGACCCCGATCTGCCGCTCGACCTCCAGCTCCAGTTGCCCCCTTCCTCCCTCGCCGTCGTCACCAAGCTCACGCCCGCCGTCCGCCGTATTGAAGGCACGGTGGGCCTCGACGTCCGTGTCGCCGGCACCGCCTCCAAACCGGCCATCAGCGGCTCGGCGGCGCTGGATATCAAAGCGGCGCGCCTCGAAAACGAAGACGCGCCCGCCATCGGCGCGTTCAAGGCGCAGCTCGCTTTTGTCGAAAACACTCTTCGTCTCAATGCCTTCGAGGGCGAAGTCGGCGGCGGAAAATTCAAGCTCGGCGGCGCCGTCAATCTCACCAAACTCACCGAGCCCGCCTTCGATCTGCGCCTCGAATCCAGCGACGTGCTCGTCATGCGCAACGACTCCATCACCGTGCGCATCGGCTCCGACATCAAACTCAACGGTCCGCTCAATTCCGCCAGCGTCGGTGGGGTCGTCTATGTCACCCATTCGCGTTTCTTCAAGGAAATCGACATCCTCCCCATCGCGCTTCCCGGCAAAGCCAAACCGGCCCCCAAAACCGCACGCGCCATCCAAACCGGCATCTCCTTTCCCAAGCCTCCCTTGCGCGACTGGAAATTCGATCTCGCCATCAAGACCAACCCCGGCGATTCATTTCTCGTCCGCGGCAACCTCGCCAACGGCGCCGCCGCGCTCGATCTCAAACTCGCCGGCACCGGCCTCGCGCCCTACCTCGAGGGCACTGTCCATATCGAGAAATTCAAGGCCTCGCTGCCCTTCAGCACGCTCGATGTCTCCCGCGGATTCGTCTATTTCAACAAGGACGCCCCGTTTCAACCCTCGCTCGACATCCAGGCCGATTCGCAGACCCGCGACTATCTCGTCCACGCCTATATCTACGGTCAGGCCACCGACCCGCAGTTGACCTTGAGCAGCGAACCTCCCCTGCCCTACTCCGATATCGTTTCGCTTCTCGCCACCGGCGTCACCAAGAGCGAACTTTCCGGCAATGCCGACGTCCTGGCCAGCAAGGCCGCCCTCCTCGCCGTCGAAGAACTCTATCGCAAGGTTTTTCACAAAGGCCAGAAGCAGCCCCTGGAGAGCAAAAGCGCCGTGGGAAGTTTCCTCGATCGTTTTTCCGTCGATCTCGGGCCGGTCAACAACCACACCGGCGGCCAGGATGTGATTACGAAATTCAAGCTCAACGAGCACTGGGACCTCGTTGGAGATCTCGCCACCGAGGAAGGCTTCACAGGACGCCTCAAATACCTCATTCGTTTCCGTTGACCCCTGTGCATCTTCGCTCACGCACTTTAGCCGTCTGTCTTCTGGCCTGTGCGCCAGCGGTTTTGTGCTCCCAGGAAATCGACTTCTGGCCTTTCCCCAGCAAACAAAAGGCCCCGGCCACGCCCGCGCCGAGCAAGGGCACCGTCGTCTTCTCCGGCGAGCAAGCCATCACCGAAAAGGAATTGCGGGCCGCACAGGTCGAGGCACTCGGCGAAATCCAAAACAACGGCGTCTCTTCCGCCCGGGCCGACGACCTCGCCTATTACGTCGGCGCCTACTATCGCAAGCAGGGCTACGCCAAGGTCGATGTCAGCTACGAAATCCAGGGCGACTCCATCCTCATCAAAATCGACGAAGGCCCAAAATCCGTCCTCCATCAGCTCACCTTCACCGGCAACCACGCCGTCGATAACAAGACGCTCTACGATTACATGATCGGGGCCACCCCGGAACGTCTCGCGCGGGAGTCGGCCAAATTCCCCTACACCACTGCGGAAATCTCCGCCGGCGTCGATCGGATCCGCGGCCTCTACCTTTCCAAAGGATATCTCAATGTCACTATCGATGCCTCTGGCGTGAAGCTATCCAAGGATGGCATCCAGGCTGACGTCACCGTTCTCATCCACGAGGGTCCGCAATTCACCGTCGGTGAAATCACCTTCACCGGGGATACTCTCTTTCCTCGCGAGAAACTCATCGCCGCACTCGGGGAATCGACCTCTGGTCCATTCGCCCCCGGCACCGCCGAGTCGATGCAGCACAATCTCCAGTCCTTTTACAAAGGCCAGGGCCACTACCAGGCCGAAGTCACTGCTACCGCCGATCCTACCCAGGTCAAAAGTGGTCCCGTGCCTATTGAGTTCGACGTCGTCCCGAAACCGCTCTTTCGCTTCGGGGGAATCAATGTCCGCAATGAAACGCCCAAGCCGCGATTGCGTCCGGACTTTCTCCCCAAACGCCTCGCCGCCTTGCACGGACAGGTCTACGATCCGAAAAAGGTCGACGAGGTTTATCGCGACATGCTCAAGACCGGGCTCTTCGATACCTTCCGGATTTCGCTCCAGCCCCAGCCGAACAACGAACTCGCGCTGGATCTCACCGCCACTGAGGCCAAGGCCAAGGAACTCGGCTTCGCTGTCGGCGTCGGCAGTTATGAAGGCCTCACCGGCGGCATTCGCCTGGGCGATCGCGACTTTCTCGGCAACGGACGCCCGCTCACTGCTTCCGCCGATTACTCCCAGCGCGGCCTCACCGCGGAACTGGTCTACGTCGATCCCTGGTTCCTCGATTCGCCTTATTCCTTGCGCGCCCGGCTTTATTCCGAGGATCGCACCGAAATCGGCTACGACAAAAATGACGTCGGTCTGCGTGTCGATCTCACCCGCAAAGTATTGCCCCATCTCGAATTGGGAATCTTCGGCGAGGCCGCCGTATTCCACGTCACCACCACCGGCATCGACGAGGATCTCCTCGGCCCCACCGATTACACCCGGGTCAGCGCCGGCTTCACCCAAAACTCCGATTTCCGCAACGACCCGCTCAATCCCAATCGCGGTTTCGTCTTCAATACTTCCTTCGATTTCACGGAAATCGAAAACGCCACCAACTTCACGCGCAGCCTCGGCCGCTTCTCCTATTACCTGCCTTTCGGCAAGACCATGTTGGCCTTCGGCGCCCGCGGCGGTTACATCTCGGCCAACGCCGACGAAGTTCCCATCGACTCACGCTTCTTCAACGGTGGCGAAAATACCGTGCGCAGCTTTTCCGAACGCGAACTCGGTCCCAAAAGCCATGGCAATCCCATCGGCGGGACGCTCTATACCGTCTTCAATATCGAATACACCTTCCCGCTCGCCAGCGCCCTGGACGGTGCTGTTTTCGTCGACGCTGGCAGCCTGAAAAATATCGACGATCCCGAGGCCAGCAAGATGCGCTACGGCATCGGTTTTGGCGTCCGTTACAAGCTTCCCACCGGCCCCGTGCGCCTCGACTTCGGCCTCAACCCCGACCCGAACCGCCGCACCGACGAAAAAATCGGCGCCATCAATTTCAGCTTCGGCTTCGCCTTTTAGCGCGCGCTCCTTAGCTGGCACCCTGAGTCATTGATATCTTCCAAAACTTCCTGCGGCGCCGTCAGTCCCGAAGGGACGGCCAGAAATTGGCCGGTGTCATTAGCCACCGGATACAGCCTTCGCAAATCGTCAACCCCGGCAGGGGCGGCAGAGCCGGGTAATCAGAACCGTTACTTCTGATTCCGAAGATTAGTGTAGTGTCAGACAAGTTTCCTATTGAGTCTTGTAATATAGGGTGACATCCGCCCAGCCCGGAGGGCTGAAGGACCGTAGCCCCGGATAACATCCGGGGATCAGGCTCGTCCCATCGGACTCACCCCGGAGCAACTGTGTTTTTTTTGGCGGGGTTTTATGAGGGGTGAGGGGTGGAGATGGAAGGCTTATGAAGCGGTGGTGAGTAGTCGG
>DASYAY010000057.1:0-7305 GCA_036501065.1 Chthoniobacter sp. | reverse complement strand
GCCGGGGTGCCGGAAATTACCCCTGGAAGGCACCACACCCTCCGGGGTGCATCCTTTGTGTGGGGTGTCGCTTCCGGGGGTGTTACCCCCGGCTACAGTCCGTCAGCCCTTCGGGCTGGGCCGCAACTTACTTTTTAGACGCCCTCTAAGGCTAATAACGCTCTCAGACCGCGCTGCGATTAGTGCGAATTGAGTTCCAGACTGCGAATCGCCCTTTTGGTGGGCCAGCACTGCGCATTAAGCGTATTCAGCGCACTAAGTCCCCGGCACCGCCCAACCGTCATCCACCTTGCGCCTTAAGCGCCATAAGCGCGAAAAGGCCCCGCAGCGCGTCCGCAGTGCGTCGCAGAACGCGAGCGGGGCCGGTGAGATCGGCGACCTTCGCCTAGAACGTAATCTGCGTTTGCAGGTAGACGAAATTGGCGTCGCTGGAGGCGCCGGTTTCTTTGAGATAATCCCCGGCAAAGAAATGCGAGTAACCGGCCTGGAATTGCAGGTTCTTCGTCGCTTGCCACGTCAGCAGAAGATCGATCTCCGAACCGGTGTAGTTGCTGATATCCTTGCCCGCCGCGGCGGACAGCGGACGCACCGCCGTCAGCCCATTGGCCCGGTACCAGACGTCGTTGGTCGTCGCCAGCCAGTAGGCGTGATAGTCGACCTGCGCCGTGAGCGAGCGGAGCGGGCTGGCGCGCAGGCTCACCCCGAGGTTGTCGGTGTTCTGCCAAGCCACCGTGTCCATGATCCCGTAGAATTTGTGATTCGTCGGGAAAAGATTCTGGAAGGTGTTGATGTGGCCGTCCGAAGCGTTCCGATCGCCCGAGGCGTAGTTGTATTCGACGAAGAGGCGCGGCGTCCAACCCACGTCGAGAAAGTTGTAGCCGACACCGGTGTGCGCGGCAAAGGCGCTGAGCGCTTCCCCACGAAGCGTGCCGACCTGGTAGGCGTATTCGCCCTGGTATTCCCAGCCCTGCAGTTTTCTCGGATCGCCGTAAATGCGTGTCCCCAAAGTGACGAAATCGCTGCGATCATTGATGTTGCCGGTCGTCACGGGCGGATTGAGCAACCCCTCCGCGTTGGAGGCCACGCCGTTCGCTTGATCCAGCATGAAGGCATACAAATCCACCGTGCCAAAAGAAGGTTTGTCGGTCGAAAAGTACACGCCGCTGAAAATCAAATCTCGGCCGGTCTCGGTGCCGTCGAAGAGATCCGATTGATCATAGCGACCTTCGTAGATGACCGCCGGCGTGGAGGTGAAAGCGTCGACCCAGAAATGGTCTCCCTGATAGGTGAGTTTCGCGGCGTCAAACGTCCGCCCGTAGTTGCTCCAATCGAAGGAACCCACGAGACGTTCATCGCCGTAGGAGAGTTCCTGGCGGCCAATTTTCAGGCCCCAAGGGCAGACGTCGTAGTTCGCAAACTGGACATACGCCTGGCGCAAGTTGAAGTAGTCGTCGCCCTCCGCCGCATTGGTGCCGGGAATGGTCCCGCGGTTGCCATCGATTTCCAACGAGCTTTGGCCTTGCGCGTAGAAGGTGAACCAGTCGACCGGTTGCACCGTCACGCCGAAGCGAAATCGGTTTTCGAACCAATTGCCGTCAGTCGGCGAGCGCACCGCACTGTTGAAATCGAAGTTGTTGCTCCGGTTCTCCCAGCGCAACCGCTCCTGGACGTCGAAGATCACTTTTCCGTCGAAGAAACTGAGTGGATTGACCGGTTCAGCCGGGGCCGATTCTTTCACGTCTTTTCCGTCGTCGAGGCTCAAGAGATTTGCCGTCGGCGCGATCTCGAGTAGGCTGTCTGCGCTGGTTGATTTCGAATCGGTTTCTCCTGCAAGGGAAGTCGTGAAACTGCCGGCCAGGAGGGCTGCCGCAAACAGCCCTCCGCTTTTTATCGCGTGGTGAGTTATTTTACGGATCATTGGTCATTGCTTTACAAAGCGGAAATGGTCCTCCGCGAGTGGGTTGTGATGGTCGGTTGGTTTTGATCCGGGAAGCATCCGGATACGGTTCGGTTTTGGAGCGAGGAAAACAATGGGTTGGGCCGAAGATTCACGGACCGCGCTGGGCACGAATCGCCGCGGCTTGCTCGTAGAGATCGGTTCGGAACCAATTCGCGGCACGTTCCCACGGCACGAGCGACGGATCGGGCACGCGGCCGCTGGCCAGCAGATTGCGAATCACCCAATCCGCTTTATCCGGCGTCGGCTCGTTCACGCCCTGGCCGGCGAAAAGATGAAACGACGGCTGCTTTTCGATGCGCCCATTTCCGTAATCGAAGGTGCCCGTCATGCTCATGCGCAGCGCCTCGATCGGCACGCCGACGAATTCCGGCTGGGCGAGCGTTTCCGTGATCCGTTCGCGATTCTCCGGCCGGGCGCAGAATTCACACGCCTCCAGGAGCGCGGCGACGAGCGCGAGATGTTCGCGGGCCGAACGTTCCGCAAATTCGCGGCGCACCATGAGCACTTTCTCCGGATGCCGCGGAGCGATTTCCTCACTCGTCGCCGCGCACCACCCGGTCTTGGTGAGCACGGCCAGCGAGTTCCACGGCTCACCCACGCAGTAGCCGTCGAGATGACCGGCCTTGAGGTTGGCGTGGACTTGCGCCGGCGGCACGACGACGACCCGCACATCGCGATCGGGCTCGATGCGATGCTGGCGCAACCATTGGCGCAGCAAAAAATGATGCGCCGAGTGGGCATGCACGACGCCGAATATGCAGGGCGAGCTCCCGTGCGTGATCTCGTGCCGCAGCGACGGGCCATCGCGGACTCCGCGTTTCCACAATTCCTGCGAGAGGGTAATGCCGTTGCCATGCAGATTCAGGACGAGCGCGGTGAGACATTCCGCCGGGACGGAGCCAAGCCCGCAGCTCGCGGCGACCACCAACCCGGCGGGGGCATGAGCCGCATCGAGCTCACCGTAGATGACCTTGTCGCGAATCGTCGCCCAGCCCACTTCGCGATGCAATTCCACGGCCACGCCGTAGCGCGCGTAGAGCCCCAGTTCCTGCGCCATAATAATGGGCGCGCAGTCCGCCAGGGCGACGAAACCCAGGCGGAGCGGGCGTTGGTGAACGGGAACTTTTTTGGACATGAACGGACGCAATCGTGCCACAGCCCGCGCCTTCAGCTTCCGTCGTGCCACGGTCTTTCGCGGAGGTGAAGAAATACGCTTCAACTTTTCAATAGATTGTATGAATTCTATTCATTCATGGCACAACCACTTGATAGCAGGCAGCTCCGTGCCTTCTCCATCCTCGCGCGCACCGGCAGCTTCACCGAGACCGCGCAGGAGCTGCACCTCTCTCAATCGGCGATCAGCCACTCGATGAAAGCGCTCGAGCAGGAGATCGGCTGTCGTCTTTTGGACAGGATGGGCAAAACCGTCGTCCTCACCCAGGCGGGCGAGCAACTCCTCGTCAGCGCCCAAAAAATCCTCGAGGAAATGGAATCCGCGCGCTCCCAGCTCGGGCATCTGGGCAAGTGGGGCACGAGCCGGTTGCGCATCGGCGCCAGCACTACGGCCTGCCAGCATGTGCTCCCGGCGGTGTTGCGCGAATTCAAGGAAAGCTTCCCCCAGTGCGCCATTTCCATCGAACCCGGCGACACGCCGGAGATGATCGATGCGCTCCGCCAGCACCGCATCGATCTGGCGATCAATCTCGAGCCGCGACGCGAGGAACCGCTGGAGTTTCGCCCGCTCTTCACCGACGACCTCGTTTTCATCACCAGCCCGCTGCACGCCTGGGCGAAAAGCGGCCGCGTGAACCGCGACGAAATCCCCCGCCAGCAATACATCCTCTACGGCAAGACCAGCTACACTTCCCAAATGATCGAGGCCTATTTCCGCAAGGAACAGATCGTCCTCTACAGCCTGCTCGATCTCGGCAACATGGAAGCGATCAAGGAATTGGTGAAACTCGGCCTGGGCATTTCCATCCTTGCGCCTTGGTCCTGCGGCAAGGAACTCGACGAGGGATCGCTCGTGGCGCTGCCGCTCGGAAAGCGCAAGCTGCGCCGTCGCTGGGGAGTGCTCCACTGGCGAGGTCGGCGCCTTTCCCTCGCGGAAGAGACCTTCATCGGCCTCTGCGAGCAGGTCTCCGAGCGCTTTCAAAAAGAGACGGTCCGATAATTCGGATATTTCACACACCGAGTATATCGCAGGCAAAAAGCCTTTCATCCCGGAGGGACGCCGGACCACACCCGCAGACGCGCGCGACGGAACGAGTGTCCCTGCGGATTGCGAAACCTCACCATGTTTCGGCCGTCGGGATGCATTCATTGTAGGCACTGGCTTTCGGATGAGGTTAAACGCTTCCCGGGCTGACTTCTTGACAGGATCGCCGGAAGACCTTGATGCTCGCAAGCCGTTCCCCTTCGCCGGCGCCAGCCTCGCAGGGATTGTCGCTCCCAAGAACCCCATCGAAGCGGCGCTCTCGCGTCAAATCCGCGCGGCTCTCGACTCTCAACCCTCCACTCTCAACTTCCCACCAGTGCAAGACTCCTCATCCCCCGAATCCAATCAACATCCCGGCTGGAAAGAACTGTGGCTCAAGGAGGACTGGTGGGCCGTGTGGATCGGCCTCGCGCTGGTGCTCGTCGCCTACTTCCTCTTTCTTTCCCATTCGAGCATCGACTGGATCGCCGTCGCTCCCAAGAAATGGTCGACTCTGGATCAAATGGGCGCCGATTTCTCGGGAAAGATTCCGCGCTACCTGGCCCAACTCGGGATGTTCCTCGTCGTCTTCACCTTCGCTGGCGCCATCCTCGGGCACAAACCCAAGGCCTTCATCCCGTCC
This sequence comes from Chthoniobacter sp., assembly GCA_036501065.1. Classification (GTDB taxonomy): domain Bacteria; phylum Verrucomicrobiota; class Verrucomicrobiia; order Chthoniobacterales; family Chthoniobacteraceae; genus Chthoniobacter. The sequence continues at coordinate 2,505 of DASYAY010000057.1, read as the reverse complement.
TTCCTGCTGGTTTACGTCCTCTCGCTTGCCATCAACATCGCCGGTGCCTGGGACAAGGCCAGCCTCTACACTCTCGAACCGCCGTTGCTCGCTTTGCTTCTCGGCCTGATCATCTCCAACGTCATCGGCCTGCCGCGCTGGATGGATGCCGGGTTCCGCGTCGAATTTTATGTTAAGACGGGCATCGTCCTGCTCGGCGCCGGCCTGCCTTTCAGCCTCATCCTGTGGGCCGGACCGATCGCCATCCTTCAGGCGTCGGTGGTTTCCATCGGCACGTTCCTGACCATCTTCTTCGTCGGGCGAAAGCTCGGCCTGGAGCGCACGCTTTGCGCCACGCTCGGCGCGGGCGGCGCGGTCTGCGGTGTCTCCGCGTCCATCGCCGTCGCCGGAGCGGTGCGGGCGCGCAAGGAGCATCCGCCCATCGCCATCACCCTGGTGGTGCTCTACGCCATCGTCCTCGTCTTCAGTCTTCCCTTGGTTTCGCGCGCTTTAAAACTCCCGACCGGGATCGGCGGCGCGTGGATCGGCACGTCGGAATTTGCCGACGCCGCCGGCCTCGCTGCGGCGCAAAGTTATGGTGGGCTCGCCAGTCCGGCCACCGGCATCGCCGGCACCGCGGACCAGGCGATCAACGCCTATACCTTGATCAAAGTCGTCGGACGCGACATCTGGATTGGAATTTGGGCGTTCGTCCTTTCGGTCATCTCCATCACCATGTGGGAAAAATCCGCGACCGGTCGCAAAGCGGACGCGGCCCAGATTTGGTGGCGATTTCCGAAATTCGTCGTCGGGTTCCTGCTCGCCTCACTCATCATTACCTTTGCCATCCGGGGTTATGGTTTGGCCGACTACACCAAGCTCGTGAAACCCAGCCTGACCGCGCCGCTCATCGCGCTGCGCACCTGGGCCTTTACCTTCTGCTTCTTGAGCATCGGCCTGACCACCCGCGTCCGTGAACTCGCCACCAGCGGGGTGAAACCGTTTTGGGCATTCACCGCCGGGGCGGTCGTCAACCTCCTCCTGGGTTACGTCCTTTCCGTCCATGTCTTCGGCCAACACTGGTCCACACTCGGGCACTGACCCGCGCTCGGGAGAAATCGAGATTCGTTGCGATTCACCCGCGCAAAAGCGCTGCTGCGGGCGATGCACGCATTTTCGCAACGACCCGGCCACCATCGAAGCAGCCTTCCCCGGCCTCACCGCCATGAGTTCCGGCTCCGCCTCCGTGCGTTCCCACGACGGGCTCTGCCTTCGCCACGAGGTCTACCTTTCTTTTCACGACATCTGCGACGATTTTCAGATTGCATGAGCTCCTCATCTCCAGGACGCCAATTCGCCAGCGACAACTTCTCCGGCATCTGCCCGGAGGCGTGGGCGGCGATGGAAGCGGCCAATGCGGACCATGCGCCGAGCTATGGGGAGGATACCTGGACGAAAGAAGCGGCGCGCTGCATTTCGGAAATCTTCGAGACGGACTGCGACGTCTTCTTTGTCTTCACCGGCACCTCGGCAAATGCCCTCGCCATCGCCGCGGCCTGCGCGCCTTTCGAGAGCGTGCTTTGCCACGAGCATTCCCATCTCATCGTCGACGAATGCAACGCGACCGGTTTTTTTGCCCAGGGTGTGGCGCTGGAGCCGGTACCCGGCGCGCATGGGCGGATTCACTATCGGCAGGTCGAGGAAGCCGCGATCCGACGGACGGACGTGCATCATTCGCGCGCGCGTCTGGTGAGCCTCACGCAGGCAACGGAGTTGGGCACGGTCTATCCCATTGACGAAATCGCGGCCGTCGGCAGCGCCGCCGATCGCCTGGGATTGCGCCTCCACATGGATGGCGCTCGTTTTGCCAATGCCGTCGCCGCGCTCAATGTGCCGCCACGCGCGCTCACCTGGGAGGCCGGCGTCGACGTGCTGACTTTCGGCGGGACCAAAAATGGCCTCGCCGGCGGGGAGGCACTGGTCTTTTTCGACCGCCACCTCGCGCGCGATTTCGCCTATCGCCGCAAACAGAGCGGGCAACTCGCCTCGAAAATGCGCTTCCTCGCCGCCCCCTGGATCGGTGTGCTGCGCGACGGGGTGTGGCTTCGTCATGCCAGCCACGCCAATGCCATGGCCGCTGAGCTCGCACTGGGCTTGCAGCCGTTGCCCGGCGTGGAGATCGTTCATCCGCGTGAAGCGAATGCCGTCTTCGCCCGGCTTCCGGCCACCATGATCGCGGGTCTGCACGAACGCGGCTGGCAATTCTACACGGATTTCGGCCCAGCGTCCGCCGCCCGTCTCATGTGCTCCTGGGATACTCGGCCGGAGGATGTCGCGGCATTCATTCGGGACGCAGCGGAGGTTTTGGCCGGCGTCGGCGGAGGTTCTTATACCATCTTTCTAAATTAAGATGACACGTGCATTTTGGGCGAAGTGTTTAGTTGAAGCTGTAACCAGGGCCGACCGATGAGGCTGAGGACCAGCGGTGGGTGATCCCAAAACCGGTGCAAGGTGGCCTTCATGGCG
>DASYAY010000056.1:0-29632 GCA_036501065.1 Chthoniobacter sp. | reverse complement strand
TCCAAGCGGTCCGTGCCCAGCCTAACCAACGACACCCAAGCCCTTTGCTACGGCAGAACAGGCTCACCGTTTGACCGGTTTTTTCAAATGGATTTGTCATCCGAGCGGTATCCATAAAAACGGCCACGTTCGTTGTGCCTCGATCGGGATGGGCCTGAACGTGGACCCACGCAGCTCTCCACAATCAATCGACCGACTTCGTTGTAGATGGCAAGCGGCGTCTCCTCGGTGACAATTGCGGCAGCGTAATCAAGTGCCTCTCGCAGGTCATTAAATTCCTGATTTTGCGTTTCACCCTCTCTGGAAAGAGTGAACGAGGAGTGGACGGCATCGCAGGACAACACCAATCGAGTTTTCATCTAGGGACCAGCATCATACGCAAAATCACGCTGCCCACCATCGGCCATCGCCCCGAAGTAAATGTCAGGCGTATACCATTCTCACGGTGAGGATCAGGTAGTTAAAATCAGATGGGATCAATCCACCGTCGCCCGTAATGAGATGTTGCTCGGCATCGATCCAGTCTTTGAACGACTCGCTAGGTTTTCCTTGAGCTTGTCGACCCAGAGAAATGAAGTAGGCCTATGATCCCGAGGCCTACGCGTTGTTCGAAGAATTCTACAACGGACGAGCCAACCTTTAGATCGGCACCGGCACTTCGCGGCTGATAGCCGCAATCAAAGGCCAAATACTGTCGACTGCGGTCGCCCCGGCAACGGAGCGGTGGGCGGCCGGATCATCATTCTGGTGGAGAGCAGAATCTTTCTAACAAATCCGATTCTGGCGGCTTCTCGTTCTCTGAACGTTCCCCCGTCTGTTCTCAGAACCCAAAAACCCAAGCTTACCATGGACCAAAAACTGGAAGGCACACCCAAGGCAACCCTGCAACTCAATGGGCGGGCGGTGACTCGCAGCGAAGTGAGCAATCATTGGGGCACGCGGCTGCAATGGCAGATCAAACGGGACGGCAAGGAGATTGCCACGACGACGGCCGGGCTCGACCTGACGTACGAGCATCCGGATACGGCGCCGGGGAAATACGAGGTCGTGTTACAACAGTTTTACTACGTGAGCTACAAGAAGGACACGAGCGGCAAGTTCACCGAGAGCAAATACGTCAACATCTCGGACCCCGTTTCTTACACGATCTAACGCCGAACCCTGCTTATGTTGCACATCGGAAACCAATATCTCCCGCTCTGCTCCGGTGGCACCCGGCGCAGCTTTCTCCAAGTCGGCGCAGCGGCCATGGCCGGATTGACGCTGCCGAACTGGCTCTCGCTCCAGGCCGCGGGCTACGTGGATGAGAAGAAGGCGAAGATTCGCAATTGCATCACGCTTTTCCTCGTCGGTTCGCCCGGCCATCTGGACACTTGGGACATGAAGCCGGACGCGCCGGAGGATATTCGCGGGAAATTCAAGCCGATGTCCACGAGCGTCCCTGGGGTGCAAATCTGCGAGCACTTTCCCCGCATGGCGCGGGTCATGGACCGGGTCGCACTGATCCGCAGCCTGCACTACAGCACCGGTGCGTCGCATGAGAATGGCCAGCGCTGGATGATGACCGGACACGATTTCGATGCGGCCAACAAGCAGCCGCACATGGGCTCGGTGATCGCGCGGGTGTTTGGCGCGCGCAGCGATCTGCCGGCTTCGATCGTGCTGCCCACGGGGATCGGCAATACCGGCACGACGACGCCGCATGGCCAGGAGAGCGCGTACCTCGGCAGTTCGTGCCAGCCATTTATCCTTGGCAGCGATCCCGCGCGGTCGGATTTCAAGGTGGCCGACCTGGAATCGCCGGCCGGCCAGTCGGAACTGCGAGTGGAAGCGCGCCGCAAGTTGTTGCACGAACTCGATGACGTGCAGCGGCAGGTGGAGACGAGCAGCACGATGGAACGCGATACGGCCTATGCCCGCGCTTTCAATCTCCTGACGCGTCCGGAAACGAAGAAGGCCTTCGACCTGGGCGACGAATCGCCGAAGCTGCGCGACCGCTATGGGCGCAATACTTTTGGCCAGAGCTGCCTCATGGCCCGCCGGTTGATCGAACGCGGGACACGCTTCGTCACCGTCAATCAATTCGACACGGTCTTCGGCATCTCCTGCTGGGACATGCATTCCGACGGCGGCGGGCTGAACAATACCTACGCCGATTACGAGCACATCCTCTGTCCGCAATTCGACATGGCTTTCACCGCGCTTCTCGAAGACCTGGAACAGCGTGGCCTGCTCGAGGAAACGGTCATCGCCGTTCTCAGCGAATTCGGCCGCACTCCCAAGCTCAACCCACGCGGCGGGCGCGACCATTATCCATCGGCTTTCACGAATTTCCTGGCCGGCGGTCCGATTCGCGGCGGGCGCGTCATCGGTTCGACGGACAAGATCGGCGCGGCCCCGCACGATCGCCCCGTGGAACCGCCCCAGGTGATCGCCTCCATTTACCAAGCCATGGGCATCGACTTGGAAACGACAATGCTTCCGGGGCCGGGCGGCCGGCCGGTGCGCCTCATCGACGCCGAGCCCATTCACGAACTCTTCGCCTGACCACGTTCGCCCGCCGAATGAGCAGTGTTCTTCGAATCCTTCGGCGCCTTCGGCGATTGGGAATTGGAGTGGCGCTGTTTCTGGGCGCGGCCATCTCGCTTGCTGCGGCACCGCCGGTAGTGACGAATCTCGATCTGCGGGGTTTGCAGATCGGGAAGGTGAATACCCTGACTTTCACCGGGAGCGATTTGCTGCCCAACCCGCGGCTGTTGACCACGGCACGTCTCGCGCGGCAGACGCTCAAAGCCGGAGCGACGGCCAATCGTATTTCCCTCGAAGTGGAACTGGCGCCCGGCACGCAGCCGGGGTTTGAAGATTGGTGGCTGGTCACGGACCATGGCGTCTCGGCCCGGGGGATTTTCGCCACGGATTCGATGGAGCAAAAACCATTTGCGGCGAAGGTGGATTCGTTGCCGGTGGCCCTGCACGGCATCGTCGCCGGCAGCCAGGTATCGGAAGTCACCTTCCATGGAAAAGCCGGCCAGCAGATCATCTGCGAAGTGGAAGCGAAGCGCCTGGAGAGCAAGCTGCGGCCAGTGCTGAATCTTTATGGGCCGGGCAATCTGCTCGTGGAAATGGGGATGCCGAAAGCCGTGCTGCGCGGCGACGCCCGGCTGGAGGCCAAACTGCCGGCGGACGGCGAGTACCGGCTGCAAATCCACGATCTCCAATACGCCGCGGCCGGTGGCAGTTACTTTTGCTTGAAGATCGGCCAATGGTCTTATGCGGACCTGACGTTTCCTCCCGTGGTTCAGCGCGGCCAAACGACCGAAGTCGAGCTCGTCGGGCAGCCTGGCGAGACGCATACCGTGCGAGTTTCTTCAACGGCCGACGAACCGGCGATGCCGGCGCCCTGGCCGGAACCCGAGCACGCCAGTGGGCCGCAAGCGCCGGTGTTGCTGAGCGACTTGCGAGAAGTGGTGGCGGAACAAAAAGGCCCGCAGCCACAGGTCCTGGGAACGTTGCCGGTCGCGGTGAGTGGACGCTTTGCGAAACGCGACGAAGAAGACGCCTACGAGCTGACCGTCGAACCCGAAAGCGAAGTGAATATCGAAGTCGCCGCGGACTCGCTCGGTTCGCCGATCGATGCCCAATTGGAACTGCGCGATGCGAAGGGTGCGAAGCTGGCCGCGGCGGACGATACGCCGACCAGCCCCGATCCGAGCCTGACCTACAAGGTCCCAAAAGGCGTCACGAAGATCATTGCCGCGGTCCGCGATGGCAACGGCCACGCCGGGCCGCGCTCCATTTACCGTCTGGTAGCGACGACCAAAGGAAAAGAGAATCCGGCCGGGTTTACCCTCAAGATCGCGGAGGACAACTGCACGCTGGAACCCGGCGGGGCCAATGTGTTCAAGGTGGAAGCCGAGCGCGCCGGTTACGACGGCCCGATCGATCTTTCATTCGATCATTTGCCGCCGGGGGTGAAAGTGACCGGCCAATCCGTCCCGGCCGGGGCCACGGCCACGTTGGTCACGCTGACCAGCGATGCGCCTTTGCCGGAACTGATCAACGGCGTGAAGGGGCGCGGAAAAAAGGGTGAGGTCACCGCCTCGGTCGAGAGTCCCGAGTTGAGCCATTTTCAACCCTGGCTGGCGCAGAGCTTCGCCATGGCTGGGGTCGCCAAATCCGACGTCGCATTTTCGGTCGGCTGGGGCTCGGCGGTGTCCGAGAAAAAAGTTCCGCTCGGTGGCAAAGTCATGCTGCCGGTGACGTGCAACCGTCCAGCGGGTCATGACGGTCCGGTGCGGCTCACCTTGTTGACGAGCGAAGCGAAGAAATTTGTCCGACCGGGTGTGCAAGACACGCTCAATTTGCGCGAGGAAAAGCCGATGTTGATTGAAGAGGATAAGAATGCGCAGACGGCCTGGAACAGCATGGCGGCCGCGGAAGCGGCGCTGACGGCAGCGCAAAAAGCCGCCGCTGCGACGAAGGACGAAACCGCTGCAGAGGAAGCGACGAAGAAAGTGGAGGCCGCCGAGGCCGTGATGGAAAGTGCGAAAAAAGCGGCCGAGGCGGCAGCAAAGAAAGCAAAAAACGATGCGGACGTGGCCATGCTCGTGCCCACGGATTTGCCGACGATCCCGCACCAAATTGCCTTCAAGGCGGAGTTATTGAAGCGCGACCGGCGCACCGTGGAAGCCGTGGCCTACACGCCGGTCCGGGAGATTCCGGTGGTCAATCCCTTCGCCGTGAAATTTGAGCCGCCGGCGCCGATCAAACTGGATGCGAAAAAGGCAGTCACCGTCGTGGAAATCGCTGGGAAAATCGAACGACTCGAGGGAGCGGCGGGCGATGTTGCCCTGACGATGGAGGAACTTCCACCAGGCGTGCCGGCGCCGGCTGCCGTGACGCTGAAAGCGGGTGCGACCGATTTCAAACTCACCTTGCGAGTGCCAGCGACATTGAAACCCGGCGAATATGCCAATGCGAAAATCGTCGCGACGGGGAGACCGTACGGCACACAGGTGGTGCGGAGCGCGGATCATCCAGTGACGTTGAATGTTTTGCCGCCGGAACCGGAGGCACCAAAGACTGTTGCCGGCGATAAGCCCAGTCAGCCTGGAACGTCGGCGTCGCCTTCCTCCGCAGAGACTTCAACCGTCGCGCCACCAGCCAAACCGTAATATGAAAAAGCGCCTTCTTCTCCTCACCGTCCTGCTGCCGTGCTGGCAAGCGGTCGCGGCGATTCCCGCCGACTTGACCGGTGAACTGGAAGCCACGCCCTCGTCCGTCACTTTGACGAACCGCGAGCGCCCGCACTCCGTTCTCGTGCGTGGGCGCACCAAGGGCGGATTTGATGTCGATCTTACGGCAGATGCCACATTCCACAGCAGCGACGACAAGGTGGCCCAGGTGGATTCGACGGGATGGATCGAGCCGGTGGCCAACGGCCAGGCGACCATCACTGCGCAAGCCGGTGATCGCATCGCCAAGGTGGCGGTGACGGTGCAATTGCCCGGCAAGCCGGTGGACTGCAGCTTTCGCCAGGACGTGATGCCCGTGATTTCGAAATCGGGCTGCAATGCCGGCGCCTGCCACGGCTATTCGCTGGGGAAGAATGGCTTCAAACTGTCTCTGCGCGGCGCCGATCCGGCCAAGGATTACCTCGCGCTGACCGACGAATTTGCCGAGCGCCGCATCAACCGAATCAATCCCGACGCCAGCCTCATCCTGCTCAAGCCGCTGGGCGATCTGCCACACGAAGGCGGCGTCCGCATGGACAAAGGCGGCCCGCTGCACGCCACCTTGCGGCGCTGGATCGCGGAAGGCGCCAAGGATGATCCACCCACCCTGCCGAAGCTCGTTTCGGTCGAGATTTATCCGGAGAAAATCGTCAGCCTTCCCAAGGTGAAGCAGCAATTCCAACTGGTGGCGAAGTACAGCGACGGATCGGTGCGCGATGTCTCGCGCGCCGGTATCTATAACGTGAACATCCAACACGTGGCCAAGGTCGACGAAGTTGGCTTGGTGAGCGTCAATGACCTGGGCGAGACAGCCATTGTCGCGCGTTACGAAGGGATTTTTGCCGTGGCCAATCTCATCGTGCTGCCGCCGGACAAGGGCTTTCAGCCGACTCCGGTGCCGACGGACAACATCGTGGATCGGGACGTGATCGCGAAGTTGAATGACCTGCGGATTCGGCCTTCCGAAGTGACCGACGACGAACATTTCCTACGCCGAATGATGGTGGATTTGATCGGCGTGCAACCCAAGCCGGAAGAAGTGCTCGCTTACGTTGCCGACCAGGATCCGAACAAGCGCGAGAAGATCATCGACACCACGATGCAGCGGAGCGAGTTCATCGATTGGTGGTCGCTGAAGTGGGGCGATCTGTTGCAAAACTCGCGCAACACCGCGAGCGACGGAAACGTGTATGCCTTTCGGGAATGGCTGCGCGCGGCGGTCGCGCGCAACATGCCGCTGGATGAATTTGCCCGCGAAATCCTGACCGCGCGCGGCAGTGCCGTGGATAATCCCGCGGCCGGATTTTACGCCGCGAGCAAGGACCCCGACGACACCATCCAGCGCGTGACGGAAGTCTTCTGCGGCGTGCGGATGCTCTGCGCGCGCTGCCATTCGCATCCTTTCGAACATTGGACCCAGGCCGACTACTACGGGCTCTACAGCTTCTTCAACCAGGTCTCGACGAAAGCGGACCCGCGGCAGATCGGAGTCCTAAATGCGAAGACCATCCGGCTGACCCTGAATGCTCCCTACTCCACCAATCCACGCACGAGCAAGGTGCAGCCTCCCCGCTATCTCGGCGGAGAGGAACCGAAACTGGAGCCCGGCTTGGATCGCCGCGAGGCCTACGCCCGCTGGCTGACCTCGCCGGAGAATCCGCACTTTGCCCGCAGCCTCGTGAACCGAATCTGGAGCTATTTCTTCAATCGCGGCATTATCGATCCGGTGGATGATTTGCGGTCGACGAATCCGCCGATCAACGGCCCGCTGCTCGATTCGCTGACCAAGGATTTCGTGGAGCACCACTTCGACATGCGGCACCTGATGAAGCTCATCATCGAATCGAAGACTTATCAGCGGAGCTCGATCCCGAACGAGAGCAACGGGCACGACGACATGAATTTTTCGCACGCCATCGCGCGCCGTCTTCCGGCGGAAGCGATTTTGGATTCGGTGGTGCAAGCGACCGGTGTGAAAGAAACCTTCGTCGGCGCGCCGGCCGGGTTTACCGCGGCCCAATTGCCCGATGGAAATGTGCAGGACACCTTCCTCAGCCTCTTTGGAAAGCCCCAGCGCAACCAGGCCTGCGAATGCGAGCGCGATCTGAGCACGAATATGTTGCAGGCCCTGCACTTCATCAACGGCCAGGCCATTCTGAACCGCGTGACCAGTCCCGCGGGACGTCCGGCACAATTGCTCCAAAAGAAACCGACCGATGAACAATTGATCGACCAATTGTATCTCTGGTCGCTGGCCCGGCGACCGACGGAAGCGGAGCGGACACTTTCGGAAAAGTTCATCGCGACCGGCGGAGACAAGCGCGATGAGGCGGCGCAGGACCTGATGTGGGCGCTCCTCAATAGCCGCGAGTTCACCATGCTCCAATGATGATCCGCCGATTTGTCATTGCCCTCGGGTTGCTCTGGAGTGCGCACGCGATCGGCGCGGAGGTGAGCTTTCAGCACGACGTCTGGCCGATCTTCAAACGCCACTGCATCGGCTGTCACAGCGAGTTGAAAAAGAAAGGCGGATTGCGCCTGGACGAGGTCGCCGCATTGATCAAAGGCGGCAAGAACGGTCCGCTCTTTGTCGCCGGCAAACCGGATGACAGCCTGCTCATCGACGAAGTCACCGGCGACGAACCGGAGATGCCGCAGAACGATGCGCCGCTTTCCCGGGCCAAGGTGAAGGTGCTGACCGAGTGGATTGCCCAAGGCGCGAAAATCGACGGTCCGCCGAAGTCCGAAGTGCCGCCGGTGGTCATTCCGCAGTTCTATACCGCCGCCCCCGCCGTCGCCAGCGTGACGATCAGCCAGGACGGCAAACTCGCCGCCGCGGCCTGTCGAAGCGAAGTGGCGATCTTCAACGTGGACGACGACACCGCGCCGCGCCGGGTGCCGACGGATTTCGACCTGATCAACCATGTCGAGTTGAGTCCGGACGGGAAGCGACTGGCTGTGGCGGGAGGATCACCGCAACAATTCGGCGGGATCATTTTCCTCGATCCGGCCGATGGAAAACGGGAGTTCGAGCGACGGATCGGCACCGACACGCTCTTCAAGGGAAACTTCGCGCCCGACGGGCAGACCATCGCGATCGGAGGTCCCACCGGGGCGATCTATCTCATTCCCGTAACTGATGAGAAAGCGCCGGTGAAGAGTATCGAGTTGCACAGCGATTGGGTCACGGCGGTGGCCTACACGCCCGATGGAAAAGAGCTGGTCAGCGGCAGCCGCGACAAGACGACGAAAATCAGCAGCGCGGAGAAGCTGACCCTGCTCCGCTCCGTGGATGAATCGAAGGAGATGATCAACGCCGTGGCCGCCGATTCGCTCACCGCCATCTCCGGCGGGAATGCCCGCGATCTGCTCGGTTTCGATTTCAAGCAGGCCCTCGTCGGCATGCAAGTGACCGGCTCCGGAAACGGCGCCCAGCCGGTGAACAATCGCAACCAGTACCTGCGCACGTTCGAGGCGCAGCCCGAGGCGGTCATGGCGATGGCCACGAGTGGCGATCGCAAACTGCTCGCCGTGGCCACGAGAGCTTCCGAAGTGCGGGTCTACTCGACCGAAAACCGGCAGCGCAAATTCACCATCCCCAACGTCCCCGCGCCGATCTTGAGCGTTGCGCTCAACCAGGATGGCAGCCGGCTGATTGTCGGATGCAAGAGCGGCGTCGTGCAGGTGTGGGACACGAGTGCGGCCAAGTTGATCAAGTCGCTAACGCCGGTCCCGGTGCAGCCGGCCGTGGCGGAAAAGTAGAGCCGGTGGGCGTGACGATGCCAACTGCCTTCGCAACTTTGCGGTTTGGCCAAAGTTTCACCATCGCCCCTGAATTAAAATCTCCTATCCAGCCATGATTACCCGCCGTTCCTCCCTCCATCTGATTATCGCCGCAGCCGCTGCTTCGTTTGGCGTGACTGCTCTGGCCGCCGATGCTTCCAACGAACCCAAAACACTCCTCGCCGAGCGCGGCACTTTGCTCCTGAGCGACGACCTGAATGCGGCGCCGTCGAAGGAATGGCGCGTGGCCAAGGGAAAATGGGAAGCCGTCGATGGGGCGGTGCAGGGAGAGGAATTGCCGGCGGACAAGCATCCCGGCGTGATGCGGCGCCAGTTGAAATTCCAAAACGCCATCTTCCAGTATTCCTTCAAGCTCGATGGGGCGAAGCAAACCACGCTGAGCATCAACGACGAAAAGGAGCACGTCTGCCGGGTGCTGATTCGTCCCAACGGCTTCACCGTCCAAAAGGATGATCACGATCACGACGGCCCGGACAAGGCGGTGGTCTTCAAGACGATCGCCACGCCGATCAAGGAGGGCGAATGGCACACCGTGGTCGTCGAAATTCTCGGCGAGGAAATGCTCGCGAGCATCGACGGCGACAAGGTGGGTTTCGGAGCGCACGAATTGATCGGCACGCCAAAAGCGAACTTCGGCCTGACTGTGAATGGCCAGAAGGTGTCGTTCAAAAACCTGCGCGTTTGGGAAGCGCTCCCGAACAAGAATTGGGCGGAGACGAAAGCGAAACTCGCTTCGTCGGACTCGGCGAAATAGCGCCGATCAATTGAACCGCCTTAGAACGGCCACCACCAATGCTTGGTGTGCGCCGGGGTCGCCGCAGCCGGCGCGGCCGCCGCGACCGTCGTCTCTCCCGATTGCCCGAAAGGCCACCACCAATGCCTGGTGCTCGCCGGGGACGCCGCAGCCGGCGCTACTCCCGATTGCCACTCAATCTTGCCGGTCTGGGTATTGTAGTATCCCGTGGCGCGGCCGGGACGCGGTGGCGGCGGGGCCGGAGCGGCTGGCGGCGGGGTGGCCGCGGAGTTTGCACTGGGGTTCACCGGGGCGTTGGGGTTCGATGCCGCCGCTGTCACGGGCTCCGCTGACGGCGAAGCGGCATGCTTCTCCACCCAGTCGGTCGAGTGCGGGCTGCCTTGCGGCGCCGGTGTCGAGGCCAGCGCAGCAGCGACCGCCGCCGATTTCTGGGGCTGCGGCGTGGCCCCTTTTTTGTTCGGATATTCCCATTCGCCCGTCTGCGGGTTGTAAACCCGTTCGTCGTGGCCGTGGAACAGTCCGGCAAAGGGATTGGTCAACGAATTGCAACCGGCGAACAAGCAGAGAAATGCAGCGAGAATGGTGACAGTCGAAATCTTCATGTTTTACGGATTGCGGCGTTGCCGCCAAATGGAGCATCGGATACCAAACTGCGCGTCAGCAACCTTCAATCTATTAATTCAAACTTTCTCCCATGTTTTCCCACGTTGTCATTTTCTGGACCAAGCCCGAAGTGCCCGATGCCGCCGAGGCGCTCATCGCCGGGGCCGAGAAATACCTGCGGCCCATCCCCGGGGTGCTCAGTTTTCACATCGGCCGGATGGTCAAGAGCCACCGGGACGTCGTCGACCAGAGCTACCAGGTCGCCTTGAACCTGCAGTTTGAAAACAAGCAGCAGCAGGACGATTATCAGGTTCATCCCATGCACCTGGATTTCGTCGAAAAGGCGTTCAAGCCAAACTGCGCCCGCGTCGTCGTCTACGACTTCGAATAACCCGGAACATCCGGCACGACCGGCTCGACGACGACGGCGGTCCCGTAGCAAAGGACCTCGGTCACGCCCTGCATGACCTCCGTGGCGTCGTAACGCACGCCCACGACCGCGTTGGCGCCCCGCTCCTGCGCATGCTGGAGCATGAGGCCAAACGCGTCCCCGCGCGCCCTTTCGCAAAGCTCCGTATAGATGGAAATATTCCCGCCGAGCAGCGTCTGGAACGCGGCGCCGATATTGCCGACGATGGAGCGCGAGCGGACGATGATGCCGCGCACGATCCCCAATGATTTCACGGTGCGATAGCCGTCGAGGGAGAAGGCCGTAGTCGTCATGGATTCCTGCATGCGGCGATTCTTCAGCCCCCTTCTCCGAATGCAAGATCACAACGGCGCTGCGGCGCCGGGACCGGCCAATCAATGGTTTCCGCTGGAACTGCCGTTCGGAGGTGGCATCGGAGTCGGCCCCTGGTAATTGCCGGTCTCGGTGTTGTAGGTCCGCCGGGGATTGGGGTTGTTCGATGCGCCCATTTGATCCGAGGTGCAACCGGCGAGCCCGAGAAGCGCCGCGAGCAGTAGAGGAAGGAGGGTGGTTTTTGTTTTCATGCCTTTAGATATCGACGGCGTATGACATCATCCGCCGGTAGTGACGCAGGATTTCGATCAGTGCGAGGACAAAGGACTCTCGTTGCAATTCCATCGGCGCATGTTGCGGCGATTCCAAAATGATCTCGAAGGGCGCGGGAGAAGCGCCTGGCGGGGCCGTCAGAATTCCATCATACGAAGTATGGATGATTCCCTCGACAGCATGAAAACCATCAATCGTCGCCGCCTGATTGACCGGCAGCGCCGCTTCCGCCGCAGCCAGCGCCGGCTTGAGGAGATGCTTGGTGAGTGTCGCGCCGCGGACGAAACCGTAGAGGCCGTCACTGGTGTCGTCGGAGTGCAACGAAATGATGCCGTGGAATTTGTGGCGCAGGAGTTCGCTTTCGATGAGGCCCACTTCCGGTTCCAGCGAACCGCGCCAGAATTCGCGATTCAAATCGACGCCACTTCGCGAATGTCGCGTCCCATCTTCGTATCCCGTGGGATTGCACAGAGGGTAAATGTAGAGCCGGTAGGCGCGGCCGACGAAGGGGTTCGCCTCCAAGGCGCGCAGTAAATCCACCAAGGCGAGAACGCCCGCCGGTTCGTCCCCATGCAAGCCGGCAAAAATCGCCAGGCGCAGAGTTTCTTCGCCCTGCTCTTTCGCCCCGCGGAAGATCACGCGGGGCAGCCAATAGCGCTCCTCGCCCGCATGCCAGAAACCGGCGGAGTCCGCATGGAGGGATTCCGCTGTCGTCCCGACTTGAAGAAACAACGGGAGGAGCAATTGCTTGATCGAACGCCGCGCCGCTGTTCCCCGCAGGTCGGGGATTGCGTCGTCGTCACTGTCTGTTCGCTTCAGCAAGTCGTCGAGGATCGGAATGGGCATCTGTTTTTGCTTTTTGGCTGCGTAAAAAATTGCCGGCGTGAATGCGGACGGAATGGGTGGCTTGTGGCTTCGTACGATTCACCGCCCGCCGGCGGCCTGAGGAACATCGAACCGGGTGCGCTCGGTGCGCTCGATCTGCACCACCCGGGCATCGTGGATGACGATCTGGACGACACCGTAGCGGATCGATTTGACCGAATCGGCCACAACCGCCAGCCACGGCGTGACCGGGATGGGCTCCGCGACGACTTCAGTTGGCTCATCACGATCGGCGCGCAGAGCGGAACGGCGGACAGGAGACAAGGAATGAGACATAAGGATGTGAGGTTTATCTATATCGAATTAATATATATTCGATTGGTATTTCTTTCCGCGCCGGTGAGCAAGCGGTTTTTTTGAAAAAGTGGGGAAAGGATGCGGGGCACAGGAAGGAAATCGCGTTGTGTTTTCTTCCCACCCTCGTTCCTGGGAATGCCATTATCGTCGAAGCTACAGCTTCGCTCTGGCGCGCGTAGTTTGTCGAGGGTGTCAACCGAGTGCCGCGCGTTTCGAAGCTGGAGCTTCGCAGACAAGTGCGTTCCCAAGCTGGAGCTTGGGAACGAGGGTCGCGAGTGCGATCACACGCGACTCTCGCACGCCCTGCATCCTCTGCGACCTGTGTCCCCTATTCCCCCTACCCTCGCTCTCGCGTCAGAACTTGATGTTCAACTCGAGGATCGCTTCCTTGTAGGCCCTGTAGGGCGCGATGCCACCGGCGCTCGTGGCCCGGCCACCGTAAAGATCGGGCTCGAGATCCCAGAAGACATACCCCGTGCCTTGGAGCACGACGAAATCGGTAATGGCATAGGCAATGGCGAGCTTGAACCCGCGCATATTCAGAGAGCTATCCGCAGCCTCGCTGTCATTGATATTCGGATCGACTGAGGCGATGCCCGTCTCCCGATAATCGAACAGCGCCTGCCAGTCGCCCCGCTTCTTGATTTCGCCGAATTGCAATCCGGCCAGCCAGGCGATCGAATCCCGGACCTTGTACGGTTGGCTGCCGAACTGCTTCATCTGATAGACATCGTTGTAGCGATCCTCGCCCGCGGTGTTGTAGGCGAAATCCCAGTAAATCTTCGTTTTCAGCCCGCCGAGGGTGAAGGAAATGTCTCCTGGCGCAGTCAAGATACGCAGGTCGGCGGTTTCGGCGGACACCGACGGCAGAATGACGTTGTTCGTGGTTTTCACCGTTTGCTTCTGGCCGGTGGTAGTCGTCGTGAAGGATTGTCCGGCCAGCGCCTTGTTCGTCGGCAGCCCCGTGGCCGCGCCCGTCAAAGTCACCACCGGTTGGGTGCGCGTGGCCGTGGCCGTTGAAAAGATCGACCGCGGCCCACTGACTGTTGCCGAGCCCGAGGTCGTATTGTTTGGCGTCACCTGGCTTTGCGTGGTCGTCGTCACGGTCGTCGGGGTGATCGTCTTCGTCGGCACACCCGTGGCACTATAGGTCACGCTAACGATCTGTTGAGTCTGCGAGGTGGTGGTGATCGCCGTCGTCCCGTTGATGACCGCGCCTTCATCCGAGAAGGGCAGCGTATTGAGCGCTCCGGTGATGTGCGCATTGTTCTCCGCCAGGAAACCGGGAGCGAACGTGGCGCTCAGGTTCTTGTTGAAACGGTAGGTCATGACCAACTGCTCGTCGAACATCCAGGGGTCGTTCGCGAGGGAACCAGTGCCGGCGAATTTGCTGTCATCTCCCAGGATGAACTGGCCGGCGATCAGTGAAATATCCCAGGGATTTTGCGGCGATGGCAGGGTAACCCTCTTTTCATCCGCCCCGTTCGGCCCGGCTGCTCCACCGAACAGCGGCATGCGCGTCAGCGAAATGTTTTCCGTCAGGCCCGAAGGATTGATGTCCGGGTCCCAAACCAAATCCGTGGTGTAAAAAGGGTTCGGTTGTTTGCCCGCGATGACCTTCATCCAGTCGTTCCGGTAGCCGAGGAAGGCTCGCGAGATGTAGATGCTGTCGTTGTTGAAGGTGGTGCCGTAGGTCTGGTTGCCGGAATCGGAGTTCTGCCCGGTCTGCAATTGCACGCCGAGAAACCATTCGGGGCCGAGGTAAACATCCATGTTCAGGCGCAATCGGTAGCGCAACCGATCCTGCTCGAAAGCCGGGAAAGCGCTGCTGTTGGGCACGACCGGCGTGAGATCGTTGTATTGGTAGCGCAGCCGCAGGTCGCCGTAAATGTTCATCTGGGTGACCGAGTTGGAGAGGTTGATCTTTCCGGCCGGGCTTTGGGAAAATTGCTTGGCCATGTCCGCCTGGACGTCGGCGCCTTCCTGGTCGGTGAGGATGCCTTTCTGGACGAGTTTATTGATCAGGGCACTGGCGTCCTGGGCGCGAAGCGGCAGAGCGGCGAAAAGCGTGGTAGCGAGCAGGGCGGCGAAGGCGGATACGGCGCTCCGGGAGCGCAGGCCGCCGCGCCGGAGAAAGGCTGTATGTTTCATATTTCCTTGGAAGGCAAAGGCCGCCTCCGGGAGTCCGGTGGCGCGGGCCTGAATGAATGATTGCCTCCAAGGGAATGGTCGGCAGATGAACCTCTCCCAATGGGAGAGCGGGCGATTTATCTACTAAACTAGTAGGTATTACAAGCTTATTTTTTGGCCGCCCGTTTCGCTTTCACCGCGCGCTTCGCCGGCGCCGCCGGCCGGTCGGACTTGGCCCCTGCCAATTCCGCGAGGAACCCCCCCTCCGGCATGTGCTCGATAAAGTCGCTCGGCTTGGTGTGCGGCACGCCCGGCCCGAGCAACTGCTCGACGATGAACGGAATCGGGACTCCATCGCGCCGCATCTTGCGCAGGGTGATATCGACGACGTCGCCGAGCACATAGCGGTCGAGAATCCGGGCGATGGCGTTGCGCACATCGAGCATCAGCATCCGCAGCCCGCAATGGG
The DNA here is from genome assembly GCA_036501065.1 of Chthoniobacter sp. Taxonomy (GTDB): domain Bacteria; phylum Verrucomicrobiota; class Verrucomicrobiia; order Chthoniobacterales; family Chthoniobacteraceae; genus Chthoniobacter. The sequence goes on along the minus strand of DASYAY010000056.1, from coordinate 14,441 downwards.
CCTCATCGGGACAGGTGCAGCGTTCGTAAGCGGTCACGCTGACGCAGGAAATCGGGGCCAACGGGCCATCGATCAGCCGGATGACCTGACCAAGGCTGATCTCCTTCGGCGGTTTCGCCAGGAAGTAGCCACCGGCCTTGCCGCGCTTGGTCTCGATATAGCCGGCGCCACGCAATTGGGTGAGGATTTGCTCGAGAAATTTGACGGGCAGCCGCTCCTTCTCCACCAGTTCGCCAATCTTCAGCAACGGCCGGCCGAGTTCATAGGCGATGCCAAAATCGATCAAGGCTCGCAGGGCATATTCGCCGCGCTTGGAGATTTTCATACGTAAACAATGGAAGATAAGCGACTAGGGGGAATTTGAAAATGTCTTCCTTCGGAGGTGGGCGCGTGTTCCGCCGAGGTGTGGCCGCTACTCGGCTCATGCCCGGCTGCGGCAGGCCCGCGAAAGACGGTGCCGAAAGCGCTACCCCGCATGGATTCGAACCATGACAAAGGGCTTCAAAGACCCTTGTGCTACCATTACACCACGGGGTAATCGCCCGCGCCCAGAGGCGCGAAGCGGGGAGAAACTACGAATCCGCGCGCATTGCGCAATGCCAATTTCAGCCAATTCAGTGGTTCAAAGGCTAAAACCAATCGCAATCCTAAGAGTGAGCCGGTGAGTTTACCGCAGAGACTTGGCGCGGCCTAACCGCAACCAAAAGGAGTCGCCCACGAAACACGCGAAAGAACAGGCTCGGAAAAATTGAACCACGGATTACACGAATTTCACGGATTAAAGCCTCCGCGGCGAAATCAATCCGTGAAATCTGTATAACCCTTGGTCCCCTTTTCTCCCCGAAAAATATACGCAGTTTGCGTACACTTTCACGGTTAGCACTGCGGAAGAAGTTTGAGAGGGCCGCAGAGGGAAGGAGCGAAAAACGAGGCGTATGGGCGAACCAATCCGTCTTCGTGCCCAAGTTCCAGCGGCAATGGCGCTGGAAGTAGGAGAGGCTTCCCAGCCTCTTCCGCTGCGAGGAAGCGGCAGGGATGCCGCTCTTACTTCGTTGCGGCTTCGCCGCTCTGCGACCTCTGTGCTAGAATCCGCCCGTTGATCTCTCTTAAGTGGGACGATGCACGAGGCACTTGCCCGTCATCTCGGCAGGCTGCGGCTGACCGAGCAGAGAAAGGAGCGTCGGGGCGACATCGGCCAGGATGCCGCTGTTCAGTTTCGCTTTCTCCGCTCCGGCGGCCACGTAGAGGAAATGCACGAGATTCGTGGTGTGGGCGGTATTGGGCGATCCGTCGGGATTGCGCATCTGCTCGCAGTTCCCGTGGTCGGCCGTAATCAAAAGCTGGCCGTCGAGGGACAAGGTTTTTTCCACCACCTGACGCACGGCATCGTCAATCGTCTCCACGGCTTTGATCCCCGCCTCGACGACACCGGTGTGGCCGACCATGTCCGGATTGGCAAAATTCAGGATCACGAGATCGTAATTCGGAAGGTTCTCCACCACCTTCGCCGTCACTTCCGGCGCGCTCATCTGCGGCTTGTAATCGTAGGTGGGCACGTCCTTGGGCGATGGCACGATGATGCGCTCCTCGCCCTTGAACGGCTCTTCGACACCGCCATTGAAGAAGAAAGTCACGTGCGGGTACTTTTCCGTTTCTGCGATCCGCAGTTGGTTCAGGCCGGCTTTGCTCACCACTTCACCGAGGATGTTCTCGAGCGATTGCGGTGCAAATACCACGGGCACGCCGTAAGTTTCATCGTACTCGGTCAGCGTCACATAATGCACCGCGGGCATGACTTCGCGATCGAAACCGTCGAAGTCCTTTTTCAAGAAAGCCCGTGAAAGCTGCCGGGCGCGATCCGCCCGGAAATTGAACCAGACGACGACATCGCCATCGCGAATCCGTTGCTCGTTGGCGTGCGCGAAAACGATCGGCGTGAGAAATTCGTCGCCGCGGGGCTCCTTTGTATAAGCGGCGCTGACGGCTGCCGAGGGCGTATCGTGAGACACCGGCCCGCGTCCGAGGACAATCGCGTCCCAAGCCAGTTTGTTGCGCTCCCAGCGTTTGTCGCGATCCATCGCGTAGTAGCGCCCCACCACGGTGGCAATGATCGCCCCCGCTGGGGCTAGGCCCGCCTGCACCTGGGCCAGATAATCGGCTCCGCCGGTCGGCGAAGTATCACGCCCGTCGGTGATCGCATGCACCATGATGTCGGTGACTCCGGCATCGTGCGCCGCTTTGGCCAGAGCGATGAGATGATTCTGGTGCGAGTGCACGCCGCCATCGCTCAGCAACCCAAGAAAATGAAGGCGATGCCCACGAGCCTTGGCAAAAGCCTCCGCCAGCACGGGATTGTTCGCGAGTTCGCCATCCTTGATGGCCTTGTTGATCCGTGTGAGGTCCTGGTAAACGATGCGGCCCGCGCCGAGGTTCAGGTGTCCGACCTCGCTATTGCCCATCTGCCCTTCCGGCAGACCGACGTCCAGGCCGCTGGCGCTCAGGGTGCTCTGCGGATAGGTGGCGTAAAGTTGGTCGTGAAAGGGCGTCTTCGCGAGCATGGTGGCATCGCCGTTTTCCACGGCTTTCGCACGGCCACCGGGATTGATTCCCCAACCATCGCGGATGATGAGAACTACAGGCTTTTTTGGCATGGCGGCGTAGGAAAGCACCGCTTGGGCACGCGGCCAAGCCCGGAGTTGCCACGCGGCGCCGTTCCATGCTCGCGCGATCGGCTGGCGAATGTCTTGACCGTCTTCATCCAATCGGGAAAGGAGAACCAAGCCGCACGCGATTTCCGCACGATCACCAGCCACGCCCGCACGGCGCGCCCATTCCGAACCATGAAATTCCTCCCCTTCCTCTTCCTGCTCGGTTGTCTCGCCCTCACGCTCACGGCCGCGGAACCGGCCTCGCCGGAAGCCACGGCGAACGATTTCTTCCACTATCTCCTCACCCCGAAGCGCGACATTGCGAAGGACTCGGCTACGCAAGCGCGCTGGTTGAGCAAAGACGTCCGCCACGCGCTCGCCGCAGCCGAGGCGGGATCGGAAAAAGCCGCCGAAGGGCATCCCAACGAACAAGTGGACGCGCCGGACAATGGGACATTCCTCGGCGCTTGGGATCCGCCGACTTCCTTTAAAATAACCGACACCAAGTCCACACCTCCAACCGCACGCGTAAACCTGCGCTACACGTGGGGGCCGAAGAGCCAATATCCCGGCGAAACGCGAAACATGACGGCGCTCCTCACGCTCGAAGATGGGGCGTGGAAGATTCGTGATATCCGTTCGCACGCCGCGAAATTCAACCCGGAGAGCACACTGCTCCGGGATCTGCAAAATCTCGCGAAACAGCGTTAGCGAGCGGCCACTTTTGCCGTTGCCGAAGCGCCAAACCGAGGCGACACTCCGGCATGGACTGGATAACGAAACGTTACGACCAGTTTTATCTGGCCGTGTCGGCATCGGCTCTGGTGGTTTGCGCCGGTTTAATCTGTCTGAGGATGCAGAGCTTCGAAACACACTTCGGCAGCGCCCTGGCGTTTGTGCCGAAGGATGACGCTGTACCCATCGTCTCGCTGGACAGGATCGATGGGGCGAAAGACAAGCTGGCCAATCCCCCGGCTTGGCAACCGATCAAAGAGAATGCCTTTGGTCACCCGGAGCGTGGCTCGCTATTCGTTTCCGAGCTTTATTGGCTCAAGGATCCTTGGTCGGCGCCGGAGAAGCCACATTGGGGAAGCGCGGTTTACAAAGACAGCCTGACCGACCGGGCGATTCCCAATAGCTGGTTTATGCAATATGGCCTTCCTCTGCTCGACTCGACGGTCCCGCTCCAGGATGCGGACAAGGATGGGTTTACGAACGAGGATGAATGGCGGGCGCAAACCAATCCGACAGACCCGGCCTCGCATCCGCCGTATTACACCAAGCTGTTCTTGGATCAATTCATCCAGGTGCCGTTCCCGTACATTTTCTCGGGCGGCAGCGATTCAAAGGGGCAGGCTATTCAGCTTGATTCCATCGATCACCAGCGGCCAACGGTTTTCATCAAGCTCGGCGAGATGGTGCCGGAGACGAAATTCAAGTTCGAGAAATTCGCCTTCAAAGAAGCCCTGAATCCGGCGACACAAGACGTCAAAGATGTCTCCGAACTGACCCTGGTCAACGTGGATACGGGAAAGAAGGTGGTGCTGGTCCTCAACGGGATTGCCCATTCGCCGGAGGCCTACGCGCGCTTCGTTTACGAATGGCCGGCGCCAGCGCAAACCATCCAGGTGAAGGAGGGCGAGGACTTCGTGCTCCGACCGGAAGCGGATGAAAGCCATCGATACCAGCTCATCGACGTGAATGAGACACAGGCCCGGATTCGGCTGCCATCCGGTGAGATTGAGGTGATCCAGCCCGATCCGAGGCGAGCGCCTGGAGCATTGCCGTAAACCAATCGACTGGTCAAAAGTGGCAACCGCTTCGCCACAAAAAAGCTGATATGAAGACGTTGATTCTTACGCTGGTTGTCGCGTTTGCATTGACCCAGACGCGTGCCGACGAGGGCGCGGATGTCCCGTTACGACCGTTCAAAATCTGCGCCCAACAGTTCCTCGAGGCTGTCGCTGCCGAGAATTACGACCGTGCTTTCGAAATGTTGGATCGGGGCGATATCCGAGTCGGTGTGTTGCTCAAGAAAGGTGACGAGGCGACGCTTCTCGCCAAAAAGAAACAGCGCTTTCTCGACGAGGCCAAAGCCTTTACCGGCTTCGCCTCGTGGGTAATCACGAGCCAAAACGATCTCCTGGCCGTCCGCCATGACGGCATGAATGTGTCCGTCTGGGTGCCGTTGAAGGAGGGGAGGATCGTCGTGGATCTGCGGGAACTGGTAAACGGACAAATCGTGATTGGTTCGTTTGCTATTCGCGATGATTCCATCCCAAAAGGACCGCGGCTCCCCTGAACCATGAATCGGTCTAGACATAACACTCGTTCAATTCTCCCACGCCCTCTCGGATGAAACCCGCCTGCGGATTCTTCATCTGGTGAACGACGAAGCGCTCTGCGTGTGCGAGCTGGCCGACATCCTGCGGATGCCGCAATCGTCGGTTTCCAGCCATGTCCAGGTGCTTCGCAATGCCGGCCTGCTGGCCAGTGAACGTTGCGAGAAGTGGATTTATTACCGCTTGGAAAGGCGCTACCGCAGTTTGTTCGCGACCCTCGGAAAATTCTTCGCCCTTTCGGCGGACGACGATTCGACGCTGAAGCCGGACGCGATGCGGGCCCGGATCCGATTGGCGCAAAGGGAACAGTCCTGCTGGCCCGGTCCGACGGTTTTGGACGAGGCGGCAAGTCGCGGGAAGAGACAGGGCGCCTAGAAAAGTTCGAGCCCGACCGTCGAATGCTCCGCACCACCTCCGCCCACAGGAAGCCAGAGATGCTTCGCAAGCTCAGCATGACCCGAAAAGAAGGGGCGCTCTCAGTGCAAGATTCGCTCTGCATCGGAGTTTGGCCACGGATCGGCGGCGGATGATCAACCCTCGCTGCCAGTCCCAAGCCGCGCCGCAAACTCTTCCACGATCGCTCTCTCGGCCGCTTCATCAAAGGGGAGGCCATTGATCGTGGCCAGGCTGGCGCTCCGACGGAGAGAGTGCGCGGCCTCACGGCGGTAAGCTGCGGCGATGGCGGCGCGAAAGGCCAGGTCATTGGCCAGGCCTTCGGCGGCGAATTGGGTGAAAAGTTCGCGGGCAATTTCGCCGGCCATGTCGGCGAGCGCAGGCGCCGCCGGCTGGTGCTTGTGATCGTAACCGGAGCCGCCGTCCACCTGGCAGACTTCGCGCGGGTCGACGCGGCGAAACACTTCGCAGAGCTGGCCGATTTCCAGTCCCCAACCGGAACTCACCGGGAGAACCGCGGCCAGTTCCCGCGTGAGCGCCACTTCCCCGGCGAGGGGGTAGCGAAAGCTGAGGAGAAAATCGACGAGCGGCTGGTGTCCCGACACCCGTAAGACGGCGTGCAACAAAGGCGCGAGGAAGAGCCGCGAGACGCGCCCGTAAAGACGGTCGGTCACGCGTGAATAGTACATCTTGGCGAACCGGAAGGCGAGTTGCGGATGCGCTACAGAATAGCAGAGCCGGGCGAGATCGGCGCGGCGGAAACTGGCCACGTCGCAGTCCTGCGTGGCGATGAATTCGCATTCTCCGGCGGCGGCGAGATGCGCGAAAGCAGCGCGCACATTTCGGCCCTTGCCGCCCGGTTCTTGAGCGGTCGCTTCATTTTGCAGCAGCGTCACCTTCTGCCGCAGCGAGGACAGGCGCCCGGGCAACGCTTCCCTCACGGCCGGCGCCACGCCATTCATCGAGAGGACGATTTCGCGGAGAAAATCGGCGCCCCGCAATTCCTCGAGCAGGCGCTGAAAAGCGGGCTGTTCCAAGTCGCGCCCGTGGCACGGCAGGACGAGGGCGATGGGGCGCACACGGGCGATCTCGTGCAGTTCGGCCTCGATGCGGCCGAGGTGCGTGTCGTTCAGCCGCTGGAGCGTGCAGATCAGGCCGGCCTGCGCGAAGTCGCTCACGGCCGATCCGGGCTCTCCACAGGATCGTCATCCTCCACTTCTTCCTCGATCTCTTCCTTCATCTTGCGCGAGAGGAAGGGCCGGAGAAATCCGTAGAGGAGATAGGAGAGGAAGATGACCGCGGGCATCCACTGGTAGTAGGCCACAGTCGCACCGGCAACGACGGCGATGACAATGAACTTCGGCAATGTCCGGGTCGTTCCCCAACTGATGGCCTTGAAGCTGGGATATTTGAACCCGCTGAACATCATCCACGAGAGGAAGAGCATGAGCGGCGGGAGAACCCACTTGCCCTGGCCGATCTCGCGCCCTCTCTCGTCAATCCAGAGCAGGAAGAGCGTGATCGAAGCGATCACCCCGGCGGCCGCGGGAATCGGAAAACCCCGAAATTCCTTGTTGGCGGCCGCAGAATTGTCCGCCGCCAGGCAGTTAAAGCGCGCCAGCCGCAGGGCGCCACAGATCAAGTAAATCGAGGCAATGATCCAGCCGGCATTGGGAAATTCGTTGAGGACAATGCGGTAAACCATGAGCGCGGGAGCGACACCGAAAGAAACAATATCCGCGAGCGAATCGAACTCGCGCCCGAAGGGGCTTTCGTGGCCGCCGAGCCGCGCGAGTCTTCCGTCGAGGGCATCGAAAAAGCAGGAAGCCAGGATGCACCAGATGGCGAAATGAAACTTGTCCGCAGCCGCCGCCGCCGCGACCTCATCAGGAACTGAGGTCGACGCGGCCTGGATCAACGCCCCCTCCAGAATCTTCAGTGTCGCCGCGAAACCACAGAAAAGATTTCCCGCCGTCATCAAATTCGGCAGGAGGTAAATCTTCGGGCCGTAGGGTTCGCTCATGGTGGCTAGACGAGTCGGGCGATGACGTTTTCCGCCCCGCGCACGCGATCCCCGACCTTGACCTCGACGGTGGCGGTGAGCGGGAGGTAAACCTCGGTGCGGGAACCAAACCGGATCATTCCGAAGCGAAAGCCCTTGGGGATTTCATCGCCCACTTTGGACCACGGGACGATCCGCCGGGCGATGGCCCCGGTGATCTGGCGCACCACCAGGGTCGCCTTCGCTCCTTCGATGGCCCAGGTGAGGGCTTCATTTTTAACCGAACATTCGGGATTGCGCGCATCGAGATACAAGCCCGGATGATGCTGCTGATAGGTGATGCGACCGGCGATGGGAGCCTTGTTCACGTGAACGTCGAAGACGGAAAGAAAAATACCGATACGCCGACATTTCGTTTTGAGCACCTCGTTTTCCTCGATTTCGACGATGTCCGCCACCACTCCATCGGCAGCGGCAATGACCACGTCGTCCCCCGGCGGAATCGGCCGGTCTGGGTCGCGGAAGAAATTGATGCAAAAGAGAAAGAGCAACACCGAGAGGATGACCAGCCAAAGCCAGGCCAGGAGACCACCGATGGTGCCGAGCACGAACACGGCCAGGAAAATCCAGCGGCCTTCATAGAGAGTCTGCAAACGCATGAGAGCGCGGACGGTAGCCGCCACGGGCAGGCGGGTAAAGTGCGCGTTTGTCAGGGACGCCGGACGCCCTTAGTGTAGGAGGACATGCCCACGACTACTTCGCTCGATCCCCAGACGACAATGCGGGAACTGCTGCAGCTTTATCCCGGCGCCCAGCGGGCTCTTTTTCGGCGTTACCACATCGGCGGGTGCGCGAGCTGCGGCTTTCAGCCGGACGAAACGCTGGCTGGTGTTTGTGCACGGAATAATGCGCTGTCCGTGCCCGAAGTGGTCGAGCACATCCTCACCAGCCACGAGGAGGATCAGAAGATGCAGATCGCGCCGGCCGACCTCGCCGCCGCCCTGAAGGCCGATCCGGAGACGAAGCTGGTCGATATCCGCACGCGGGAGGAGTTCGACGCCGTGCATATCGAAGGAGCGATCTTTTTCACCCAGGAATTGATGCAGGAAATCCTCATGAAATGGGATCGCCGGGCGCTGATCGCGATCATCGATCACCAAGGGGCGCGGAGCATGGATGCAGCCGCCTATTTCGCCGGGCACGGTTTCGAGAACGTCAAAAGCCTCCACGGCGGAATCGATGCGTGGAGCCAGGAAGTGGACGCTCATGTGCCACGCTACGAACTCGAATAGACAGTAATCGTCCGATTTGGATTAAGATTAAGATTAGGATTAAGATTAAGGGCCCCACAAAGACCGGGAACTTTACAAGCAAATGAGCGAAGACCTTCAACAACGTATCCACGACGCCATCGCCAACCCGAAAAATCTCGGCGAGATGGAAAATGCCGATTCCGTCGGCACCGTGGGCAGCCCGGATTGCGGCGACATGCTCCGGATGTGGGTGAAATTCAAGGAGCAGGATGGCAAGAAGGTGATCGATCGCGCGACTTTCCAGACGTTCGGCTGCGAAACGGCGATCGCCGTGGCCAGCGTGGCGACGGAGTTGATCGCCGGGAAGACGGTCGACGAGGCGCTCTCCATGTCGGGCGAAGAACTCTCCGCGCCACTCGGGCCGCTGCCGCCGATGAAGATTCATTGCGCTCAGCTCGTGGAGGGAGCACTTCGTTCCGCCCTCGCGCCGCAGACCGCCCCCGCCGCCATTCCTGCCCCGGCTCCGGCGGCCAAAGCCACCACGCTTTTTGACCAACTGAACGCCGCGACCGGCCCTGAACGCAAAGTGAAAGTCGTTTTGAAAAACCCGAATTCCTGAATCCATGCACGAGAACACCGAAAAAAAATTGATGCGCGATTGCGCGGCGACCCGCATCCCGAGCGGCGAAGCGATCACCCTTGGCAAAGACACCCACGTCTTCATCACGCAGGCGCTGGGCGGCAGCTATACCGTGGCCACAGACCAGGGGCTGGCGCGCATTGCCGATCAAGATGCCGACGCCCTGGGGCTCGAACCGGCCGCCAAAGGGACAGATGCGCCTGTAGCGTCCGATGCCAATACACCGGTCGATGAAAAGGCGGTCTGGGATCAATTGCGCACCTGCTACGACCCGGAAATTCCGGTCAACATCGTCGATCTCGGCTTGGTTTACGATTGCGTCATCACTCCGCGCGAGGGCAACGGCGCCCGCGTCGACATCAAGATGACTCTGACCGCACCTGGCTGCGGCATGGGACCGGTCATTGCCTCCGAGGCCAAGTCCAAGGTCCTCGGCGTGGCTGGCGTCGGCGATGCGGAGGTGGAACTCGTTTGGGATCCGCCGTGGAATCAGAATATGATCAGCGAGGCGGGGAAGATGAAGTTGGGGCTGATCTGACGGGTGGGGGCAGTGATCAGTAATCAGTACCCAGTCATCAGTCAGGGCGCTCCTTGCGGGGCGGGAGACGCGCGCCCGTTTGAGTCACTCTGATAAGCCGACGAGCGGGCCGGCGTAGCCGGTCAGCTCCATGTAGCCGTGGCCCCGGACGGCGGCGGCATTGCGTGTGCCTTGGATTTCGACCAAGCCTTCCCAATAGGCGATCGGCTCGAGGACCAACTCTTGGGATTCCAGAGGCGTGGAGATTTCCGCGTGCAGACCCACCTTCGGCACGGTGAGTTGCCAGCTTATCGGATAGCGGCCACCGCTGGATTTGCTCGTCCAGTATTTGGTCGGCACGAGTTGGTAATCGTCGCGCCTCAGGTGCTGCGAAGCGCCATTCTGGTCGACGAACGTTCCGCTCGAATTCGGGTCAAGTCCGCCGTCCTTCAAGCGCATTTGATAGAGCATCAGCTCCGTGCCGTCCGTGAATTGCAGGCTGAACCAGTTCCAGCCCACCTGGTTTGGCGCCAGTTGGTTGCTTCCCCATTCGCGGTCCAGCCAGCTTTCGCCGTGAACGGGCCGGCTCTTTCCACCCAGGACGAGCGATCCCGTCGTCGCCAGACGCGTTCCCGAGTAGTAGTGCGATGCGCGGCCGACACCATCGGCTTTTTGGCTGATTCCATTTTCGCCGTGGACCACGAAGGGCTTCGTGTTCTCCAGGCGCAATTGCAGTTCCGCCGCCTCGTCCTCCGCGTGGAGGGCAAAAGCTCCATCGGGCTTCAACTGCAGCGTCCAATTCTCAATCCAAGCCAGCCGGTCGGAATCCGAAAAGCCAGCTTCACCGAACGCCCCACGATTCCGTTTTTGGGAAAAGTGAAACCGCTGGCCGTGGATGTCGCTGATGGCGAAGTGCGCGAACTTGAGATCGTCGACGATGAACCGCGAGGTCGTGCCGCCTCGGTCCGCGAGAGGGCGCAACCCCTGGCGGAAAAAAGTGATTTGATAACCAAAGACATCGCCGGATTCATCCTCCAGGCGTCCGGTGAAATACCACCACTCCGTTTTGAATTCAGGATGCTGATGGTGATCACGCGGAAATTCGAATTGCCAGCCAGGCAACGCGAGCCGCCAATCTGCGGCGGAAACCTGCAGGACGCAGAGAAGCCAAACCAGAAATATTCGGGACATCTTCACGCTGTTCCTCTGCAAAGCCTCACCTTCGTGCAGAGGGGCAGGAAGCAGAGCTTCCAAGACACTTGGCGTTCCCAAGCTGGAGCTTGGGAACGAGGATGAATTGCACGAGGTCATATCCATTGGGGGCTCGTGCATTTCATTCTTCGCGGACGGTTGTGGCGATCGGCCGGCGGCTGGCCCGCCAGGCCGGATGCCAGGCAGCGAGGAGCGCCGCGGGGATGATCCACAGCGGCGTGGCCAGCAGGCTGCGCCAGGGCAGATGCAGCGAGATCGTCCAGCCGAAGAACGCGGGATTGACCACCCAGGTCAGCACCATGGCCAGAAGCAGGCCGGACGCGAGCCCCAACAGCGTGGCCACGGCGCCGATCATCCCGGCCTCCGTCATGAGCAGCCGTTGCACTTGCCCGCGTGACGCGCCGACGGCACGAAAAACGCCGATCTCCCGCTCGCGTTCTGCGGCCAGTGTCGTCACCGACAGGAATATTCCGGCAATGGCCACCAGCACTGCGACGCTCCGCAGCACGTAGGTCACGGCAAAGGTCTGGTCAAAAACGGAAAGGATTCGCTGGCGCAGACCGCCATTCGAATAGATCGCAAACTCTCCCGATTTGCTGAACTGCGCGCGAAAGGCGTCGGCCAGCGGCTGTGCCGCCACACCGGGCCGCAGATAAACGGCCAGCGACTCCACCCGCGGATCGTCCCACCAGCGCTCGAAATTGTTCCGGGCAATGAGGATCACCCCCTGGTCCCGCGTGTAGTCGGAGTAGACGCCGGCAATTTCAAATTCCGCCAGGCCACGCGGCGTCACCAACCGCAGATGGTCGCCATCACGGACATGAAATTTGCGGGCGAATGGCTCGGAAATGGCCACGCACCGATCATTAAAGACCCGCGCCATTTTGCCTTCGTCGCCGCCGCCGAGGAACGCGAGATTGTGCCGGTATTCGCCCTGGAGCACGTCGAGGCGAACTTTCCCTGCTTTTCCTGTCCCGATCTCGAAGGCACAATCCAATTCGTGGAGCGTATCGACTCCGCGCACTTCCGGACGCGCCCTCAACCACGCGATGGCCGCCGGCGGCACTGCTGCTTCCCGGCCGATGACTTCATTCGAAGCGGGCGCAATGAAAAGATCGGCAACGATCCCGTGATGAATCCAGGCATCCACACTCGAGCGGAAAGAAAAGATCATGACCATGAGCGCCACCGACATGGCCACGGCCGCGGCCAGCGCGGCGACGGTCACGGAATTGCGGTGAATGGATTGCCGGAGATGGTCCGCAGCCAGCCGCCAGGTGACATCCAGGGACCGCACCCGCGCCGCCAGGAGTCCAAAAATCCAGGTCGCCATCGGCGAGAAAAACGCGAAGCCTCCCAGGACGAAGAACGCCGCGGCAAAACTCCACGCCGCCTGGCCTCCATGCAGTGCGTACCAGGCGCAAAGCGCGCCCACAACCATCGCGCCAACGCCGAGCCAGGCACGGTGCGGAATCCGCGCCTGGGCCAGAGCCGGATGCACGCCGAGGCTGAGAGAATCGACCGGATCGACGCCGGCGGCATCGTTGGCGGGCAGCCACGCGCCGGCGATCACCGTGGCGAAACCGAAGAGCGCCGCGATCCCGAATTGCACTGGATTCAGCCACATCCGATCGATGCTCAGGAGGACGTAGAGCGATGAGATCGTTTGCGCGACGGCGCCGGTCAGCAATCGGGCCAGCGCCACTCCACCCGCCATGCCGAGGACGATCCCGAACACTCCGAAGACCAGCGCTTCGCCCAGAAACAGGACGCGGATTTCCGCGCGCGTCGTCCCCATGGAACGGAGAATCCCGATCTCCACGCGCCGCCGGGCGACCGAAGCGGCGATGGTGTTGTAGACGAGAAAAACGCCCACGAGCAGCGAGACCATGCTCAGAGCGGTGAGATTTAATTGGAACGCCGAGAGCATGTGCTCGATCTGAAAACTCCGCTGGCGCGGCGGCTCGGCGTGGAGATTCGCCGGCAACAGAGTGTTCAATTGTGCCGCGACCGCGCCGGCGCGGCTGGGGTCGTCCAGCCGAATTTGCAGCGATGAAAGCCGGCCCTGGCGCGCAAAGAGTTCCTGCGCCCAGCCGATATCCATCACCGCCAGATCCTCCGGCAAATCTCCCACCACGTCACGACTGTCGAGCAGAGCGGCGACCGTCGCCGTTTTGACCTCGCTGTTCACGAGGATGCGGAAGGTATCCCCGACTTTGAGCCCGTGCCGGGCGACGAATCGCCGTCCCACCGCGAGTTGGCCGGGTTTCCCCATCCAACGATCCAGGGGCGGGCCTTCGCCCGGCGCGCCGACATCAAAAGTCCGGAATGCTTCACCGCTGAAAAGATCCACTCCGAGGACACGCAGGTACTCGCCCGGCCAGTCGGGAAAGGTGATTTTGCCTTCGACCAGTCCCGTCACCGCCTGCACGCCCGGTTGCCGCGCGACCAACGGCCAGAGCGTTTCATCGACATCCCCGCGAATCTCGAGATGCGCTTTTCCCGCGACGAGATCGATGCCGGCGGCGAAGGATCGATTGGCGCTATGGTTGGCGATCTGAATGGCCAGATAGACAGCCACTCCGAGAGCCACGCTCAGGACGTTGAGGGCCACCAACAGCGGGTGCCGCTCCAGATAGCGCCAGACGTGCCAGAGGAAAATGCGGGGAAGCTGGCGGGTCATCGGTCTGAGGACAATCAGACCGTCAGACAATCAGACAAGGGAAAAGGCACCGTATGCGGGCGTCCTATGCGGGCCCACCATTCGGGAAGATGGGAAGAATGGGACCAACGGGACCAATGGGACCAAGGGGACCAATGCGCTGCGATCGCTACTCTTCGACGGATGCCGAATCCGCAGCTTTCGACGCCGCGTCGCGCTGGTTGCGGAAGGTCGCGAGAGCGAGGAGCGGCCAGTTATTGCGATACATGTCGTAACGCAGATAGAAGACGCGCGGGAATCCGGTGCCGGTAACTTCCGGTTCGATCCAGCTTCCGTCGGCGGCCTGCGTGGTGAGCAGGTAGTCGATACCCAAGCGGATCGATTTCCGGTCGAGTGCGGCAGGTTCCGCGGGATCGGCGGCTGCGATCAGACCCATGACAGCCCACGCCGTCTGTGAAGCGGTGCTCGGGCCTTTGCCCTTGAGCGTCGGATCGTCGTAGCTGGCGCAAGTCTCGCCCCAGCCGCCGTCTTCATTCTGGCAGCTCTCCAGCCAGTCGCGCGCCCGCACCACCCAATGCTGCCGCATGTCCTGGCCGATGCCGCGCAGGCCGCGCAGGACCTGCCAGGTGCCGTAGATATAATTGACGCCCCAGCGCCCGTACCACGAGCCGTCATCCTCCTGCGTCTCGCGCACAAATTTCAGGGCGCGGCGCACCACCGAACTCTCGCAGTCGAACCCGATGTAGCCGAGCAATTCGAGCACGCGGCCGGT
>DASYAY010000055.1:0-94266 GCA_036501065.1 Chthoniobacter sp. | reverse complement strand
GGTCGCCTCCACGATCCGCGGACGATCGTTTCGGGCGCGGTCCGCTCACTTTTCCCTTTTGCCGCGTAAAATTCCCCTCGCCGAATTTCGCCGCTCCTGCAGTTCCGGGTTTTCACACGGTCTCGGAGTTTGGGCACGAGGTAAGAAGCGGCAACCGAAGTAGGAGCGGCATTTGCCCCCGTTGCGCCATGGGCGTCTCGCCAAACCTCGGCTTTGCCGCTTCCTCGGAGCAGAAGAGGCTGGGAAGCCTCTCCTACTTCCAACACCATTGCCGCATCTGTTCTCCAAAGAGAATCTACCCAGCTTGCGGAAACGTTTCAGGTCAGCACTGCAAGGGGATCAGGTTGAGAGCGGCGCGGGGTGGCGGAGGCTGAGCTAAGACTCGGCGCGTTTCGCAGGTTTCACTTCCGACTTCACACCATCCGTGCCCCCCAAAAATATGGTCGAATCGCGCATTCTCCGGTTTCTTTCAATTCTCCTGTCGTTTTGCATCGCGGCTTGGGCACAGGCGGAACCGGCGGCCACAGTGTCGGCCCACGGCGTTGCGGTCAGCTATCGGCTCCCGGTTGACGGGCCTTTGCCAAAGACGTGGCGCGTCACTTTAGCGATCGTCGATCCGAAGAATCCTGACTGGATCATCAGCCAGTTTGCCTGTGGCGTCGCGCGGACGGTGACGGCGGAGAATGGAGGTAGATTTACTGAAACTTGGGATGGGCTGGACGATAACTTCATGCCCGTTCCGCCGGGCGAATATGCGGTCAAAGGCATTTACATGCCCGCGCACCGGTGGGCGATCGACGGCGAATGGCACACGGTGACTCCCCGCTTTGTCACGGGCGCTTCCAGTTTCATGCCCCCGCCGAGCGATCGGCAAATCTCGGAGCCGTTTGGCGGCGACCCGGTCGGGGCGCCACTCGGTGACGTCGCGGTCGGCCCGAATGGCGTCGCGGTTTTCTATTACGCGTATCTCGAAAATGGGCTGAACAATCCCATGTTCGATCTCAAGAAGCCGCTCGGCTACGAGCAATTCCTGCGCGCTTTCAATAGCGGCGGCGCCGGCGGCGGCACGGCGACCGCGACCGATGGCGAAACGGTGTGGAGCTTCTGCAACGAAGGCGGGATGAAATATGTCTACCGCGCCGATGGAAAAGCCTTCGGCAAAAGCACGGGCGCGAATCGTGCGGACGGTTATCTTCCTGAGGGTTGGGTGACGTCGATGGCGGCGTGGACGAGTGGCGGCAAACCGTATGTGGCCGTGGCGCAAAGGGGCCGGATCGTTCCTGGCGCACGCAAAAATCAGTTCGTCGAAAGCCCGACCGAGGCCGTCGACAAGATCACGTTGCACGATGGCGGGAATGGCCAGGTTCTGTCTTCCGTGCCATTGCCCCGGCCGCAAAGCATCACGGTCCAGAACGGCACTCTTTACGCCTTGCACGCGGAAGGTTCCGGCTTCGCGGTGAGCGCTGTAGCCGTGGGCGCGGGCATTGCACAAGGCGCCTGGCAACGGCTCTTCACGGTGCCGGCGACGATCCAGCCTTCCGATCTCAAGGTCGACAGTCACGGGCGTTTCTACCTGAGCGACGAAACGGCCAATCAGGTTTACGAGCTCAGCCGCGAGGGGAAAATCATCCTCACCTTCGGCCGTCCCGGAGGACAGAAGCCGGGCGCTTACGATCCGCTCGCGCTGATGGCGCCGGGCAAACTCGCCACGTGGACCGATCCCGAAGGCCACGATCGTCTCCTCATTGTGGAAAATGCCGGACCGAATCGCGTTTCCGAATGGAGCGCCGACGGCAAGCTGGTGCGGGAATTTCTCACGCTGCAAACGAAGGCCAATGACGGCTACGCGGTCGATCCCGAGCATCCGGAGGACATCTACGTTCCCGGCCAGCGCAACTGGCTGACCCGCTTCCACGTGGACTACGAAAAGCACACGTGGACGGTGAATACAGTCTGGCCGTTGAACGATGATCCGCGGGCGCGCGGTTTGAAAAAGCCGCGGCTCATTCGCACCGATGGGAGGATGTATCTCGCCGGCGCCAGCGGCACGCGCGACGATGCCTTCACCGTCTATCGGTTCGACAACGACGGCTGGAAACTCTCCGCGGCCATTCTGCGACAAAAGACCGGCGGGAATTCACCGCCCAACTATTTCCTCTGGCACGATGCCAACGGAAATGGGCGCGTGGACGACGAGGAACTCACGCCGACCATTCCGCCGCGGGGTGTCTTCATCACCGCGCATGGTCACAATTGGAGTGACGATTTCGCCTTCCTGGCCATGAATCAGGGCGGCCAGGATGTCTGGCGACTGGCGCCGAGCAGCTTCGATGCGCACGGGAATCCGATCTTCACCGAGTGGAAGAAGCTTCTCACCGATCCGATCTTCGTCGCCCGCGCCGCGGGGCGAGCGGACGCGGTGCACGGCGGCAATGAACTCGCGGAAAAATTCACCAGCGACTGGATGCAAACGGATGGCTCCCTGGCCGACGGCTTTTACGTGCAGGCGCGCGGCGGAAAGAACTTCAGCGCCAACGAAGGTGCGCAGCACAAGATCTCACGATACGTCCCCGACGGGCACGGCGGCTTTCAACTGAAGTGGCGGACCGGCCGGACCGCTCTGCAATGGGTCGCGCGTCCCGGCGAAATGTATGGCGGCATGCGCATTCATCGTCCGATCAACGGGCTGCTCAGCGTCGTCGACCAATCGCGCTACGGCTTCCTGCTCTACAATGAGGACGGGCTCTATGTGGACACGGTCTTTCCGGACGGGCGCAAATTCACGCCCAAGACCGCGGGCTTGTATTCCCTTCCCGGCGAATTCTTCGCGGGTGATCTCTTCACGAATCCGGCGACCGGCAAAATCCATTTCGCCGTCGGGAAATACACCCCGCTCATTTTCGAAGCGGAAGGCTGGTCGCTGACGGAGAATCCCGTGCGCCCGCTGAAAACGGTGCAACCGACCGTGACCATCTCCGCAGCGCAAATCGCTTCTCCACCGGAGATCGCGCTGAGCCTGCGCGGCGGGGCGGGCACGGCGAAGTTCGCCCGCTTTGCTCCGGCACTGGGCAGCGTCGCCTTCGATGGCTCGCTCGCCGGGTGGGAATCGTGCGAGCCGGTCGAATTCGCCGCGGACAAGGACCAGTCCGTGGAAGTCCGCTGCCTCTATCAACCGGAGCGACTCCTGCTCCGCTGGCACGCGCGGCTCCCCACGAAATTCATGGCGCGTCCGCTTCCGCCGGCGCCGCGCATTTTCACTCACGATCAATTGGCCGACACGCTCAGCCTTTATTTTCAGGGCGACGTGAATGCCAAGCCGAACGGTCCTCCCGAAGGCCGTCCGGGCGATGTTCGGCTGGTCTTCGGTCTTTTCCAAAAAGGGGCGACTGTGCAACCTGTCGCCGTCGGGATGTATCCGCAGTGGACGTCGAAAGCACCCGCTTCCCCGCAGACCTATCAGACACCGGTGGGGGTGGCCCATTTTGCGCATGTCGGCGACATTGCCGGCATCGAGAGTTCCTATCGTCTCGACGATGACGGCAAGGGGTTCGTGCTGGTCACAGCCATTCCGCGATCGGTCTTCCCGGCGTTGCAGCAGCCCTTTGGCAGCGACTTTCGGACGCTCGTCAATTTCGAGGCGACATTCGGCGGCCACAGCAAGTTTTGGTGGGCCAATACGGACGGCAGCGCCAATCGCGAGACCTACGACGAACCGAGCGAAGCGCGGCTCTATCCGGGCTCCTGGGCGCCGGCCGCTTTTCAAGGGATCGAGGGCGGGGTTCTGGTCCGCCACTGGCTCACCTGCGGGCCCTTTGGCGGTGCGGGCGCGGAGAGATTTCGCGCCGACCCGAATGGTCTCATGCCGGGCACCAATCGCGACTGGAAAACGGTGACGCGGGAGTTTTGCGAGGCTGCCGCGTATCCGCCGGACAATGGGGTTGTCGATCCTGCCACGGTGTTCAAAGGGGATTTACTCCAGGGCTACTGGCCACAGGTTTCTGAGGTTCGCTGGAAGCCGGCTGCGGTCGCTGATCTCGATACCCGCGTTGTTCTTGGGCCATCGGCGCAGACGTGGTACGGCGCGACCTGGATTCATGTGGCTGCGCCCACCGAGTTGCAGTTCCACTTTCAAAGTCATCCGATGACTTACCTGCGGTGGTTCCTCAATGGCGATCCTATCAAGAATCTGAGTTATCAGGCGCCGGACAATGATCGCCAACGTCCTGTCGCCACGACTTCACTGACTTTGCGGGCCGGTTGGAACCAAGTCTTCTTCCGCGGCTATTGCACGGGTTATCCACCTTTCAAAACCGGACTGGTGATTGACGGTCCGGCGGAGAAACTGTGGGGGCTTCAGCTATCGGCGACGCCGCCGGGGACCAGCGCGACCGATCCACGCTGAAAGTTACATCCCTTGCGATCCCGAGAATTCCTTGATCTCGGTGATATGCAGACCGGAAAGTGTCGTCACTCCTTCGCCACCCGGCAGTGCCACGACAACCCGTCCACCGACAATCGCCGCATTTTCCGGATGCTCCACTCGATATTCCTGACCGGAGGTGGTCACCATGGCAAATGGTTCGAATGGCGTCTTCTTCAAAAGCTCGGCAATTTGCTTCAACATCCCCCACGCTTACCACCGAAACACTCGCGCCTCAAGCCACCTGCTCGGCCTGGAGGGCGTCGAGCGCGTCCTTCAGTTCGGCGAGGCTCACGGGCTTTTGCAGATAGCCCGACGCTCCGCAACCGGTGACGAACGGGTCCTTTTTGTCCATGCTTCCGGAGACGAAGATGATCTTCGCATTGGGTTTGCGGCTGAGCAGAGCGTGGCAAACGGTCAGTCCGTTGTAACGCGGCATCATGATATCGAGCAAAACGGCATCGGCATCGCAGCGGGCGAAGGCTTGGATCACGGCCAACCCGCCACCAGTCACGGTCCCGACGACGTCATGCCCGCACTCCGTGACCGACGCGGCCAGCGTCTGCGCCAGGTCTTTGTCGTCATCGGCAATCAATACTTTCATGGGACCGGCTAAAGCAATTATGCTGCCAGGAGCATGGTGCGAACGTTGATGAAGGAGATCATCTCGAGAAGATCGTCGACGTGGAAGGGCTTGGTGAGGATGGTGCCATTCACGCTGGAAATGAATTCGTTGACCTTGGTGTTGCCCCGATGGCCGGTCATGAAAATGAAGCGATCGCAGAGGTGCGGCCGCATGCGCTCGACGGCGCGGAAAAACATGTCGCCCGGGAGGGTCGGCATCATCATGTCGCAGAGGATGACCTCGAAATCGCTGGCCAGCACCTGATGGACGCCCTCGACGCCGTTGACGACGCCGACGACTTCAAAACCGCTTTCCTTGAGGAAATCGGTCATGATTTCCTTGAAGGCGGGATCGTCCTCGAGCAGGAGCACTTTTTTGATCGCCTGAGAAGGCTCTTCGACGAGGCGAAGGCCGGAGGAGACGATGTTGGCAACAGGATCGGGAAGAGTGGCTGGCAGTGACATAGGCTGTAAGCTTTAGAATTATTATAAAGCAAGCTTCGTGCCGCGGAGAGGCGTTTTCATCAGGGGAAATCCCTCTTGGACTGATTCTGCCCAAATGAAGAGTCCGTGGCAATCACGATTGCCGTCGCGCCATTTCCTGCGCAATTTAGCCGCGCCTTGGAAACTGCCGCCGCTCCGTTGCTTTTTGATTCCGACTTCCTCGCGAAGCTGGAACAGCTTTACCTCCTCTCCAAGAAGCTCTTTCGGGGCGCTCATCGGGCGGAACGCCGCTCCCGGCAGATCGGTTCCAGCCTGGAGTTTGCCGACTACCGGAACTACACGCTGGGCGACGACCTGCGCTCGATTGACTGGAATATCTATGGGCGGCTGGACCGGCTTTTCGTGAAGCTCTTCGAGCAGGAACAGGATCTCGATATCTCATTTTTGCTCGATGCCAGTGCATCCATGCGATGGAGCCCGGAGGGGGGAAACCGGATCAGCAAGTTCGACCAGGCGCGGCGGATTGCGGCCTCTCTCGCCTACATCGGTCTGGCGAATCTTGACCGGGTGAATGTTCACTTTTTTGCCAGCCGCCTGGAAGAAGACCTCGGTCTCTGCCGGGGAAAGAGCCAGTTCCACAAGGTGCTCGAGTACCTGCGGCAGGCGCCCGGGCTCGAAGGCGCCACGCATCTTTCGGCGAGCTTGCGGACCTTTTCCCAGCGGATGAAACGGCGCGGACTGGTCTTCGTGCTGAGTGATCTCTTCGATCCCCTGGGTTTCGAAGAAGGCCTGGCCCTGCTGCGGCACCAGCAGTTTGAGGTGCACGTCATTCACGTTTTGGATCCGCTGGAAATGCGGCCCGAAGCCACGGGTGACTTGAGATTGATCGAGAGCGAGACTGGCGAGGCCTACGAGGTCACGGCGAGCGAGTCCCTGCTCCGCCGTTACCACGCGGAAGTGGACGCGTTTTTGCAAAAGGCGGCGGCCTTTTGCACCGAGCACGGCATCGGGTATGCGCAGGCCACGACGGCCGTGCCTTTCGAAGACCTCGTGCTTCGGGTGTTGCGTGACGGGAGGATGATCCAGTGACCTTTCTCAACGCTTGGGCTGTGGGGTTTGCCGGCATCGCCCCGGTGATCATCCTTCTCTATTTGCTGAAGCTGAAGCGGCGGCCCATGCCGGTCTCCACGCTGCTTTTCTGGCAACGCATCTTTCAGGAGAGTCGGAGGCGGGCTTTTTTCCAAAAGCTTCGCCAGCTTTTCTCCCTCCTGCTCCATTTGCTCATCTTCGCGCTGATTCTTGGAGCACTGGCCCATCCCACATTCGACCGACAAATCCTGGAAGGCGCTTCCACCGTGCTGATCCTCGATACTCGCGCGCGGATGCAGGCCGTGGAGGCCGGCGGCCAGACGCGCTTTGCCCGGGCGAAGGCGGAAATGGCCAACGTGGTTCACGAAGCCACACCGATGCGGCAGATGGCGTTGATCACGGCTGACGCCACCGCGCGGGTCGTGAGCCCGTTCACCGACGATGAAAAGGGTCTGCGTGAAGCGCTCGCTAAAACGGCGGTTACGGATGCCGGCGGCGAACTGGACGGCGCGATCAAGCTCGCGGGTGAACTGCTGCGTTCGCGGCGCGGCGAGCGCAAGATCATCGTTTATACCGACCACCCGCCGGCAACCCAACCGGCCGGTCTCAACGTGCCGATCGATTTTGTGCCTGTGGGCACGCCGCGCGACAACCTCGCCATCACCCGCTTCGCCACACGCGCCGTCCTGAACAGTCCGCAGACCTCGGAAATTCTCCTGGAAGTGGCGAACTTCGGCCACGAGACCGCGAAGACCAACGTGGAGCTGTCGTACGATGGGCGCTTGCTCGATGTGAAGCCGCTGACCATCGAACCGGGCGGGCGCGCCATGCAAATCTTTCCGACCGTCCCCCGCCCCGGCAATACGGCGCGCGGATGGTTGACCGCCCGGCTGGATACGACAGACGCGCTGGCCAGCGACAACGTCGCCTACGCCGTGCTCCCGGTGGATCCGCCGAAGCGCATTCTCCTTGTGACCAAAGGCAATTGGTTCCTGGAAAAGCTGCTCGGCGCGGATCAAAGCGTTGCTTTCGAGTTGCTCACACCCGATGCCTTCAACGCGGCGCTCGCGTCGAAGTTCGATGCCGTGCTGCTGGATAACTTCGTGCCCAATGGCTTCGATCTCGGCACTGCGACGGGGAACTATTTCTTCATCAAGCAGACGCCCTTCAACACCTCCGGGCCGGCGATCGATCAACCGCTGATCACCGATCTCGACAATCGCGATCCGGTCCTGCGCACGGTGAACCTGCAAAACATCACGCTCCTGCACGCGGCGCCGCTGGCCGTGCCCAAGGATGGAGACTGGAAATGGCAGACGCCGATTCGCTCCTTCGAACATCCGCTGATGATCACCGGGGAACGTCACGGCGGCGGCCGGCGGGTCGCAGCGCTGGCCCTGGATATCGGCGATTCCGATCTGCCCTTGCGAGTCGCGTTCCCGCTCCTCATTTCCAATACCCTGCACTGGCTGGCGGGTGATGAAGCTGCGCCAATTCTCAGCCGGCGCGCCGGCGAAGCATTGGCGCTCGCGCCGGGCGAAACGGTACGAATCGATGCCCAGACTCCGTGGAAAAAATCGACGGCCACCGGGCCGCCGGCGATCGCGCACGATATCTTCGAGCCGCTGACCAACGGCTTCTATGAAATCCAGGCGGGCGACGGTTCCCATTGGATGGCCGTCAATACTTTCAACGATGCGGAGTCGGACCTGCGGGCCGCGACCGCTACGCCTGAGACGAGCAGCCCGGCGCTGCCGGCGATCTCGCTGGCGCGGGTCACCGGCTGGCCCCTCTGGCAGTACCTCGCGGCGGCTGCGTTGCTCCTCTTCGCGCTGGAGTGGTGGCTCTTTCATCGGAGGCAAACGGAGTGAGCGGCCGGTTCGATTTCGCGCATCCGTGGGCTCTCGCGTTTGCGCTCCTCATCGTTTTCCTGGTCTGGGCTCAGCGACGCTCCCTCGCGGATATGACGCCGGCCCAACGGCGGATCTGCTTCGCATTGCGCACGTTCATCATGCTGCTGCTCGTGTTTGCGCTGGCGGGCGCGCGCTGGCTACTTCCTTCGCATGAACTGGCCGTGCTTTTCGTCGTCGACCATTCGGCGAGCATCTCCGCACCGGCGGAAAAGGAAGCCCGCGATTTCGTCGCCGCCAGTCTCAAGGCTCAGCCTGGCAATACGACTGCCGGAGTCATCGGCTTCGCGGCGCATCCGGATCTCTGGCAAGCGCCTTCCACCCACCTTTCTCTCGGTACTCCATGGCCGGAGCCCGCTGACCGCAAGGCGACCGACATCGGCGGCGCCCTCGATTTCGCGAGCGCGATTTTTCCCGCCGGACAGGCCCGTCGCATCGTGCTCCTGACCGATGGCAACGACACCGGCGGACAGGCCGCCGCCAGCGCGGCGCGCCTCGCCGCGCAAGGCGTGGAGCTCTTCACCGTTCCGCTGCACAATGAATCCGCTCCCGAAGTGCTGGTGGAAAAAGTGGACGTTCCGCGCCGCTTGAAATCCGGCGAACCGTTCGACCTGAGCGCCCACATTCGCAGCAATGTCGCCACCACGGCGAAGGTGAAGCTTTACCAAAACCAGTTCCTTATCGAGCAGCGCGACATGGACCTGAAGCCCGGCGACAACGAGTTTCGCGCGCCGAATCTCACCCCCGACGGCAATTTCATCACCTACGAAGTCGAGGTGCTGCCGGCTCAGGATACGGTGGCCGAAAACAATCGCGCCTCGGCGACGGCCAGCCTGCGTGGCGAACCGAAGGTGCTCCTCATCGATTCCGATGAAAATAATGCGCGCGCGTTGGCTGGCGTTCTGCAAAAGGAACAAATCTCCGTCGAAACGCGCGGCCTCACCGGTCTGCCGAAGACGCTCGAGGACTTGCAGCAGTTCGACCTTTTCCTGCTGAGCGACGTCTCGTCGCTCAACCTCGGTCGCGAGCAGATGGATCTCTATCGCCGCTGGGTCCAGGATTTCGGCGGCGGCTTCGTGATGATCGGCGGCGAGAACAGCTTCGGGGTCGGCGGCTATTACCGAACACCCATTGAGCAGATGCTGCCGGTTCGGATGGAACACGAGGACCGGCTCGATACGCCGACGGTCGCCATGCTCGTCGTGCTCGACCGTTCCGGTTCCATGACGGCGACGACCGCCGGCCAGACGAAGATTTCCCTCGCCGACCAGGGCGCGGTCTTCGCCATGAACGCGCTGCAGCCGAAGGATTATTTCGGCGTGGTCGCGGTAGACACCAAGCCGCACACCGTGGTGCCGCTGGCGCCGATCAGCGCCAAAGGCGCCGCCGAACAAAAGATCATGAGCATCAACGCGGGCGGCGGCGGCATCTACATTTACACCTCGATGGTCGAGGCCTTCCAGCAATTGCGCGAAGTGCCGGCGCGGGTGAAGCATCTCCTGCTCTTTTCCGATGCCGCCGATGCCGAGGAAAAAGCGGCTGGAGAAATGAGCGACGGCATCCAGACGGGCGGCAATTCGCTCGATCTCGCCTCGGCCATGCTGGCCGCCCGGATCACCACTTCCGTGGTGGGACTGGGCACGGAACAGGACAAGGACGTCGCCTTTCTGCGCGAAGTCGCGGAGCGCGGCAGCGGACGTTTCTACATCACCGACGACGCCACCACCCTGCCGCAAATTTTCAGCACCGAGACGATGAAAGTCGCGCAGAGCAGCCTCATCGAGGAACCGTTTCTGGCCGTGCCAGCGAAGAAGAGCCCGATCACCGCCGGGGTCGACTGGGCGCAGTCGCCGCTGCTTCTCGGTTACAATGCGACCAAGCCCAAACCCACCGCGGACCTGCTGCTGGCCACGGAGCGCGGCGAGCCGCTGCTGGCCACCTGGCGTTACGGCCTCGGACAGACGGCGGCATTCACCAGCGATGCCAAGAGCCGGTGGGCCGGTGAATGGCTGACCTGGCCGGGCTACGGCAAATTCTGGACGCAACTGGTGCGCACGCTGATGCGCAAGAGTGACCAGTCCAGCTTCGAAGTTACGACGAGCGAAGTGGGCGACCGCCTCGACCTGAGTATCGACGCGATCAAGCCGGACGGTTCATTTCGCAACCGGATGCCGGTGAGCGTGAACATGGTGGGACCCGATGGCGCGACCCAGGCGGTCACGGCCCAGCAGGACGCACCCGGCCACTATCACGCCTCGTTCAATTTACCGTCGGAAGGGACTTCCATATTCTCCGTGAGTTCGCCCGATCTCCCGGACGGCGGTTACGTTTTTGGCCATACCCGCAGCTATCCGCCGGAGTATCTGCGCACCGAGGCCGATGAGCCATTGTTGCACACCCTGGCATCCCTGGGGCGGGGCAAATTTTCCCCATCGCCGGGCGAAGTCTTCGCCAAACCGGCCACGCCGGCCCGGACGCACCGCGACCTCACCGATTTTTTCCTGGAAGCGGCTTTGCTCCTTCTCCCTCTGGATATCTGGCTTCGACGCCGCACCTGGCGGGCCTGAAACTCCGGCGAAACCATCCCGGCGACCCCAGTTTCTCCCTGTAGCGATCTCAGGGTTTTCCCCTGTCGTGAAAACACGACCCTTGGCATGTCCGGTGCTCCTACTTCGAGGTGGAAAGTGAATACTATCGTGTCCAAGCCGCGTCGAATCGTTCTCCATCTTTCGTGCATCATGGCGAAAAGCAGGTTGGGACGGGACTGCACGTGGCACTGGCAGCATCTCCTGAGGGAGATCGGGTGTGGCGAATATGCGACCCCCAATCCACGTCCAAAGAACGAATCATCCTTGGAGGCAAGCAAATGCTCTACCTAAGTCAGCCAGCCAAAATCCAAAGTATGGAAACGCAGCGGGCCTTGAATGCTGCGGATGGCTATCTCTATTTCAATCTCCTCGACGAAGCCCTCGCCGAATTGGGTGCCGTCCCTCTGCCGGAACAGGCGGAAGCCGCAGTCATGCTCGCCCGCATCCGGCTCCTCCTGCACAAGAAGCAATGGCGCTCCGCCGAGGTCCTCTCGGCGCAAGGCTCCGGCCTCCATCCCGAAGAAGGCGAGTTTACGGTGCAACGCGCCTTCGCTTTGCACCAGATGGACAAGAGTGATAAGGCGGAACAGGTGATGCAGTCCGCGCCCGACTGGATCCGGCGCACCGGCATCCTGCATTACAACCTGGCGTGCTACGAAGCCCGCCTGGGCGATATTTCGACAGCACGTCAGTGTATTGACACGGCCATTCAGATTAATGCCGGCATCAAGAAGAGCGCCCGCATGGACCCGGATCTGAAGTCGCTCTGGAACTGACTTTGGAGGGCGGCTTTCGCGCCGTCGTCCCGTTCTCGGCAAGCCAAGGCTGGAAGAAAAGCGCGAGAATTCGTCTCGGCTCGCACGACATTTCGCGTGAGGCGAAAAAACCAAGATCGCACGCCTGTTTTCCGGCGCGCGGTTCAGCGTCGCTCAAGGCAAAAGGTCCGCACGTAATCGTCGACCGCCGCCCGCCAGGAACGCACGGTGGCGCCCGTGAGATTCGCGTATTTAGCCGGCGAAAGAGGCGTGTATTCCGGCCGGCGGGCGACGAAAGACTTCATCTCCGCGAGCGTGATCGGCCCGACCGTGCGCGCTCGCAACGGCATCCCCGCCGCAGCCGCACAATCGAGGACGTGCTGCCCATATTCCTGCCAGGTGCATTCGCCGGCATTGCAGACGTGCAGTATCCCGCGAATCTCCGGCCGTTCCAGCAGCCGCCAGAGCAGGTCCGCCGCGTCGAGCGTAGAGGTGGGCACGGAGACCTTGTCGGCGATCGCCTCGACGTGTTCCTCCTGCAGCGCCCGCTGAAGAATCTGGTCCAAAAAACTCGGGCGGTCCGGACCGAATACCCAGGAGACACGGACGACGAGATTCTTTTCCGAAACAGCCAGCACCGACTTCTCTCCGCTCCATTTCGACTCACCGTACTGGCTGATCGGCCGGGGTTCATCCTCCTCGACGTAGGGCGTTCGCTTCGTCCCATCGAAGACGTAATCCGTGCTGATGTGAATGCAGCGCGCCTGCTTTCGTTGACAAATCCCGGCGATGATTCCGACTGCGGTGGCGTTGACGCGAAACGCCTCGTCGGGCTCCCGTTCGCACCGATCCACATTGGTCATGGCCGCACAATTCACGAGGGAGCCGAACTCGATCGTTCCAAGCCGATCGCGAATCGCCCGGTCATCGCTCAGATCGAGTTGAGTTCGATCCAACCCGATCACTTCCGAACCGCGCGTGCGCCATTCCCGCAGCAATGCCGCTCCCAGCCGTCCTCCACTCCCGACGATGACGACCGTCTGTTTCAACGCTCCCACCACTCGCGATTGTGCACGTACCAGTCGACCGTATCGCGCAACCCGGTGGCAAAATTCTTCCGCGGTTCCCAATCCAGTTCCTCGTGGGCGAGATAGGCATCTTCGTCCGGGGCCGGATCACTGACGTCTTCAAACGGCGCGAGGCGGATCAACTCGCGTGATTTGCCGAGGTGCTCGAGAATGGCGTGGGCCACGTCGAGGTCGCGCAACCGTTGCTCCGAGGTCAAATGGTAGATACTTCCCGGATGCCCTTCGAGCACGGCGGCAAAGACGGCCGCGGAATGATCGTCGACGTGAATCCACGGGCGCGCGGCCGAGCCGTCGCCCGGCACCGGCACCGGCTCATCGCGCAAGGCGCGAATGATCGCGCCCGAGACAAACGCCCCGGGACTTTGCATCGGTCCGTAGTTGTTCGCCGAACGCGTGACGACCACTTCCCGCTCGTATTGGCGATAGGCGTCGATGGCGATTTCATCGGCCTCCGCCTGGTATTCATCGGCCGGCAAAATCGTTCCAGTCTCCGGCCCGCCCACTCCCATTCCCAACTCGGGGATCCGGTCCTTCGAGACCTGCACAAACCGCCGGACCTTGTGCTGCCGCGCCCGCTCGAGGAGGGTGGCCACCCCTTCCGCCCCCGTCGCCGAGGCGCTGGCGAAATTGACGACCGCAAAATACTGATGGGTGCTCAGGACCTCGTCGATCCGATCGGAATCGGCGATATCCGCCTGGAGAAATTCATAGCGGGTGCCGTATTCGGCAGCGACGCCGTCCACATTGGCGAGTTTGCCGGTGATCAGCGAATCAACATTGGTGATCATTTCCGGGCCGTAATGCTGGAGAACAAATCGGAGGAAATTGCTCCCTAAAAAGCCACAGCCACCGGTAACGAGTAGTCGCATCGAAAAGTAGTAAACCGATGCCCTCGCGGACCGCGATCACTTTCGGCGAAGACTACGGACAGGAATGTCCGTGCTCCGTTGATCACGCCTCACTCGTGATCGTCCCGCGCGGTCTCCGGTCCCGCGGAGGGCACATTGGATGTTGGATGTTGGATGTTGGGTGTTGGATGTTTTCCTCTCTCCATTTCCACCCCCCGCAACCGCCGCCGAATCCGCCACGTGTCGCGCAACATCTGCAGGCTGTCGGTCAAAATCTCCACCTTGCTTTCGGGGGAATTGATCCATTCCACCGGCAAGTCTTCGACCACATACCCCAAGCGCTGCGCGAGGAGCAGCACCTCGACGTCGAAGGCGAATCCATCGAGCGTCTGGCGGCCAAATACCTCCCGGCAGGCCTCGCGGCGAAAGGCCTTGAAACCGCATTGTGTGTCCCGCAAATCCACCAGGGCCATCGACTGCAGCACGCGGTTGAAAATCTTTCCCATCCCCTCGCGCAAGGGCGATTGCCGCCGGGTGATCCGGCTGCGCGCGTGCTGGCGGTTGCCGATGAGGACATCGACCGCCGGCGCCTCCTCGAAGCGCCGCAGAAAGGCCGTCACTTCGGCCAACGGTACGCTCAAGTCCGCATCCATGAAAAAGACGATCTCTCCACGCGCCTGCAACATGCCGGAACGAACGGCGTGCCCTTTGCCGCGCTTCGGGCCATTGTCGATCGCTTGAAAATGAGCTTGTTGCCCGGCCTGCTCCACCGCTAATTCCAGCGTCCCGTCCGTGCTCTCCTCCACGACTATCAACACCTCATACGTCCGCGTGAAATTCCGGAAAAACTCCCCCAGTGCGGCAATGCTTGGCGGCAACCGCCGGGCCTCATTGTAAGCTGGCACGACGATGGAGAGATATGGCGAATCCGGCATTGGGGAGTTTGATACCTACCAGCAGGAAGCCGGATCGGTCAAAGTGATCGTCTCGCTGCGCTTCTGGATTTCCGCAGCCATCCTGGTGCTGGCTTTCGTTTTGCGAGTGGTCTGGCTCGACATCAAGCCGGCTCATTTCGACGAAGGCGTCAATGGGTGGTTCGTCGATGAAATGACCCGGCAGGGCTTTTATCATTACGATCCGACGAACTTCCACGGACCGCTTCATTTCTACGCGCTGTTCCTCGCACAGACGCTTTTCGGACGCAGCATCGTCGTCCTGCGCATGCCGATTGTGCTGCTCAGTACCGCTTGCGTGGGCCTGACGCTGGCCTTCCGCCGCTATTTCGACGAGCGCGTCTGCCAGATCGCGGCCGCGGCCATGGCGGTGTCCCCGGCCATGGTCTTCTACGGACGCTACGCCATCCACGAGACCTGGATGCTCTTTTTCCTGCTCCTCACTTCCTGGGGCGGGATCGGCCTCTGGCGCCATGGCCGGCGGCAGTACCTGTGGACCGCGGCTCTCGGCGCGACCGGCCTGATCCTGACGAAGGAAACGTACATCATCCATTTCGTCGCCTTCCTCCTCGCGGTGCCGTGCCTGCTCCTCTACGAGAAATTCGTGCCATCCGGCGAGTGGCCGTACAACGGAACGAAGTTCTCGACGAACGATCTGGTCAGCGTAGCCACGGTCTGTTTCGGCCTGATTCTTTTCTTCTACACCGGCGGCTTCCTCGATTGGCCGGGCTTGCCCGGATTGTGGGAAACTTTCAACACTTGGGTCCGCACCGGCGTCGAACACAAGTCCGGCCATGAAAAGGCGTGGTCCTACTGGCTCGAATTGGTCGGCCAGTACGAATGGCCGGCGGCGTTGGGAATGGTGGGCGGCCTGTGGCTGCTCTTCCCACGCGTGCCACGCGCCGCGCGCTATCTCGCGATATACGGCCTCGGCGCCTTCATCGCTTATAGCATCGTTCCCTACAAAACGCCGTGGTGCATCATCTCGCTCATCTGGCCGTTTTACTTCGTCTTTGGTTTCATCGTCCTGCGCGCGGCGCTCTGGATCGATACCTGGACGATCGGCGTCGGGGCCGCGCTGGTCTGGCTGGGATCGTTCGGGGTTTCCTGGGAATTGAACTTCCACGATTACACCGATGAGACGGAGCCGTACGTCTACGTCCAGACGCTCAACGACATCAACGAACTCCTCGATCCCCTCCGCAAAATCACCGCCCTCAATCCCGTCAACTACTACCTGCGCGGCCACATCATCCTCGAGGAGGAATATCCTTTCACCTGGTTGCTCGGCGATTTTCCCCACATCGATTATCCTTCCGTTGAGGATCTCCCGGAAACGATCGATGCGGATTTCCTGCTCGTCGACGATTCGCACATCGAGAAAATCGAGCCGCTCCTGCGCCTCGAATATTACAAGACACCGCTGCGTGTTCGGGGCAGTTCCGAAAGCTCGGCGACGCTCTATCTTTGCCGCCAGACGTTCGCCGGCCTGGTCCCGGATAACTACCCCATATTCAAGCCCGGCGACGTGAGCGCGCCTCGGGAAAGCGCGCCCAAAGAAGGCGCCCCCAAAACGACCGACTCACCATGAATCTCGTCGCGGCTGCCCTCTACGCCATGAGCGTGTCGTCTCTCCTCGCCGTGCTGTTCGGTTTTCTGCGAGGCGGTCTCGATCATTCCTCGGCGGCGCTGGCCCTCGGCGGTGGGCTGCTCGCCGCCTCGCTTGCGCTGTGGCAGGGCCGCAATCCGCAACCCCGATCCCGCCCGCCGACGGCCGCGGAATGGCTGGCCCTCGTGGCTTTCGCGCTCGTCTCCCTGCGCGTCTTTCTCTGGGTCGAATTCTTCGACGGTGACGAAATCCGGGTGCTTCTGGACAACAATCTCGGCGATCTTCCCCTGCATCTCACGTATGTCCGATACCTGGCCAGCGGCGTGCCGTTCTGGCCGGACAATCCCATCTACACCGGCGCGCCGCTCACTTATCCCATCGGGATGGATCTCTTCCACAGCCTCCTCGTGCTGCTGGGGGTGAATGTCTTTCGCGGTTTCATCTGGTTGGGACTGCTCGGGGCTGGCCTGACCGGCGCAGCGCTTTGGCGCTGGGGGCGCGGAATGGCGCTCTTCGGATTCCTCGCGAACGGCGGCCTCGCCGGGCTGGAAATCTTTCACACCGCGAAGATCGCCGATTTCCAAAATCCGCTGGCCTGGAAGAGCATCGTCCTGGCGCTCTTCGCCACGCAACGCGGACTTCTTTTCGCCCTGCCCGCCGGGTTGCTTCTCCTCAGCAGTTGGCGCTCCCGCTTTTTCCACATGGATGTCGAGGAACGGAGCGCGCGCCCACGCTCGTCCGCCTCGGGCTCTACCCGCAATTCCATTCCGTTTCCGGGGGAAGCCGCGTCCCCAGCTTTCGGCGGACGATCCACGGGCTCGACTTCGCCTGCACCCCTGCTCCCCGTCTGGGGTGAAATCCTCCTCTACGCTTCGCTTCCGCTCTTTCATTTTCACACTTTCCTTTTCCTCTCGGTCCTTCTCGGCGTCTGGTTCGTCTTCCACGCAACCCAACGGCGCGGCCTGCTCGTGCTGATCGGCGCGTCGCTCATCCCTGCGACGATTCTCGTCTATCTCATCACCGGCGGCCTCAAAGGCGGACACCTGCTCGGCTGGAAAGCGGGCTGGATGTGGGATGATCCCGGGTTCGTCGACTGGTGCCAGGCCCACTGGCCCATGAAAGGTGTTTCAGCCCCCTGGCTGAAACTGGGTTCGTTTTCGTTCGACCCGGAAAACCGGTCGCTCTGCATCGCCGGCCTCATCTTTTGGCCGCTCAATTTCGGCGTGCTCCTCATTTTCGCCGGCATGCTCGTGGCGAAACTTAGCCGCGCGCAACGCAGTCCGTGGGCGCGGATGGTCGTGTTCCCTGCGCTCGGTCTTTTTCTCGTTTGTTGCTTCGTGAAATTTGCGCCGTGGGAATGGGACAACACCAAACTCATGGTCTGGTCGTATCTCGCCATCCTGCCATTTCTCTGGTCGGAAATCCTCGCCGACTGGCCGGGCTGGGCGCAGATCGCCGCTGTGGTCACGCTCTTTTTCTCCGGGTTCGTTTCCACGCTGGGCGGGATCGACGCCGTGCACTCCGGACAGGTCATCGCCTATCGCTCGGAGCTCGATGGTGTGGCCGATGGCCTCCGCGGCATCCCGGCCAAGGAACGCTTCGCCGGCGTCCCGACGTATGACCATCCGCTGCTGCTCAACGGCCGCAAAATGGTCCTCGGGTACGAAGGCCACGTCGTCAGCCACGGCCTCTCCTGGAGCGAACCCGCCGAGAAGCTCGAAGCGCTGATGAAAGGCAACGAGCACTGGCGGGATCTCGCCGCCCAGCTCGGTGCTCGCTACCTTTTCTGGGGCTCACGCGAAGAAGACGCCTACAAGGATTCGACGCAACCCTGGCGAAAATCCGCCCGCGTCGTCTCCTCCGGTGACTGGGGAACCATCTACGATCTCCAGTCGCCGCCGACCACCGCGCCTGGCTTGCCGGATATGAAGGAGTAGCGCGGGCCTGGTCACAGTTTCGGGTTTCGGGTTTCGGGTTCTCCGAATCGCACCACGACCCGCAAATTCAGACGCAGCGTTCGAACCGGGCTATTGGACGTTGGATGTTGGATGTTGGGTCTTGGATGTTTCCTCCGACCGTCCTTTCCTCAAGCGCGCCGCAACTTTCTCCACCGTCATCAAAGGCAGCGAACAACTTCCGTTCGCACAGACAAATGCCGCGGCCTGTGGCAATGCCGGAAACGGCACGTCATCGTGTGCCAGCGGCCCTTCTGCGGGATCGAGCCATTCGATTCGCGAATAGGGCGGCGCCCCGCGCAAGATCGCCTCGAAAAGCGCCCGCGCAGCCGGATCATTCTTGCGCCCGACCACCGTGAAATGGGCCGGCTCACTCCGCAATTCGCGATCGGCGAGGAGAATCCCGCTCGTTCCGTATCCCTGTTGGGCCACGACTACCGGCGAAGCGAGGAAACGCATCGCATGCTCCGCCATTTTCCGGGCAAAATCCTGACCGGCATAATGGCCGAGCAGATTCGCGAATCGTGTCAGCTCGATGTTCTCATCGACCTGCGGCTTCGGCGCGAATGAACTCCCAACCGCTGCGACCGCCGTCGAAAATCCGATCGGCCCACGAAATCGCGTGTCGATAAATCGCGCCGCAGCCTCCGCGCGGGTCAGCCATGTCCGTTCGCCCGTCACCGCGTACAAGGCCAGGAACGCTCGTCCCATGGCCAGGGTATCCGCCAAATACGGTCCCGCCACGTCCCGCTCATCGTGCCGGAATCCGCCGGCGTCCAGCGCCCGATTCGCCAGCACCCATTCCACCGCACGACGGGCGTCCGCGAGCACTTGTTCATCGCCGTCCGCTGCATAGAGGGCTGCCAGCCCGGTGATCGCCAGTCCATTCTCCCGCGCATACAAATGCCGATCCACTCGCGGAATCCCGCGAGCCCGACGCCCCGCGTCATCGAGCGCGAAATATTCGCCGGCATGCTCGCCATCCACCAGATCCGCGTCCTGGCTGGCGTAAAATGCCCCTTCGGGAGAAGTCAGGAAATCGCGCAGATATCCGCGAATCTTCCGCGCTGAATCCAACCACTGCGGCTCGCCACGCAAGGTCGCCGCCGCCGCAAACACGCGCAGGTTCTCCGCCTGAAACGGCATGATCTTTTCGTAGTGAGGATGCTCCCAATCCCCGTCGGTCGAATACTGGTAGACACCACCCCAGACCGGATCGATCAGCCGCAGCCCTGCTGTCAGCGTCTGCCGGGCCATCGCCTTCAGCCGTGCATCCCCGGCGGCGCCTTCCGTCAGGCAATACTCCAGCGCGTCCCAGTTGAGGTACTTGTGGACGTCGCCCCAGCCTCCGAGCTTCGAGTCATACGCCTCGATGAATATCTTCCGCATTGCCGCTCGCTGACTCTCCGTCAAACCACCTTCAGGTGCGGGCGCCAGGACCGGCTGCGGCTGCACGGAGGGACCGGGCGTCGGATCATCGACAAACGCTTGCAACATTCCGGCCATGGGTCGCGGTGGCAGATACCCCTGACGTTTCGCCAGTTCTTTGGCCGCAGCGTCGAATACCACCGTCGCCGGCCAGCCGTAATCCTCGTAGCGGTTCGAAATATCCGGCCGCGCATCCTGATCTACGCGCACCGCGATATAATGCTCGCGCACCAGTTTCACCACCGCCGAATCACGGTAGGTGATCTCGTCCATCACGTGACACCAGTGGCACCAGACCGCGACGACATCGAGCAGGACCAACTTCTTTTCCGCCTTGGCCCGGGCAAATGCCGCATCCGACCACCCGACCCATTCAATTTTGTCGCCCGCTTTTTCCTTCTCCGCACCAACACTGGCCTCACCTGCCCAACCCGCATACCCCCATTGCAAGCCAACGATCAGGCCTGCCAGCAATCGCAGAAAGAGAGTCTTCATAGTAGAGCTTTGTGCGCCGTCGGCAGGTCCACGGATGCAATGAGAATCGGTCCTCTGCGACGTGGATACCGGTTCATGGGTCCCGGCTTATCCGCGTATTTCCTGCTTGCAGTTTCACAATTTCTTCCGGCGAAATGTCGCCATTCCCCAATTCGCATGTCAGAATTCTCCGTCGCAGTCCTGGGCGCCTCTCGTGATCGGCGCAAGTATGGGAACAAAGCCGTTCGCGCGTATGTCGAAAGCGGCTACACCGTCTACCCGGTCAACCCCAAGGAAGAAACCATCGAGGGTCTCAAAACCTACCCCAATCTCGGCTCCATCCCCGCCGAGGTCGATTTCATCAGCCTCTACGTTCCTCCGGCGGTGGGCTTGCAGTTGCTCCCGGCGATTGCCGCGAAGAAGCCCCGCGAAGTCTGGCTCAATCCCGGCTCCGAGAGTGACGAACTGATCGACTCCGCCGTCGATCACCATCTCCGCACCATCGTCGGCTGCTCCATCGTCACGCTCGGATTCTCTCCGGAAGAATTTCCGGACGCTTAGTTCTCCTAAACGGGGACGTTTTGACGAACGAGCGAGATGATTTGATCCACTTTATGTCCGGCGCGGAGGACCGACCAGTATCCGGCCCCTCCACGATATTTGCCGTTCGCGCTGCTGGCGACGACCTTGTCTCGAGATAGAAGTCGGGCGAGGATCTGGACCGCCCATTCCAGATTGATGGCGGGATCTTTCAATTTGTCCTCACCGACGACCGGCGGTGTCAGGTGGTAATTGCCGCCGTCCTGAACGCTCAACTGGAGCAAGCCCACGGAATCGACGTTCAGCGGGGGCGGCTCATGGTAGACGTCCGCCGGATTCCACGACGATTCGTACTTCGCCATGGCGACGATCAATTCTCCCCAAAACTTTGTTTTCGATTCCGCAGAAAGGCCATCGTAGCCGGCAATGAATGCGTTCGGATTGCCTTGCTCGAGTTGAGCCTGGTGAAGCCCGACCTGCTTGAGAAGTTCGTTTGACCAACTGGAGCGCTCCGGATGCGCTGCGGTTTCCCAGCTCAATTTGATGCTCATGATTTTTGTGTCTTTCTTTGAAGTCGCGAGTTCGGCGGTTTCGTCTGTTCAATAGCTTCTTTGCTCCGCTGATCTCCAGCCGGTCCGTTCCTCGATTTCGCCTGGAGAGTTCCCATTTTAGCGGCCAAATCCAATCCGAAAACCGATCGCTTTTGGCCGACCAATGATTTTGCTCTAAAATGAGATTGACTTATAAATGGAGAGTTCTTTCCTTGCACCCTCCGTCTGTCGTTTTCGACATCCCCTCTTCGTGAATCCACTTCTCCGCTTCTGCTCCTCGTCCATCGGACGAAAATGGATCGTGGCCCTCACCGGCCTGGTGCTCTTTGCTTTTGTCGTCGGACATCTCATCGGCAATCTGCAAATCTTCCTTGGTTCCCCGGAACCGATCAATCGCTACGGGGCATTTCTCCAGGGGCTCGGGGAATTGCTGTGGGTGATCCGTGGCGTGCTCCTCCTCATGCTGGTGCTCCACGTGGTCTTCACGATCCAACTGCGCATGGAAAGCCGCGCGGCTCGCGGCGTCCCCTACACCATCACCCAACACCGCGCCACCTCGCCTGCCGCCCGCTGGATGCTGCTCAGCGGGTTGACGGTGCTCTGCTTCATCATTTATCATTTGCTCCATTTCACCGTTCAGGTGCCTGAGGTGAACATGGTGGGAAGAAACTTTGAAAAGCTGACCGACGCCGCCGGTCGCCACGACGTCTATCGGATGATGGTGCTCGGCTTTTCGAACCCCGTGGCGTCCGGCTTTTATCTCGTGGGCGTCGCCCTCCTCGCTCTCCACCTCAATCACGGGATCATGAGCATGTTTCAAACGCTCGGCCTGAACAGCGCCAAGGTGCGGCCGCTCTGGGAAAAAGGCGGTCCGACGGTGGCCTGGCTCATTTTCCTCGGCTACGCCTCCATCCCTGTGGCCGTCCTCACTGGCATCGTGAAGTAATCGCTATGGCTTCGCCCGTTCGCAAATCCCCGAAAGCTCCGAAGGCTCCGACGAAGCCCGCTCCCACGGACGAGCCGGCCGCTCCTGCCGAGCCGGTCATCTCCGTGACGTCACCTTCGCCGGCCCCCGCGCGTCCGACCGTGGTGCTCGATGCGAAGATTCCGTCCGGTCCGCTCGAGAAGAAGTGGGAGCGGCACAAGTTCGAGTCCAAGCTCATCAATCCCGCCAATCGCCGGAAGTACGAGATCATCGTCGTCGGCTCGGGCCTGGCCGGGGCGAGCGCGGCATCCACGCTGGCGGATATGGGTTACAAGGTGAAGTGTTTCTGCTACCAGGATTCACCGCGGCGGGCTCACTCCATCGCCGCTCAGGGCGGCATCAACGCCGCCAAAAACTACCCCAACGACGGCGATTCCGTCTTCCGGCTTTTCTACGATACGATCAAGGGCGGTGACTTCCGTTCGCGCGAGGCAAATGTCTACCGACTGGCTGAAGTCAGTTCGAACATTATCGACCAATGCGTGGCCCAAGGCGTGCCCTTTGCCCGCGAGTATGGCGGCCTGCTGGCGAACCGCAGCTTCGGCGGCGCCCTGGTTTCGCGAACGTTTTACGCGCGAGGGCAGACCGGCCAGCAATTGCTCGTCGGCGCTTATTCCGCGCTTTCCCGGCAGATCGCCGCGGGCAGTGTGACGATGTATCCGCGCACCGAGATGCTCGATCTGGTGCTCGTGGACGGCCACGCCAAAGGTATCGTCGTGCGGGACCTCGTCACTGGCGCGGTCACTTCCCACGCGGGCGATTGCGTGCTGCTCTGCACTGGCGGGTATGGGAACGTCTTTTACCTTTCGACCAATGCCAAGGGTTGCAATGCGACGGCCATCCACCGCGCCTACAAGCGCGGCGCGTGCATGGCCAATCCCTGCTACACGCAGATCCATCCGACCTGCATCCCGCAGGCCGGCGATTACCAGTCCAAGCTCACCCTCATGTCGGAGTCGCTGCGCAATGACGGGCGCGTATGGGTGCCCAAACAAAAGAGCGACAAGCGGACCGCGGCGGAAATTCCCGAGGCCGAACGCGACTATTATCTCGAGCGCAAGTATCCGACCTTCGGCAATCTCGCCCCGCGCGATATTGCTTCCCGCTCCGCGAAAGAAGCTTGCGACGACGGCCGCGGCGTCGGTCCCGGTGGGCTCGGAGTGTATCTCGATTTTGCCGATGCCATCAAGCGCCAGGGCGAACAGACCATTCGCGAGCGCTACGGCAATCTCTTCGACATGTATCACCAGATCACGGCCGAAAACGCCTATCAGGTGCCGATGCGCGTCTATCCAGCGGTCCACTACACCATGGGCGGGCTGTGGGTGGACTATAACCTCATGTCGAATGTCCCCGGGCTCTTCGTCCTCGGGGAAGCGAATTTCTCCGATCACGGCGCCAACCGCCTCGGCGCCAGCGCGCTGATGCAGGGGCTGGCTGACGGCTATTTCGTCATCCCCTATACCATCGGAA
The DNA here is from genome assembly GCA_036501065.1 of Chthoniobacter sp. GTDB lineage: Bacteria > Verrucomicrobiota > Verrucomicrobiia > Chthoniobacterales > Chthoniobacteraceae > Chthoniobacter. The sequence goes on along the minus strand of DASYAY010000055.1, from coordinate 70,532 downwards.
ATTATCTCGCGCCGGAGATCAACAAGCGTCCGTCCACCGATCGCGAGGAATTCAAGAGGGCCGAGACCGAAGTGCGCGAACGCACCCAGCGGTTACTCGGCATCAAGGGCAAGCGCACCGTGGACCATTTCCACCGCGAATTGGGCCGGATCGTTTGGGACTACTGCGGGATGGCCCGCACCGCCAAGAGCCTGGATCGCGCGCTCAAACAAATCCCGCCGCTACGCGAAGAGTTCTGGAAAAATCTCAACGTCCCGGGCGAAGGCGAAGCGCTCAACGTCTCCCTGGAAAAGGCCGGCCGTGTCGCCGACTTCCTGGAATTCGGGGAGCTGATGTGCCTCGATGCTCTCGAGCGCCGCGAAAGTTGCGGCGGCCATTTCCGCGAGGAATATCAATACACCGCCAAAGATCCAGAGGTCAAAAACGGAACGGTATGCGAGGGGGACGTCCGGCGCGACGACGAAAACTTCCAGCATGTCGCCGCCTGGAGCTACGCCGGTGAAGAGCAGCCGCCGGTCCGGAACATCGAACCGCTCGTCTTCGAAACCGTCCACCCCAGCGTGAGGAGTTACAAGTGAGTTGATGGTTGATAGCCACGCATTCGACTTCGACGTCCTGACCCAAAACCAGATCCTAAAGCTTTCAGTTGTGATTTCAGAAGAAGCAGCCGCAGCCCTATCCGCGGCTATCAACCATCAACTCTCAACTCTCAACTTTCCCCAATGAACCTTCACCTCAAAGTCTGGCGCCAGAAAGACGCCAATAGCGAAGGCCAGCTCGTCGACATCGAGGCCCGGAATATTCCGGAAGATTGCTCCTTCCTGGAGATGCTCGATATCGTCAACGAAGACTTGCTGGGCAAAAGCGAGGAACCGATCGCTTTCGATCACGATTGCCGGGAGGGCATCTGCGGCACCTGTTCCCTGACGATCGACGGAGTTCCGCACGGGCCCAGCGAAACGACCACCTGCCAGCTCTACATGCGGAAATTCCTGGACGGCGATACCATTCATATCGAGCCGTTCCGGGCGAAGCCTTTTCCGGTGATCAAGGATCTGATCGTCGACCGCGGCGCTTTTGATCGCATTCAACAAGCCGGCGGATTCATCACCGCCCGCACCGGGTCGGCTCCCGATGGCAACTGTCTGCCCATCTCCAAACACCTGGCCGACACGGCCATGGAGGCTGCGGCCTGCATCGGCTGCGGGGCCTGTGTGGCCGCCTGCCCGAATGCCAGTGCGATGCTTTTCGTCGGCGCCAAGGTCTCGCATCTTGCGCTGCTTCCCCAAGGCCAGGCCGAGCGGACTTCGCGTGCGCTCAAGATGGTCAAGACCATGGACGAAGAAGGTTTCGGGAATTGTTCGAACTACTTCGAATGCGAAGCGGTGTGCCCGGCGGAAATCCCCGTCTCGGTGATCGCGCGTCTCAATCGCGAGTACGCCTCCGCTTCTTTCAAGGACGGCGTTTCCTAGGCAAAGGGGGCGGGATCTTGCCCCAGGGTCGGCAGCTTTAAACCTGCGTCTGGACCGGCGGCGGCACACCAGATTCGCAGGGATGCATCGCGAAAATGCGAGTTCACGGGAAGAAGCGGCGATCCGACGACGGTACCGTAAAAGCACGTATTCTCTGTAAATACAAGAAAACCATATCAAGCCGGGCTGGCTGGTGTGCGATTTGCTTTTTCACTTGGGCTGTGAGTTTCAGCGCGCCCAATCGCCCAAATTTCACCCGCTTTCGCACCGTCGCCGGCATTACCCTGCCGGAGGTGATCATCGCGGCGTCCGTCCTTGCCCTATTCATCGTGGGGTCGGTATCGGCCATGGCGCAAATCAACCGCTGGGCCTCGGTCGCCCGGATGCGGACGATGGCCCTCGCGGAGGCCCAGCAGAAGATCGATCAAATCCTCATGACCTCCTGGTCGGTCCTGAACGCGACCCCGGCCATTCTCACGGCCGGCACGACCACCGAATCGAACCTGCCGCTCAACTACGACACTTTCAATAGCGAGTCGAGCCTCGTGAGCTCATTCACGACCATGGATACCGCCATCAATCTCACCCGGACGACGACGATCAAGAGCATCAGCACTCACCAGGTCTCTGCCGTGGTCACCGTGAGCTATAGCTATCGCGGCAAGACATATTCCGTGAGCATGACTACCCTCCGAACGACGGACGATTTTTGAGCCCAGTGACCATGCACCGTCAGCGCAACGCTTTTACTTTTGTGGAGATGATGGTCTCCCTGGCCATCTTTGGCGTCGTCTCGCTCGGCTTGTTCGCTTTTACGGCCACCTCCTTGCGGCTCGTGGGGCGCAACCTGGCCACGAACCACACGCACGCCTGCATGCGCATCTCCGACCAGGAGCTGCTCTATAACCTGCATGCTTCGGCCAGCGCGTTCACGTTGATCACTTACAATGGCAGCGCCTACGCCGATGCGACCCCCAGTTCCACCACGGACGTGGATGCCTTCACGCAGGATAACATCAGCACGCGGACCAACGGCGTGCGATTCCGTCTCCAGGCCGGTGGACCGTACCAGTTGACCGCAAATACGACCACCGCGAGCACCAGCTTGACCTTCAATTTCGGTGTCGGGACCGCTGTGCCCTATGTCCCGGAAGTGGGTGACAAGTTAGTTTTGCCGCTTCTGTCCAGCGAGTTCGACATCACCGCCGTCACCAAGACTCCGACGGTGGGCAGCACGACGGGGACGGTGACGATTTCCACCGCTCTTGGCTTCACGGTCAATACGACGACCACGGGTAACGTCACGACCGGCTATTTTTACCGTGAGGTGGCATATACCGTTTACAAGAATCAGTTGCGCTATCATGCGAACTATACCGGTAGCAACCAAGGCAGTTACACGGTCGTCCGCGACAATGTCACTTCTCCCAATCCTTTTGCCCTGCTCTATCTGCCCAGCGCGCAAACCACGGATGGGCTGAATCTGCGGCTCTCGCTCGAGTTTTACGACATCGATTACTACAGCGCACGCAAATACAAAAACGGCACCGTGACTCTGCAGGCCGTGGTTCCTCCGCGGACGCAGCCTCCCGACGTCTCCCAGACCAACTCCAGCTAGTATGAAATCCTCCAACTCTTACCGGGCGGGCAGCAGCCTTCTGGCCGTGCTGTTTTTCATGGTGCTGACGAGCCTGACCGTAGCCATGATCTTCGAGGTGACCGATTCGCATGTCGTCGCCACCAACCGGACGATGAACCGCGCCGTCGCCGTCGCCTACGCGGACGGCGTCCTCGAGTCGCTGTTCGATCAGTGGCGCAACGCCATGACCAACGTGACGAACGCCACGGATAGGGCCAATGGAATGTCGACGAGTGCGCTGGCCAGCGCCCTCAGCGCGCCCAACAGCACCACCCTGCCTCCGCCGACCGGGGTGAGCCTCAGCAGCTGGAGTGTCACTGCGCAAACCCCACTCCTCGTCACGACCACCGACCCCAATGGCCGCCCCACGCTGGAGAATGGCACCAGTTCGAGCACGCGGGTACGGTCCTACTATCGCGCCAGCGTCACGGTCCAGTATCAAACTATGACCGGGAAATACACCGCGACCGTCCAACGCATCTTCAATCGCCAGGGACGCAATATCTTCGATAACTTCTTCTTCGGCACCCAGCCCAATGTCGAGTTCCAGCCGGGGCCGGATATGTATGTGAACGGATCGGTTTACGTGGGTGGCAATCTCTACACCGCCCAGAATGCCATCCATTTCATGTCGGATGTCACTTATACAGGAAGCCAGGTCCTGAACTACCGGCCGACCGATTCACGCTACGGCAATACCACGCCGACGATCGGAACCGGTTCGAATGGGTTTGCCGCCAACTGGTCACTGAGTGATCCGCCGCACGTGGGATCCCAGCAAAAGCTTCTCGACGTTCCGTTGAGCAGCCTCGACCCCAACTTCATCGACGACCCTATCTCCAACGATAGCGATTCGGACGGTAATCCGAACAACGACGGTTATCACGAAATTGTCGAGCAGGTAACCAACTCCACGATGACCGATCCGTTGCAACTCGACGCCCAGGATAGCGAGCGCCTGTCGAACAACGCCGATTACCGGATCTTCGTCAATTCCACGAACACTCTGACCATTTACGCCGGCACCTCGACCACGGCCCTCAGTTCCACCAGTGCTCAATACCAGGCGATCGCCAATGCCATCACCACCAATACTGCGATGACCGACGATCGCGAGGGTGATAACGTGCGGATGATTACCGTGGACGTGAGCAAGATCACGAGCGCGGCCAATGCCGGCACCATCGTCGATTCCGTCGGGAACAGCGATGGTTACCTGCTCTACGTCCAGGATACGAGCGTCGGCACCAGCGTCTCGACGAACATCGTCAATTCCTCCACCGGGAAAAAGACCGCCGTGACCAGCAGCCATGCCCGCGGGGTGAAACTGATCAACGGCGCATCGCTGCCCACCGCCGGGCTAACTGTAGCCACGCCGAACCCGATTTACGTCCAGGGCGACTATAACACGGGCTCCACCAGTTCCGCGCAACCGGCGTCCAACACCGCGACCTCCTATACCCCACCGGCTGACACGCCCAGTCCGGTCGTCGGCTCGTACAGCAAGGCACCGGCGGCGATCGTCGGAGATGCGGTGAATGTTCTTTCCAACAGTTGGAACGATGCCAATTCGCCTTCCGCCATGACTTCCCGCGTGGCCACCAGCACGACGGTCAATGCCGCGCTCGTCGGGGGCAGCGTGCCGACCACGACTGCCTCGTACAGCGGTGGCGTGGAGAATTTCACACGGTTCCATGAGGATTGGAGTTCCTCCTACTTCACAATCTACGGCGCACTGGCGATGCTTTACGATTCCGAGCAATCGACGCACCCTTGGGCGGACGCCAGCTACAATCCCCCAAACCGCCGCTGGTACTACGACACGCTCTTTCTGAACAGCAATCCGCCCGGCTTTACCGCCGCCCGCGTCTACAGCCGCGGTGATCGCATCCAATACTAAGTGAATAACGCATATCTCCGGTTAGCTCCGCTCTTCTTCTATCTCCTAAGTGCGCCGCTCCGCGCGCTCGATTTTGCGCCCCAGGAAAGCTGGCGCATGCTGGAAGGCGTTCGCCTGCCCGTGGTCATGTTCACCGATCCTATCGGGAAGATTCGCTATCAACCGCCGGGCGGCTGGAACTATAACGGCGGGGGTCCGATCTTCACGCTCTATCCGCCGAAGAGCAACGGAGCCTTCATGAAGATACAGGTGCTGGGGCACGCCAAAGGCACTCCGGAGATCACCGATCTCGCTTCCGATGAACTCGCAAAATGGTGCCAGCATTATCTTGCGGACGACGCCCAGGAAACGAAGCTCACCGCCGAGAATCCGAGCCCTTTCATGCTCGACGGCAAGCCTTCCCGCGAATTCGTCTTCGAATATAAATCGAGCGGACAGCGCTACCAGACTTCGGTCGCCGTCATGGACTGGAACGATCACGAACACCTCGCGGTGATCATTACTTCCCTGGACGCGGACTTTAAGGGGATCCACAACATCGGCATTGGGAGCTTGTTTAGCTGGAGCGTGCGCAAGACCGAGACGGCCGCGGCGCAGGCCACGCCCACTCCCAGCCCAGCCGCCACGGATACCGTGGCCGCCGGTCCGTCCGCGCCAGGACCCACACCGATCAAGGCGATCTCGAGATAGGTCGGGCTGGAGAGGTTTAATTAAAAGTGTAACCGCATGTGTGAGGGCGAGGCAGTGGAGTCTGGGGAGCGCATCTCGTCCCGAGTGCTGGTTCCGGCGTCTCGCCGAAACGAACTTCCTAACCGGCGCGCTTCAGAGGAAAATGGGTTGGTTCTCGAAAAGTCCGCGAAGGCGAGGACGCCTTCGCCAGCACTCGGGACGAGATGCGCTCCCCAGAGGCGCTCCGCGCGACCTGACGCGCCACTATAGCTTTGTTTAAACCGCTCTACACGGCGGCGGCGATTGCCTCGCCCATTTCCGTAGTGCCGACTCGCTTGGTGCCTTCGCTCCAGATGTCCCCGGTACGCAGCCCGTCGTCGATCACCTTCCGGACGGCGGCGTCGATGGCCTCTGCCGCGGCATGCTCGTTGAAAGAGTAGCGGAGCATCATCGCCACGGACAGAATCTGGGCGATCGGATTGGCGATGCCTTTGCCGGCGATATCCGGTGCGGTGCCACCACTCGGTTCGAATAAGCCGAAGCTCCCGTGCGCCGTCTGTTTGACGCCGAGGCTGGCGCTGGGAAGCATGCCAAGTGAGCCGGCGATCATCGCCATCTCGTCGCTGAGGATATCGCCGAAGAGATTTTCCGCGAGCACCACATCGAAACCGCGCGGGTTCTTGACGAGCTGCATCGCGGCGTTGTCCACATAGAGATGATTGAGGGTCACGTCGGGATACTGCGCGGCCATTTCATTGACGGTCGCGCGCCAGAGGACGCCGTTTTCGAGCACGTTGGCCTTGTCGATGGAGGTGAGCCGCTTCCGCCGGCCTTGCGCGGCCTTGAAAGCCACCTGGGCGATACGCTGAATCTCACTCTTTTTGTAAATCATGGTGTCGATCGCCACGGGCTCGCCGTTTTCCTCGTGGCGACCTTTCGGCTGACCAAAGTAGAGCCCACCGGTCAACTCGCGCACGCAGAGCACATCGAAGCCGCCTTCGATGAGCGATTCCTTCACCGGAGAAGCGTGGGTGAGCTTGGGGAAGCAGACCGCCGGGCGGAGGTTGGCATAGAGAGCGAAATGCTTGCGCAACGGAAGCAACGCCGCCCGCTCGGGTTGTTCGTTGGGCGGGAGTTTTTCCCATTTGGGGCCACCCACCGAGCCGAAGAGAATCGCGTCGGATTCGCCGCAAACGCGCAGCGTTTCCTCGGGAAGAGCCCGTCCATCGACATCGATGGCGATTCCACCGACACGCGCCTCGGTGAGCGCAAACTGAAAGCCAAATTTCTTTTCCACCACGGACAGCACCCGCCGCGCTTCGGCCATGACTTCCGGACCGATGCCATCGCCCGGGAGAACAGCGATTTTGAAAGTTTTCATAGGGCGGCAGAGACTAGAGGCCGCGCGCGTTTTGCCAATCGCAAAACGATGCCGAGGAGTGGAAGTGAAGGTGAAAGTGGAAAGTGACTTCTGCCACCTTCACTTTTCTCACTCCCAGCGTTCGACGATCACCCGCAGCTCCTCGATCAGATTCTCCACTTTCTTGAGATCGCGGCGCCGGCCTTTCGTCGGCTTCACTTCGAGGGAACGCAAAAGCATGAGCATGTCGCGCAAATCGGAAACGCGACTTCCGGGGAGCTTTTTTTTCGATTCCGCATCGCCCTGCACCACCGTCTGCACGTGCGCGATCTCTCCTTCGAGCTGGGCGGCGTAGGTTCCCACCAGATCGCGAAAAGTCTTCCGCAGGAACGTCAGCTCTTCGCTGACGGTCTTAAACGGCAGAGAGGACGCGGGTTTGGACTTGGGCTCGTCTTTCACGGGAGGACTCGGCTTGCCTAAGACGCTTGAAGCCGTGTGCGCCCGACGTCAAGACACGGTTTGTGAACTTTCCGACGAAAATGGACCGGAAAACCTGGAGATGCTTTAACGCAGGCAGCGTTTCAAGGCCTCCACCGTCTCGCGGTCGCGAACGTGTTTTCGATAGGCGGCGCGCAGAATCTGCGAAACGGTTCTGCGCCTGACCGCGCGCGCCAACGGCTGGCGAAAACTGCGGCTGCAATCGTAGTCCCCCACATGGGTTTTCATCGTTGGGAAAGAGAGCACAGTGTTCACGGCTTGGGGTGGCAGATACGTTACAACTAGGTGAAATTGGGAGCGGCTATGGGGCGGAAGTTTGCCTTTTGCCTTTGGGCGCGGCAACACTATCAGCATGAAGCGTTTTCGCACCGGCTGGATCTCCGATATTCATCTCGGCTCTAAAGGGAGCAAGGCCGATGCCCTGCTCCAGTTCCTCCGCGAGTATGAGTTTGAAAAACTCTATATCGTCGGCGACTTCATCGACGTATGGCAGCTTCGCCGAGGGATTTACTGGCCGCAGTCGCATAATGACGTCATTCAAAAAATTCTCCGCGCCGGACGCAAGGGCACCCGAGTCATCTACATTCCGGGAAATCACGACGAGTTTGTCACTCATTTCTTCGGCCACTTTGGCGCGGTCGAGATCATGCCGCGGGACATCCATTCCACGGCCGATGGCCGGAAGCTCCTGGTCATCCACGGGCATGAACTCGACACCGTGGTGCAGAATATCAAGTGGCTCGCCTTCGTCGGCGATGTGGGCTACCAGCTCCTTCTCAAGCTCAATAACCCGGTGAACGTCATCCGGCGCTGGCTGGGTCTCGAATACTGGTCCCTCAGCGCCTACGTCAAAAAGAGCGTCAAAAATGCCGTGAGCTTCATCGGCGCTTTCGAACATGGCGTCGTGCAGTACGCCCAACGGGATCATGTCGATGGCGTCGTTTGCGGCCACATTCACACACCCACCATTCGGACCATCGAGTCGACGACCTATTACAACAGCGGGGATTGGGTGGAGAGCCTTTCGGCACTGGTCGAGGATTTCCAAGGCCACATCGATTTGATCACGAATTTTGGCGTCGGTATCCAGGGGCCACTGGCGCCGGAAGCCGGCGACCACGAAGAGCTAATTCCCGACGTCGCTCCGATCCCGGCCCCGGCCAGTGCCCCATTGCCGACTTCCGTCCGCAGCACATGAAGTTTGATTCGAGCGACTAACTCGCCCCGACCGATACACTAACGCCATGTCGCGCGCGAGAGGCACGTCGACAGGCGCGAACCGGGAGGATTGGCAGCGAGAATGCTCTGTGGTGCCGAGCCGTTCGTGCGCCCGACCGAGGCGCGGGCCACGGGAGAACCGTCGCCGTGCTCATGGCCCCGAGAATTTCGTTGCGCCCGATTCCTCCTACGTTTATACGACCCTCGTGAATTCCTCACCGCATTGGTGGCATCTCTAGACGGGCCCACGGCTCGCGCTTCCCGCGCGAACCGGGTCGTCGCCACTCTGCGCGCACGAACTTTCGCCCGATGATTCCCGTCCGAATCGTCGGGCTTTTTATTTCCCTTCATCTCTTAACTTCCACCTCTTCAGAATCATGAATCTGCCAAAACTCACCTACAACGCGGATGGCCTGATCCCGGCGATCGTTCAGGACGTCCAATCGCATCGCGTGCTGATGATGGCGTGGATGAACGAAACGTCGCTCCGGGAGAGTTTGGAAACGGGGTTGATGCACTACTGGAGCCGTTCCCGGAAGAAATACTGGCTCAAGGGCGAAACCAGCGGCCACACCCAAAAAATCGTCCGTTGGGCGGCCGACTGCGACGCCGACACCCTCCTCTTCGAGGTCGAACAGACCGGCGGCGCCTGCCACACCGGCTACGAAAGCTGCTTCTTTCAAAGCTACTCCATGGACGGAACACCGGAGGAGATCGCGGAATCCAAACTATTCGATCCGGAAAAAATGTACGGGACCAAGTAAATGCAAACTCCCCTTCCCCTGAGGCCTTCGTTGGCAGAGTTCCGCGAACTGGCCAGCCGCGGCAACCTCATTCCGGTTTTCGCCGAGCTCATCGCTGACGCCGAGTCGCCGGTGTCGGCATTCCAGAAAATCGACGACGGCGGTTATTCCTTCCTCTTCGAGTCAGTCGAGAAGAGTGACCAGGCCGGCCGCTATTCGTTTGTCGGTTCGCAGCCACGCATCACCTTTGAAAGCCGTGGCCGGACCATCCGCATCACGGAAGACGGGCAGGTCCGCGAATTCGAAACCGAGCGCGATCCGCTCCATGAGCTTGAGACGCTCATGCAGCGCTTTCGTTTTGTCCCATTGCCCGCCTTGGAAGACTCCAGGTTCGCGGGCGGGGCGGTGGGCTATCTCGGCTACGACATGGTGCGCTTCTTCGAGCCGAGCATTCCGGCGCCGCCGAAGGACGAGCTAAATCTACCCGAGAGCTACTTCTTCCTCGCGGAAACCCTCCTCATTTTCGATCACCGGACGCGGCGTTTGCGCATTGTCGCCAATGCCTTTGTCGAAAATGGCGACACCGATTCCGCCTACGCGAAGGCGGCGGAGAAGATCGCGGTGCTCGCCACTCGTCTCAATCAACCGACCCATCTGCCGCCGATCTTCGTCGATCGCGAGGCGCGACCGGTCACGCCGACGGCCAATACGGCGCGCGAAGAATACCTGCAGATGGTCCGGGACGGGATGGAATACATCCGCGCGGGTGACATCTTTCAGTTCGTCCCTTCGCAACGATTCGAAACGGATTACGCCGGCGATCCGCTGACGCTTTATCGCGCGCTGCGTTTCGTCAACCCGTCGCCCTACATGTTCTGCCTGAAGTTTGCCGGTGGCGCTGCGAGCCAGGAATTCTCTCTCGTCGGCAGTTCTCCGGAAGTTCATGTCCGCGCCATCAACGGCCGGATCGACATTCGTCCTATCGCCGGCACCCGGCGCCGCGGGGCCGATGCGGCCGAGGACGAGAGAAACGCCGCGGATCTGCTGGCCGATCCCAAGGAACGTGCCGAGCACCTCATGCTCGTCGACCTGGCGCGCAACGACGTCGGCCGTGCCGCCCAGTTTGGCACGGTCAAAGTGAGCGACTTCATGACGATCGAGAAATACAGCCACGTCATGCACATCGTCTCCAACGTCCACGGCACCCTGCGCCCCGATCGCAGCGCCTACGATGTCATGCGGGCCACCTTCCCGGCAGGCACCGTGAGCGGTTCGCCCAAAGTCCGTGCGATGCAAATCATCAACCAATTCGAAAAGAGCAAGCGAGGTGTTTATGCCGGCGCGGTCGGCTATTTTGGTTTCGATGGAAACAGCGACTCCTGCATCGCTCTACGCACCGTGGTTCTGAAGGATGGCAAAGCCTACGTCCAAGCCGGCGCAGGGATCGTCGCCGATTCGTCGCCGGAATCCGAACACCAAGAGTGCGTGAACAAAGCGATGGGCATGATGGCGGCGATTGCGAAGGCATCTAACATCTAGGATTTAGCATTTATCATTTCCGAACCATGCTCCTCGTTATCGATAATTACGACAGCTTCACCTACAACCTCGTGCAGTATTTCGGCGAGTTGGGCGCGGATTTATTGGTCAAGCGCAACGACGAAATCACACCGGACGAAATTGCCGCGCTCCAGCCCGAGCGGATTTGCATCTCACCCGGCCCGTGCACGCCAAACGAAGCCGGCATCAGCAACGAAGTCATCCGCCGCTTCGGCCCCACCACTCCCCTGCTCGGCGTTTGCCTCGGCCACCAATGCATCGGCCACGTCTACGGTGGCGATGTCGTTCGCGCCGGACGCCTCATGCACGGCAAGACTTCGCCGATTCTGCATCACAGCACCGGCGTCTTCGCCGGCCTCCCCAACCCCTTCGAAGCCACCCGTTACCATTCACTCCTCGTCAAACGCGAGACGTTTCCCGACGCGCTCGAAATCACCGCCGAAACCGCCGAGGGCGAGATCATGGGGCTGCGGCACCGGCAATTTCCCATCTACGGCGTCCAGTTCCACCCCGAATCGATCCTGACGCTCGAAGGGAAGAAACTCCTCCAGAATTTCCTCGCACTCTAGTTCGGATCACCCGATCCACCCTTCACGGACAAACGGCGCGGCATCCCTGGTCAATTCGATCGTTGGGGGGGACTGCGACGGATTCGTCATTGCATAAGAGCGTCCGGCGCGCTTATGTCCCACCCGGCGCCCACACTCACGCATGACTCCACTGATCCGAAAACTTTTGGGGATGAACTGGCTGCTGCTGGCAGCGGCTTTCACGCTTTGTGGCCTGGGAATAATCGCGGTCTATAGCGCCACAGCCTTCCGCACCGACGAATACTGGCACAAACAGTCGGTGTGGGCTGGAGTGGGCGTGGGCGTGTTCATCGTCACGAGCCTCATTGACTACCGGTGGGTGAAATGGGCGGCGTTGCCGATGTACATCGCCAGCATTTTTTTCCTGATTCTGACTTATACGCACATGGGGGAAGAGCACGGTGGTGCGAAATGCTGGTTGCGCGTGCCCGGGGTGGGAACGTTCCAACCGGCGCAAATGGCGGTGATTGCCGGCGTGCTCACCGTGGGCTTGTTCCTCAGCCAGTTCCGGAAGATGCACCCAATGCTGAAGCTGGTCTTTACCGGAGCGATCGTCGGTGGCCCCATGCTCCTGATTTTGAAACAGCCCGACCTGGGGATGACGCTCGTCTGGGTTCCCACGATCACGGCCATGCTGGTGCTCAACGGCCTGCCGAAACGCTACATCATTTCGCTTCTGCTCCTGGCCGCCTGCGCCATCCCGGTGGAAATCAATTTCGGCCTCAAGCAGTATCAACGCGCCCGGATCATCGCCTTCATCGATCCCGATATCGACAAACTCGGCGCCGGCTGGGCGATCAACCAGGCGCTGATTGCCATCGGTTCGGGCGGTTTCAATGGAAAGGGCTTCATGGCCGCCAACACCCAGGTCGAGCAGGGCTTCATTCCCGGCACGACGGTCCACACTGACTACATCAACACGGCCATCGGCGAACAATTTGGCTTCGTCGGTGAGACGGTGCTGATTTCCATCTTCGGGACATTGCTCATCACCTGCCTGCTCACCGCCCACGTCGCCGCGGATGAACTCGGGCTGCTTATCACCGTCGGATTTGCCGGCCAGTTATTTTTCCACGTCTTCCAAAATATCGGGATGACCATCGCGCTCATGCCCATCACGGGTATTCCCATGCCTTTGATCAGCTACGGGGGCACCTTCGTCGTCATGGTTATGTTCGGCCTTGGCTTGGTGAACAGCGTCTGGGTCCATCGCAAGGCGTTGGCGTAGCGGGCCGATGTTTCGGGTTTCGGGTTTCGGGTTCTCCGAATCCCGCAACGGCTCTCAATTCCAAACACCGCATCCGAATCGAGCCATGGGATGTTGGATGTTTCCCTACTTCTTCCCTTCCCTCACCTTGAGGTATTCCGTCGGGGAGATCTTGAGAAAATAAACCGGGCCGAGCATCCGTTCATCGTCATCCTTGGCCACTTGGGGTGCACGGTAGATGATGTAACCGGCCTTCTCGTCCACCCCGGCCCGGCTCATGTCGTCCGCCGCGGATTCGTGGCGCCGATAATCCGTCGGATAAAGCGGCTGGCCGTGGAAAGAAGCCACGGCTTCGTACGGTGGCACCGGCGGCACCTGGGGCATCGGAAAATAATGATTGTCGCCCACGGCGGTGAATTCCGCCGTCGTTTCCAAAGTGGCGCGCCGGGCATTGTCTTTCATAGCCACGGCCAGCGCGACGAGCAGCGCGAGGAGCAATCCAGCCGCAAGCCCAACGGCGGCCCAGCGGCCAGGAAATGCGCTTTCCTCCATCTCTGTCGGTTTTTCGGTCATTGTTGAGGATACTGCCGCACGCCGCGCGCCGCGCCAAGGTCACCTTCGGTCATCATCGTGGATGCAGGGCCACCCAGATGCCCACCCAAAGGATCACCACAATGCTCAAAAGCAAGACCCATGAGCCCCAGACGTGATCCCGTTTTTCCAGGCTGCTCATTTGCCGCGAAGCCGCGATCTTCTCTTCCACGGCAGCGACTTTGGCGCGCTGATTCAGGACGTCCGTCAGCGCTTCCGGTTGGTTCAGAGGTTCAATCCCGTGGTCGGCCAGCACCTTCCCAATCTCCCGGTAGGGATGCGATTTGGCCTTTTCCAGATCGTTGACCTGCCGTTCCAGTTTCTGTTTATCCCGCCTGCGTGCGGCGATCTCTTTGGCCAGGGCCTCGTCGCTCTCGGTAAACGATTTCTCGAGGGTTTTCAACGCCTCGGTTTCCAGCGATATCCTCGCCCGCTCTTCCTGCAACTCGGCTTCCAATCGCCCCATCGATTCCTGCAGTTCATTGAGCTTGCCCTGGTGCTCCAGTTTTTCCTGCGGAATCGATAGCGACTTCTGTTGCAGGCGCGTGACTTCCTGGACGAGCTTGGGATCGTGATTTCCGGTCGCGAGCAGCGAACGGTATTTGTCCTCGCTGGCGGCATGTTCCCGTTCGGCCGACCCGAGCCACTCCTCCACTTTCGCGCGCTCACGCCGCATGGCCGACAGTTCTTTCTCCTGCTCTTCCACCTGCTTGACGAGCGGTTGCTGGGCGGCCAGGCGCTCCGCACGCTGGCTCTCGTAGGTCTTGCGCTCGGAAGTCCGGCGCTCCTCGAGTTGCTGGAGGGTGAGCGCCAGGGAAGCGCTTTCGTTGGTCAACTGAGATTGCGTGCGCTCGAAGTCGGCCAGGCGGTCGACATGGTCACGCGTCCCTTCCCCATAATCAGCCTGTTGCCAGCCGAGCAGTCCGAGCCGGACTTCGCAATGTCCGAGCTTGCGGTGCTCCCACCAGAGGGCACCGCGCCGCACAAGCCGATCTAGGATTCGGGCCAGCTCCCGCAAGCCCGGCTCGATGTAGTTCACTTATTCCTGGCTGCTCAGGCGCGCGAGGATACTGAAATCCTCGAGTGTGGTGGTGTCGCCGCTCACGGCTTTACCCGCGGCAATTTCCTTCAGCAAACGGCGCATGATTTTTCCGCTGCGCGTTTTGGGCAGCGATTCGGTAAAGCGGATTTCGTCCGGGGTGGCGACGGGGCCAATCATCGTGCGAACGTGTTTCTTCAGTGCGTCTTTCAGCTCGGGCTTTGCTTCGATCCCCTGCTTGAGCGTGACAAAACAAACCACGGCCTGCCCTTTGAGTTCGTCGGGACGCCCGACCACGGCGGATTCCGCCACCATGGCGTGCGAGACGAGCGCGCTCTCGACCTCGGCGGTTCCGAGGCGATGCCCGGCCACGTTGAGAACGTCGTCGATCCGGCCGACAATCCAGAAATTTCCCTGTTTGTCGCGCCGGGCGCCATCGCCGGCAAAGTACATCCCTTTGAATTCACTCCAGTAGGTTTGCTTGTAGCGCGCCTTGTCGCCCCAAATGCTCCGCAGCATCGAGGGCCACGGTTTGCGAATGACCAGTTTGCCGCCCACATTTGGCGGAACTTCCTTGCCGTTGTCGTCAACCACCGCGGCATCGACGCCGAAGAAGGGCAGCGTCGCGGTGCCCGGCTTGGTCGGCGTAGCTCCGGGCAGCGGGGTGATCATGTGTCCACCCGTCTCCGTTTGCCACCAAGTATCGACGATCGGGCAACGTTCGCCGCCGATCACTTTGTGGTACCACATCCACGCCTCCGGATTGATGGGTTCACCGACGGTTCCGAGCAAGCGCAGCGAGCTGAGATCGTATTTTTTCGGCCATTCATCTCCCCACTTGATGAAAGCGCGAATCGCCGTCGGCGCAGTGTAAAGAATGGTGACGCCGTAGTCTTCCACGATCTTCCAAAAACGACCGTTGTCGGGCCAGTTCGGCGCGCCTTCGTACATCAGCGAAGTCGCTCCCATGGCCAGCGGGCCGTAGACCACATAGCTGTGGCCGGTGACCCATCCGATGTCGGCGGTGCACCAGTAGATGTCTTCGTCGCGGAGATCGAAAACGTATTTGCAACTGACGTAGCAGCCGAGCAGGTAGCCGCCGGTAGTGTGCAAGATACCCTTGGGTTTCCCGGTGGAACCACTCGTGTAGAGAATGAAGAGCGGATGCTCGCTGTCCAGCGGCACGGGAGGGCAATTCGCATTGACGTACTCCAGTTCCCGGTGCCACCAAACGTCGCGGCCCTCTTCGATGTGAATGTCATTGCCGGCACGCCGGAAAACGATCACGCGCTTCACCGTGTGGGCGCCATCCTGCAGCGCCGCATCCACATTGGCTTTCAGTGGGACGATCGCACCCCGTCGATAACCACCATCCGCGGTAATCACGGCGACCGCACCACTATCGTGAACGCGGTCCTTGATCGACTCCGCGCTGAAGCCGCCAAACACCACCGAGTGAGTGATGCCCAGCCGCGCACAGGCGAGCATGGCCACGGCTGCCTCCGGGATCATCGGCATGTAGATGATAACGCGATCGCCCTTCTTGATTTTGTTTCGCTTCAAGACGTTGGCAAAACGGCAGACGTCGCGGTGCAACTGCTGATAGGTGATCACGCGCCGCTCGCCCGGCTCCCCTTCCCAGATCAGCGCCGCCTTATTTTTGCGTGGGCCAGAGAGGTGCCGGTCGAGACAGTTTTCGGAGACGTTCAGCTTGCCGCCGATGAACCACTTCGCCACCGGCTCTTTCCATTCGAGCACCTTGGACCACTTCTTGTTCCAGTCCAGATCCGCTGCTTCGCGCGCCCAGAATTTGTCCGGCCGCTTGATCGATTCCTCCCACATTTTGCGATACTGCGCCAGCGACTGGATGCGGGCCTTTTTGGAAAATTCCTTGGCGGGTTTAAAAACGCGATTTTCGATCAGGTGCGACTCGATGTTGGAGCTCATGGGGTAAAACGGAAGGGGTAGAAAAACTGTTCTTATTCTTTTTCCATAATGGCAGGTCGAACGGAATAAGAATCAGAATAAGAAACCGAAGAAGAGCGCTCCGCCAAGTTTCTTCCGCGGGGATTCATGGGGATTATCCCTGGACGAATTCCACCCATCCGAATCGCTCCGGTGTGTGAAAGGAGCCCCGGCCCGGCGGCGACCAGGCGCTCAGTTCGCGTTCCACACCGGGCGGCCGGTCGATGCGGCAAAAATTGGCCCGCCAGCGCGCCCCCGGCCGCGGCGGCTCGGCAATGAGACTCCGAAAGGGAATGGCCATCTCCGCGCACCACCCCCCATCCGTTCGCCGCACGGCCGTGCGCAAGCCGTCACAGCGCCAGGCGAAATCGCGGGCATAACCGCTGCGATTTCGGCGCAGGACCAACTCGAGCACGGCATTGAGGGGATTCACCTCGATCTCAAAATAGCACTCGAGATCCCCGACCGGATCGACGAAAACTTCGACCACCTCCTCCTGGTAAAGCGGCGCGCCGCGTTCCGTCAGGGTCGCCCAAACATGGGCATCGGCCGCCGCAAACAGGACCCGCCATTCGCTCTCGTCCCAGGCGCACTTGACCTCGGTACCTTGTGCCGGCTGGGCGCCATCGACGGCTTTGACAAACGCCAACGAAGGCAGACTACGCCACGGTTCAGACTGCGGATCGGCAGCCACTTCACCCATGACGCGATGCTCACAACGCGCCGCGGGCAACATCACAGGAGCAGGTCCTCCGCGCTCTAGAGCGAAGGCGCCTGGATCGAGTAAACGTAGGCCACTACGCCACCGAAGGCCAACAAGGCGACGACGGCCAAAAGGATGAGACTCAACCCGATCGGGTCCTTCTTCTTCTTCTTCTTCTGGAACGGCGAGGCGTTCGCGAAATCGGCCGGCCGCTTGCTCGTCGCCGCGACCACGGCGGATACTTCCTCGGTTTCCGGCAGCGGCCGGGCTTCCGCGGGATTTTCCGAAACGTACTTGGTGTCGATCTTCCCGAAGCGCACCTTGTCGCCGTCCTGAAGCTTGTGGTCCTCCTCCGCGGCAATCTCCTTTCCGTTCAATTCGGTGCCATTCGTCGACCCGATGTCGCGGAGGATGTAGTCGCCATCGTCGGACAGCGTCAATTCCGCGTGGCTGCTCGACACGGAGACATCCTCGATCTGGAGCATGTTGTCGGGCGAACGGCCCACGGTGATCGAAGATTCGGCCAGTTCGTGGGCGACTTCGCCGCTATCGGGGAGGGAAACGAGGAGCTTTGGCATGGCGCGGGAAGCTAGCGAGCTCAGCGGGACGTTTCAATGAGTTTGGCAAACTCCTGGAAAAAATAGCTGGCGTCGTTCGGCCCAGGGGCGGCTTCGGGGTGGTATTGGACGCTGAAAATCGGGAGCGATTTGTGCCGCAACCCTTCCACCGTGTGATCGTTGAGGTTGATGTGCGATACTTCCACTTCCGCCGGCAGGGAATCGGCATCCACGGCAAATCCGTGGTTCTGCGAGGTGATCGTCACCTTGCCGGTGGCGACGTCCTGCACCGGCTGGTTTCCCCCGCGATGGCCAAACTTCAGTTTGAAGGTCTTCCCGCCAAAGGCGTAGCCGAGCATCTGGTGGCCGAGGCAAATTCCAAAGATCGGCGTCTTGCCCATGAGCCCGCGTAGGTTCTCGTGCACATAGGTCAACGCCGCTGGATCGCCCGGCCCATTCGAAAGGAAGACGCCCTCCGGCTTCATCGCCAGCACGTCCGCCGCCTTGGCATCTGCCGGCACCACCTGCACCTGGAAACCCTCCTGACGCAGCCGCCTCAAGATGTTGCGTTTCATCCCAAAATCATAAGCCACAATGTGGTGTTTCACCGGCGGCAGCTTTTCGAAGACCTCGCCATTCTCCGTGACTTCCGTGTTCGCGCCGTCGCCTTTGACGATCGTCCAGGCCCGACTTTCCCGGTCTTCCGGGTCCCAAGCGTAGGGCGCAGCCGGCGTCACTTCTTTCACAAAATCAGAACCGGCCATCGGCGGCGCTGCCTTGGCCCGCGCCACGGCTTCTTCCGGCGAAATTGGTTCCGACGTCAGGCAGCCCTGCATGGCCCCGCGGGACCGCAGGTGCTTGGTCAGCGCCCGCGTATCGATCCCCTGGATGCCCGGCACCTTCCATTTTTTCAAGTAGTCGTTGAGCGTGCCGCGGGAGCGCCAATTGCTGGCCACCGGGCTCAATTCTTCGATCACGAACCCCCGCACATGAACGGCGGCGCTCTCGTCATCGAGATGGTTGACGCCGTAGTTCCCGATCTGCGGGGCGGTCATGGCGAGAATCTGGCCACGATATGAGGGATCGGTCAGCGCCTCCTGATAGCCGGTCATCGAGGTATTGAAACAAACTTCGCCAACCTTTGTAACAGGTTCGCCAAAGGATTCGCCGACAAAGTACCGGCCGTCTTCAAGTGCAAGGATCGCGCGCATGGGAGCGTTGCATGATGCGCAATCGCGCTCATCGTGCGAATGAATTTTGCATGCAGGTGTGACTTTACCATCCGGGCAGTTATAGAGTCACTCTAGACGCGCTGTCCGTTCCCAGACATGCCACGATCGCTTCTGCTATTTGCGCTGCTGAGTTTCGCCGCTGTGCTGCGAGGAGCACCGGCGCTCGACCTCAGTCCGGACGAACGCGCCTTTATCCAGGAACATCCCGTGTGGCGCATGACCGGCGGGCCGTCACCGCCGTTTCAATGGATCGATGAGAAAGGCGTGTTTCAGGGCATCGGCGCGGATTACCGGAGCATCATCGAGGCGCGCCTCGGGGTGCGGCTGGAGCCGGTGGCTGCGGATACGTGGGCGCAAAGCCTCGTCCAACTGCGCGAAAAGAAATGCGATATCTCGCTGCTCACCGCCGAAACTCCGGACCGCGATACTTTTCTCCTTTTCACCGAGCCGCTGCTCAGCCTCCCGCCGGCCATCATCACCCGGGTGGATAACAAGAGCGTGAAAAGCCTGGCGGATCTCGCCGGCCGCCGCGTGACCGTGGCCCGCGATTGGCCGATTCACGAGCTGCTTGCGCATGACCACCCGGAAATCAAATTGCTTCCGCGCGACGATGTGGGCGGTGCCATTTCCGCCGTGGCGCTGGGAGACGCCGATGCCTACGTGGGCGATCTGGCTTCGGCCAGCCAGGCCATCGAACGTCTCGGCCTGCGCAATTTGCAGGTCGCCGGCCAGTCACCTTACGAGTTCCCGTTCCGCATCGCCGTGCGGAAGGATTGGCCGGTTGCCGTGACGCTACTCAACAAGGCCATCGGGACCATTACTCCCGAAGAACATGCCGCCATTCATCGGAAATGGATCGCCATGCGCGGCGAAGGGATCTCGCTCCGGCACGTGCTGCTCTTCGCGATTCCCGCCTTCATCGGCAGCGTCATTCTCACGTTGCTGATCGTCAACCGGCGCCTCTCCCGGGAAATCCGCCAGCGCAAGCGGACGGAAGCGGCGCTGCGGGAAAACGAGGAACGCTGGAACTTCGCCCTCGAAGGCAGCCGCGACGGTGTTTGGGATTGGGACGTGAAAACCAACGAGGTTTTCTTCTCGCGCCGGTGGAAAACGATGCTCGGTTTCGAGGAAAACGAACTCGCCAACCGCTTCGACGAGTGGGTGGCGCGCGTCCATCCCGACGACCTGGACCGGACGCTCGACGCCATTCAACAGCATTTGCGCGGCAAGACCGTAGCCTACCAGATCGAACATCGCGTCCAGGCCAAGGACGGCACTTACCGCTGGATTCTCGCCCGCGGCCACGTCGTGACGCGCGACCCAGCGGGCGCACCGACACGGATGGTCGGCACCCATACGGATATCACGGAATCCAAAGAGGCCCACCGAAAGTACCAGGAGGAACTCGAAGCCACCGTGCGCCTGCGCACCGCCGAACTCGAACAGGCCGAACATCGCCTCCGTGAAGTCACCGACCGCATCCCGGGCGCGGTCTATCAATTTGTCCAGCACGCCGGCGGCTCATTTGCTTTCGAGTTCTGCAGTGAAGGCATGGGAGCCATGCTCGGGGTGAGCAGCGCAGACGCCGTCCACGACGTGAACACGGTCTGGGCGGTACTCCACCCGGACGATCTGGCAGAACTCGTCAAAAAAGCGCAAAAATCTGCCGAGACCTTGACCCGCTACGTGCAGGATTTGCGCGTCCAGCAACCCGACGGACGGCGTTGGTGGATCCGCGCCGAATCGGAACCGCAACGCCGCGCCGATGGGAGCACGCTGTGGAATGGCAACATCATGAACATTACCGAGCGGAAACGTCTCGAGGAAGAACTGGCGATTGCCAAAACGGCTGCGGAATCGGCCAACCAGGCGAAGAGCGCCTTCCTGGCAAATATGTCCCACGAGATTCGCACGCCGATGAACGCGATCCTCGGCTTTTCCCAGTTAATGCTGCGCGAGTCCGGCCTCACCGCCGGCCAGCGGCAGAATCTGGATACCATCAATCGTAGCGGCGAGCATCTCCTGGCCTTGATCAACGACATTCTGGAGATGTCGAAGATCGAGGCGGGACGCGTCCGGCTGAACATCGCCGACTTCGATTTACATGCGTTGCTTGGTGACCTGGAACAAATGTTCCGGCTGCGCACCGACGCACAGCGATTGCGCTTTTCCATCGATTGCCAAGGCGTGCCCCAGTTCGTGAAATCCGACGAAGGCAAGCTCCGGCAGATTCTGACCAACCTGATTGGTAACGCCGTGAAATTCACCAGGAAGGGCTCGATCGCCGTGCGGCTCCAGGCAGTCGCGGACGAAACCCAGCCGCTTCGCCTGCGAGGAGAAGTCGAGGACACCGGCCCCGGGATTGCTCCCGACGATTTGCAGCGGCTGTTCCGCGAATTTGAACAGACCGAAAGCGGGCTGCGCGCCGGCGGCGGCACCGGCCTGGGACTGGCGATCAGCCGCCAGTTCACCCGATTGTTGGGCGGCGATTTGACGGTTGAGAGCACTGTCGACGAAGGCACGACATTCCACTTCGAAATCCCGGTCGAGATCGGGCAACCCACCGCCGTTCGTTCCCGCACCGATCAGCGGCGCGTCTTGCGTCTCCAACCGGCATACGAAGGCATGAGGGTTTTGATCGCGGATGATATCGCCGAAAATCGTCGATACCTCGAACAATTGCTCCAGCCCGTCGGTTTCAAAACGCGCACTGCGGCCGACGGGGCCATCGCGGTGGAGGTATTCACCGCCTGGCAGCCGCAACTGGTGCTGGTGGATCTGCGGATGCCCGTGGTCGACGGCCACGAAGCGATTCGTCGCATGCGGGCACTGTCCCACGGGAAAAAGGCGACGATCATCGCGGTGACGGCCAGTGCCTTTGAGGAAAACCGGCGCAATGTCATCGACTCCGGAGGCGATGACTTCCTTTGCAAACCCTTCCGGGAGGAAGAGCTATTCGAAAAAATCGGCCGGCTCACCGGAGCCGAATTCATCTATGCGGATGAAGCGTTGAATTCCATCGGCCCGGATGGAAACCGTCCATTGGTGCGCGAGCGAGTCGAGCAGGTCCTTCCCGCCGAATTGCGCTCGCGCCTGCGCGAGGCGGTGGTCCGAGCGGATTTCGACCAGATGCTGGCCGTGCTCGCGGAGGCGGGTCCCGAAGCCGCTGCCGTGACGGACGGCCTCCGCCGGAAGATCGAGCAATTTGACTATCAAAGCTTGCTTTCGTTACTCGAACTGAAAAGCGTAGGGCCATGAGCGACGGGTCACAGCCGATTGGGCAGCCAGACATTCTGGTGGTGGATGATACCCAGGCGAATTTGCAATTGCTCGCCGGGATGCTCAAAGAGCGTGGGTACAAGGTCCGGCCCGTCCCCAGTGGGAAGCTGGCCCTGCAGGCGGCCAAGAGCGCACCACCCGATCTCATCCTGCTCGACATCCATATGCCCGACCTCGACGGCTATGAAGTCTGCGCGCAATTGAAACGCGACGAGCGGACGCGAGACATCCCGGTGCTCTTCATCAGCGCGCTCAACGAGACGATGGACAAGGTGCTCGCCTTCGGAATGGGTGGGCTCGATTACATCACCAAGCCGTTTCAATTCGAGGAAGTCGATGCGCGCGTGGCTGCGCACCTCAAGCTGCGGCGGTTGCAAGTCGACCTCACCGCGCGCAACCAGGAGCTCCAGCAATCCAACGTGGAGCTTCGCCGCCTCCAGGATCTGCGCGACAATCTCACCCAAATGATCGTCCACGATCTACGCTCGCCGCTGACCGGCGTCTACGGATCGCTCGAGTTGCTCGCCACGGAATGCGAGGAGCTCCCACCGGAAACGAAGAAGATGATCGAGCTTTCCCGGGAAGCGCTCGACCAAACGTTGAAGATGATCAACTCGCTCCTCGACGTGAGCAAAATCGAAGCGGGCGAACTCCTTCCCAACTGCCGCCAGTGTGATCTCGTTCTTCTCACGCGCGAGGCCAGCAAACTGCTCGCCGGCATGCGTGGCAGCCGGACGGTGCTCATTGAGCCCGAAAACGGCAGCATACCAGCGTCGGTCGACCCCGACTTGATCTCCCGGGTCCTGCAAAACCTCATCGGGAATGCGCTCAAATTCACCGGCCCCGATGGGGAGGTCAAAGTCCGCCTGGGTCACCAGAACGGACATATCCACGTCAGCGTCCAGGACAATGGACCGGGTGTGGCCGCGGAACATCATCAGCGCATTTTCGAAAAATTCGGCCAGGTCAAGGACGCGACGAACCGCGTCGGCACTGGCCTTGGGCTGACCTTTTGCCGGCTGGCGGTCGAAGCCCACGATGGCTCGATCGGTGTAACGAGCGAACTTGGCAAAGGCAGCACGTTCTGGTTTGAGCTACCGGAACCTCAGAACTAAGAGAATTACTTGCATGACTCCGCGATCCTTCTTTCGGCGTACCCAGTTTTTTTGGACCACCGTTCTTGTCGGCTCCCTGGGAGCCTGCACCAATATCAAGGATGACCGCACGCGAACGCAAACCGAAGGCGCGGTCGCCGGGGCCGCAGTCGGAGCGGCAGCCGCCGCCGGCACTGCGGCGGCGTTGAAAAAAGGCGCCGGGACCACCGCGGCGGCTGGAGCCGCGGGAGCAGTGGCCGGCGGTCTCGCCGGCGCCGCCGTGGGCACGGCTGTTGCCAACAAAAAGGCCGGCTACGCCTCGCAGGAAAGCGCGCTCGATTCGCAGCTCTCGGGGCTGCGCCAGCAAATCGCCGCGGTCCGCGAATACAACGACGGTCTCAAGTCGATCATCGCCAGCAAGGAACAGCAGTTGGCGACCGTCCTGGCTTCCGATCGTTCGCAGGGGCCCACCGTCCAGGAATTCGACCTGCGCACGACCATCAACACCAAGGTGACCGAAATCGACAGCCGTGCGCGCTCCTGGCAGGAGACGATCGACGCGCACAAGGCCGTCCTGAAAAAGGCCGCCGAAGACCCGCACAGTGCGGATTTGCAGAAAGAGATCGACGAACTCACGGAGCAGCGGGCCGAGATGCTGCGCCAGCGTGACAAACTCGCCGCCATTCCCGACAAGCTGAAGCAATGAGAGCCCTCGTGCGGCTCGGCGGGGCGCTGGTGCTGTGTTGGATGACCGCGGGCTGCCAGACGACGGGTGACCCGACACAGGGAGGCCTCTTTGGGTGGAGCGAAAGCAAGGCGCGCGAACGGCAAAACGAACGCCAGGCGCGCGTCGCCGGGGCCGAGACGGAATTATCGAGTGAGGAAAGTCAGCAGCGCGCTCTCCAGGCGCGCAGCCAGGGCGCCGAGCATCAAATTGCCGCCGCGCAATCGGCCAACCAGCGCGCCGAGCGGGGTCTCCGCGCTCAACAAGCCGCTCTCGTTGCCAAGACCGGGGAACTGGAACGCGAAAGCCCCACCCCGGCAAGCGCCAGCCGCGCCCGATCCTGGCGATTAAAGATCAACACGATCGCCGCGCAAACCGCTCTGTCCATTGCCGACCGGAGCGCCCGCCTGCGTGCCATCGAAGCGGAAATCGATACCGCGCTGGGGAAGGCCAAACGTTAGAGGGCGTCTAAAACGTAAGTTGCGGCCCAGCCCGAAGGGCTGACGGACTGTAGCCGGGGGTAACACCCCCGGAAGCGCCCCCCCCACAAAGGATGCACCCCGGAGGGTGTGGTGCCTTCCAGGGGTAATTTCCGGCACCCCGGCCGGGGTGCGTGAGTTATTTTTTTGGGGGTGCATGCCGGGGGTGCTACCCCCGGCTACGGTCCGGCAAGCCTCCAGCTTGACCCGTGCGCACTTACTTTTTAGACGCCCTCTTAGGAATCAACGCGCCGTCGGACAAGGGCGCGCTCTGCAACCCGCTCGGGCGCGTTCAGCTTGAGCAATCGGACCGTTCCCTTTCCAATCGCCGTCCGACCAACTATCTCATTCTTCACGACGCTGAAGTGATCGCTCCACGTGTGTCGACGTGGATGATAGAGTTCAATGAGAGCGTCGTCTTCACCGACTGTGGCAACATCACTCCCCTTGGCACGGTTACAAGTGACACAGGCGAGCGCCAGATTCGATTCTTCGGTGGCGCCGCGATGCTTTTCACTAATAATGTGGTCGACCTCGCATCCGAAGTATGTGTCCGCCTCGGCGATGCCGCAATATTCACAGCGTCCTTTCGCTCGGGCCAACACGATTCGCCGAAGCTCCAGAGGAATATAACTCTCACTCACCGTCGAGTTGCTGTCGCGCCCGCGCTTTAGCCATTCGCATGAGGTGCTCGAGCTTCAAGTAATCGTCCAGTTCGACGGTTTCCTCCGGCAGAAGCCCGGTAGTCTTCTCCTTGCGCACCAACTCTAGCACCCGTTCGCGCGTTTCCTGCGACGGCTGGAACTGCAAAAGACTGGAAGGCGTGCTACCGGCAGCGATAAAATCCACCAGTTCATCGTAGGCCTTGGTCATGCCGGAAGCGTAGGGTTTCTCAGACGGAATAGCAAGGCCACGGAAACGCCCTCATTGACCATCCAGCACCTCGCGCACCTTCCTCGCCAGCGTATCCGGCGTGAAAGGCTTTTGCAGGACCTGAAAGGCAACCGCTTCCAATCCTTGGTCAGCCATGTCGCTTTCGGAATAGCCGGAGACGAAAAGGACCCGGCTCCGCGGTGAACCCTGGCGAACGCGCTGCGCCAGCTCCACTCCGTTCATCTCCGGCATGACGACGTCGCTGATCAACAGATCGATATCGCGCTCTTCCATCTGCAGGATGCGGAGCGCCTCGTCACCGCGGCCGGTGGCGAGAACGCGGTAGCCGTGGCTGCGCAACACTTCACAGACGAGATTGCGGACGATCTGCTCGTCTTCGACCACCAAAATCGATTCCTGATGGACCGGGGCCTTCGGCGCTGTCAGAGCCACTGCCATCACTTCCACCATTCCTTCTTCCTCCGGCAAAAGAATGCGAAATGTGCTTCCCTGCCCGCGCACACTCTCCACGACGATCCCGCCGCCGCTCTGTTTGACGATGCCGTAGACCGTGGCCAATCCCAGGCCGGTCCCTTTCCCGGGACCTTTTGTCGTAAAAAACGGCTCAAAAATGCGAGCCTTGGTTTCCTCGTCCATCCCTTCACCGGTATCCGTCACTTCGAGCGCCACGTAGCGACCCGGCGCCAATTCCCGCACCGCGTGCGCATCATCGACCGTGATATTGCGAGTGCGAATGGTGAGACGCCCTCCCCGGGGCATCGCGTCGCGTGCATTCACCCCGAGATTGATAATGACCTGTTCGATCTGGCCGGGATCGGCCTTGACCCGCGCCGGCGCCGCGCCGGGCTGGCAGATGATCTCGATGTGCTCTCCAATGATCCGCTGGAGCAGGCGCTGGAGATTGGTCACGATCGTATTGAGATCGATGATTTTCGGCTGGAGCAATTGCTTGCGGCTGAAGGCCAGAAGCTGCCGGGTCAGGCCGGCCGCCTGCTCGCCGGCCTGATGAATCAACTCCGCGGGTTGTCGCGCCGCGGCGTCTCCGGCGAAGCGCCCGCGCAGAAGGTCCGCGTAGCCGATGATCGCGGTTAGTAGGTTATTAAAATCGTGGGCCACACCTCCCGCGAGGCGGCCGACGGCTTCCATCTTCTGCGAATGCCGGAGCATTTCCTCGCTTTCGCGCAGGGCTTTTTCCGCCGCGCTATGCTCCAGCATCTCCCGAACGAGCTTGGTCTGCTGGGCAAAAAATTGGTCAATGAGTCGCGCCAACTGGCCAAATTCCGCCTTCTGCCGGGCAAGCGGTTCGAGCAATGAGAGATCCTCGCGATTCAGACTCCGAATCACTCGCCGGAGTGGCTGCACGATCGCCCCTTCCAAGAGGAGGAAAAGGACAACAAACAGCACCAGTGCACCAATGAGCATCGTGCGGAAGATCCGGTCACCACGCGCGTGAAGTTCCGTCAGCCGCGGGTCTTTCTTCGTAAACACCAATCTCCCAATTTCCTGTCCGTGCCAGTCCAGCAGGCGAATCGGTTCCTGCATCACACCCTCGTCTGCCCCAGATGAAAGCGCTTTATCGGCAGGCACTAAATGCGCCTCTCCATTGCCCGGCGGCAAAACCTCGCGCAGCGCGTCGTCGTCCCAGATGCGTCCAGCTAGAAAGTAGCCTTCGATCGGCTGCTTCTTGTCGGTGTCGTTCTGAGGGCGCACCGCCGTTCCCCGCACTTCGACAAAACGCAAATGGCCCGGGATGCTGGAGGCGAGAGGAAAATAAAAGACGCGCGGTTGCTCACCGCTAAAGCGGCTAACCACGGCATCCGCGGGAATCGGCGATTCCTGTAGATCTTCCCGCTGGGTATCGGCCAGCGAATAGAACAGCGTGCCATCGCCTTGATAGACCCAAACTACCTGGGCACCAAAGCCGGAGAGAACCGCTTCATCCCAATGCGCCGCAGCCCACTCCTTGTTCTTGTCGAGAATCGCCTGCACCGCGCCTTCCCTGGCGGGCACACGGTCGACCATCCCTTGAAGCTGCCGGCCTTGGTCGCGCCAGAATGCCTGGACCGCATCCCACCAGGTCTCATGCAATTCTGCCGTCGCTGCTTCGGATTTCTCTTCTTCAATCCTGCGCACTTCGTAGAGGCCCGCGACAAACGCCGTCCCCGCGAGCAACAGAAGCAGAAAGATAGTCGTGCGGACGCGCATCCCACCGAGCATTCACTGCGCGCGCGCCATTACTCCAGCAGTTTCAGCGCAGCAATCCTCCAGCCTTGCTCGGTCTTTTCCAGGCGAAAGACCAGGTCCTCCGTCCTGACTCGAGGTGAGCCGCTGGCCCCCGCCGCCTCGGTGCGAACGCGCGCGGTGACCTGCGCCTGACTGTTCTGCCCCGGCTCAAAAGAAGCAATGCGGTTGAGCATGGTCACTTTGCGCCGCGGCCATTGACGGTTCTCCTTGGCGCGGACCTCGCGGATGAAATCCCGGCTGACGTTTTGATCGTCGTAGTCGTTGACCTTTTCGGTGAAACACGCCGCCTCCTGCTCCCATTGGCCGCTTTCCCAGGCTTGCAAGTAGCGGAACACACAGGCGTTGCACTCGACGAGTAATCGGCCGAGTTCGTAGTTCGGCGCGCTTTCCGTCGGCATACCCAGCGCGCGCAATGTTTCGTAATCGAGTTGCCCGGTCTTATCGATCCCTTTGGCCACCTGAAGCTTCTCGATGGCGGCCACGGTTTCGTCGTTCGCCCGTCCATCAATCTCTCCGAAATAAAACTTCTGCGCCTTCAGCTCCCGCTGGACCCGCGGCAACAAATCATCACCGCGCAGCGGCCAGGCAAAGAGCAGGCAGATCGTCCAGCAGAGAAAAACGCGCACACCTCCGTGTAAGTCGCGATCGAGCCCGGCGCAAGCCGGGGTAAAATGATGAAAGCGCTCCGGAGCGACATCAGCAGTCGCCTTTCCGGAGCGCCTTCGGGGAATGCCCCACACGTGCCGTCTGAGCGGTGTTCCCGTTCCCCCATTAGGTTAACGGGTGGACGACCTGGGACGGGCTTCGATCTTCCTAAAAAGGCGTGATCTAAACTCGCCCACCCCGGCCTCCTTTTGCGTGTATGATTACCGGTTCGGGATTACCGCACGTTGGTCGCACACAGCAGGGCAAATAGGCAGCCGTCTTCCGTGGAGCGCGGCAGAATCGAAGGTCTTCGACATCTGCATCTACGCTCTTCAGAACCGGCTAAAAACTGGGAAAGATCATTCGCGGAGCGTCACGGCGAGCGTCGATTTCAGGCGCTCCTTCAACCGTGTGTGCGCCGCATTCACTTCGTCGGCGGTGAGTGTCTTTTCGGAGCTCCGATAAGTCAATGAATATGCCACCGATTTTTTATCCGCGGGGATCCGCGAGCCGGTCGGATCGGCGAACACGTCGAACAGCTCCACTCCGGCGAGCAAAGGTTCATTCGCCGTCTTGAGAGTGTGCTCGATTTGCTCGTGGGCCAGGTTGAGCGGAGCGAGCAGCGCAATGTCGCGCGCCGTCGCCGGGAAGCGCGGAATTTCCCGATACTTCTTCGCGGCAGCTCCGGCTGGCAGCGCCTCAGGATCGAGCTCGGCAATGAGCACCGGCGTCTCTGCGTCCAGGGCGCGGGCATCCTTCGGCCAGAGCTGGCCGGCGAAACCGACGGGCTTTCCGTTCACCTCGATGGTCACGGAGAGCGCCAGGGCCGGATTCTGACTCGCGGAAAAAGTCGTCTGTGATCCGAGCATCGCGGCGATCACTCCCTTGAGATGAAAGAAGTCCGCAGGACTGCCTTCGCCGGCGCGCCAGGAGCGTTCCGCCGTGGGCCCGGTGAGCGCCACTGCGAGGCGGCTCGACTCCTCCGGGATTTGCGCGGCAAAGACCCGGCCGATCTCGAACAGCCGCACCGACTTCGCACCCGCGCGGACATTGTCCCGAAGGGCCTGGAGCAAGCCGGGCAAGAGACCAGGACGGAGCAGCACCTGGTCGTCGTTCATCGGGTTCTTCACCTTTCGGCGGTTTTCCGGGTTCGGGTAGAGCGCATTGAGGATGGGCATCGCATCACCGATAAGCATCAGCGTTCGCGCCTCGGCGAAGCCCTGCGCGGTCAAGGCGCGCCGCAGATTCATCGCTCGATCGTAGATGAGATCGGTGGCCGAAGCCGGAGCAAACTGGGCTCGCATCCGGGCCGGGACCGCGTCAATTCCCACGACCCGCGCGATTTCTTCGATGAGATCGATCTCGCGCGTCAGATCCGGGCGAAATGACGGAATCTCCCAACCGGAATCCGTTTTCAGGAGGCCAAAGGCGGTCAGGATCGTGTGCACACGTTCCTCCGGGATTTCCTTCCCCAGGACCGCAGTCACCCGCTCCGGGCGCAAAGTGACGGAGTGCGTGAAGACCGGTTCGTCAATTTCATGGAGCGCCGCCGCTGGATCGAACCCGACGCGCGCTTCGTCGCTATGGCCAACCCCGAGATCCCCCAC
Organism: Chthoniobacter sp.; assembly: GCA_036501065.1. GTDB lineage: Bacteria > Verrucomicrobiota > Verrucomicrobiia > Chthoniobacterales > Chthoniobacteraceae > Chthoniobacter. Next base: position 40,623 of record DASYAY010000055.1, on the reverse strand, counting down.
GGTGCCACCGGCGATTTCCAGGATGAGGGATGCCGCCCGATGCGATGCTGGCAGGACACCCGCGATGTCCACGCCACGTTCGAAACGATAGCTCGAATCGCTGGCCAGGCCGAGCGTCCGAGAAGTGCGCCGGATGGTCGGGCCATCGAAATGGGCGCTTTCCAGCAGAATATTTTTCGTCGACTCGGTCACACCGCTGTCTTCGCCGCCCATCACGCCACCCAGGGCCAACGCTTTTTTGTCGTCGGCAATCACGATGTGCTGCGGGCCCAGCCGATAGGTCTTCCCATCCAGCGCCAGGAATTCTTCCCCTTCGTTCCCAGCACGGACCTGGATGTCGCCGGTCAGCTTTTCCGCATCAAAGGCGTGGAGAGGCTGGCCGAGTTCGAGCATTACGTAATTGGTGATGTCGACGATATTGTTGATCGGCCGCAGGCCTACCCCCTCGAGCTTGCGTTGCAGCCAATCGGGGCTGGGCCGGACCTGCACATCGGAAATCTCGAGCACCGTATAGAGTTCGCATTCCGCGACTTTGACATCGACGGCGCTGGTCCCAAACCCTTCCACCGCCAGTCCGCTGGCCGGCGTCTGGAATTTCTTTCCCGTCAGTGCCGCGATTTCGCGGGCGATGCCCACGTGGCTGAGCAAGTCGGCGCGGTTCGGCGTGATTTCGAGATCGAGCACCGTGTCGCCTGGGAACAGGCTCGAAAGCGGCACGCCGATCCTGGCCTCGGGTGAAAGGATGAGCAGCCCGTCGGAATCCGCAGACAGGCCGAGTTCCTGACCGCTGCACATCATCCCCTGCGACTCCACCCCGCGCAGCTTGCCAACTTTGATCCTGAAATCCGGACCGAGCACAGCACCGGGCAAGGCGAGCGGCACCTTGTCGCCCACTTTGTAATTCTTCGCCCCGCAAACGATCTGTCGCGGCGTTCCAGAACCGTCGTCGACCTGGCAGACGCTGAGACGGTCGGCATTCGGGTGCTGCACGCTCTCGCGAATCTGGGCGACAATCACCTCTGGGATGTTGATGCCACGAGTTTCGACGCCTTCCACCTCCACCCCGGCGAGGGTGAGCAAGTCCACGAGTTGAGGAATACTCGGTGGCAGTTCAACGAGTTCACGGAGCCAGTTGAGAGAAACTTTCATGGGGCAAAAAAAGCGGGTCGCTACCAAAGACCCACCTGCGCCTTCCGGCAAGTCTGATCGGAGTGCGATCCAGTAACCAATTCGTCGCCCGCCCCGTCTTCCCTCTGCGAATACCATGCAAAAGACATTGCTCGGCCTCTGCGCCGCCCTCTTTTTCGCCACGCTGCCCGTGCGGGCAGACGATTTCGACTCCGCAGGGGTCAAAATTCACTACATCGTGGAGGGGGCTGGCCAGCCCGTCATTCTCATCCACGGTCTTTACGCCTCCGCCGAGATGAATTGGGGCTTCAACGGCGTCATTGGCGAACTCACCCGACACTACCGCGTCATCGCCCTCGATTGCCGCGGCCACGGGGCTTCGGACAAACCGGCCAACGAAGGCGATTACGGAATCAAGATGGTCGACGACGTCGTCCGCCTCATGGATCACTTGAACGTGCAGTCAGCCAATATCGTCGGCTATTCCATGGGCGGGATGATCGGCCTGAAACTCGCCGTGACCCACCCGGATCGTGTCCACAGCCTGGTGCTCGGCGGCATGGGCATGATGAAAGAGGGTAGTCCGCTCCAGCAGGTCTGGGAAAATATGGGTGGCCGCAAGGCACTCGCCAAAGGCGCCAACCCCGCCGCCCTGCTCCACGGTTTCCCCGAATTCGCCGTCACCGAAGATCAGGTGCGGGCGCTGAAAATACCCATCAGCGTGGTGGTGGGCGAAAAGGACCCCTGCCGGGCGATGTACGTCGCCCCCTTGCTGGAAATCCGTCCCGAAATCCCCGTGCAGGTCGTCCCGGGCGTCGGCCACATCGCCTGTGTGCTAAAACCCGAGTTCAAAACGGACATCGACGCCGCACTTTCGAAAAATCTCGCCTCGCGATGAAGGATAGACAATCCGACAATCAGACTCCCAGACAATCAGAAGGAGAGCACACGCGGCGTTTGAAAAAGTGCCGCTCGGATAGCCTCCTTGTCTGAAAATCTGATTGTCCGATTGTCTGAGCATTCGCGAGCTGTGTCACCGGCGGGGTCAGGCATGGCGCGTTTCAAGAAACTTTTGGCGCCGCCCGACCCCGTCCGGTTCACCTAGCCAACACACACAGCATTGAAATTGAGCAAATCGTCCACGAAATCGAGCAACTCGGATGGAGACACCGGCTTCGGCAGCGTGGGCACCTCCGCTTCAGCCGCTTCCTCCCGAGTCACGCGGCCCGTGGTAAAGGCGATCGGCACCATGCGTAAGCGGGGGTCGCTATGCAATTGGGCAGCGACTTCTTCGCCGGAGATGGCACCGAGTCCCTTGTCGAGAAGAATGAGGTCCGGCTGAAATTCCTGGGCGGTGGCCAAAGCCTGTTCGCCGCACGTCTCCTCCCGCACGACATAGCGCCCGCTGTTTTCCAGGACGATTCGGAAGATCGTCGTCAGCGCCGAATTATCATCCACGTGGAGAATGCGGAGGGCGTTCATCGTCCGCGAGTGTTGCGGCCACGCGGGGCGGCCGGGTAACGGACGAAGACGTTGAGGAAGAGCGCGAAGCGCGCAGCATCCAGGGCGGGTTGAGAATTGGTTTGGCGGACGATTTTCATAGGCGCGTATTGAGAGAGCTGCGTCCATGCCGCGAAGTCCACGGGGAAACACGTAGAATGCCAGGGGAGAAATCCGCCAGACACCGGTGCCACCCTCGGGGCAACCTGGCAAACTGCACCCACCGACTCTCCGCGCCGCTATTCGTGCGTCCGGCTGAGCGAGATCAGGCCGGAAGGAGTGTTCACCAGAAAACGCGCCGAGTTCCCGTCCGGTTGCGTCTCGACCTTCCAATGATGCTGCGCTGCGAAGACGATGATGCGCCGGCGGCGCTCCGCAGAATCGATCCTTTCGCCCTGCCAGAGCACCCTCAATTCCTCGCAACCGGCGATAAAATAGTTTCGATGCGTGAGCGCTTCCCGAATCCGGCTGCTCAATTCCTGCCACGGGACCACCATCGCGTCTGCGAAAGTTAAAGGTGGTCTGCTTGTCGCGTCACTTGGCGGGACTGAGGAGCTCATAAAATAAGTCGTTCGGGCTGAAGGGAAAGCAACATCCGCTGGCGGTGATCCGAAAAATCCGAGGCGTCACCCCTGGATGATTCGAAACACGCGTCAACGAACACACGCTTGATTTCGCCGTTACGAGTGGGATTGGATGGCATGAGGGGCGTTTTCGCTCAAAAAAAATTTCAACATGAAGACGATTATTGCGCTCGTGGATTTTTCCGATGTCACCCCTCAAGTGGTCGAGCAGGCTGCACTCCATGCGCGCACCTACGGAGCGACGCTGATTCTCCTGCATGTGGTGCCTTCCGAACCCGCGGTAGTGGAGTTTGGCATCGCATCCCCCACCCTGCTCCAGCCGCCTTCGGAGGGGCGCATTGAAAATGATTACAACCAGCTCCTGAATCTGCGCGACTCGCTGGCCAACTCGGGAGTGCAGGTCTCCGCCCAGCAACTGGAGCAGTCCGACGTCATCAAACTGCTCGACCTTTGCCATAGCCTGGAAGCCGACCTCATCGTCGTCGGCACGCACCACCACAGCACGCTCTACCAGTTTTTCCTCGGCACCTACACGGCGGACGTCCTCAAACGGGCGAAATGTCCCGTCCTCGTCGTGCCACCCGGTGCCAGCGCGTCGGCATGAAAACGGCCTTTTGAGTTGACGGTGTTCGCTTCATCCCGCTGAAGAATTTCATGAACGAGCACGATGGTGGAAAGCCACCCGCCGCGTGGCTGGATCATCTCCGCGAGGCGAAACACTGGGAACGGCTGATTGCCCTGGCTGGCAAGAGCCTGGAGATCGATCCCGACGATCCGGTGACGCACCGCCATATCGCCTGGGCCTACGCCTTGACCGATCAACCGGCCAAAATGTGGCCCCACGTCGAGTTTCTCCTCAACCGCGAGCCGGACGGAGCCTCAAGTCATCATCTCGCCGCGGTTTACTACCTCGATACGCAGAAACACAAGCGCGCCTGGCCGCACGTTCAGACCCTCCTGCAGAAATATCCGAACTCGGCGACGTATCATTACCTCGCCTGTCTTTGCGCTTTGCGCGACAAAAAGGTGCCCCTGGCACGGAGTCACATCGAACAGGCACGCAAACTGGCGCCGAACTGGGTCCCCGCAGCCCACCTGGAGATTCGCATGGATGCCGGACGCGAGCGCAAAGCCAGCGACGCTTGGGCGCGCATTCGCCGGCTCGAGAAGACGCTTTCGCTGGATCCCCGGAACGCCGATGTCCTCACGAGCATCGGCCGGGTCTATTTGCACGAATTGGAACTTCCGCGCGAAGCCGAACACTTTTTTCGCCAGGCGCTCATCATTGAGCCGCTCAACAAGGTCCGCCAGGCCTGTCTGCTGGAAGCCATTCGGGCGCGCAGCCTCCTCTACCGGACACTCTCGTTGCCAGTACGCGCCGGCCGCATGGTCATCGCTAACGTCCGACGTCGGCCCGCTTCACTGATCCTGGTCGTGGCCGTTGGCCATTGGCTGGCCTTCGCCGCCTGGGTCTTCGGGCTGGGAGCCGTCTTCACCCCCTGCGCCAAAGTCTACGAATGGTTCGTCCTTTTTGACGCCGCGCAACTGGCCCATCTGCCGCGCTGGCTGACTCCTCTGGCGTCCGTTTTTCGCTGGCCGCTCTGGCTGCGCATCTCCGCTTGCTTTGCCCCTTTCATTGGATTGTGGCTGCTTGTCCTGCACCTGACATTCCACTGGAGCATCGTCAACGCACTCGCGGTCATCGGCTTTGTTTTCGGAATCCACTACGCCTTCGTCGCTGCGGTCGTCGGTTTGCGGAAGTTGCGCGCGCGAATCGGCCGGTGGCAGGACCGTCGCCGGCAACAGCGCGAGGCGCACCTCCCCGCCGGACAAGCTGCGGTCTGATCGTGATGAGGATCGCGCAATCCCCCGGACCCGCTAGACTCCCGGCATGACCGCCCAATTTCCCGAAGAGCAGAACGACGAAGGTGAATTCGAACGGCAGGAGGATGCCTTTCGTGACTGGGTCTCGGCCGATGGCTCGACGCCGTACCCGATTCAGGCCGGCCGATACCACCTCTACGTCTCGCTCGCCTGCCCGTGGGCCAGCCGCACGGTGATCGCCCGCCGCCTGCTGCGCCTGGAAGAGGCCGTCGGTTGCACCGTGGTGGACCCGGTCCGCGACGACCGCGGCTGGGCCTTCCGCGACGGGCCCGGCTACAGCCACGACCCGGTCGAGGGTTTCTCCTTTCTCAGTGAGGCCTACACGGCTTCCGACAAAAACTTCGACGGGCGCGTGACCGTGCCGGTGCTCTGGGACAAAACCACCCGCCGCATTGTCAACAATTCGGAAGACGATATCTGCCGCATGTTTGCCGGCGCCTTCACTCAACTGGCGTCCCCCGGTCCAGCCCTGCCCGATTTATTCCCCGTCGCCATCGACGATGCCCATCGAAAGCTCGCAGCTTTCATCTACGAGCGGGTGAATAATGGCGTTTATCGGGCCGGTTTCGCGACCAGCCAGGCCGCCTACGAGCGTGCCTTTCGCATTCTCTTCGCCGCGCTGAACGAACTCGACGACCGCCTCGCCCAAAGCCGTTATCTCTTTGGAGCGCAGCCGGTGGAAGCCGATTGGCGGCTCTTTTGCACGCTCGTCCGGTTCGACGCCGTCTACTACGTCCACTTCAAGTGCAACCTGCGGCGAATCATCGACTATGCCCACCTCGACGGCTACCTGCGCGATCTTTACCAACTGCCGGGCATCGCGGGAACGGTGAATCTCGACCACATCAAGCGGCACTACTACTACACCCACGACGACATCAATCCGACGCGCATCGTCCCGCTCGGCCCGTTGCTGGATTTCAATCGCCCGCACGGGAGAGAGGGGCTGCGTTGAGGAGAGTAATCAGTAATCAGAAGCCAGTAATCAGTGCATCGCAGCAGCGCGCGCCCGTGAAAGGGCGAAGCGCTCCGCTGCACAATACTGATCACTGGCCTCTGATTACTGATTACTTCCCCCGCCCCGGAATCTTCAACTCCTGCCCAACAGCCAGCTTCTTCTCGTCCGCAATCTGATTGGCCTTTTTGAGCGCGGCAACCGTCACCCCGTAGTGGCTGGCGATCGCCCCCAAGGTATCTCCGGATTTCACCACGTAGGTGGTGGAACTGGTCGACGGGGCCGCTTTGGGAGCGGATTTCGTCGAGCTCTCAGTCTTCTTGGGCTTGCGAAATCCGCCAGGCTCGCTGCTCGTGCTCGTCGCGGCGACGGTGCTGGAACTGGAACGATGGTGGACGTAGTCGGACAAGGCCGGGTCGATTTGCACAATCTTCTCCTGGAGCTTCCGGTCCGCTTCTTCATACGCGGCGCGGACTTTGGGATCTCGCAGGGCGATGGTTCGGACCTGCTGATACTCGCGTTCGGCGTTTTCCGGGGTCGCCGCCTGCAGAGAAGTTCCGGCGATCGTCATCGCCACCAACATGAAAAAGGTCGTTTTTGGAGCCATTCGCAACCGCATAGCGGCCTCTTCGATCCAGCTCAAGCCCGGAGGTGAAAATGGATACGGGCGGACACCTCATTGGAGGCAATCCGTCAATTCCGGATGACGACAAGCGACTGGCTGGGACAGCCGACATGATACTCCGGCTGGCCGACGGTGAGCGCGACGATCACCATTCGATTGTCATGCGCGCCTGGCAGTGGCGCCACGGGAATGAATGTGGACTGTTGTCCGGCGGGAATTTCCACGGTGCCGGAAAGTCCCTGAAAATCGACGCCGCTCACCGCGTCGCCCGAGATCGTGTAACTCACTTTCAACGGTGCCGTCGTGGTGCCGGTGCGGGTGACCCGCCATTCCCCGGCCTGGTTGCCGTGCGCCAGGGCACGAGACACCATGGCCGAAACGTAAACCAACGGTGTCGCCCCTCCGGTTGGGTCGGTATTGTTGAAGTAGTGCTCGATGTTGGCGTAGCCACCCGCGACCTTTGCGCTGTCGTTGGGGTCATCAGGATTCAGGCCGAATTGTTTTTCCCAAAAATCCGGAATGCCGTCGTGATCGCTGTCGGCCAGCGGCGGGAGGGAGCGATAATCCGGCCACCGTTGATCGGCTGGCAGATCGGTTTCTTTTTGCAGAATCTTCCCGGTGTTCGCCCGCACGTCGTTGATGATGCGCAGGTCGACGGCGTCACGCGCGGGCAGTGTAGCCCCGACTTCCGTCAGAACGGTGTTGTAAGCGTCTTTGGCGCTTTCAACGTGGGCCGGCATCTCGCCGAGCGGCTCGGCGACGACCATTGCGGCGCGCTGTTCCGGCGTGAGATCTCCCAGCTTTTTCGCATAGGTCACCGCCAGGCGGTTGTCATTGCTCGCCGCGTCGGACCCTTGAATGTGATTACCTGCGGCGTAGATCCGCGCCCCGGGATCGCCATGAAAATCGAACGCGAAGCCGCGAATATCCGCCGGCGTGTCCGGTCCCGGCTGATAGTAGTTGTTCACCCAATTGAGATGGACGCGTTCGCTGCCGGTGTGCGTGGCATATTCCGACCAGTTACTCACCACCGAGTTATAGAGCGTGAGCACTGACGGCACTTCGGCGCCGCCGGTCGTGCGCGGGTTGCGCAACCGGTTATTGGCATAAAGCATGTGGTGCATGGTGGCGCGGCCATCCGGTTCCTGGCTTCCCCACAACGAACCTTCCGAGTGATTCGGCGGCGTTTGCTTCGGATTCGTGTAGTCGAGCCCTTCGGCGGCGATGCAGTAAGCCACCGTGGTGTGATCCGAATGCGTCACGCTCAAGTTTTCATCGGTCGACCACGAGGCCGAGCAATGGTCGATGACGATATTCTTCAAGCTGTCGAAGGCATGGAGGAATTTTCCCCGCGACGCTTTCTTCGCCGCGCGCTTGTCGAATGCCTCGGTGCTTTGGCCGCTGGCCACGGCCTGCACCCCTTTGGTCACCGGCTTGACGCCGAAGGAGTCACCGGAATCGCTGTCCTGAACAAAGCCCCGGCGCGATCGCAGATAACGAACGATCACGTTGCTGGCGGAAACCTCCAGGCCACCGCCTTTCAGACAGATCCCTTCGCCCGGAGCAGTCTGCCCGGCAATGGTAATATTGGGCTGGGCCACGGACAGCTTGCCGCCCTTCGCCTTGTCGCCCTTTTTCCGGGTGAGATCGATGATCCCCGAGACATCGAAGACCACGACGCGATTCGGCTGGCTCACCGCCTCGGCGAGGCTGCCCGGCCCCTCGGCATTGAGATTCGTCACGTGCACGACGCCTCCCCCGCGCCCACCGGTCGCAAACATGCCGGCGCCATCCGCGCCGGGAAAAGCCGGCGTTGTTTGTGCGCGAAGCGCGACGGAAGAAACGAGGATGGCTCCGAGCAAAACGGAGACGACAGCAGAGGATCGGGGGAACGCACGCATTGCTGGTTAACAGCACGAACGCCCCGGATTGGGACTGGAGACTCTCACGATTGCCATGGAAGTAGGAGAGGCTTCCAGCCTCTTCAGATCAGATTCGATGAAGCGGCAAAGCCGAGCCTTTGCGAGACGCCCATGGCGCAACGGCGGCAAATGCCGCTCTTAATTCCGGTCACTCCTTGCAAGCGCAAGAAACGAACTGGAGCACCTGCCACAGGGAATTCGGCGGATTCCCCTCGAAGAACGGCGTGTTCGGCAGCGGCTGCCAGCCATCCCGGTCGTGGCTCTGTGGCGGCTGCGGCAGATCGGTGAGCGTCGGGTCGTACTGATTGTCCTTGCCGCCGAGCTTGTAGATTACGAGATCGAGTGACGGGACGACGAAAACGCAGAAACCGCCGGCGCCCGATTTGAAAAAGGCATCCTTGGGCGCGCCGAGCACGTGGCCGTCGGAGTTCTGCTCGAACTGGAGACTGAACGGGGTGTGCACGTTGTAGGGCGACGGCTGATGACAGAGCTGAATGTAGTCGGCCGGCACGAGTTGCTGATCCTTCCACTTGCCCTGGTGCAGGAGGCAGTAGCCGAAGCGCATCACGTCGGTGGCATGCAGCGCCGTGCTTCCCGCGCCATTGGCATGCGGCATGTGAAAGTCGCCGCGATGCAGGCAATAGCCCCACGCGCCCCAGCCCATGGGCTTCGCCAGCCGTTCGTTGATATAATCCTGCAATTCCATCCCCGTAACGTGCCGAAGCACGATCGAAGCGATATGCGGCGACGGCGACGAGTAGGAATACCCCGCGCCCGGGTCGGTCCAAAGCGGCACGCGCAGCGAAGAATTGTCGAGATCGTGAATGTCCTGCCCTTTCACCGGCTTGAGCGGCGTCACCTTGCCGTGGACGATCCCCATGGGTGTCTGCCCCTCGCCCCAATAGCCCGCGCTCATGCACAGAAGCTGGCCCAGCTTGATGTCGGCCTTGCGCGGATCATCCAGCGGGAAAGCCTCCGGAAGATATTTCTGGGTAAAGACCTTCGTCTCCAGCCCTTCCGGAATCTTGTCGTGAAACTCGTGCATCATGATGCCGCAGGCGATGCTCGTGAACGCTTTGCCAGTGGACGCCATGTCCGGATTCGCATTGCGACTGGCGCGTCCGAAATACTTTTCAAAAACCAGATACCCATGGCGCACGACCAGCAAACCGCCATTCCCCGTGCTCCGCTCCGCCACCGTGTAAGCGGCGTCGAGCAGCGCCGGGTCCATCCCCGCCGTCTTCCGAATCTCCTCCGGCGTCTTCAGCGTCCGCCATCCGCCTTCGCTATCCGGCGGGGGAAAATAATCAGCGGCCAGAGTCGGAATTTGCAACGCGGCGGCAATGGCCAAACCGAGGAACGGAGGGAAAAACGAACATTTCATCGCTGAAGGATGCCGGCGAATTTCTGACATTACAAGATTCCCTCCAAAACGGATTCCAGTTCCCGATCCAGCCGGCGCTTCGCACCAGAAAATTGGATGTTGGATGTTGGGTGTTGGATGTTGAATGTTTCTCCTCCACCTCCACCTCCATGCTTCCCACCCGCAGAAAATTTCTCAAGCAACTCGGCTTTGGCACCGGCGCTTTCATCCTCGCCAATGCTTTCGATTACCGCGCCTTCGCCGCCGCCAGAGCGCTCATGCGCAGCACACCCGAAGCGGAAGGTGTTTCCTCGGCCGCCATCGAGGCATTCCTCGACGCCATGGCGCAGACCAAGAGCGAACTTCACAGCCTCATGATTTCCCGCCACGGCAAGATCGTTGCCGAGGGCTGGTGGAAGCCGTATGCGCCGGAAATCCCCCACACCATGTACTCGCTGAGTAAGAGCTTCACTTCGACCGCGGTCGGCTTTGCCGTGGCGGAAAAGAAACTGACCGTCGAAGACAAGGTGACCTCCTTTTTCCCGCGCGATCTTCCCGCCCAGATCAGCGACAACCTCGCCGCGATGCAGGTGAAGCACCTGCTCACCATGTCGTCGGGCCACGAAAAAGATCCGACGGGAATGGTCATCCAAAATGAAAACTGGGTCCGCGCATTTCTCGGCTCCGCGATCGCCCGTCCGCCCGGCAGCCTTTTCGTCTACAACAGCGTGGGCACCTATATGCTCTCGGCCATCGTCCAACAGGTCACCGGACAAAAGGTGATCGATTACCTCACGCCGAAGCTTTTCACCCCGCTCGGAATCGAAGGGATGACTTGGGAGACCTGTCCGCGCGGGATCAATTGCGGCGGTTGGGGGCTGAGCATTCAGACCGAAGGCCTCGCGAAATTCGGAAACCTTTACCTCCAAAAAGGCAAGTGGGGCGGGAAAGAAATCCTGCCCGCCGCCTGGGTCGAAGAAGCCACGACCAAGCACATCCAGCAACCCGATCCGGCCAAGCCCAGCCGGCCGCATGAGGACAACGACTGGCTCCAAGGCTACGGCTACCAATTCTGGCGCTGCCGTCACGATGCCTACCGCGGCGATGGCGCCTTCGGACAGTACACTATTGTCCTGCCGGAACACGACGCCGTCATCGCGATTACCGAAGAGAGCAGCGATCTGCAAGGAGTGCTCGATCTGGTCTGGGAACATCTCCTGCCCGGATTCAAAGACAATCCGCTGCCAGCCAACGACGTCGCACAAAAGCAACTGCGCGAGCGCATGGCCGGCCTCGCCCTGCCGCTGCCCACCGGAGCGCTCACTTCACCCGCCTCCGCGGCTTTTTCAGGAAAGCCATTTCATCTCGCCGACAACAGCCTCGGCCTGCAAAGCGCGACTTTTACCTTCGAGAAAGATACCGTCCTTTCCGTCTTCAATACGGCGGCCGACGAATACGCCATTACCAATGGCCTTGGCGCCTGGGAACATGGCGCCACGGGTCTGCCGGGAACACCACCCCGCATCATCTCCGGCGGCGCGCCGCCGCCCGGCACGCGATACAAGGTCGCCGCCGCCGGGACGTGGAAAGATCCGCAGACTTACGAGATGGTCTGGCGCTATTACGAGACGCCGCATCATGACACCGTCACCTGCCATTTCGATGGCGACAAAGTCAGCATCGCCTTCCAAGCCAGCATCAACCGGGGCAAAGACAAACGGCCCGTCTTGCAAGGGAAGCTGACCGCGTAGGTCGCGCGAAAATCCGTCTAAAACCGGACGTAGTAATTCAGGAGCACCCCGGCCAGCAGGCTCATGCTGACCAAGGCGTTCACGTTGAAAAAGGCGGCGTTGATCGAGCCCGGATTGTCCGGATTGGCAATGCGATGTTCCCAGACCAACGCCGCGAGCACGACCAACCAAGCCAGCCAGTACCCATGGCCCAAGCCGGCCAGCCATCCAAAAACGAAAAAGCCCAGCGCCGCCACGACATGGAGAATCCGCGCGAGCCGCAGAGACGCCGGCACCCCAAACCGCGCCGGAAAGCTGAATAACCCTTTGCGACGATCGAACTCGGCATCGAGCGTGGAGTAAATGAGGTCGAAACCAAAGACCCAGCAGACCACCGCACCGGCCAGGAAGTACGGCGTGATCGTCCAAAGTTCTCCGCGCACCGCCGCCCAGGCGCCCATCGGTGCCACGCTCAACGCGAGGCCGAGGAAGAAATGCGAGTAGGCGGTGAAGCGTTTGGTCAGCGAGTAAAAGGTGATCAAGAAGATCATTACCGGGCTCAGGTAAAAGCAGAGCGGATTGAGTTTCCACGCGGCGAAGATTGAGACGGCGACGCCCAGCGCGAAGACGAACCACGCACTCGATCTGGCCAGCAGCGTGTGCCGGGCCGCAGTCCGGGGGTTTTCCTTGTCGATCTCCCAATCGGCGAGCCGGTTGAAGCACATCGCCGCCGTCCGCGCAGCCACCATGCAAACCAGAATCCAGCCGAGCACACGCCACGGCACCGATCCCCCTCCCGCGACCAGCATCGCAATCAGCGCAAACGGCAGGGCGAAGACCGTGTGGGAAAAGCGAATGAATTCGCCGAGGCGAAAGAGGAATGGCTTGGTGGCAGCAGCGTGTGGCATGAAGGCTCCGCGATCACATACAAGCATGGCGTTCCTTGGCAAGATGCAGGCGCAAAAAGTCGCGTTCGCCGTTGCCGGAAAACAACGGAGCCCGGACATTCCTGTCCGGAGGAGCCACTCCAAAATTCGCACACGCCGCGCTCCCGATCCCGCTCGCCCGCTCTCGTTCCCAAGTTGCACTTGGGAACGCACTAAGGAGCGAAGTTTCACTTCGCATGGCGGGAGTGTCTGCGGGCGGGCCTCCGGACAGGAATGTCCGGGCTCCGTTGAAACTCTCGCGCTCGTTGTCTTGAGGGCGTCTAAAAAGTGGCACAGCCGTCTCGGCTGTGGGGTGGCGGGCATCCTGCCCGCCAAAAATCCAGCAGGCGGGACGCCTACTGGCCCCACAGGCAAGATGCCTGTGCCACTTTTTAAGACGCCCTCTTGGCAACGTGCAACTATCTACGCCACGGCGGGAATTTTCCAACCGGCGCGATTTTTCGTCCGGAGCAAATGATCCGCCTCGGCGCTATTCTTGATCCGCAAATCGGCGGCGTCCCACTCCAGCGTGATGTTCGGCACGCGCGTGGCGACGTTGCCCAAGAGCACGGTTTCCGTGAGCGGCCCGGCGTAGTCGAAGCCGTCCGTGGTTTTCGGCCCGCCCAGCGCCGCGGTGACCCAAGCGTGATAGTGGCTCGTCCCCAGTTCCTTCGGAATCTCGAAGCTCGCGAATTGCTCGACGGGAAAAAGCCGTGGCATCGCCACGTGCCCAAGGACCATGGTCCCACCCTCGCCGATGAAGAGCGAACCCGAGCCCGGTAACGTCTCGGTGGAAGGCATTTGCGCGAGCGCCACATCCGGCAGGCGACCGCCGTCGTACCACGTGACCGGAAGCGTCTTGTGGGCCGTCCACGCCGTGCCGGGAAAGAGATAGTGAATGGTCTCGGCGGAGGGCCACGTCTGCGCATTGAAGCCGACGTTCTGCGCCCGAATCGTCTCCGGCGCAGTCAGTTCGAGCGCGGTAAAGACCGGGTCCAGGATGTGGCAGCCGAAATCGCCCATGGTGCCGTTGCCGAAGTCCTGCCAGTCGCGCCATTTGAAGGGGTGATAAATGCCGGGCACATACTCGCGCTGCGGAGCCACGCCGAGCCACCAGTCCCAATTGAGCGATTCCGGCACCGGCCCCGCCGGACGCGGCGCCGTGAGTTGCGTGAAACCATTCCCCGGATTCCGCTGCCACGAGTGCACTGCCTTGATCTTCCCAATGACCCCACTCCGCACGAGTTTCACCGCGGTGCGGTATTCCGTGGCCGAATGAATCTGATTTCCCATCTGCGTGGTGACGCCAGACTTCGCTGCTTGCAAACGCATCTGCCGGGTTTCCCAGACATTGTGCGAGAGCGGCTTCTGACAATAGACATGTTTACCCCGCCGCATGGCATCGAGCGCGATGGACGCGTGCATGTGATCCGGCGTCGAAACCGTCGCGGCATCGAAGCCATCGCCTAGCTTCGCGAACATATCGCGGAAATCCTGGTAGTGCGGAGTGTTCGGATATTTCTCGTCCGCCTTGGTGAAATGCGTGGTGTCCACGTCGCAAAAGGCGACGAACTTCGCCTTCGGATGCGATCCCGTTTCCAGGATGTCAGAAAGCCCCTTGCCGGAGCAGCCGACGGCGACAATTTGCAGGTTCGAATTGAGGTTCGTCGCGCGGACAATCGCGGGGAACCCGAGAACGACGGCGCTGGTGGATTTGAGGAAGGTTCGACGGGTGATGTTCATGGGATGACGGTGACTGGGAGTTAGTGGGACGGAATGATTTCAGGAACGATGATCCGCGACGGGTGCGCCTGATCGTGCCAGATGGTATTGATCGCGGAAGTGGCGTTCTTCAACCAATCCACGGTCTGCGGTCCGCCGGTTTGGTTGTTCGGTTCGTAGAGCGGATACCCGGTGCTGGCGATGGTCACGCGGATGCGATGGCCCTTGTTGAAAATGATACTCGTCCAGCCGATGTGCCAATTCAGCTTCGCGGGTTTGTCCGGTGTGAGCAGCACTTCCTTGTCGAAGCCCTCGCGGTAGCGGGCGCGCAGGGGATAATCCATGAGCAACATGCTGCGGCCGTCGGGATAGACGTCGCTCACCCGGAGGATGAAATCGGTATCCTTCGCCGTGGAACTGACATAGATCTGCGCGCGGACTTCGCCGGTCCATTCAGTCGGCGCGTCCAGCGGGGCCGTCGTCCAGGTGCGCACTTCGCTCTGCCGCTCAAAGGGCCGGGCGTCCCGCGCTCCCGGAAAAGACGTGCCCGGAATGCTCATCGGCTGGCGCGGATTGCTGGCATAACTGGTATGGCTCGAAGCTTCCGGCGGCAGCGCGTGATCCAGGCCACCATCCGCGCGCAGGTAGAGCGGCGTGCCTTCCACATCCGGCGGAAAGTCGTAGGCTTCGCGCCAGACATTGCCCGGTGCGCCCGTTTCTCCGGCTGCACCCATGACGTAATAGCGGACCGGCGGTTGCTTCTCGACACCATTGTTCTGGCCTTTGAGATAATGGTTAAACCATTTCGTCATGCTCCCGTAGACATCGTATTGGGCATTCTCCGGGAAGACCAGTTCACCGATCTTGTTCGACTTGGGATAACCGCCGTGCAGCCACGGTCCGAGCACCAGGTGCTGTTGTCCGCGCGAGTCCGGGCCCCCATGATACTGCCGCCCGATGTAACTCTGGATCGATCCCTGGTCCATGAAGTCATACCAACTGCCAATGGTGAAACACGGCAGATTCATCTTATCGAAATGGAGGGTGCAATCCTCGTCCTGCCAGTAGCGATCGTAATCGGGGTGACGATCCCATTGGTTGAGCAGCGCGGTGCTATCGAGAGAGATGCGAGCCACAGAACCCATGGCTTTGAACCGCTCCGGACGCGTGACACCGCCAATGCGGTAACCTTCCTGGAAAAGGCTCAGGCCGGTATCGGTCATATATTGCGCCACGAGGTGCGGGGGCTGAGTTACCGCGAGATAGTTTTGCGCGAAACCCGCCTGCGAACCTCCATAAGTCCCGATTTTGCCGGTGCACCAAGGCTGCGCCGCGAGCCATTCGCAGACGTCGTAACCGTCGCTCAAGCTACCCCATTCGAGCGAACGATAGCCTCGATAGACACCTTCGCTCTCGTGCGTGCCGCGGTAATTCACGACCGCAATGACGAAGCCGTTTTCCGCCCATTTCGCCGAAGCCTTGCGGGAACCCGCGCCGGTAATGTCGGCATAGCGTTGTTCGAAGATGGCCGGCCATTTGCCTCCGCCCGGAGGAAAATACAGATACGCCGAGAGATGCCGGCCATCGCGCATCGGAATCATGACGTGTTCTTCGTGGACTCCGCCAAAGTCGATCTTCGGCAATTCGGCGGCCTGCGATTGGAAGGCGAGGAAGGTTGTGGCCAGGAGGGCCAGACAGGGAGTTCGAAGGTTCATGGGTGGTTGGGTTTTAGAAAATGCTCGAAGAACCGGTAGATTTGCTCGTTCGACTCCGGAGTCGGATCGTGTTTGGGACGGCTCGAAAGGCCAACGCGCTGCTCGTAGCCGAGAAGCCGGTTGACCGCGACGGCATGATTGAGCGCGGGCCAACGTGCCGGCGTATCTTCCGCCCCGCCCGAAACGAGAAACGGTCGCGGTGCCATGAGCGCGTGCAACTCGGTGAGATCCATCCCCTGCTCCACGAGCACTCGATACGCTCCAGCGCGCGGATGGCTCTCGTCCGGCAGGCCCAGTGGGCGCGGCGAACCCGGTTGCGCGCCGAGATACCACGGGTCCCAGTAATTCACGCTCGGCCGCTTCTCATCCCAGACCACACCGGGGTCCGACCAGGCGGCGCAGGCAAAGATATCGCTCAGACAGGAAGCAAACATCGCCCATTTTCCGCCGTAGGAATGGCCCACGATGCCGATGCGTTTTGGATCAACTTCCGGGAGGTTGGCCAGGGCCTGCGCACAGTTCGTCGCGATGTAGGCCAGATACGAGAGCGGCTGGCATTGCGCGTCGCCGATCTCCGGCTTGCGCGCGTCACCTCCCGGCGAGCCAATCGCCAGCGTCACGAAACCACGCTTCGCCAGTTGATAGGCGAAGTCGCGCAATTCCTTTTGGTAGCCGATGCTCGTTTCCGGGTCGTAATACGGCACGACCACCGCGGGAAATCTCGGCTGGCCCTTCGGCACGAGCAGATAGCCTGCAGACATCCGTCCCGGAGCGATTTCGACGATGATGTGGGACTGCGTGAAACTCTCCCGTGCGACCCGGTCGAGAATGGTGAGCTGCGGCTTGTCGAGCAGCGGCGGCCACGGACCCATGATCGCGAACCAATGCTCGCGGATTTCCTTCCGGCGGCGAGCCCAATCGGCGGCAGTCTTTACTTCTTGGCCATTGGCGAATTTCAGCGGTGAACGAAATGTCCCAAATTGATCGGCGTATTCGGCAGGAGGTTGAAAGAGCGGCGCCAGATCGGCCGGCAACGGAACCTCTGGCTCGGCCGCGGACGCCAACGCCGAACCAATCAAACAAACCAAGCAAGTGAGAAAAGGGATGCGAAACACAATTCTAGGGTTGGCGTGGACTTAGCAGTAAACCCGCGCGGCCTTCGAATTCTTTTATCGTTTTCGGTAAAACTTTTTCCATCTTATCCGGAGCGATCCGTGACCTCTTTGGCCGACCGGGCCATGAATTGGAAGCGGCCAGCCCACCCATGATCGCCGATGTTTCCTTGGAAAACGCCATGACTGCCCATCTCCCCTTCCTCCTCACCATGAGTCTCATCACCGCCTCTGCCGCGGTCGCCGCGGAACGGCCGCCGATCATCCCGGTCACAGAGTTTTTCGATAATCCCAAAATCAGCAGCGCGGAGATTTCACCGGATGGCAAACGCTTCGCCTTTCTCGCTCCCGAGGAGAACCGGATGAACGTCTTCGTCTGCGAAGTCGGCGAAGACTTCGCGAAAGCCAAAGCCGTGACCCACGATCGAAAGCGCGGCATTTTCAGTTTCGCCTGGACCCGCGACGGCGCCTATGTGCTCTACGAGCAGGACCAGGGTGGGAACGAAAACTTTCACCTCTATCGGGTCAATCCCCTCAAGCCCGAGGAACCGGCCAAAGACCTGACGCCCCAGGAGGGTGCGCGTGCCGACATCATCGATCTGCCACGCGAACATCCCGACGAAGCGCTCATTTCCCTCAATGCCCGCGACAAGAAGTATTTCGACGTCTATCAGGTGAAAATCTCCACGGGCGAACAGAAGCTCGTGGAAACGAATCCCGGCGACGTCGACTCCTGGTACGCCGATGCCCACGGGGTGATTCGCGCCTGCGCGGCGCAAGTCGAGGGCGGCAAGACGCAAATCCGCGTGCGGGATACCGGCGAAGGCCCATTCCGCACGCTCGGGACGTACACGGACGAGGAAGATGCCTCGATCCAGGCATTCACCGAAGACGGCAAATCTCTCTACTTCACCGATGCCCGCGGCTCCAACACGACGCGCCTCGTGAATCTGGACATCGCCTCGGGCAAGGAAACGGTTCTCGCCCAGAATCCCAATTACGACATTGGCAACGTCATCATCAGCGACAAGACGCGCAAGTTGCTCGCCGTGGCTTTCAACGAAGACAAGCTGGTCTTCCAGTCATTCGATCCGCAATTTTCGAAGGATCTGGCCGCGCTCGAGAAGGTCCACGACGGCGAAGTGCTCTTCCGCAACTCCGACAACGACGAGCGCAAGTGGATCATCGCTTTCAACTCCCCTACCGATCCCGGCGCCACCTATCTTTACGACCGAAACACTGGTGAGGCGAAATTCCTCTATCGTCCGCGTCCGTGGCTGAAGAGCAATGAACTCGTGGGCATGAAACCAATCTCGTTCAAGAGCCGCGATGGACTCGATATCCACGGTTACCTCAGCCTGCCGAAGGGCGTTGCGCCGAAGGATCTGCCGACGGTGCTCGTCGTCCACGGCGGCCCTTGGGCGCGCGACGATTGGGGCTACGATCCGGAAGTGCAATTCCTCGCCAACCGCGGTTTTGCGGTGCTGCAAATCAACTTCCGCGGTTCGACCGGCTACGGGAAAGACTTCCTCCACGCCGGCGACAAGGAATGGGGCGGGAAGATGCTCAACGATCTCGTCGACGGTGTGAATTGGATCGTCGGCCAGGGAATCGCCGACAAAAAACGCGTCGGCATTTACGGCGGCAGCTATGGCGGCTACGCCACCCTCTCCGCTCTGGCTTTCCAACCGGACGTCTTTGCCTGCGGCGTCGACTACGTCGGCATTTCCAATTTGCTCACCTTCATGAAGACCATTCCGCCGTATTGGGAGACCTTCCGCGATGTCATGTACCGGCGGGTGGGAAATCCCGAAACCGACCAGGCGCTTCTGCGGTCACGATCGCCGCTCTTTTCCGCCGACAAGATCAAGGCGCCGCTCTTCATCGCCCAGGGTTACAACGACCCGCGCGTCAACCACGCCGAGGCCGAACAAATCGTGGCTGCCTTGAAAAAGAACGGTCATCCGGTGGAATACATGGTCAAGATGGATGAAGGCCACGGATTCGAAAACCCGGAAAATCGCATCGATTTTTACACGAAGATGGAAGCCTTCCTCGCGGATCACCTGATGAAGTGATCTGCCGGCATCGCGTGCCTCCCGTCTCATTGTCTCCCCAGTAAGGGATGAGACGATGAGACAATCAGACTGTCAGACAATCAGGGGTGCCTTCGCGGAGTCTCTCTGATTGTCTCATTCCTTCCCGGCGATTCACGCGGAAGGAAGCGTGACAAGTTCCCCCAAATCCCCGAAACCGGGTGCCCATGGACCCCGTTCTCCTCTCACTGCTCATCGCCGCCACGACGTTGGCGCTCGCAGCGGTGATCATCCTCGTCGTCCTGGTTTTGCGGCGACCGGAGCAGGTCATCAACGACCGCATTCGCAGCGAGGTCGAGCGCGTCAACGAAGCCGTCCGTGCGGAGCTCCAGGCGGGCCGCTCCGAAAATCTCAACGCAGCCCGGCAAACTCGCGAGGAAATCGCCGGCGCCGTCCGGGAATTAACCACGGCCCTGCAGCAGCGACTCGATGATCTCCGTACGACGCTCGATGCCCGGCTCCAGCAAATGCAGGACGCCTCCCGGGCCGCGGACGCCCAGAATCGCACGGAATTGCAGAATGCCTTGAAGGACTTTCGCGAGGTCCTGGCCGCGCGTCTCAATGAATCCACCGCCAGCCAGCGCGAAGGCTTGCAGGCTTTTGCCCAGCAGCTCGGCGACCTGAGCAAGCGCAACGAGTCGGGCCTGGAGGCCATGCGCACGACCGTCGAAACCAAGCTCACGCAGTTGCAAAAGGACAACGAAGCCAAGCTCGAACAGATCCGCCTGACCGTCGACGAGAAGCTCCACCAGACGCTCGAACAACGCCTGGGCGAATCGTTCAAGATCGTCAGTGAGCGCCTCGAAATGGTCCACAGCGGACTCGGCGAAATGAAGTCGCTCGCCGTCGGTGTCGGCGATTTGAAAAAAATCCTCGGCAACGTGAAGACGCGCGGCACCTGGGGGGAGGTGCAACTCGGCAATCTGCTCGAGCAGATTCTCACGCCGGACCAGTTCGTCCGGAATTATTCGCCCCGCGAAGAGGGCCTGGAACGGGTGGAATTCGCCATCAAGCTGCCCGGCCGGGACGAAGACAAGACGCCCATCTGGTTGCCCATCGATTCGAAATTTCCCCAGGAGGATTACGCGCGCCTCGTCGATGCCCAGGAACGCGGCGACGGCCACGCGGCTGAGCTCGCCGCTTCGGCGCTCGAACAAGGCATCCGCGCCGAATGCCGCAAGATCAGCCAGAAATACCTCTTCCCGCCGAAGACCACGGACTTCGCCATCCTCTTCCTTCCGACCGAGGGCCTGTTCGCCGAAATCCTGCGCCGGCCCGGACTCACCGAGGCCCTGCAGCGCGAATCCCGTGTCACCGTCTGTGGGCCGACCACGCTCGCCGCCTTGCTCACCAGCTTGCAGATGGGATTCCGCACCCTGGCTATCGAACAGCGATCCAGCGAAGTGTGGAAAGTGCTCGGCGCGGTGAAGACGGAGTTCGGAAAATTCGGCGACGCCCTCGACAAAGTGCATCGCCGGCTGGAAATGGCCTCGCGGGAAATCGAGGAAGCGAAAAAGCGCTCCCGCGTAATGGAGAGAAAGTTGCGGCCAGCGGAGGAATTGCCGGCGATGGATGCGCAAGGGGTGCTCGGACTGCAAAACGGGATTGCCGCGTCCGAGGCGGAGGAAGGAGAGGACGGCGAGGAAGAGAAGGGCGAATGACGAGACGATCAGACAGTCAGAAAATCAGACAATCAGCCGCAGCTTCGCGGAGTCTGTCTGCTGGTCTCATTGTCTGACTGTCTGATTGTCTCATCCTCCCCACGCCCCATCCGCCGCTTGCACTCCGCGCTCAATCTTCGTTGGATGTCACCATGCGATTTCTCCTCCCCCTTTTATCTCTCCTCTTCCTCACTCTTCCGTTGCGCGCTGCGGACGACTTCCTTCCCGGCGTCAAGCGCATCGTCTTTCTTGGAGACAGCATCACGCATAGCGGTGGTTACGTGGAAGACTTCGAGCTTTACCTCGTCACGCGTTACCCCGCCCGGGAATTCGAAGTGATCAACCTCGGCCTTTCCAGTGAAACGGTTTCCGGACTTTCGGAAGAGGGTCACGCTGGTGGAAAGTTTCCCCGTCCCGACCTGCATGAACGCCTTGACCGCGCCCTGCCGAAAACCAAGCCCGACCTGGTCTTCGCCTGCTACGGCATGAACGACGGCATTTACCTGCCATTGGATGAAGGGCGCTTTGCCAAGTTTCGCGATGGCATCCACTGGCTCCATGACAAAGTCACCGCGGCCGGCGCCCAGATCATTCATCTCACGCCGCCGACTTTCCACGCCCTCGCCGCGCGCCCCACACCGGGCCCCGACGGCAAGGCGCCCGCCTCGCTGCTCGGCGGCTACAACACTGTACTCGACCGCTATTCAGCCTGGCTTCTCGATCAACGCAGCAAGGGCTGGCGAGTCATCGACATCCACGGACCGATGAACGCCTTCATCGAAGCGCAGCGGAAGACCAATCCCGATTTCATCTTTGCCAAGGATGGCGTGCATCCGAACGCCGAAGGCCACGCGCTCATTGCCGACCAGATCATTGCCGCCCTGGCACCCAAAGACGTGGAATGGTGGCACAAACTGCGCGCCGATCTGGCTGCCAATCCCAAGGGCGCGGAACTGCGCAAGCTCGTTCATGACGACGTCCACGTTCTCGGCGACGCCTGGCTCACCGACGTCGGCCACAAGCGTCCGGGGGTGAATCCGGGATTGCCTCTGCCGGAAGCCGAGGCCAAGGCCGCCGACCTCGAAACGAAGATTCACGCGCTCGTCGCAGAAATTCACCCCGGATAGGACGGGCGGCACAATGGGATCTCACGGCCCGACCTGAACACCGCCAGTCCGGCCCGGACTTTCCCACTTGCCCCCTGCCACATCGCTCGACACCCTCCCCATTCCTCTTCATGAAAGCCTTCCGCCTCAACCGACTTTTCAATCCCAAATCCAATCGCTGTTTCGATGTCGCCATCGACCACGGCTTCTTCAACGAGCGGGGTTTTCTCCAAGGCATCGAGAACCTCGAACTGGCCGTGCGCTCTCTCGTCGCCGCCGCGCCGGACGCCATCCAACTGACCATCGGCCAGGCCGAACTCCTGCAGCGCATTCCCGGTAAAAACAAGCCGGCGCTCGTCCTGCGTACGGATGTCGCCAATGTCTACGGCGCCGAACTTCCCCGCACCCTCTTCAGCCGCATCATCGGCAACGCCGTCGAGCAGGCCGTGCGCCTCGATGCCACCTGCGTGGTGGTCAATCTCTTCCGCATTCCCGGACAGCCGGAAGTGACCGACCAGTGCATTGAAAATATTCTCAAGATCAAGCCCGACTGCGAGCGCTGGTGCATGCCGCTGATGATCGAACCGCTCGTCTTTCGCCCGAACGAACAAGCCGGCGGCTACATGGTCGACGGCGATGTCGACAAGATCCTGCCCCTGGTCCGCCAGGCGGTGGAACTCGGCGCCGATATTATCAAGGCCGATCCCACCGATGACGTGAGTCTTTATCACAAAGTCGTGGAAATCGCCGGGCGCATTCCGGTACTCGTTCGCGGCGGCGGCAAGGCCCCCGATGCCGAGATTCTCAGCCGCACGGAAAAGCTCATCCAGCAATGCGCCGCGGGCATCGTCTACGGCCGCAACATCATCCAGCACCGCGACCCGGCGGGCATGACCCGCGCCCTCATGGCCATCGTCCATGACGGCGCTTCCGCGGCCGACGCCGTGAAATTCATCGGAGCCGGCAAATGAAAACGCTGCGTCTGGGAATCATCGGAGGCGGCCTCATGGGCCGGGAAATGGCCAGCGCCATTGGCCGCTGGTGTGCGCTCACCGACGCACCCGTGCAACTGGAGCTCACCGCCATCTGCGACTTGAGCGAACCGGTGCGCGAGTGGTTTCGCCGCATTCCATCCGTCCAGCTTTTTACCGCCGACTCCAACGAACTCTGTGCCAGCCCGAACGTCGACGTCGTCTACGTCGCCGTGCCGCATCATCTTCACGAAGGCCTCTATCTTTCCGTCCTGAAAAGCGGCAAGGATCTCTTCGCCGAGAAACCCTTCGGCGTGGACCTCGCGGCCGCCCGGAAAATCCGCGAGACCGCGCGAGAGTTGGGACGATTCGTTCGCTGCTCCTCGGAGTTTCCTTTCCTGCCCGGCGTGCAGAAGGCCGTCCGTTATCTGCGGAGCGGGCAGCTCGGCCATGTGCTCGAGATTCGCAGCGGCTTTCACCACGCCAGCGATCTTGACCCGAGCAAGCCGATCAATTGGAAACGCCAGAACAAGTTCTGCGGCGAAATCGGAGTGATGGGCGATCTCGGCATGCACACCGTGCACGTGCCGCTGCGCCTCGGCTGGAAGCCGCGCCGGGTCTATGCGCAGTTGCAGAAGATTTATACGGAGCGCCCGGACGGCAAAGGTAGCATGGCCCCGTGCGACACCTGGGACAATGCCCTCATCCATTGCGATGTGGAGATTGCCGGCCGCGACGTGCCCATGCGCCTGGAGACCAAGCGTCTCGCCCCCGGTGAAATGAACACGTGGTATCTCGAAGTTTATGGGACCGACGGCGGCGTGCGCTTCTCGACCAAGGAACCGAAGACTCTCTGGCACTTCCGTCGCGGCAAGGAACAGACCTGGGATCGTTACGACGTCGGCATGGGCGAAAGCGCTTTCCCAGTAGTCACTGGCGGCATTTTCGAAGCCGGCTTCCCCGATTGCTTCCAGCAAATGCTGGCCGCTTTCGCCGCCGAGCACGCCGGCCAGCTCGGCGAACGTTTCGGTTGCGCCACACCCGATGAAGCCGTGACCAGCCACGAAATCTTCGCCGCCGCCCTGCGCTCGCATGCAGAAAAGCGGGCCATCGAAATCTGAGAAGCCAATGCCCGTCATCACTTCTTCAAAATCCCAGCCCGAATACGACGTGATCATCGTCGGCTCGGGCGCGGGCGGCGGCCAAGTGGCTTTCACTCTCACGCTCGCCGGGCTGAAGTGCGTGATGCTCGAGGCGGGCCGGGATTACGATCCAGCGACGCAAACGGCGATGTTTCATCGCCCCGACCAGGTGCCGCTGCTGAACACGCCGACGCCAGACAAGCAGATGGGTTTCACCGACGCCACCGTGAATGGCGGTTGGACGATTCCCGACGAACCCTACACCCAAGCGAGCGACAAACCGGAAGAGCAGTTTCAATGGTGGCGTCCGCGGATGCTCGGTGGCCGCACCAACCACTGGGGCCGGATGTCCCTGCGCAACGGCCCTTACGATTTCAAACCGCGATCCCGCGATGGACTTGGTTTCGACTGGCCGATTCGCTACGAAGACATCGAGCCGTACTACACCAAGGTGGAAATGCTCATTGGCGTCTTCGGCACGAACGAAGGCCGCGAGAACACGCCCAATTCGCCCCCTGGCGTGCTCCTCCCGGCACCCAAGGCGCGCGCCGCCGAGCTCTACTTGCAAAAACACGTCAAGCCGCTCGGCATCCCGGTGATCCCCATCCATCGCGCCGTCCTCACGCGTCCGCTCGATGCCGACACGATTCCCGCCAAGCTCTATCCCGGCGACGCCCGGGCCCAGCGCATCATCGCCGATTCCATGCGGGCGCGGGGCGCTTGTTTTTGGGCGACCGACTGCCACCGCGGCTGCAGTCTGCGCGCGAATTATCAGAGCACCACCGTGCATCTGCCTCCGGCCCTGGCGACGGGTAATCTCGACATCATCCCGAACGCCCACGCGCGCGAAGTCCTGCTCGGCCGGGATGGCAAAGCCAACGGCATTCTTTATATCGACAAATCCACGGGCCAGGAAGCGCGCGTCCGCGGGAAAGCCGTCGTCCTCGCCGCAAGCAGCGGCGAAACTGTGCGCATCCTCCTCAATTCGAAGAGCGCCAATTCGCCGCAAGGGATCGGCAACGCTCAGGGGTTCGTCGGCAAATACATCATGGATTCTGTCGGCGGCAGCGTCGGCGGACAAATTCCCGCACTGGAAAACCTGCCGCCATACAACGACGACGGCGCGGGCGGTCCGCATACTTATATTCCCTGGTGGCTCTACCAGGAACAGCTCGCCGGGAAACTCGATTTTCCCCGCGGCTACCACGTCGAGTACGGTGGCTCGCGTTCGATGCCGGGCGGCCGCAATCCCCTTTCCGACGATCTCGCGCGCGGCGCGTATGGCACTAAATTCAAAGAGGAAGCGCGGCGCTATTACGGCTCACAAGTCGGCTACACCGTCCGCGGGGAAATGATCGCCAACGAAAACTCCTTCGCGGAATTGGACCCCGCGGTGAAAGACAAGTGGGGCATCCCCGTCCTGCGCTGGCACTGGCGCTGGAGCGACCATGAATTGAACATGGTTGCGCATGGCATCAAAACTTTCACCGCGATGATCGAGGCGATGGGAGGCAAGGCGCATGTCCGCGCCGGAGGCGTTCCCAAGGAAGTCATCGAAGCCGGCGGCAAAGTCATTCACGAAGTCGGCGGCGCGATC
This sequence comes from Chthoniobacter sp., assembly GCA_036501065.1. Lineage (GTDB taxonomy): Bacteria > Verrucomicrobiota > Verrucomicrobiia > Chthoniobacterales > Chthoniobacteraceae > Chthoniobacter. Next base: position 14,884 of record DASYAY010000055.1, on the reverse strand, counting down.
ATGGGCGACGATCCGAAAAAATCCGTCTGCAACCAGTGGAACCAACTTTGGGACGTGAAGAACCTCTTCCTCTGCGACGGTTCCCCCTTCCCCTCGAATGCCGACAAGAACCCAACGCTCACGATCATGGCGCTCGCCTGGCGTGCCGCGGATCACATCGTCGATCAAGCCCGGAAAGGAAACCTGTGAGCGGAGAAACATCCAACACCCAACATCCAACACCCAACATCGAATTGTTCGGTTCGGATGCGCCATCCGCTGAAAGCACACGGGTTCCAAGACGGACCGTTCTCAAATGGTTCGCCGCCGCCGCTGCCGCTTCGCAGCTACCCAATCTCGGAAGCAACGTCCTCGAAGCCGCCGCCCCAGCCGCAAAAGGCTACGGCTCCGATCCGGATCTTTCGAAATTCTACCAGCCCGGAGACTTCTGGCCACTGACGCTAACCAAAGCCCAGCGCGAAACCGTCACCGCCCTGGCCGATCTCATTCTCCCAGCCGATCACCTCGGCCCCCCCGCGAGCGAAGTCCATGTGCCGGAGATGATCGACGAATGGGTCAGCGCACCCTATCCCGCTCAACAAAAGGACCGCGACCAATTACTCCCCGGCCTGCAATGGCTGGAACAAGAATCCACGAAGCGCTTCACAAAATCCTTCCCATCGCTCGGCGAAGAGGAGAAGCGCGCCATCGCCGACGACATCTGCTGGCCCGCCGACGCCAAACCCGAATTCAAGAAAGCGGCAGCCTTCTTTCTGAAGTTCCGCTCTCTCGCCGCCAGCGCCTATTACGGAACCGAAGCCGGTTGGAAAGCCATCGGCTATGTCGGCAATGTGCCACTGGCAAAGTTCGACGGACCACCACCCGAGGTCCTGGAAAAGCTAGGCGTGGTGCAAACCGTGTCCGACGCTTGACGCCGCGGGCAGCCGGGTCGTTGGCCGGAGCCGCTGTCGCGCGGAAAGCCGATCGTTCCCTTGCAGGTCAAGACGAGGCATCCGGGCTTGCCGGAGAACTGGCAGTACCCACAAGCTGGGCCACACTGTCATGATCGAACAAGCTCGGCGGTCCATCGGGGCCGATGTAGACCGCCAATCCAGCGTTAAAAGCGAGCGCCTCGGGATGAAGCACCTGAAAGCGTGAACCACTCGTCAGCTCGACAATAAAGGGCTGAAATGGCATCCGGCGAACAAATGCGCGCAGACTGCGCTCGAAAGCGTTCATTTCCATGCCAGAAATCGTGGCGAGGAATTGGATAAATGTCCAGTCAGCCCGATACGCGATTTCTTCCCACTACGTTCCCAGCATCTCTCCGATTTCTTCCATACTCAGGCCCTCCATGAGCGGCTGTTCGTTTTCGATGGTGGCATCGACTAGCGCCCGCTTCTTTTGCTGTAGCGCGAGGATCTTTTCCTCCACGGTGTCCCGCGCGATGAGTTTGTAGGCGGTAACCACTTTTTGCTGGCCGATGCGGTGGGCGCGGTCGGTGGCTTGCGCTTCGACGGCGGGATTCCACCAGGGGTCGAAGTGGATCACAGTGTCAGCAGCAGTGAGGTTGAGACCGACGCCACCGGCTTTGAGACTGATGAGGAAAACCGGGGCTTCGCCGTTTTGGAAGCGGTCCACTTCGGCGCCACGATCCTTGGTCGAGCCGTCGAGATAACAGTAGGGAATCTCATCGGCGGTGAGCGCTTCGCGCAGCAAGGTGAGCATGGAGACGAACTGGCTGAAGACCAGCACGCGGTGTCCGCCGTCGATCGCTTCCTCGAGCAACTCGCGCAGCAATTCGATCTTGGCGGAAGCTTGGTCGGCGTCCATCCCCTCGCCTCCGAGGAGCCGCAAATCGCAGCAGGCCTGGCGCAGGCGCAGCAGCGCGGTGAGCATGGCGATGCGCGCTTTGTTTTGATTTTTCTCGGCCGCCAATTCGGAAAGCGTGCGGCGGGTGGAGGTGACCAGCTCGGTATAGATTTCCTTCTGCCGCGGAGTGAGCTCGCAATAGGAAACCTGCTCGATTTTCTCGGGGAGTTCCTTGGCGACGACGCGCTTCGTGCGGCGGAGAACGAAGGGGCGGATCCGCTGGAGCAGCCGTTTCGCCGTGGCGCCGAGCGGATCGTTCTGAATGTCACGCTCGTAACGTTCGCGAAAATCCTTGGCCGAACCGAGGTATCCGGGCATGAGGAAATTCATGAGCGACCACAAATCCCTCAGCGAGTTTTCGATGGGAGTGCCGGTGAGGAGGAAGCGATGGCGGGCACGGAGGCTGCATGCGGCCTGGGCGTTCTGGCTATCGGGGTTCTTGATGTGCTGCGCTTCGTCGAGGACCGCGGCATCGAATTCCCAATCCCGGTAGCGATCCGCATCGCGCCGAAGCAACGGGTAACTGGTGATGACCAACTCGGCGCGTTCGAGTTCAGGGCCGAAGAGTTTGGCGCGGCCTTCCCCGGCAACGACGAGGACGCGCCGCTCCGGGGTGAATCGCGCCGCTTCACGCTGCCAATTGAAAATGAGCGACGAAGGGCAAACGATCAACGCGCGCCCTCCCAAGTCGCGGAGGAAAGCGAGAGCCTGGACCGTTTTGCCCAGCCCCATTTCGTCAGCGACCACCCCCGCAAGCCCATTGTCGGCGAGAAATTTGAGCCAGTAGACACCGGTCTTCTGGTACGGGCGAAGCACTTCTTCCAGGTCACCCAACGCAAACGACGGCAACCGGCTGACATCGCGTAGAATCTCGGTCCACGAAATCCAGCGCGGATCGGCCCGAAGCGTGGCATTACGTTCGCGCGCGAGGGTATCGAGATAGCCGGCATGGGCGCGGGCGACGCGGTAAGTGCCGGGCTGGAGCTGCTTCGGGTTGCAATCGGTGAGCGCCTGCTGGAGTTCATCGAGCAGGCCGGGATCGAACACGGCGACCTTGCGATTCTTCAGCCGGGTGGAACTTTGGCCGGATTGCAACAGGCGCTGAATCTCGGCCGCGGAAAACGTTTCGCCGCTCCGCGTGCCGAGTTCGAGGGAGAGGTCGAACCAGTTTTCCCCGGACCCGCGGATTTGCAGCTTCGGTTCGATGCGCTCGATATCCCGCGTGACGTAATCGAATCGCGCTCCCAGCGACACATTCCATTCGCGCTCCAGACGCGGGAGTTCGCCGGCGAAGAATGCGAGAATGCGCGGCTCGCCTTTGAGAATGAGTTCACCTTTCCCATCGGGCCCGGTGAAGCCGGCCTTGCGCAGGCGCTCGATGGCGGCTTCTTCGGCAGGGTGCGTGAAACGCGCGCCAGCCAGCGTGCTTCGGCCCGATGAATATTCCGCATCGAGGCGCGCGGTGAGGTAATTCAGCGAACCTTCCACATGGAGATGGAACTTGGGCCGCTCTCCCGCGGGCCGGGAAGCGGAAGCGCTTCCGGAACTACGCGACGAGTCGAATCCCTGACCCATCGATGGAGATCCGGCCGCTCCTTTGGAAATCTCGGCCGCGCGTGGTTTGATGATTTCCAGTCCCACGGCCAGAGCGTGGGCGCAGATGACCCCGCGCAACCGCGCTTCCCGGCAGGTGCAGAGGTTTTCCACGTTGGACGCCGACAAAATATTCAGACCCGTTCGGTACTCCTGTGCGCCTTCCCGGACGCGGCCTTCGAGGAGCGGCGGCTCGTATTTCGCCTCCAGGACGCGCCCCATTTGGTGGATGGCGCGGGCCTGTTTCAGGGCCTGCCAGCCGCCAGCGTCAGAGAGAAAGCGTTCGGTAATCGGGATCATAGGAAGGGATTCCGGAGGGAACATCCAACATCCAACACCCAACACCCAACATCCAACATCCAATGACTCGATTCGGAAGCTGCCTCTGAAATCTGGGGAAGCGCACGATGCGCAGAACCTGGAACCGGAAACTGGAGCTCCAGCGAACGGTTTTTCCCTTTGGCAACGGGAGCCGAAGGAGCATACCCTTTGCTCGCCAATGTCATCTGCCTCATTATTTTCCCGCCCCCACTCTGGTGGTCTGTGACTGAGAAAACTCGCAGATCCAACCGAAATGCCGCTAATGCGGGAGGACACAGGCGCCTTGGCGCGTCTGAAGGTTCCTCCGTGGAAGCACGATGGACTGCCGCACTGCGAGCGGATTGGATTTGCACCTCGGTGAAAGGCCTTTCACCCTCCCCTGCCCTATGAAGATTATCGCGGTCGCCAATCAAAAGGGCGGCGTCGGCAAGACCACCACCAGCGTCAACCTCTCTGCCTGTCTGGCGGCGGAGGGCGTGAAAACTTTGCTCATCGATCTCGATCCGCAAGCCAATGCCACGAGCGCGCTCGGGTTGCCGACGATCGACGGGCACAGTATCTACGAGCCGCTGCTCGGCCTCGCCCCGATTGCCGAAAAGGTCGTGCCCACGCGCTGGCAACATCTGTGGATGATTCCCGGCGACCTAGCCCTGGCCGGTGCGGAAATCGAAGTGGCTCGTGCCGACGATCATCTCACGCGGTTGCGGGCCGCCATGGAGCAGCTTCGCAACGATTCCACATTTGATTTCGTTCTGCTCGATTGTCCCCCATCGCTCGGCATCCTCATGACGAATGCGCTGGCGGCCGCGGACGAACTTCTCGTCCCCCTGCAATGCGAATACTTTGCCCTCGAAGGCTTGAGCAAGATTTACCAGATCGTGAACCAAATCCGGGAATGCGGGGCGAATCCGTCGCTGACTATCGGAGGCATCCTCATGACTATGTTCATGCGGAACAACCTCGCCACGCAGGTCATCGCGGAAGTGCAAAATCATTTCGGCGACGTGATTTTCAAGACAGTCGTCCCCCGGACCGTCCGCCTGAGTGAAGCGCCCAGCCATGGCAAGCCGATCAACGAATACGATCCGGGCGGCCTGGGAGCGACCGCTTACAAGACGCTCGCGACCGAATTCCTGGAGCGGCACAAATGGGCGCCGGCAGCAGTGCCGGCATGAGAAAACCGGCTGCGCCGGAACATCAAACATCCAATAGGACTCCGCACGTTCCCATCCGCGCGAAGCGCGCTCTACTCTTCATCCTTCATCCTTCATCCCTCATCCTTCCCCAGTGTCTTCCTCGCTCGCTGACCATTGGACGCTCGACCCCAGCGTGATCTTTTTGAATCACGGCAGTTTCGGCGCGTGTCCACGCGAGGTCCTGGCCGCGCAGTCGGAATGGCGTGCCCGCATGGAACGGCAACCGGTGCAATTTCTCTGGCGCGATCTGCCGGATCTTCTCGATGCGGCGCGAGAGAAGCTGGCCGAGTTCCTCAATGCAGACCCCACTGACCTGGTCTTCGTGACCAACGCGACGGCCGGTGTGAACGCCGTGGTCCGGTCGCTGCGCTTATCGCCGGGTGACGAACTCCTCACGACCAATCACGATTACAACGCCTGCCGGAACGTGCTCATCGAAGCCGCGTCGCGTGCCGGCGCGAGCGTCGTCGTTGCCCAAGTCCCATTTCCAGTGCGCGACGATTTGCAGATCGTCGATGCCATTCTCGCGAACGTCACGCCGGGGACGCGCCTGGCGATGATCGATCACGTCACCAGCCCCACGGCGCTGGTCTATCCGGTCGAGAAGATCGTCCGCGCCCTGGAGGCCCGTGGCGTCGAAACGCTGGTCGATGGCGCCCATGCACCCGGTGCAGTGCCCGTGGACATCGCCCGGCTGCGTCCTGCTTATTACACCGGCAATCTCCACAAATGGGTCTGCGCGCCAAAGGGTGCGGCATTTCTCTGGGCGCGTCCCGATCGTCAGGATGCGATTCGTCCGGCCATCGTCAGCCATGGCGAAAATACCCGCCGGGCCGGCCGCAGCGCGTTTCACGATCGGTTTGACTGGCCCGGCACCCTGGACCCTTCCGCGTGGCTCAGCGTGCCGGCGGCGCTCGATTGGGGATCCCGACTTTATCCCGGCGGTTGGGAGGAATTGCGTGAACGCAATCATGCGCTGGCGGTCGCCGGCCGGGAAGCCATTACCACACGGCTGGGCGTCGCGTTGCCGTGCCCCGATGAATTTCTCGCGAGCATGGCGACACTCCCGTTGCCGGAGACGTTGCAGCAACCGCCGTTCGACGTGGGGCGCTTCGATCTAATCCACGCGCGACTCCACGACGAATACCGCATCGAAGTTCCGATCGTTCGGTGGGATGAGCCGCGCCGGCGTTACCTCCGGATTTCGGCGCAAGCTTACAACAGCGCCGAAAACTATCGCGCGCTGGCGGAGGCGCTCGCGCAGTTGGCAAATCTGTAAGACTCGCCAATTCACGAGGGCATCATTTTGACCACAGAGTTCATTGCGCGGCGAAGCCGCCGCCTGCCGTCCTGCCGAACCTGGCCGCCGCGACGAGCGTGGTGATGACAGCTTTATCGACCTGGAATGTCACGACGCAAGGGCGGATGACCGGCCCGCTGCGCGCCACGCGACGCCGTGACGAAATCAGCCATTCGAACCTTCGATCTCGGCAATTTCCTCGGCCGTGAGGTTGAAGTCAGCGGCGCCGATAATGCCATCGAGTTGATCCGGACGGCGCGCGCCGACGATGGCGCCGGTGACGGCGGTATTGTGCAGAGTCCAGGCGATCGCTGTCTCACCCGGTGTCGCGCGGTGCCGGCTGCCGATCGCGGCAAGCCGTTCGACCAGGGCGAGGTTCCTGGTGAGTTTCGGTTCCTGGAATTCCGGATTCCCAGTGCGCCAATCCTCGCGAGGCAGGGCGCGCATCCGCTCGCGAGTCATCGCCCCGGTGAGCAGGCCGGAAGCCATCGGCGAATAAACGATTGCCCCGATTCCTTCGCGTTCGCAGAAGGGCAGGAGCTTTTCTCCGGCATCCGGGCGAATCAGCGAATAGGGTGGCTGCAACGACGTCACCGGCGCGATCCGTTGGGCGGAAACGAGTTCCGGCACGGAGAAATTGGAGGCACCGATCCAGCGGACTTTACCTTCGTTCTTCAGTTCCGCGAGCGTCGTCCAGCCCTCTTCGGTTTCCGCGGCGTCGTCGGCCGGCCAATGGATTTGATACAAATCGATCACGTCCACTTTCAATCGGCGCAGGCTGCTCTCGACTTCGCGCCGGATCGAATCGGGCTTGAGGGAATAGTCGATTTCCCCCTCCTTGTTCCAGACCATGCCGCACTTCGTGAAGACATAAGGTTTCTGGTGCGGCCATGCGGCGAGCGCCCGGGCGACGACTTCTTCCGAATGCCCCAGCCCATAGACGGCAGCGGTGTCGATCCAGTTGATGCCGAGCTCGAGCGCGCGATGAATGGCCGCGATGGAATCCACGTCGTTTTGCGCGCCCCAGCCGAATTTCCAATTGCCGCCAATCGCCCAGGCGCCAAAGCCGATGGGAGTGATGGCGAGGTCCGAGTTTCCGAGTTTCCGGGTTTTCATGGTTTCAGATTCCTGATGATGGCGATGACATCGTCATTCAATCTATCGAAGCGACCTGTCTCCATGCGTGGCTAACTCGCCGCCAGCGCGGGAACCCTCGAAGCTTTTCGCGGCGATCGGCCCGAAGCCTGGCGGGCATCATTCTCCCAGCGCTCGACGGCTTCGCTGATATAGGCCGCGAGGCGCTGCACCACGGGTTCCGCCGGCGACTTGCGGCTGTAGAGCGAAAGATCGGCCGTGGGCAGTGGCGGAAGCCCGGCTTTTTTGCCGGCAATCTCGATACCGGGAACCAGTGAGAGCGGAGAGAGCACCGAAAGACCCAGATCCGCTTCCACGCCGGTCTGGACCGAGGTGAGGCTGCCGCCGTCATAAACGATTTCCCACGTGCGCCCGGCCTTGCGCAAGGCTTCGAGACAGATCGGACGGAAGCGGCAGAGCGGCCCGAACATGACGAGCGGCACGGGATCCTTTCGCGGATCGATTTTGGAATTCTCCGCTTGCACCCAGATGAGCGTTTCCTTTTGCAGATGCTGCTCCTGAATCATCGCCACCGTTTTGTAATCGGCCATCGCCGTATAGCCGCTGCCGGCGATCACCAGATCGAAGCGGTCTTCCCCCAGCCCTTTGATCAACTCGCCCGTCACGCCCACGTCAGTTACGAGGCGAACGTTCGGCCATTCCTTGCGGAACTCCGAAAGCCAGACGGGCAGGAAATGGTAGCCAAAGTGCGTGACGATTCCAAGGCGGAGCGTCTCCGGTTCCGTCGGCTTCGCCAGTCGCCGAACCATTTCGTGATTCAACTCCAGCAACCGAAACGCATAGCCCAGCGCGATTTCGCCTTCCGGGGTCAACTCGAGCGGCTTGGTGGTGCGGAGAAACAGCCGCCGCTGCAAGAGGTCCTCGAGTCGCTTGATTTTCATCGTCACCGCGGACTGCGTGAGATGCAGGCGCTTCGACGCCTGGGTAAAGCCATCGCATTCCACCACGCTGACGAAACAGCGCATCAAATCTAGGTCGAGATCGGGCACTCGCATGGGCATGAAGTTTATTGATTGGTCCGATAAAAACACTCAATTTCTCGGACGGCTCCAGTGGGCGTTTGTTGCCGGCCCATGAAAAACACTCAGCAACTCACGGCCATCGTCACGGGTGCTTCCAGCGGAATCGGTTTGGGAATCACCCAGGCGCTGGTCGAACGCGGCTGGCAGGTCGTGGGCACCTCGCGAAGCATCAGCAAGTGCGAGGATCTCAAGCCTTCGCCGAATCTCGTTCTCGTCGACGGTGAGATCAGCAAGAAGGAAACCGCCACCAAAGTGGTGGACACAGCCATCCAACATTTCGGCCGCATCGATCTTCTGGTGAACAACGCGGGCATTTTCATTCCGAAGGCTTTCACCGATTACACCGAAGACGACTACAACCTGGTCATGAACACCAACGTCGCCAGCTTCTTCTTCATGACGCAGCAGGTCATTCCCCAGATGAAGAAGCAAAAATCGGGACATGTCGTCAGTATCTCCGCGGTGCTTGCCGATCAACCGAGCCGGGACGTTCTTGCGCTTTTGGCAGTGCTGTCGAAGTCACCATTGCCGGCGGCGAGCAAGGCGCTGGCGCTGGAATACGCGAAGGACAACATCCGCTTCAACACGGTTTCACCCGGGACGATCGACACGCCGATGCACGCGGGTGGGGATCACGAGGCGCTGGCGAAGTTTCATCCCCTCGCCCGCTTGGGCGAAATCTCCGACGTCGTCGACGCGGTGCTCTACCTCCAGAATGCCACGTTTGTGACCGGCGAAAACATTCGCGTCGATGGAGGCGTCCATGCCGGCCGGTAACCCTGCGATTGCGGCCAAAGCCGGAGCGCGCCTGCGCGAACTCGGCCTGGTGTTGCCCAAAGCGCCGACGCCTTTGGGAAGCTATGTCGAAGCCAGCGAAGCCGGATCGCTGCTCTTCCTCAGCGGGACGCTTCCAGTGGTGAATGGGAAACTGGCCATCGCGGGGCGGCTGGGCGAAAACCTCACCGTCGAGCAAGGCAGCGAAGCAGTGCGGATCGCGGCGATGAACGCCCTGGCCATTGCGCACGAGCATCTCGGTGATCTCGACCGGGTGAAGAAGCTGGTCAAGCTGAGCGTCACCCTGACCACCACGGCAGAGTTTCGCGAGCACGCCGTGGTGGCAGACGGAGCTTCGAATCTCTTCGCCCAAATCTTCGGCACCGAGAACGGCCACGTGCGGGTGGTTTCCGGCGTGCAAAGCCTGCCCATCGGGACGCCGGTCGTCGTCGAAACCATCTTCGAATTTGAATAGCCACCCAACTGATCCGAAACCAAACCTGACCCATTGCACCCTATGAACACATTTCACGCTTACGCCGCTTCTTCCGCCAAGGGCGAACTCAAGCCGTTCAGCTTCGATCCCGGGGCGCTCGGCGCCGAGGACGTCGAAGTCCAGGTGACTCACTGCGGGCTCTGCCACTCCGATCTCTCGATGCTCGATAACGAGTGGGGCATGACCAACTATCCATTTGTCCCGGGACACGAGATTGTCGGCAAGGTCGTCGCCCTCGGCGAAGACGCCAAGGGTGTCAAGATCGGCCAGCGTGTGGGCATCGGCTGGACGGCCCACAGTTGCCTGTCGTGCCGTCAGTGTCTTTCCGGCGACCAGCATCTTTGCGCCCAGGCGCAGGCCACGATCTGGGGCCGGCACGGCGGTTTTGCCGATCGCGTCCGTGCCCAATGGCCGTGGGTCCGGCCCCTGCCGGAAACGCTCACTTCGGAGATCACTGGTCCCCTGCTCTGCGGCGGTGTGACCGTTTTCGCGCCGCTCTTCATCTACGATGTTCCCTCGACGGCGCGTGTCGGGGTCATCGGCATCGGCGGGCTGGGCCACATGGCGTTGCAATTTGCCAACAAGTGGGGCTGCGAAGTGCACGCCTTCACCACCAACGACAGCAAGGAGGCCGAAGCTCGCAAGCTCGGCGCGCACTTCGTGCACAACACCAAAAAGGACGGCGTGCTCAAGGAACTCACGAGAAGTTTCGATCTCATCATCTCGACGATCAACGTTCCGCCGGACGTGCCCGGCCTTCTCGATACGCTGGCCCCCAATGGCCGGCTGCACAGCGTCGGCGCGGTGGTCGAACCGCTGCAAGTGCCGGCCTTCAGCTTGATCATGGGGCAGCGTTCCATCTCCGGTTCGCCGACCGGCAGTCCGACGGTGATCGACCACATGCTGGAGTTCAGTGCGCGGCACGGGATCGCGCCGATCACGGAGCATTACCCGATGTCGAAGATCAATGACGCCATCGAACGGCTGCGGTCGGGAAAGGCCCGGTATCGCGTCGTGCTGACCAACGATTGAACTGAATTTCGACACCGAGAATGAGCATGAAAACTCTGACCACGATTACAGCCACCACCGTCGGTGGGCGCAACGGCCGCGGCACTACGACAGACGGCAACGCCGACATCCGGTTCGCCCTGCCCAAGGAATTGGGCGGTACGGGCAAAAAAGGCGCGACCCCGGAACATCTTTTCGGCCTCGGCTATTCGGCTTGTTTCGGCAGCGCCCTCCAATACATCGCGGGTTTGAAGAAGGAGCGGCTCGCGCCGGACTTCAGCGTCACCGCGGTGGTTTCGTTGTGCGCCAAGGACGGCGGCGGATTCGCCCTCGAAGTGGAACTGAAGGTCGATCTTCCCGGCGTCGAACCCGCGGAAGTCGAAGCGATGATCGCCGAGGCCGACAAGATTTGCCCTTACTCCAATGCCATCCGCGGGAACGTGCCGGTGAAGATCAGCGCCGCTTAACTGCATAAGGTCAGAGAACGTGATTATAAAAACGCAGAGCAACTGTGTTAGTTGGCAAGTGCGAAATCGGAGTGGTTGAGGAGGCGGCTCCGCTGGTGCGCCATCGCAAGGCCGACGAACTTTTCGCGGCGTTGTTCCAGGAAACGGAAAACGTCTTCCAGGAGCGGACCGCCTGAAGGGTTCGAACGCTCGGCGCACGGCATCGGGGCGTGCGCACGCTGGACTTGGAGCGTTTCCACTCTTATGTAGACCTTTCCTATTCATGAGTACCGAAACGCCCATCACTCCACCTCCTTCTGATTTCATCCGCGACATCGTGGCTGCGGACGTGGCCAGCGGAAAAGTGCAGCGGGTGATTACGCGTTTTCCGCCGGAACCGAATGGGTATCTGCACATCGGGCACGCCAAATCGATCTGCCTGAACTTCGGCATCGCCCGGGAGTTTGGAGGCACGTGCAACCTGCGGATGGACGACACCAACCCGACGAAAGAAGACGTCGAGTATGTGGAAAGCATCGTCGCGGACGTGAAGTGGCTGATCGGCGACTGGGCAGACGAGGTGCTGCGTTTCAAGCACGCGGGCGATACGTCGGGCAAGCCGGCCACGCCCGGTGAAGCGGCAGTCGAACCCTTTTATGCCTCGGATTATTTTCAGCAGTTGCACGACTATGCGGTCGACTTGATCAAGGCGGGGAAAGCGTACGTCTGCGACCTGACGCCGGAGCAGACCGATGCGTACCGGGGTGCACCGGGCGAACCGGGGAAACCGTCTCCCTGGCGCGACCGTTCGATCGAGGAGAGCCTCGATCTTTTTGCTCGAATGAAAGCGGGTGAATTTCCGGACGGAGCGCGGACGTTGCGGGCGAAGATCGACATGGCGCATCCGAATGTCTGGTTGCGTGACCCGGTGCTCTATCGCATCCGGCACGCTTCGCATCATCACACCGGCAACGCGTGGTGCATCTACCCGATGTACGATTACGCGCACTGCCTGAGCGATTCGATCGAAGGGGTGACGCATTCGGTGTGCACGCTGGAATTTGAAGTGCACCGGCCGCTTTATGACTGGATCGTGGACAGCCTTCCGGTGCGGCAGCCGCGTCCGCACCAGTATGAGTTTGCCAAGCTGATGCCGACGCATGTCGTGATCTCGAAGCGGAAGCTGCTGGCCTTCGTCAATGAAGGTGTGGTCAGCGGTTGGGATGATCCGCGGATGCCCACCCTGAGCGGATTGCGCCGGCGCGGGATCACGCCGGAAGCGATCCGGGCTTTTGTGACGAGCGTGGGTGTGACGAAGTTCATCAGCAGCACGGATTACGCGGTTTTCGAACACGCCATCCGGGCGGATTTGAACAGCCGGGCGCTGCGCCGGTTGGGCGTGCTGCGGCCATTGAAGGTGGTGATCACCAACTATCCCGAAGGAAAGACCGAGGAGTTGCCGGCGACAAACAATCCGGAAAAGCCGGAAACGGGGACGCGCCTGGTGCCGTTCTCGCGGGAGTTGTGGATCGAGCAGGACGATTTTGCGGAAGTGCCGCCGCCAAAGTTCTTTCGCTTGAAGCCCGGAGGGGAAGTGCGGCTGAAATACGCCTATATCATCAAGTGCGAGGAAGTGGTGAAGGATGCCGCGGGGAAGATCGTGGAACTGCGCTGCACGGCGGACCTGGACTCGAAGACGGGCGGCCCGACGAGCAGCCGGAAGATCAAAGGCACCATCCATTGGGTGAGCGCCGCCCACGCCATCGACGCGGAGGTCCGCCTCTACGACCGCCTTTTCCACGACGCCGCACCGGAAGCCGACGGCCGCGACTGGCGGAAGGCGGTCAATCCGCACTCGCTGGAAGTGGTGACGGCGAAACTGGAGCCGAGCCTGCGGGATGCGACCATGGCCGAACGTTACCAATTTGAGCGACTGGCTTATTTCTGCCTCGATTCGAAGGATAGCGCGCCGGGGAAACCGGTGTTTAACCGGGTGATCACGCTGAAGGATACCTGGGCGAAGGAAACGCGGAAAGGTTGAGAGTTGAGGGTTGAGAGTCGAGAGCCGCCGCGGGTTGGTCATGTAACTTTCCGATTTGTAACTGCGATTTTAGTGGAGGGGGTTGGATGTTGTTAAATGATGACTATTGCCGAGGAACTATCGGGAGTTACTCTGGTGGAAGATAGGGGATGATGAGGGGTGCTTTGGGGGATGCTTCGGCGTTCTGGTTGCGGATGGGGGGAGGAACATCCAACACCCAACATCCCACATCCAACATCCAATGGCGCTGGCGCTACTGGCGGGGGTGTTGGCGTGACGGGGGCCTGACGGGTCGCGACGGGGGTGGACTTTTGGCTGCTGGATGGTCGGGGCCGGGCTGGTGGTTCGGGGTGGATGGGTGATGCGGACTGGACGGGTGGTGCGGGCGGTGCGGGTGGGGTTTCGTGGTGAAGGGTTTTTTCGCCGTGGGCGTCGTGTTCCTTGCTGGAGGGCTTTTCTGGGACCGGGGGCGTTTCCTGGGCGGCGTGCTCTTTCTCGGCTTGTTTCTGGAAGGCTTGGAGGGCGGCGCGGTGTCGGGCGATGAGGATTGCGCGCAGTTCCTCGGTGAGGATGGGTGGGGCGTCGGCTGGCGATGGCGGGGGTGGGTCGGACTTGTCGGATGTTTGGGCGGGACTAACCGTTTGGACCGGACGGGCGGTCCGGGTAACATCGAGGAAGCCTTGCAGTTTGGCGGAGAGGCGGAGGCAGGCGAGTTTGTCGGGCATCCAAACGTCGGTGGCGCCATCGCGGGTTTGCTTAACGCGAGAGCAGAGATCGCTGGACGGGGCGATCTCGCCGGCGGGTGTGCGGACGACGCGGGTGAGGAAAGCGTGGATTTCCTGGAGATCCAAGGCGACACCGGCGGCGCCGGTTTGCTGGAGGGCTTGGACGCGGGCGACGATGTTTTTCCGGCGCAGAAGACGGGAGCCGCCGGTAGAGGCGACACGGCGATTCGGGGTAGACGGGTGGTCCGAACCGGACTGGCGGTCCGGGCCGGACGGGCGGTCCGGGCCGGACGGGCGGACTTTCGTTCCGTAGACGTTTAAGTAGGCCTGAGTGGCGTTTCTGCCCGAGGCGATTTCACGGGCGAAGGCTTCGTGGCGTGAGTTGGGTAATGGGTCGGAAGATAGGGCGGTGTCTTTCACGCCCATCGCGTTGGGACTTTGGGGATGGGAGTCAAGATAGAAAATGGAATAAGATGGAGGAATGGCGTTGGCGGGGGGCTTTGGGACGGATGGGACGGATGGGAGGAATAGGACTTATAGGACTTATGGAACGATCCGCCGAAATGGTGCGTCTTTTTCGTGATCGAGACATTTCGATGGCGGCTACGATGGAACTTAAAGAGCCCGACGTCGGACAAAGCGGGCGACCCTGGCTGCGGCGCGCAGATCAGGATGAATGTTAGAGGCCAGGCATGAGCTAACCCGGAGATACTATTGAGTCTCGTGAAATAGGGTGACTCGTTGCAGCCCGAAGGGCTGACCGGACCGTAGCCGGGGGTAACACCCCCGGAACACGCGACCCCGCCACGGCCGCACCCCGGCAGGGGTGCCGGATCCAGAGCATCAGACCAAGGGATCCGGTCCGCCACCCCTCCGGGGTGAGTCCGATGGGACGAGCCTGATCCCCGGATGTTATCCGGGGCTACGGTCCTTCAGCCCTCCGGGCTGGGCGG
>DASYAY010000054.1:0-16403 GCA_036501065.1 Chthoniobacter sp. | reverse complement strand
TCGTTCCCAAGTTGCGAGTTTGTGTGAAAAGCCCGAAAAATCGAGTTTCGCCGACGAACTTTCGATGACTTACAAAAGTTCATCAATGACTTGCATAAGCACCGCCGACTTTTCACACAGTCTCTGCACTTGGGAACGCACTAAGGAGCGAAGTTATACTTCGCATGGCGGGGGTGTCTGCGGGCGGCCCATTGGATGTTGGATGTCTCCCTCCTCATCGCTTCCGCAAAAGCTCTTCAAACTCCGCCGCCGCTGGTGATACAGCGCGTCCCCGCCGGGTCACAACGATGAGCTTGCGCTCCACCTTTGGCCCACTGAGACGGACCATCGAACAAGCCGGCGTGGCCTTCTGCGCCGCCAGTTCCGGCAGGAGCGCCAGGCCGAGTCCGGCCGCGACCAACGCGCGCACCGTTTCCAGTTCCCCGCTCTCACAAGCAAGTCGCGGCTCGAAACCCGCCACCCGGCATGCGGCCAGAGCGCTATCGCGGGCCCGCCCCTTGAAAAAGACAAACGGTTCCTTGGCCAGGGATGCCAGGTCCACTCGCCGGCGCCGGGCCACCGGGTGATTTGCCGCGGCCAGCACGACAAACGGTTCCGAAAACAGGAGCCTCCCGTCGAGCGGCCCAGCGGGCAGAGGATGCTGGATGATCCCGATTTCCACGCGCCCACTTTCGACACTCTCGGCCACGAACTCCGACGTCCCCTCGACAATGAACAATTCGACCTGGGGATGGCGCCGCCGAAATGCGCGCACCGCCGCCGGCAACAGGCCTGCGCTCACTGAGGGAATGGCGCCGATCACCAACCGTCCGCCGCGCAATCCCACCACCGCTTCGATCGCCCGGCGCGCGGCCGCGACCCGATCGAGCAAGCTCTCCGCATGTTCCCGCAGCGTCTCGCCGGCGACGGTCAGCGTGCTTTGCCGCCGGCCACGCTGGAACAACGGTGTCTCCAGTTCGTTCTCCAGTTTGCGGATTTGTTCACTGAGCGCCGCCTGGGCGAGATGCAGGCGCGCAGCCGCCCTCGTGAAATTTCGCTGACGGGCGACTTCGAGAAAATATTCGAGCTGATAAAGTTCCATCGGAAAAACCTTTCGTGATGATCGGAAAGCACTGTTTTACCAATGATTCGGCTTTTTGTTCAATTCCCGCCGATGAGCACCCCAACACGCCTCACCCGCCTGCCCACCCTGAAAAGTCCGGCCGACTTTCGCGCCTATTGCGCTTCGCTCGGGATCGACCTGCCATGCGACGACGAGCTCGTCACCAGCGCCTCGCCCCTCGCGCAACCGGCCGAGCTCGTCATCAATGGCAAGCGGCCGGGTAACCGGATCGTCATTCATCCGATGGAAGGCTGGGACGGAACCACCAGCGGCGGTGTGACCGACGAGATGCGGCGGCGCTGGCAGCGCTTCGGTGAAAGCGGCGCGAAGATGATTTGCGGCAGTGAAGCGATGGCCGTGCGCCCCGATGGACGCGCCAATCCCAACCAGCTCATCATCACCGAGCAAAACAAAGCCGGCATCGCCGAACTCCTGGCAATTCTGAAAAAGGCGCACGCGGAAAAATACGAGACCGTGGACGATCTCGTGATCGGCTTTCAGCTCACCCATTCGGGCCGCTTCTGCCGGCCGCACGACAAGCGCTGGGAATCGCGCATCGCCTTTCGTCATCCCATCCTCGACCGCAAATTCAATGTCACCAGCGACAGCCAGGTCTTCACCGATGCGGAAATCGAAGAACTGATTCGCGACTACGTCCGCGCGGCGCGCGTGGCTTGGGAGATCGGAGCCGACTTCGTCGACGTCAAACATTGCCACGGCTATCTCCTGCACGAATTCCTCGGCGCCCATACCCGGCCCGGCAAATACGGCGGCAGCTTCGAAAACCGCACGCGGATTCTGCGCGAAATCGTGGCCGGCATTCGCGCCGACAACAATCCTATCGAATTCGGCGTGCGCCTGAGCTGTTTCGACAAGGTGCCGCATCGGCCCGATCCCGTGCTTTCTCAGCCGGGCAAACTGGGACCGGGCATCCCCGAGGATTTTGCGGACTGCCTTCCCTACCGCTACGGCTTCGGGGTCAATGCCGAGGATCCAACGCAAATCGATCTCACCGAAACCTTCGCCTTCGTAAAGCTCTGCGGCGAACTAGGAATCAAAGTGCTGAATACCAGCGCCGGGTCCCCCTACTACACACCGCATTTGCAGAGGCCGGCGGCATTCCCACCGAGCGACGGCTACCAACCGGCCTATGATCCGATTATCGACGTGGAACGTCAGATCCAAGCCGTGCGGCAAATCAAAGCCCGCGCCCCGAAAGACCTGTATATCATCGGCTCGGGATACACCTATCTGCAGGAATTCCTGCCCAACGTCGCCCAGGCGGTCATGCGGGAAGGCTGGGCGGACGCCATCGGTCTCGGTCGCGCGGTGCTTTCCTATCCGGCCATGCTCACGGATGCGATTCATGGCCGCACCATGGAAAAGAAATTCATCTGTCGAACTTTCAGCGAATGCACAACCGCTCCGCGCAATGGAATGGTCAGTGGATGCTACCCGCTGGACAAGTACTACACCCAACGTCCGGAATTTCAGAAATTGAAGGAGATTAAGAAGACAATCGGGACGTGATACGCTGTTCGGGCTAAGACGCCCTTTCTCGAGATACCCGCCATGTTCAAGTTCCTCCTCCCTGCGTTCCTCATCGGCCTCCTTGCCCCGATCGCGCTCCCCGCCGACAATCCGGACGATCCCCTCGCCCCCTGGCGGTCCGGGGTCAACGTCCACCCGGTCGTCCCGAACGAACAGCGCCACTCGATCCACTCCTACTTCAACACCTGCCCGGAAAGTCCCGACGGCAAATGGCTGCTCTTCTACACCTCGACGACCGAGGACGGGCAGCACGGCGAAGTGCGCATCCGCAACCGTTCGACCGGCGACGAACGCGTGCTCGTGCAAAATCTCGATGTGGAAGATGCGCACCGCGCGGCCTGCCAGCAGTGGGTGTCGAATGGCAAACGCGTCGTCTTTCACGGGGAGCGGGATGGCCAGTGGTTTGTCGGGGTAGTCGACGTGGACACCGGAGTGGAGCGTGTCCTGGCCAAGGATCGGCTGGCCTGCTGGGGACAACGTCACGGCGATCTCGTGCCAATCTACGGCTTGCACTGGAACCCCGGCGCACATCGCGATCTCGAATTGCTCAACGTCGCCACGGGAGAAATCCAGACGGTGCTCACCGCCGACGCCACGCGCGCTCAATATCCCGCCTGGTTCGCCAAGGCCTACGGCGACCAACCCATTTCGATTTTCTTCCCCATCCTCAGTCCCGACGCGTCGCGCGTCTTTTTCAAGCTGGCCAGCAACGGGCACACCAACGGCAATCCGCGCAGCAAGCAGGCGAGCGCACGCGAAGGCCTGATCTGCTACAACCTTGCGGAGAAGCGGTTTCTTTTTCTGCGCAACAACTGGGGACACCCCGCCTGGCATCCGGACGGCAAGACCATCACCGAAGCGGACTTCACGCTCATCGATAGCGACACCGGCAAGGAACAGCGCGTGCCGGGTCTGCCCAAGTGCCGTGGCGATCATCCGTCGGCCAGCCCGGATGGCAAACTGCTCATCACCGACACGACGATGGACGTCCTCGGCGGAAAGGCCACCGACTGGGGCATCGTCGTGGCCAACGCCCGCGGCAATGATTACGTCGTCATCGACCAGTTTGATAATTCCCACGGCGCGAAATCGTGGCGCGTTTCGCATCCGCACCCGGTCTTCAGCGACGATGGCAAGCGCATCTATTTCAATGTCAGTAGCGGCCAGTGGACCCATCTTTACGTGGCCGAGCGGCCATAACTCTCATGCAGAAATTCATTTCCGATCCCCGCGAACTCACCCCGCAAACTTCCTGGCGCCAGACGAGATGGGCCTGGGTCGGCGAAGAAGAACTCGTCGATCACACGACCAAAGCCCGCCTTTGCGCCGCCGCTCTGCTTCCGTTTCACGATCGCCAGCCCGATTGGGCCGGGTTTGCCGCGAGCATCCGCTGGATGCAGGCGGCGGCGGATCACTACGGAGTGGAACTGGCCACCGTGCTCAACGCCGACACCGGCTACATCTTCGACCTGGACGACGCTCTCTACGCGGAGGTGCTGCAACGCTTTCGCGCCGAATTCCCCAAAGCGAAATTCATTGCCGGCGTGACGGCGCGTGGCGCGGAAAACGACACTCACTTTCGCGCCGAACGGTACCGGCCGCTGCTCGACATCGTCCAGCAACACGAAAACTGCGAAGTCATGCTCATGACTTCGCGCGGCCTCAATGCCCTCGATCCGGAGCGGCGCCGGGACGCCTATTACGAAATCGCCGAGTGGCTCATCCGTCCGGGCATCGTCCACGCGCTCGAACCGGCTTTCGTCCCGTGGGCCACCCCGTACGAGCCCTGGCTGCTCTGGCAACTCGCGCAGCATCCAAAATTTGTCGGCGGAAAGATCTCCACGTTGGATGAGCCGCACTTTCTCTACTGGGCGGCGATGTGCCGCGACCTGCGCCTCGATTTTGCCCCGCACAGCGGCGACGACTTCGGCATCGCCACGGCCATCAAGCTCGGGCTTCCCCTGCTCATCGGGGCTGCCGTGAGTGCGGCGCCGTTGATTTGCGCCGCCCGGGACATGTGGTTGTTCGACATCGCGCACGGCAAGAAATTCCCGACCGAAACCGGGCACTTCGATACACGCGTCTACAAACTCTTCGAGGCCTTCCAATCGCTCGAAGATCAAGTCTTCCGGCTCGACGCGCGTCTGAGCGCCTCGGCCTACAAGCACAGCACCGCGCACGTCCTGCATCTCCTCGGTCTCATCACTTCGCCCGAAGCACATCCGGCGTGCCGCGACCTGCGGGGCGCCGATGAAGCCGCACGCATGGAGGAAGCTCTCCGGCGAGCGCGACGAATCGCCGAGAAACTGGATATTCCCGGATTCGCCCCAAGTGGGAAAGCCTGAAGCGGCCGTCCGAATTGCGCGAAGGTCTTCTTTTCTTTCGCCGTCGTAACGGTTTAGGACTGGGGCGATGAACCCCAGAATCCCTTTCCTCCTTCTCCTCGCCCTGTCCCTCCACGCCTTCTCTGCGGAAGGCCAAAACACGAATGTGCGCACAGCGGGCGCGACCGGCGATGGACAGGCCGACGACACCGCCGCCATTCAAAAGGCGGTGGACAGCGGAACGGGCGACATCGTCTTTCCGCGAGGAAGTTATCGGATCACGAACACCATCACCATCGATCTCGACAAGGCCGGCTTCACCGGGTTGGTGGCGGATGGCGCGGCGAAAATCGTCATGGCGGGAAGCGGGCCGGCCTTCCACTTCGTCGGCACGCACGAAGGCTCCGCCGATCCGGGGTCGTTCAAGCCCAATGTCTGGGAAAAGCAACGCATGCCGCTCGTCCGCGGTTTGGAAATCACCGCCTCGGCAGGAAACAAGGAAGCCGACGGCATCGAAGCTACCGGCACGATGCAGCTCACCGTGACCGAGACGGTGATTCACGATCTTCGCCACGCCATTCATCTGACCAAGCGCGACCGCAACATCATCATCTCCGATTGCCATCTCTACCACAACAGCGGTTGCGGCGTCTTTTACGACCACGTCAACCTGCACCAGTCGAACATTGTCGGCTGTCACATCAGCTACAATGCCGGCGGCGGAGTGGTCACACGCGGCGGTGAAGTTCGCAACATCCAGATCGGCACGTGCGACATCGAGAGCAACATGACGCCCGATGCTCCCGAAACGGCCAACGTGCTCCTCGACTCCACCGACGGCAGCACCGATGAAGTCGCCATCACCGGTTGCACCCTGCAACACAACAGCAAATCCGCCGGCAGCGCGAACATCCGCATTATCGGCCGCGGAATCACCTCCTTGAAAGATTCCACCGAAACCCATGAAGGCCACGTCGCCATCGTGGGCAACGCCATGAGCGACGTGAAGATCAACATTCACCTCCAGCACGCCCGCGGCGTCACGATCACCGGGAATACTTTCTGGGAAGGCTTCGAGCACGATCTCCTCGTCGAGGACAGCCAGTCGATCGTCGTCGGTCCCAATGATTTCGATCGGAACCCGCGCTACGTCGTCAACGGCAATTGGTCGAAGGATCTGAATGGCCTGACCTTTCGCCACTGCGCCGACTGCAAGCTCACCGGATTTCTCGTGAAGAGCGTCTGGAAAAAACCCGCCGCGGTTTCGCTGGAGAACTGCGATCGCACGACCCTCACCGATCTCAGCATTCTCGACAGCGACGGCATCGGCCTTTCCCTCAAGGATTGCACGCGCTGCCGGGTGAGCGATTGCCTGGTGCGCGACGATCGCCCTGCCGCGGAAATCACTTCGGGGAAGCGGGGCCTTTCGCTCAAGGTGGAAGGCGGCAAGGACAATTGGGTGAAAAGCAACGTTCTCGGCAACGGCTTTGAGGCGCCGGCCGATGTGGCGACGCTCGAGGGCAACCGCCCTTAGCGTAGGAATTGTTTGAATATTTCCGGGGCAACCGGGTCGAATGGTGAGAGCTCTTCGAAGCCCGCAAAGAATTTGCTTTTCGCTGCTGCAAGTTCCGCGGACCGCGTGGCTTCACCGCCAGCACTTGATTTCAGAGACCTTCCGTCCGATCTTGCACAAGAGCCATCTCCCCTAATGCTTATGAATGTAACTGTCGAGTGGTTGGATGATTTCGAGGACGCCGATCATGGGATGGCAGAACTCGAACCGGGCAGCACTCTGGCCGTGGTCTTCCGTCCCGGCGATCGGACCGAAGTCACGCTTTCACCCGCCGAAGACGACGATCACGTGACGCTCACCGCCCGCGGTCTGCCGGAATCCATTGTCGTCCCGCGGAGCGCGTTCAAGATCGTGAATTAAAATTCCGGTTACCGCCCGGAATTGCCGCTCGAATAGAACGGATCGCGCGTCATCGAAGTGGTGCGACTTGCCGAAACGGGGACGGCGCGCGGGATAGTTTGCGAATTCGAGGACGACGTGGTGAAAGGCTGAATGAGCGGACCTGACGCAGGCCCCGGCGATGGCGCCGAGGCAATCATCACCGGT
Organism: Chthoniobacter sp.; assembly: GCA_036501065.1. Lineage (GTDB taxonomy): Bacteria > Verrucomicrobiota > Verrucomicrobiia > Chthoniobacterales > Chthoniobacteraceae > Chthoniobacter. The sequence continues at coordinate 9,307 of DASYAY010000054.1, read as the reverse complement.
TCCGGCGGAACGCCCATCGACGGCACCGACTTCTCGAGATCGGCCATCCGATCTTCCAGTTCGCCAATCATCCGGCGAACGTGCCGGTAGTGGGAGCGTTCGCGGAGAATGGCCAGGCTGTGCTTCGGGTCTCCCCATTGCAGATTCTCAATCGTCACCCCGCGCACCCCCCACGCATTCATCGTCTCGCGCGACGGCTTGTACAGGTCGATGGTATTTGTTCCCGAGAGCGCCCACCCATAATCATCCACCTGGTAAAGTTCGCCCGTCTCACGAATGCGGAAAATGGTCCCGGCCGGCCAGCGCGACCAGTCGGCTGCGGCGCTGTGGATCTGTCCGGATTGCAGGATTCCCCCGAGCGCGTTGTGATTGGTGTACGGTTTGTGGTCCTCCTCGGTATCCGTGTAGGCGGTCGTGCGCACGCGCTGGAACTGGGTGCGCGCGATCGGTTTCTCGAAGCGAGGCAAGGGCCGCGAAGCGCAGCCAGCGATAAAAACGCACAACGCGATTACGTAAAGGCGGGAGGGCAGGGGTCGCATGGGCGGATGGTAAAGGCAATTTTCGTGCTGACGAGCAAAAAAAGTTCTTGTCTTCAATCCAAAACTCGTTCCGGAAAATCGGTGAACACACCGTCAACACCCAGTTCTTTCAAGCGCTGAATTTCCTCCGGGGAGTTTGCCGTGTAGGGGAACACGCGCAATCCGCGCCGATGCGCATCTTCGACAAATCGCGCGGTGACATATCGCACCGCAGGATTCACCGCGCTGGCGTGCACGCGACGCGCGCTCAACGCATAGAGGCGCGTGGGACGCGTGAGCAACAGGCCGATGGGAATTTGCGGATCGGGAATGGCCCGCAATTCCGCACGCATGAACGACGACACGAGGAAATCCCCATACTGCCAGCCGCGCTCGCGAACGAATTGGTCAATGAGAGACGAGACCGGTTTCGCCGTGCCGCGCCCCTTCAGTTCGATATTGAGAAAAGCCCGCTGGCCAATCGTCTCGATGACTTCGCGCAGCGTCGGAATGCGTTCGCCTTTCCCGGCGTCGAGCGATCGCAATACCGCCAGTGGTTTCCGCACCAGCAAGCCGCGTCCATTGGTAGTGCGATCGAGCTTGGCGTCGTGCATCACCAAAAGTTCGCCGTGGACGAGGCGGACATCGATCTCGATCCCGTGGGCGCCCATCTCGATGGCGCGCCGGACAGAACGCAAAGTATTCTCCGGTTCATGGCCGGCGGCGCCACGGTGGCCGATGCAGAGGAAATTGCTCATCGATCTTAATCTTACTCTTAATCTTAATCTCAGATGCCCGACCGCTGACGCGGCGGAGATTAAGATTACGAGTAAGATTAAGATTAAGAAGTCCTATGCCAAGCCGCGAGCGCATCCGCATCTACCAGCTTCTTCCCCGCCTCTTCGGCAATACCAACGAGACGCGCCGCAGCAACGGGACGATCGCCGAAAACGGGGTCGGCAAGTTTGCCGACATCAACGATGCCGCTCTCGCCTCACTGCGGACGAGGGGCTTCACGCATCTCTGGCTGACCGGCGTATTTCGTCAGGCGACGGCCACGGATTATTCAAACCACGGCCTGCCGCCGGACGATCCCGATCTGCTCAAGGGCCTCGCCGGAAGCCCCTACGCCATCACGGATCTCTTCGACGTGTGCCCGGACTATGCGGTGAATCCCGAACAGCGGATGAGCGAATTTCACGCGTTGGTCGAGCGCATCCACGTCTACGGCCTGCGCCTGCTCCTCGATTTCGTGGCGAATCATGTCGCCCGCAGTTACCATTCACGCGTCCGTCCGGATCTCGATTTTGGGACGAACGACGACCCAACAAAATTCTGCGACCCGCGAAACAATTTCTACTACCTGCAGCGCGATTCACCAGGCGGAGGGCCGCCGCTGCGCCTCCCGACCTTTGCCAATGGCGCGGCCATCAGCGCGACCTGCCGCGTACATGGCGGATGCGACGGCCGCTTTGAGGGCGAGATTCAGAACGGCCGAGTCACCGGCAACAACGCCGTCACCTGGGCGCCGGGTCTTCAGGATTGGTATGAAACGGTGAAGTTGAATTACGGCTACGAATTTACCACCGGCGCACGCCATTACCCCACTCGCGAGCAGCTCTTCACACCCGTCCCGGATACCTGGCGGAAGATGGATGCCGTCATTGCCTACTGGCAGGAAATGGGCGCCGATGGTTTTCGCTGCGACATGGCTCACATGGTTCCGCCGGAGTTTTGGTCGTGGATTGTGACCCGTGCCCGGACGCGCCAACCCGATGTCTACTTTGTCGGCGAAGCCTACGACAATGACCCGATGAAAGTCGGAAGTGGAAACGTCCTCCAGGATCTACTCACGGCTGGTTTCGACGCCGTCTACGACGATCCGGCTTACAAGATTCTCAAGGGCATTTACGAGGGCCCGAGGTGGGCGAACGACCTCGACGCGATCATCTGGGATAAGACGCTTTTCACGCGGGCGCTGCGTTACGCGGAAAATCACGACGAAGTGCGGCTCGCCGGCGCCGGCCAATGGGGCGGTGTCGGCATGCAGGTCGGGCGGCCGGTCTCCGCGATTCTCTATGGCCTTTCTCGCGGGCCGGTGCTGCTCTACAGCGGGCAGGAAGTGGGTGAGCCCGCGCAAGGCGCCGAGGGCTTCGGCGGCGACGACGCCCGAACCACCATTTTCGACTATTGGTCGATGCCGGAAATGGTGAAGTGGGTGAACGACCATCGCTACGACGGTGGCCGCCTTTCTTCGGAACAAAAGGATCTGCGGGCGTACTACGCCCGGCTACTCATCTTGATCAATGAACCCGCCTTTCGGCTCGGTGAATTTTACGCTCTCAATTCGGCGAATATCCAAAATACCCAATTCGGGCGCCTCCCTGGGGAGACGTCGAGCGGTCACTGGCTCTACGCCTTTTTGCGCTTCGATGCGTCTTCCGATCAGCGTTTCCTGATCGTCGTGAATTTGCATCGCCAGGAAACCCTGCGCGCCGTGGGCGTGTGGCTGCCCAAGGCGGCGTTGGATTTCCTGCAAGTCGAGAACGGCTCCGCCTGGCAATTGGCGGATCGCCTCGCCGAACCGCCGACTGCTTCACTCGACGTGGCGGCTGCCGATGGGAACGGCATATTAGTTCACATTCCTGAGTGCACGCCCCTCACGGCCTGCTATTTTCAGTGGCTCCGCGCCACCCCCCGACCGCCAAATCCATGAAAAAAATCGCCGTTTGTCTGCTCGCGCTGTCGTTCGCCGCTTGCAGTCCCAAAGAAAAAGACGACGACTCGGGATCGACGGGGCAAGCCGCCGCGCCCACACCGGCTCCCGCACCCGGTTCATGGATGTACCGAACCACGCCGGATCCCTTCGGCCCGAAACCCAAGGGCTCCTCGAGCCAAAATTCTTCCAACCCTCTCGAACGGCCCGCCTACAAGGACCACTAACCGCAGCGCTAAAGCAGATCCTCTGACATCTTTTTGACAATCTCCGCACGCGCTTCTGACACATCGCGCGGGTGACCTGCCTAGATTTCCGGCATGCCGTTACCGGATGAAAACTGGCCGGGCAGTCGCCGGCGGATTAAGATGCCCCGCGTTCCGCCCATGAAATCGCGCCCCTATCACCAACCCTCCTGGGTGTCGCGCCGTCGGGAATGGGGATGAAAAAGAGTATCTGGATATTCCTCCTCGCGGTGCTCCTGCCAAGCATCGTCCTCGGCTGGCTGGCCCTGCATAGCGCGGACGAGCAGCAAATCATCCTCGAAAATCGCACCGCCGCGCTCTATCAAAAGGAGACGGAAAACGCGGCCGCTGCGGCCCGGGCCTTGATCGACGACCAGCGCCGCGCGTTCAACGAAACCGTGCGGCAATTGCTCGTCAGGGCCGACCCGCAGACGGTGGCCAATGATTTTCCGAACGAGCTGGCGCGGGCCTGGCCGCGCAAGGCCGTCGGCTTTTCGCTGGGCAGTTCTTTTGGCCTGTGTTCGCCAACGCCGCAGCGGGCCAAGAACAATCCCGACTGGCAAAAGTTCCTCCTCGGCAATGCTTCCTTTCTCGCGGGGACGACCCCGGCCACGGTCTATTGGGTTTCGGGAGACGAATTGGCCAAGCCGGACCAACTCCGCGTCAAAGGGAAGGTCGGCACCGAGTCCAACTCGAGCCAGACGCAGACAATGAGCGAGGCGACGAGGAGATTCGCTCCCGCCAAGGCGCTCGAACAGAAGAACGAAACCTCCCAAGCGCCGGCAAGCTCCGCCATGGCCCGGCCTGGATCACGGGCGGCGCTGCCATTTGCTCTTCCTCCCTCGGGTAAAAAGGCTGCCGCAGACGCGGATTTGGCCAAGGCGGCCAGGGGGCCGATCGCTCCCATGCCCCAGGCCGCACCACAAATGAAAGGACCGGAAACCGCAGTTGCCCAACCTGCGGCGTCACCGAATTCCTTCCAGACAAGCACGCCAGCCATTCCGCAGAGCTCGCCGCAGACGAGCGAAGCAGAGAAGGACGTGGCCGCGGAACAAGGGCAACAAATGACCTTGCGAAACGTCGCGCCGCAACGCCTGGCCGACGAAAACAATCGACCCGCCTGGTCGCAGCTCACCATCGCGAACACTGATTTTCGGGCGTTGACCCAGGACACCAACGAGGGCGTCGTCACGCGTTTCGTTCAGGATCAACTGGAAATCATTTTCTGGCTGCGACCGGCCCAGGCGCCCGGTTTCACTTTCGGCTGCCTGATCGACGCGGACGACCTGCGCGATCTCTGGCCAAACGTCCTGCCCTTCGAGGGCGACTCGCCCAGCGACGGCGCTTCGCGCAGCCGCCCACAGGAATTCGTCCTCGCGTTGCTCGATGACAAAGCGCGACCGGTGGTGACCCTACCCGCGGGCATCCGCGGGCGGGATTGGAAGCATCCTTTCGTGGCGTCGGAAATCGGTGAAGCGCTGCCACATTGGGAAGCAGCGCTTTATTTGCAGCGGCCCGAACAACTTCGAGAGTCCGCCCTGGTCTTGCACCGGACCATCATCTTCCTCATCGCCGCGGCTCTCGCCGTCATCGCCTGTGGCGGCTGGCTGGTCGTCGCCGACGCCCGCCGGCAACTCGCGCTCGCCCAGCAGAAGACCGATTTCGTTTCCAACGTCTCGCACGAGCTCAAAACTCCCCTCACCTCCATTCGCATGTTTGCCGAGCTCATGCAGAATAGGCGCGGGGAAAGTGTGGCAAAGTATCCTCAGTATTTGCGGATCATCATGGTCGAAGCCGAACGGCTCACGCGATTGATCAACAACGTGCTCGATTTTGCGCGGCTCGAGCGGAAGCAGAAGCAGTTCGACAAGAAACCGATCGATCTCCACGCGGTCATCGAGCGCACCTGGGAAGGTCACGAATTGCACCTCCGCGAGAGCGGCTTCACCACGCGGTGGCAAGCCGCGCCAGGCCCCTATCCGGTATTCGGGGATGAAGACGCCCTCGCGCAAATCCTCGTGAATCTTCTCTCCAACGCCGAGAAATACGCCGGTGAGCGCAAGGAAGTCGAACTGCACACCTACCTCGATTCCGGCTATGCTTGCGTCAGTGTCCTGGACCGCGGCGTCGGCGTGCCCGCCGGCGACGAACGCAAGATCTTCGAATCGTTCTATCGCGCCCACGACTCGCTGAGCAGCGGGATCCAGGGCAGCGGCCTCGGCTTGACACTCGCGCAGCAACTCGCGCGGGAACACGGCGGCGATGTCGCGTATCAGCCGCGCACCGGCGGCGGGAGCAACTTTACGCTGCGCATACCTCTCGTCCGCCAACCAGCATCTTAATCTTACTCTTAATCGTAATCCCCACCGACTCGCCGAAAGATTAAGATTACGATTAAGATTAAGAGTAAGAAATCAGACAGCAGCGCCACACACCGACGCATGAAAAAGCACATCCTCGTTGTCGAAGACGACGCCCACATTCGCCTCGGCCTTTGCGACGCCCTGCGCAGTGAAGGTTACGAAGTGACCGATTGCCGCGACGGCGCGCAGGCCCTGCCCATTATCCGTCAACGCCACCCCGATCTCGTCGTGCTCGACATCATGTTGCCGGGAAAAAGCGGGTTCGATCTCTGCCGCGAATTGCGCGCGGAGAAGAACCGAACGCCCATCCTCATGCTCTCCGCCAAAGGTCAGGAAATCGACAAGGTTGTGGGCCTGGAATTGGGCGCCGACGACTACGTCACCAAACCTTTCTCCCTCCGGGAATTGCTCGCCCGCGTCCAGGCTCTCCTCCGCCGCGCCACGCCCGGCGCCGTGGCTGCGGAAGTTCCCGACGAAATCGCTTTCGGAAAAGTCCGCGTGGATTGCCGCGCGCTTCGCGGCACGCGTGGCAGGGAGGCCTTCGAACTCACCCCGCGCGAACTCAAAGTCCTCGCCGTCCTCCATCGCGAACGGGGCAACGCCGTCTCGCGGGAGACCATCCTGACGGAAGTCTGGGGCATCGAGTATTACGGGACCACGCGCACCCTCGACCAGCTCGTCGTCAAACTCCGCCAGAAAATCGAGGCCACGCCCGGAGAGCCGGCTCATCTCCTTACGGTGCATGGGCTGGGATACCGATTGGATGCGTAAGGGCAGATTCAACTCGCCACCGGGACTCGGGCGAAATTCCCTACATCCGCTAACAACGCGTTGGACGATCTTGCGTGCAGTACATTTGTGATGTGATTCACTTTCCCGCCAGACGCATCGACTATGGATACCAGCACTCCTTCCAAGGCGGAATCAACGACGACTGACAAACCCGGACCGGCGGATGCCGGCGGTGCCGCACCGCCCCATCCCGCGGCGAAACCGAAAAGCCCGGTGCGGTTGATCGCCGTCGCCGTGATCGCCGTGGTCGTCCTGGTTGTTGCCGTTCGCTTCGTGCTCGAGTCGCTTTCCACGGTATCAACCGACGATGCTTACGTGAACAGCCACGTGACGTTCGTCGCTCCGCGCGTCGCCGGTCAGGTCGCGCAGGTCCTGGTGGACGACAACAACCGGGTCAAAAAAGGCGACATCCTCGTCGTGCTCGACAAGGAACCGTTCCAGGTGCAGGTCAACATCAAGAAGGCGGCCCTCGACGCCGCCCAAGCCAATCTCGTTGCCGAAGAGGCCAACATCCGGGGCGAAATCGCCGCCGCCCGCAGCGGACGTTACAAGCTCCAGCATGCCATCGAGGATGTCGAAAACCAGATCGCCCTTTTGCGGGCCAACGCCGCGGCGCTGGAAAAGGCCAAGGCTTCGTTCGATTTGGCGCAAAAGGAATTTGACCGCTACAAACAACTGCTCGCCACGAAAGTCGCCAGCAAGGAAGAATTCGACCAGCGCCGCAGCACCCTCGACGCGACACAGGCCGAAGTGAATCAGGCTCTGGAAAACGTCCTCCAAACGCGGGTGGCCCTCGGTCTCTCCGCCAAACCAGAACCGGGCAAGACATTGACCGACGTGCCCGATGACTTGGGGCAAACTTTTTCCACGGTCAAACAGGCTCAATCGGACCTCCTGCACGCCGCCGCCCAGATCGGCATTTTTCCGAGTTCCTACAAACTCACGCCGAAAGAGATGCTCGACGAGTTCTACCGGCGCGATCCGAAGGGTGATATCGACCAGATCTACGCCGGCATTATGAAGTCCGCACCGGGCTTGAAGCAGGCCCAAACGAAAGTCATGCAGGCACAAAAGAACCTCGACGATGCCAACCTCAATCTCCGCTACTGCGACATCGTCTCCGAGATCGACGGTGTCGTCACCCGGCGCAACGTCAACCCCGGCAATAACGTCCAGGTCGGCCAGAGCCTCATGGCAGTGCGTTCGTTGACCGAAGTCTGGGTGGACTGCAATTTCAAGGAAACGCAGCTCCGCAACCTGCGCATCGGCCAACGCGTGGATCTCGAAGCCGATATGTACGGCGGGCACTACACCTTCAAGGGGCGCATCTCTGGTTTCACGGAAGGCACCGGTTCCACCCTCGCCTTGCTGCCCGCGGAAAATGCCACCGGCAATTTCATCAAAGTCGTCCAGCGCCTGCCCGTTCGCGTGGATCTCGTCGACTACAATCCCGATCAGATGCCGTTGTTTGTCGGACTTTCGGTTGAGCCGAAGGTGCGCATCAAGGAACAGCCCACCGGACCGAATGCGGGCAAATTCCTCCAGCCGCTCCTGCCGCTGCCCACGGACAACCCGGACGCTCTTCCCACCACGCCCGCAACTCCCGCCCCCGCCTCCGTCCCTATCCCGGCCAAGCCGTGAGCACCGCCGCCCTTTCTGCCAACAGCGCGGTCGCCTCGCCGGCTGTCCGCCGCGGGCTCAATCCCTGGATCGTGGCGATCGTCGTCGTGATCCCGACGTTCATGGAGGTGCTCGACACCACCATCGCCAACGTCGCCCTGCGCTACATCGCCGGCGGCCTCTCCGCTGCCGCGACCGACAGCGAGTGGGTCATTACCAGTTATCTCGCCGCCAACGCCATCATCCTGCCCATCTCCGGGTGGATTTCGGCCCGTATGGGGCGGCGCAATTACTTCATTCTCTCCATCTCGATTTTCACCCTGGCCTCCGCCATGTGCGGCTTTGCCACGAGCTTGGGGCAACTGATCTTCTTTCGCATCGTGCAAGGCCTGGCCGGCGGCGGCCTCCAGCCCTCCAGCCAGGGCGTCTTGCTCGACGCATTTCCCCGGGAAAAGCAAGGCGCGGCTCAGACACTCTTCGGCATCGCCGCTCTCCTCGCGCCCGTCGTCGGCCCAACCCTCGGCGGCTACCTCACGGACAACTATTCCTGGCGCTGGATTTTCTACATCAATATCCCCGTCGGAATCGTCGCGGCGGTCTCCTGCTATTTCCTCCTCGAAGATCCCGACTACATCAAAAAGACCCGCGCCGAGTTGCTCGCCCGGCCGCTCACTTTCGACACCGTCGGCCTCACTCTTCTCGCCATCGTCATGTTCAGTTGGGAAGTCATGCTCAGCAAAGGTCAGGAATGGGATTGGTTCGGCGATCCTTTCTATCGCGTTCAGACCCTCGCCTTCGGCTTCTTCGGCGGCCTCACTGCCTTGATCTGGTGGGAAACACGCCATTCCGCCCCCATCCTCAATTTCCAGCCGCTCAAGGACCGCAACTTCCGCCTCTCCTGCATCATCATCTTTTGCGCCTTCGGCATCCTTTACGGTACCAGCACTTCCACTCCCGCACTGCTCCAGACCTTGTTTGGCTACGATGCCTATCATGCCGGCCTCGTCCTGTCCCCGGCGGGAATTTTCTCCGTGATGATGCTCATTATAGGCG
>DASYAY010000053.1:0-148596 GCA_036501065.1 Chthoniobacter sp. | reverse complement strand
GCGTGCCCAAATGGAGAGACTGTGTGAAAAGTCGGCGGTGCTTATGCAAGTCATTGATGAACTTTTGTAAGTCATCGAAAGTTCGTCGGCGAAACTCGATTTTTCGGGCTTTTCACACAAACTCGGAGTTTGGGCACGAGGCTATGGTTTTGCGTTGATCGCTCGCGAAGCCGTTTTGCTGGCATGAGTGGCTCGTTGGGACTTCGGGATTAAATGGCAAGAACAATCTTTGGGTTGGAAGCGGATTGGACTGATCGTGCTGTTATTCAAGGTATTGCGAGATGGATTGCTTCGATGGGAAGGGGGGAGATTTGGCGTGGGGCGCGCGGGTTTTGCCCATCGCAACGGAGGGGCCGGGCTGGACAGGCGGACGAGGCGGACGGGAGGGCCGGGCATTCGATCCGGCCGAGATGGCGAATCGGTTTTCTTGGGGGAAGGAAGACCGTTACCTTGAGGTGAGGCGGGTTTGGGCGAGGCGGTCTTGGGGGCTGCGGGTGGGTTGGAGGAGGCTCCAGATGGCGCCGGCGAGGAAAATGAGGATGCAGAGGAGGGGGATTCCGAGGCGGAGTGCTCCGTGGGTCCGGATCATGAGGAAGGCGGCCAAGGCGATGATCCAGGGGAGCGCATCGTAGGTGGCGCGGGAACCGGCTGGCAATCCCGGGCGAAATCGCGGGTCGTGGCCTAATTTGCCGAGGGTAACATCTGCTCTCCGGAGATGGCTGCCTGGATCGTCTCCTTTACGAAGTGCGTTTTCATGGCGGTATAAGTCTCTCGATCCGCGCCGGTTTCTTTCATCAGCTTTCGCTTGAGGCTTTCGTAGCGGGAACGAATCGCCGCCTTGGTTCTCAAGGTATCGCGAAAGATCAACCTGTTTCGCCACTCGCTTCCCGCGAAAATCACGAGGTGCAGGTGATGGGTCCTGCGACCTTCGGAGTGTCTCATCAACCATCGGCTCTCGAGCAACGTGGCGTTAAATTCCGCCGAGGTGGTGTAGCCGTTGGCGCAGAGGATGGGGATGATCGCGTCGGCGCGGGATAGCGACGGAACGCCCGCCATAAGATCAATAACCGGCTTGGCAGCAAGCATCGGGACGGCGGTACTGCCGATATGCTCGATGCCGAGAAACGCTGTGGGACAAATGCCGTGCAGACGGGCCTTCTCTTGCTCAAAGAGCTGTGGCCAAGACGGATCGTAAGGAAGAATCCGCACCGGCTCGTGGATGGCTCGTTGGAGCGATTCGTTTTCCAACATCGCGAAGAGTTTCAGGTATCGAGGTAGCGCTTCAATTTCTCGCGCAATTCGGTGCGGGCGCGGAAGAGGACGCTCTTTACGGCGGGGACGCTCAGGCCGAGGATTTCGCCGATTTCTTCGTAAGGGACCTCGTCATAGCGGCGAAGAACGATGGCCATCCGCTGGACTTCGGGAAGTTCCTCGATAGCCCGTTGGATCGCCGCCTGCATTTCGTCGTTGAGGAGGGAATCGTCGGGCGCCTTGGTGCCGGGGTCCGGGGCTTGCATGGGACGGTCGTCCTCGGTGGTGGCATCGAGCGAATGGGCGGGATGGCGTTTGCGGCGGCGGAGTTCGTTGAAGACGAGGTTGCGCGTGATTTTGAAAAGCCAGGTGGTGAATTTCGCCGTGGGTTCATAGCGCGCGGCGCTTTTCCAGACACGCATGAAGACCTGCTGGGAGATATCCTCGGCGTCGCAATCGTCGCCGAGCATCTTGGCCACGGTGCCGATGACGCGGTGTTGATGGGCTTCCACGAGTTCGCGCAGGGCTTCGCAGTCCCCTTGTTTGACGCGCGCCATCCAGGCAAGGTCTTGGGCCGCGGCGTCGGGCGACGAATCGGCCTGAGGGCTCGGGTCTGGAATCATGAAACGGGGATGCGCACGCGCGCGGTCGTGTAGTGCGCGACACGACACCATGCCGGAAGGGCTGTGGCAATGGAGAATGACGGATGACGAATGGTGAAGGAAATCCTAATGACGAAGCTCGAAGGTCCTTCACTGCAGCACAGATCATTCGTGCTTCGGCCATTCCTTTGTCATTCGACATTCGTCATTCGTCATTTCTCGTCGCCCTCTCCTCTTGCACAGTCCGAGTAGCACACGTAACTACTTGGCAATCTCATGTCCGCCAAACTCATCTCCGCCGAACTTCGACCGATTTACGATAAAGTGCTCGCCGGCGGGCGGGTGAGCGATGAGGAGGCGCTTGGGCTTTACGGCTCCAAGGATCTGAATGGGCTCGGGGTGATGGCCAATATTTTGCGTGAGCGGAAGAATGGCAACGTCGCCACTTACATTCACAATCAGTACGTCAACTACTCGAATCATTGCATTCTCTCCTGCCAGTTTTGCGCGTTCGGGGCGCGGAAGCGTGATCCGCATGCCTTCGAGATGAGTATCGATGAGATCGTGGAGAAAGGGCGGGAAGGCCTGAAGCATGGGGTGACGGAAGTCCACATGGTGGGTGGCCTGCATCCGACGCTCAAAGGCGAATGGTACCTGGAACTGGTTCGCGCTTTGCGGGGCCTGGGGCCCAACTATTTCGTGAAGGCCTTCACCGCGATCGAAATCCGGCATCTGGCATTCCGCGTGTTCAAGAAATCGATTCGCGAGACGCTGGAGATGCTGCGCGAGGCGGGGCTGTGCGCGATTACCGGTGGCGGCGCGGAAATCTTCGACCCGGCTGTACGCGAGGAGATTTGCCGCGGAAAGGAGAACGCCGAGGAATGGTGGGAAGTGCACCGCACCTGGCATCAGATGGGAATGCGCAGCACGTGTACGATGCTTTACGGCCACATCGAGACCAAGGCCCAGCGGGTGGATCATCTGCGCCGGTTGCGGATGTGGCAGGATGAAACGGGCGGGTTCACGGGTTTCGTGCCGTTTGCGTTTGAGGCGAAGGGGGCGAGGCCCGATTCCGTGCTGACGAAGATTCGGCATGCGACGGCGTTTGAGCAGCTCCAGAACCTGGCCATTTCGCGAATCTATCTCGATAATTTCGAACACATCACCGGGTACTGGGTGAGCCTCGGTTTGCCGCTGGCGCAACAAGCGCTGAACTACGGGGTGGACGATCTCCATGGCACGATCATGGAGGAAAAGATCTTTCACATGGCGGGGGCGACCACGCCGCAGCAGCAGACTTGCGCGGCTTTGGAAAAGGCGATTCGTGAAGCGGGCCGGGAACCGCGGCAGCGGGACACGTGGTACCGGCCGATCGACACAACGTGGCAGCAGAAAGATTCCGGCGGGGCGACGTTGGCGGTGGCGTAGGAGCTACGCTTTCGTTTCTGGTTTCTCGTTTCTGGTTTCTCGTTTCTGGTTCTCCGATTCGTTCTGTCGGCCTTTTTGACAATCGGCTCCGTGTCCGGGTCTTTTAGAGCATCTCTTGAAAGTAATTTCTGTTTCGATGACCTACGGCTCCGCACCGCTGCCCCGCAGATATTGGAGGTTCTTCGACTCCGCTCCGCTTCACTCTCAGAATGACAGGCTTTTTTCGATCGCTTCGCGGAGGCACTTCGGCCGAACCGGAAATTATTTTCGAGAGATGCTCTAACATTTAAAATTCCCAACTTTGATTTCGCATCCGAGCATTCCAACTCCTGCATTGGCGCGCCTGCGCGTTGGCTGTGTCCAGTATCTCAATTCCAAACCGCTCATTCATGGCTTTGGCGGGCCGGTCGTCTTTGATCATCCGTCGGGGTTGGCTCGCGATCTCGCAGCGGGGAAGCTGGATGTGGCGCTGGTGCCGACTTTTGAGGCCTTGCGTTCGCCGGGTTATCTCCTCGCCGATGGCGTGGGCATTTGCAGCGATGGTCCGGTCTACAGCGTCTTTCTCGCGCATCGAACGCCGCTTGCGGAAATCAAAAGCATCGCGCTCGATCCGGCTTCGTTGACTTCGATTCATTTGCTCCAGGTGCTCCTCCGGGAGTTCCATGGTCTGCAGCCGCGACTGCTCGAGCTGGCCGCTTTTCCTGCGCAGGCCGACGCGGCGCTGATCATTGGCAACCAGGCGATTGATTTTCGCCAGGGTGACAAGGCGGGTTATGAGATTCTCGATCTGGGAGAGGAGTGGAAACGTTGCACCGGCCTGCCATTTGTCTTCGCTCCGTGGCTGCTCCGGCCCGGGGTGTCCGATGCTGCTCGAGCGGCTGAGGAATTGCGGGCTCTCAAAGAGTACGGTCTGGCGCATCTCGACGAGATCATCGCCGCGGAACCGCGCGATCCAGCGTTCACCCGCCGTTATCTCACCGAGCACATTCGATTTGATTTGGGCGACGCGGAAAAGGCGGGGATCGAGAAGTTTCGGGAGTTGCTGGTGAAGCATGGCTTCATTGCGGAGCAGGGCGCCGCGTTGCGTTACGTGTAGCTTACTTCTTCACGGTCGCAGGAAGTTCCGCATCCTTGAGGGAAAGGAATCGTTGGTAGAGGTAGGACGCGCCGATGAGGACGACGGAAACGACGACAAATGCTCCGATGCGGTAGAGTTGATCGAGGCTTGCGAGGTCGTGGAGGAATAGCTTCGCGAGGGTGATAACGAGCAGGCCGATTCCGGCATAGCGAATTCCGGCGACCTGCCGATGCATGCCGATGAGGAGGAGGGTGAGAGCGAAAAAGGACCAGGCGATCGAGTAGGTCATGTCGCGCGCGAGATCGACGTTGAACTCGAAGCGGAGCGTAGGGGACGTGGAAAAGTAATCGGCAATCTCGATATTGAGGAGGAGGAACAAAAGAATCGTGCCGAGCGAATGAAGTGTGGCGGGCAGGGAAAGATCGCCGAGCCGGTCGCGTGGTGGCGCGGTGAGACGGCCGGCAACGAAGAAACACGCCGCGGCAATCCCGTAGGTGTAAAGGTACCAATTCCAGATCGGGATGCCGCTGCGGGAATGGTAGGCCAGCACCGCCGGGTTGAGCGCAAGACGGACGAAAGCGACGCACAACAAAACGAATCCAACTTTGCGCAAACCCGGAAGCGGCAGCCGATGAAACAGCCAGAGCAGCGCGACGCCTTCGAGCGCCCAGGAAAGGGTGAGCCATTCGTGGTGGAATTGTGTCGGGAAGATCAAGGTGACGAAGAGCAGGGTGATGCCGCCAAACCACGCCAGGACGGTCATGCGCGCCGGATGTTCGACAGGCAGGCGATGGCGCAGATGGAAGCAGGCGGCGAGCGGAGGCAGAGCGAACGCCGCGGGAACCAGGCCGCCGGCGGAATTCCAGAACACGGGCCAGGACTGGCGAATGGTTTCCGCGATGAGCGGGTAATGAAGCACTGGCGCCAGCGCCGCTGTGACCCACGGTGCGCTGCGCGTTGTCTTGCGCGATTCCGCGAGGAATGGAAAAGAGAAGATCAGCCCGGTGAAAAGCAGGTACCAGCGCAGAGGGAGCCAGGCGGTTTCGTCGATTTCCGCGCGCCAGCAGTATTCCAGCAGCGCCGTGCAAATGAGTGCGATGGGCGGAAGCACCGCTGATTGGCTCCAGCGGGCCAGGCCGAGAATCATCGCGACGAGCAGGACGCCGACGGAGAAAATGGTGGAGGGATCTTGTGGGTGAAGACGCAGCACCGCGGAAATGAGCAGGGCAAAGGGCATCACCGCCGAAATGCTGGGGAGATGCTCCAATGTCTGGCGCTCGGGGGAATCCGCGGAAACGCCGGTCAATAGTGAGCGGAGCTGCTTTTGCAGGATGACACTCGCGCCACAAAAGAGCGTGGCGAAACCGGCGACGACGGCCAGTAATCCGCCAAGGTCCGGCGTGGCTGCCGGCGTCTGCATGAGCCACATTGCCAGGGCGGCGAGGGTGAGGACGAGGGCTCCGAGGACGCCGAGCGGTGAACCGGTGCGCGCGGCGAGATAGATTGCGGCGAGGTCGACGATGAATACGGCCAGCCACAATTCCACCGACGCGCCGATGTGAAGCGCCGGCCAGAGCATGAGGATCAGACCGAGGGCGGGAAATATCTGAATCCAGCGCGGATAATTGGGCGCGGGAGAAGGGCGCAGCCGCTGAAGGACAACCGGGAGCGCGGTATGAAAGGCGGCAAAAACGAGGAAATAGCCAAGGCCCCATTTCAAGAGGGCTGCGTTCAAGTAGCCGAAGTTCCAAAGAGAAAGAATGAGGAAGGCCGCGGCACCGCCGAGGAGCGGCCCGGATTGCAAGGTGCGACGCCGGAGCGGCCAGGCGACGAGGCCGGCGTCGGCGGCGAGGGCGATCGAAAGACAAATCCACGGTTTTTGGCCGAGGTCCTGCCAGAGAAGCAAAGACGCCGCGAAGATGAGGGCGACGGCGGCACTCACGGCGGAAGCGGCTCTGGTCCACGCTTCACCGGCATCGAGCCAGAACGAAATGAGAAAGAGTGCTTCGAAGCCGAGGAAGATGGTGGCGGCGATGCCGACCTCGGGAGAGGCGAAATTTCTTTGCAACCAGCCGAGTTGCATCACCGCGGTGGCGATGGCGGCGAGCGTGACGAGATATAGCCAGCGCCGACGGAAGGCGACCGCGATGAGGCCGACGTCCAAAAAGGCGAGATAGCTGAAGAGAAAAATCGGGTGATTCTGGCCAGTGGACAAAAGGAGCGGGGTGAGAAAACCGCCGAGTAAACCGAGGATCGCGACGACTTGGGCCTTCAACCGGACAGCGAGCAGGAACGCCGCCGCGGTGATTGCGGCCATGATCGCGAAAGCGGGAGTGAGATGGACGAAGTGGTAAAAGGCAGAGGCGGCGTAGGTGACGCCGTAGAGGATGACGACGCCCGTGGCGCAAAGCGTATGCGCCGTGACGGTGAATCGCGGACGCGGGACGAGGAGGCCACCGGCGATCAAGCCGAAGCCGGTGAGCGCGCCGATGGCGATGCGCATTTGCGGGGTGATGAGGTTGTGCTCGAAGGAGTATTTGACGAAGAAGACGACCCCGAGAAACAGGGCGAGGCCGCCCAGCCAGGCGAAGAGTTTCACTCCCATGAAGGCTTCGAGTGTGGTGCTCGGCAGGGCGGGTGGTTCCTCCTTGATGGGGGTGGTCCTGGGTGTGTCTGAGGAGGGTTTGGACGAGGGGAGGGGTTCGATGAAGGGCCTTTCGGGCACTGGTGATTTTGGGACGCGCGGGAAGGCTTCGACTGCCGGCAGCGGTGGAGGTACTGCCGCCCGATTTGGCGGAACGAATTGTTCGCGTGCCGGGGGCGCCGGCGAAGAAGAGCGGGAACCAAGGTTCGTCTCGAGTTGGCGCATCCGGCTGGTTAATGCGGCGATTTGCGCCTCCGCGGTCCCGAGGCGCTCGTAGCATCGGGCGAGAATCACGACCAGGACCACGACGGAGAGGAAAAGAAATGCGATCACAGGAAAGGAAAGTGGGGGCGAAGGTGGGGCACCCGAGGCGAGCTTCCGCGCCTCCGGCAGGACTGCCGTGGACCGTCCAGGCGACGCCCTGAATGACCGATTCGGTTTGTATTCATGAATCGCCAGACCAGTAAGCCGAAGAGGGCCGGGGCGGGTAATTGAAAAATTCAATGGGGGGCCCTGGTATTTTCGATGGTGCCGAATGCTCCGGACCGCCTCCGCCCGCGGGAAGTCAGAGATGCTTCGCAAGCTCAGCATGACCGCAAGAAGAAGGGTGATCTAAGTGGCGTGTTTGTTCCGTTGCGTGGGGTTCTGCGGCTGTGGTTGTTGGGGGGACTTTTTGATTGCGACTATGGAAAACTCAGTGGGATGCTCTGGTGTTTTCGATGGTGCTGAGTGCTCCGCACCGCCTCTGCCCGCGGGAAGTCAGAGATGCTTCGCAAGCTCAGCATGACCGCAAGGAAAAGGGTGATCTGAGTGGCATGTTCGTTCCGGTTCGAGGGTTTTGCGGCTGTTGCTGTTGGGTGGGGGGGCGCTTTGGGTACCGGCTATGGCGGTGCGGGTGGCACTGTGCACGCCATGTGGGAGAGCTTTTTTGGGCCGAGACCGGGGAATGAAATCTGCGCATCAAATGGCCGTCGGCCAACATCCGACCTCAATTTCGATTCGCGCTTTTCTTCCTGGGCACCATGCCGCAAGCTTTTCTTTCCCATGCCTGACGTTGTCACCTTCGGTGAAATCATGCTGCGCCTTTCGCCGCCGGGCCATTTGCGGCTGCTTCAGACGCCCAGTTTCGAAATTACGTTTGGCGGTGCGGAAGCGAATGTCGCCGTGATGATCGCGCAGCTTGGCGGGAATGCGAGCTACGTCACGCGGCTGCCGGCGAATGATCTCGGGCAACGCGCGATCAATGAACTGCGCGGACTGGGAGTCGATACCAGCGGGATCGTGCGGGGCGGCGACCGGATGGGCGTTTACTTTTTGGAACAGGGCGCGAGCCAGCGCCCGGGACGCATCATTTACGATCGTGCGCGGAGTGCCATCGCCGAGGCCGATCCCGCGGAGTTCAATTGGGAAAAGATCTTTGCCGGTGCGAAGTGGTTTCATTGGTCGGGGATTACTCCGGCGCTCTCGGCGTCCGCGGTGAAGTTGATGGATGTGGCTCTGGCCTCGGCGCGGCGCGCCGGACTGGCCGTGAGTTTCGACGTGAACTACCGATCGCGCTTGTGGTCCAGCCCGGAGGCGGCCGGCACGACCCTCGCGCCGCTGATGAAAGGGGTGCACCTTTGCGTGACGAGCATCGAGGAGGCGCAATCCGTTTTAGGCGTCCAAGTCCCGGGCGATTCCGGTCCGCGCGCCGCGGAAACGGCCATGCGACTTTGTGAACGGTACGGCTTCGAGGTGGTCGCCTTGACCCAGCGCCAGGGGACGACGGCCCACGCCACGAGCTGGGCGGCGATGCTTTTTCACGAGGGTGAACCGTATTTTTCCTCGCGCCACGAAATCGCGGTGGTCGACCGGGTGGGCGCCGGGGACAGTTTCAGCGGGGCGCTGATCTTCGCCCTGTTGCGGGGAGATCCGCCGCAGCGGGCCATCGACTTTGCCGTGGCCGCGAGTACGCTCAAGCACACCATCCCCGGCGATTATAATGTGGTCTCGCTGGCGGAGGTCGAGGCGCTGGCGGGCGGAGCAGGGGGTGGAAGGGTGCAGCGGTAGTGCGGGCGGGCGAATAGAATTGACAGCGTTTTTGGCGGCTGGCCATGCTCTCCGCCACGCGACATGAACGACGAGCGGGTTTTCAACGCGGCGTACGAGCAGTTGCAGCCTGAGACGGCGCATGTGCTGTTCATGGATATCGTTGGCTATTCGAAGCTGGCGTCGGATCTCCAGCCCCGGGTTGTCCAGCAATTGCGCATGGCGGTGCGCAACGCCTCCGAATTCAAGCGGGCGAGAGACGATGGCACTTTGATTTGCCTGCCGACGGGCGATGGCATGGCGCTGGTCTTCATGGGACGCGATGTGGCCGCTCCGCTACGGATGGCTTTGGAGATCAGTTCAGGGTTGCGCGCGGAAGCCAATTTCGGTTTGCGCATGGGGCTGCATACCGGCACGGTTTTTCGCGTCCCGGATATCAACGGCACGGAAACGGTGCTCGGAGCGGGCATCAACTTTGCCCAGCGGGTGATGGATTGCGGAGATGCGGGGCACATCATGATCTCGCAAGTTCACGCCAGCTTTCTGCGGGAGTTTGCCGGGGTGCGCCCGCACCTTACGGAAATCGGCGAAGCCGAGGTGAAGCACGGAGTGAAGCTGGAGTTGGTGAATTACTACGACGGCACCGCGGGTTCACCGGCGCTTCCGAGCAAGCTGAGCGCGCGACCTGTGGCGCCGGCGGCGACGGTTCGCCGGGCGGCGTCGATGCCCCGCCCGGCCCAGAGCTGTGCCGGAAAACGAGTGGCGCTGATTTACAAACGAGGCGCCGACCCGGATGAGGCCCTGCTGCTGGTCTTGAAGGCCGGATTGGAGAAAGCCGGCTGCGATGTCTTCATCGATCGTCACCTCGGCGTGGGCCTGGTCTGGGCCCGCGAGATCGAGCGCATCCTGCGGGTATCGGATGCGGTCGTGCCGCTGCTATCTTCGCATGGCGCCTCGAGCGAAATGCTCACCTACGAAATTGAGATTGCGGCGGAGGCCGCGCAGCAACAGGGCGGGCGTCCGCAGATATTGCCGGTGAGGATCAATTGGGAAGGGCCGCTGCCCGAAGGGATCAAGAAAATCCTCGACCCGATCCAGTATGTCCTCTGGCGGGGACCGGCGGACAACGAAACGGTGATTGCAGAACTCGTTTCCGCGTTGGGCACTCCGGCGAGTCCTCCAGTGAGGCATGTCCAGGCGCTGGAGGCTCCCGGTGGCGCCATGCCGCTCGATTCGACCTATTACATCGAACGGCCGCAAGATGCGGAGTGCCATCGCGCGACGGCGCAGGGCGTGAGCTTTGTCCTCGTCGAGGGTGCGCGCCAGATGGGAAAGACTTCCCTGCTCTCCCGGGCCTTGCAAAGAGCCCGCAAATCCGAGGCGCGTGTGGCCTGCGTGGACCTTCAGGCCTTCGGGGCCAGCGACATGGCGTCGAGCGAGTCTTTCTTCATCACCTTGGGAACGGCCCTGGCGAATCAACTCGATCTGGATGTTTTTCCCGAAGACATCTGGCGGAGCAAGAGCGGGGCGAACGAAAACTTCACGCGGTACCTCCGCCGCGAGGTCCTGGGAAAACTTTCCGGGCGGCTCGTCTGGGGGCTGGACGAACTGGACCGGCTTTTTTCGACGAGCTTCTGCAGCGAAGTGTGCGGCTTGTTTCGTTCCTGGCACAATGCGCGGGCCAGCGACCCGGACGGGCCCTGGCGGAATCTCACGCAGATTCTCTGCTATGCGACGGAGGCTCATCTGCTCATTCCCGATCTGAACCAATCGCCCTTCAATGTCGGGGTGCGGATTCCGCTCCAGGATTTCTCCGTCGACGATGTCAAACGGATCAACTCGATTTACGGCGACCCGCTGCGGGATGATAACGAGGTCGCGAAGTTCCAAGCCCTTTTCGGCGGCCAGCCGTACCTCGTCCGGCGCGCCTTGCACGAACTCGTTTCACGACAACTGGGAATGGCGGAACTCGAGGCCATGGCGGATACCGAAGAAGGTCCGTTTTCCGATCATCTCAAGCGCTTCCTCGTCCTGATCACGCGTACGCCGGCGGTGCTCGAGGCGGTGGAGTGCGCGCTTTCCGGCCGGAAGATTGTCGACGAGACGCTTTTTAATCGGTTGCGCGCCGCGGGCCTGATGCGCGGGTCTACGGCCAGCCAAGGCCGTTTTCGCTGCGAACTCTACCGGAAGTATCTGGGCCGCCACTTGCTCCATGAATCGGGATAGCTTTTTCGTGACGGGCGGCGCGCTGCTCGCGGATGCCGGGTCCTATGTGGAACGGGCTGCGGATGGCGAATTGTTCAAGGCGTTGCACTCGGCCGAATTCTGTTACGTCCTGACGACGCGGCAGATGGGCAAAACTTCGCTGACGGTGCGAACGGCGGCCAAACTGCGAGGCGAAGGCCGCTCGGTGGTGGTGCTCGACCTGACGGCATTCGGGCAGAATCTCGATGTCGAGCAGTGGTATTTCAGCATGCTCAGCGACGTCGGAGCCAAGCTCCAGCTCGAGGACGAAATGGAGAGTTATTGGGAAGCAAATCTGCGCCGCGCGCCGTTGCATCGTTTCATGGGGGCGATCCGCGAATGCTACCTCGAAAACAATGGGCAGCCGCTGGTCATCTTCGTTGATGAAATCGATGTCGTGCGCAGTTTGCGGCAATTCCGGGCGGATGAGTTTTTCGCCGGCATTCGCGAATGCTTCAACCGGCGGAGTGAAGACCGGAAATTTGAGCAACTGACCTTTTGCCTGCTGGGCGTGGCCACGCCGTCCGACTTGATCAGCGATCAGCGAATGACGCCATTCAATATCGGGCGCGGGATTGAACTCGCCGATTTTACCCCGGCAGAAGCGGCGGGGCTGGCGATGGGTTTGAGTCCTGACCCAGCGACAGCGCTGAAGCTGCTGGGGCGGGTGCTCCATTGGACCGAAGGGCATCCCTATCTCACGCAGCGGCTCTGTGCCGAAGTGCAGAGGGCCGGGATCACCGAGTCGTCGGCGGTGGATGAAGTCTGCACCCGGATCTATCTCTCCGCGGACGCTCGCACACGCGACGAGAATCTCCAATTCGTGCGAGAACGTCTTCTGCGGAGTGAGTTGGATCGGGCGGCATTGCTGGATACTTATGCCAAGATTTGCCGAGGCGAACGGATCGTCGAAGACGATCACAGCGCCGTGCACAATGAATTGCGGCTCGCCGGAGTCGTTCGCGTGAAGGATGGATGCCTGTGCTCGCGCAACCGCGTCTACATGCGGGTCTTCGATCTTCGGTGGGTCCGCGAAAACCTGCCCGACGCCGAAGCCCGGCGGCAGCACGCGGCCTACTGGCGCGGGGTTCGGCGGGTGGCCGGTGCGGCCTGCACGATCCTGGCGATCATGGGTGTGCTCGTCATGCAGATCAAGCGGAGCGCCGAGTCGGCGAAACGAGCGAGTGAACAGGCGAAGGCGGCGAGCTTGCGCGAGCAGCAGAGCGCCCAGCGTGAAAGGAAGGCCGCCAAGAATGCCAAGGACGCGGCGATCGGAGAGAAAAAGGCGGCGGAGGCGGCGCGCGCCGCGGCGGAGTCCGCCCGGGTGGCCGCCGAGGGAGAAAGGAAGGCCAATGAAGAACGCCTCCGGCAGGCGGAACGGACCGAAGCCGCGATGAAGCGGCTGGCCGATACCCAAGCCAAAGTCGCCGCGCTCGTGGAGCAGTTGACTCCTTTTGTCGGCCCGCAAGGTGTCACCAATCTTGCGGAACGCGCGGAGGACCTGGTGGCCGGCCTTTCCTCGGAATCCGGGGACGACCCGCGCCTGCGAGCCGGGCTGGCCGGTTTGCACCGGGTCTGCGGCCGACTTTATCTGCGCATGGGCAACGAGGAGAAGGCGACGAGCGAAACCGAAGCGGCGCGAAGAATTGCCCAGGAGGAACTGGCGAGAAAACCCCTGGAGGGGCAGGTCGCAATCGATCCCGATACGCTGAACATCGTGCTCTACGATTGCCGAATGCAGGCGGGGGATATCATCGTCGGCGACCGGGCGCAGGATTTTAGCCGGCGAAAATCATCCGAAGATCGCCAAAGGGCCTCGCAGGTTTACGAAGAAGCAGTCCAGCTTGCGCACCAGCAGATTGCTTCCCGGCCCCAGGACCCAAAGTGGCGGGAAATGTATTTTTCCGGCTTAATGACGCTCGCGGAAACGGCCTCGCTTTTCACCGCGGACAAAGAGGCGGAGAAGCGTTTCGTCGAGGCGCTGACGGAAGTGGCGACGATGCGTGAGAAGTATCCCAACGCTCCGGAACTCGTCCACCTGGAGGCACTATTTCACGATCATCTGGGCAGCCTCTACCTGACGAGCGACCGGCAGGAAAAGGCGCGAGAGGAATTCAATCACGCTTTGCAGTTGCGCGAAGCGGGCAGCGCCACTCCGGAGGGGCCGGAGCGGATGAGCGATATGGCGGTGAGCTACAATAAACTCGGCAACCTTTCGCTGGAGGCGAACGACCTGCCCGGCGCCCTCGCTTATTACCAGAGGAGCCTGGATGTGAGGCGAAAGCTTTGTGCGGAAAATCCGAAGCGCCTCGATTGGGCGCGCGACCTGAGCTTGAGCCTCGCGAACACCGCCCAGGTCTTGTGGGAAACCGGGCAAAACCAGCAGGCGGTTCATCTGGACATCGAACGTCTGAAATTGGCTGAACATCTCTTCAACGAGGCTCCCACCGATTCCAATTTTGGACACGACTACGCCAACGCGCTCTTCAATTACGCCGACTTTCTTCTCAACGTGAAAGATCCTTCGATGCAGGATTGGGCGAAGGCGTTGGATTTGGCGCGCGACGCGGTCCGTCGCTCCGAGCGTCACGATCCGCGGTTGCTTGTCCTCCTGGCGCAGGCCCTGCGCTTGAATCATCTGCCGGCGGACGCTTATGCCGCCGCGGAGGAAGCGAGCCGGCTTCTTCCGCCGCAGGATAAGCGAACCGATCGAGACAAGGATGCCGCGAAGGAAATCGCTTATGAACTTGGCAAATCGAAGGGCGCCGCCGGCAAAGCGATTCGCAATGGCTCGAACGGGCGCCGGCAGAATAATTCGCTGTGAAGCAATGGAGGATTTATTCCTCTGCCGGAAAGATCGTTTCCATGATCGTCCTGGCAGCTCGCTCCCAAGTGTACGGTCGCATGGCTTCTCCGGCTGCGGCGCCGAGTGTGGCGCGGAGCGAAGAGCTCTCGCCGAGCTGGGTGATGGCTGCGGCAACTTCGGCGACATTGGGCTCGTCCCAGAATTCGGGTGTGAGGTGAGGAGGCAAGGTGAGCGCGTATGCCGGTGCGACCACGTCGGCGTGGCCGGTGGATGCGGTGACGACGGCGGGCCGGCCGCAGGCCAGATACTCCATCAGCACCAGGTTGGTCCCGCCTTCGCAGCGGTTCGTAAAGACGCCGAGATCGGTGGAGCGCATGGCGTCGGCAATCTCCGTTTGGCTCATTAACGGCAGAATTTCGAAATTCGCTTCCGGGATGCCATTGAGGAGGAGGATTTCCCGGTAGAGACGGGTCTGGTTTTCGAATTCGCCGGTGGGGAGGACGACATGGGGTGATCGCTTCATGCCGCCAATCAAAGCCGGCCAGAGATTATGCCAGGCGCAGACCAGCCGGGCGCGAGGAAATCGACTGAGAATTTCGCGGAACGCGGCGATGACCACGTCCTGGCCTTTGCGAAATTCAAATTTTCCCCCGGTGAAAATTCGCAGTTGGCCATCGGCCGGTTGCGCTGCCGGGGACTGCGGATGAAAGAGACTGTGATCCACCCCCTGGACGAGCACCTTGCCGTTGTGGATTCCGCGGTCGCGCATGCGGTCCAGGCACCAGGTGGAACCGCAAAAGACGGAGTCGAAGCGGGCGGCATTCGAGACTGACTTGGGCTCCAAGGCGAATTCGAAGAATGTGTAGCCGAAATTTCGCGTCCCTCGGACCGGCTGGAAGGGATTGAACTCGTGATCGTTCAAGGGCATGAAAACGGGCCCATCGAAGAAGGTGATGGGATTTTTTGACGAGTCTTGAAGGACGACGTCGACCCATGCGGAAAGATGGTGGACGAGTTGCTTCATGCAAACTCCCCAGCCGGAGGCGAGGGGAGGCGGAGCCGGGCAGCAGAGCCGCCGCGCGGTGCGGGGATTTTGGCTGGGGGATTGTGGTTGGCCGAGGACCAGCGCCCGCTTCTCACAGGCCAAAGCGTCTTCCGAGCGCCCCAACTGCCGGTAGGCAGCGGCCAGCCGGTGCAGTGCCTCGAGGTGATTTGGCTGCGCTGCAAGTACCTGCCGATAAATGGGTTCGGAGATGGCAAATTGCCCGGCCCGGTCCCAGGCCATGGCGAGTTGCAGCGCTTGTTCAACGGTAATGGTGGACACTTCGGCGGGAATCTGGGAGAAAACGAGGGTGTCGGCAATGGCGAAGGAGGGGCGGCTGGACTTGCTGAAAAGGCTGTCCGGCGGAGCAAAAAGTGGTTGCAATCGGCGGCTAGGCCGCTATTTTCCGCGCTCCCGAATTTACTATATGGCTAAAACTTGCTGGATCGAACGTGAAAAACGCAAATCTGCGACGGTCGCGAAATATGCCGCCCTGCGCGCCGAACTGAAGGCGAAAGGCGACTACGTCGGCCTCTCGCAACTGCCGCGCAATGCCAGCCCGGCCCGGCTCAGCCGCCGTTGCCAGGCCACCGGCCGCAAGCGTGGCTACATCGGCCGCTTCAAGCTCTCGCGTATCTCTTTCCGCGAACTCGCTTCGCAGGGGCTCATCCCCGGCGTGACCAAGTCGAGCTGGTAGGCTTTCTTCGTTGAATTTCCAATCGAGCCGCCGGCTTCGGCCTGCGGCTCGTTTCATTTTTCTGCCGTGACTCCCGCTTTCTTCCTCGCCGGCGCCGGAGAGCTGGCCACCGGGTGGGAGGCGCCGGAGATCATCCTGGCCAAGCTGCTGGGCATCTGCGGAATCGTCCTCCTGAATGGGTTTTTCGTGGCGACGGAGTTTGCGTTGGTCAAGGTCCGGGCCAGCCAGCTCGACCCGCTGGTCGAGGAAGGGAATGCCAAGGCGGTTCGGGCCAAGTACGTCGTCAGCCATCTCGACGCCTACCTTTCGGCGACGCAATTTGGCGTCACCCTCGCGAGCCTGGCTTTGGGCTGGGTCGGCGAGGACTACATTTCCCGGCTGCTGCAACCGGTGTTTCTGCATCTGCACATCGAATCGCCCCGGCTGAACAGTGGATTGGCGGTGGGACTGGGCTTTGTCATCATCACCTTTTTCCAAATCCTCTTTGGCGAACTCGCGCCGAAATACATCGCCATTCGCGATCCGCTGGGTCTCGCCTTGAAGTTGATTCGGCCGCTGGATTTTTTCTTCACGCTCTTCCGTCCGGCCATTTGGGTGCTCAATCAGGCGTCGAACATCGTGCTCCGGCGCTGGCTGCGGATCACGCCGGTGAGCGGCAATGAACTGGCGCACAGCGAGGAGGAATTGCGCGTGATCCTGGCGCAAAATGCCACCCAGGAGGGCGTCACCCAGCTCGGCAAGGAAATCCTCATCAACGCCCTCGACATGCGCGATCGGGTGGTGCGCGACATCACCACGCCGCGCGGCAAGGTCATCTTCCTCAACACCGAGGACAGCTTCGAGGAAAATATCCAGCGCGCCCTGGACTCACGGCACACCCGGTTCCCGCTGTGCGAAGGCCACCTCGACCACACCATCGGCCTGGTCCACATCAAGGACGTGCTTCGGATGATCCGCACTTCGGAGCGGGACTTGCACACCATCAAACGCGATCTCTTTCCCGTCCCGGAGATGATGTCCCTGGAGAAGCTGCTCAGCTTCTTCCTGAGCAAGCATGCGCATCTCGCCTTGGTGGTCGATGAATTCGGCGGCACCACGGGGATCGTGACGCTGGACAACGTGATCGAGGAATTGGTGGGTGACATTCAGGACGAATTCGATTCGGAAAACCCGGAGTTTCGCCGCCTGAACGCGAATGAATTCACCGTTGAAGGTTCGCTCGGTTTGTACGAGCTGCACGATCTCGCGGGGCTGGAGTTGGAGAGTGCGGACGTCAGTACGGTCGGCGGCTACGTTACCCATTTGCTGGGGCACCTGCCGAAACAAGACGAGCAGGTGCGAATCGAGGATTACGAAGTCACGATCACGCAGACCGATGGCCGGCGCGTCGGGCAGGTGCATTTCAAGCGGGTCGGGAGCGATGGGGCGAAGGCGAAGGCGTAGGTGGATTGTTCAGGATCAAACGATAGGCGGAGCGATGATTGGTATGAGCTGACGCTTATTCCGTCGATAGATATGAAAATCCGAATCGAACGTTATCAATGAGAGTTTTGGATGCAGTTCTGAAAGGCGTACCAGACAGGCGTCTGCAAGTGACATTGGCACGTTTCGGTAACTGCGCCGGAGATGGACTATCGCGCGAGCTTCGCTGGCGAGGGAGAAGGAAAGGTTGAACCTCCCGTCCCACAGCATTTCCTCAAGAGCATTGATTTGCGGCACATGCCTGCGAAGGAGGAAGAACGCTTCAGCAAGGACCGGTTCGCAGGTGATCAATGGTCCGCTACTTTCCTCAAACAGGGAACAAGCCCAAGCGTGATTGCGGTCGTCGGAGTCAAGATACGCTACCAGCGGACCCGTATCGAGTAGCAGCCCTTCAGTCGGCACCGAACCCCTCCAAATACTTTGGATTTGACGAGAGATCCTTTATTCCGGTGCCAGTCCGAGGGATGTATTTTTTCAGTTTATCATGAAGCGAAGGCTTCTTTTTTGCCGAGCGAGAGGTGGGCTTTTTTTGGAGGTATTCTGCGACCGAGCGCCGAATGAGTTCGCTTTTTGAAACCTGCTCAGATTTGGCTGCGCGTTCCAGTTCTGCATCTTGAGTTTCGTGAAGCTTGAGGGTGATCGTCTTCATCTGCTCATAAGGTAATACCGATGTGGAGAAAGACAATACACCACTCCGGGCGAAGAGCATTTTCACCCCCAAGCGCCAAAGGGCAAGGGGTGGCGCGAGATCAAAAAGGCCAATTTTGCGATTCGTTCCGAAGTGCAACTTCGCGGGGACGGAGCGAGGATGGAGGTTCCATGCCCACTGTGACCATCGCTTCCGCTCTCGAGCTTGCTCTCCAGCACCATGCTGCGGGGCGGTTGACCGACGCCGAGGTGATCTACCGGCAAATCCTCGCGGTGCAGCCAAATCACGCCGAAGCGCTGCATCTGCTTGGTGTGATCGCGCATCAAGCGGGGCGGGATGAGGCCGCGGTGGAACTGATCGGCCGCGCTATCCAATTGGGTTTTGGCACGGCTTCGGCCTATTCCAACCTGGGCGAAGCTTGCCGGAAATTGGGGCGGTTGGATGAAGCTATCGCGGCTTATCGTCGGGCGGTGCAGATCAATCCTGCGCTGGCGGCGGCTCATGGCAATCTCGGCAGCGCGCTGATGGAGAAAGGCGAGATCGAGCCGGCGATGGCGGCGTTGAAGTCCGCTCTCCAGCTCAATCCTGATTCTGCGGAGGTGCACGGCAATCTCGGGGCCTGCTTCATCGAGCAGGGGCGGCTCGGGGAAGCGATCGACGAGTATCGCCGGGCGCTGGCGCTGAATCCCGATTTGCTCGAGGCCAACTTCAATCTGGGAGTCGCTCTCACGCGTCAGGGACGGCTCAAGGAAGCCATTGGCGCCTACCGGCGGACCACCGAATTGCGGCCCGACTACGCCGAAGCGCATCACAATCTCGGCGCGGCTTTGATCGACGATGGCCAGTTGGAAGGGGCCGAGGCCGCGTTGCGCCGGGCCCTGGAACTCAAAGCCGACTACGCGGAAGCCCACTATAATCTGGGCAATGCATTGCGCGAACAGGGCCGGCCCGATGAAGCGGTGGTTGCGTATCGCCGCGCCATCGAACTCAAGCCGGACTATCCGGACCCGCATCAGAATCTTGCCCACACCCATTGGCTGCAAGGCCGGCTCGACGCAGCGATCGCGGCTTATCGGGGGGCGGGGGAGCATCGGTGGTCCGATGCGGCGATACAGAGCAATTTGATCTTCACTCTGCACTACGCTCCGGGGATCGACGAGTGCGTGATCGAGGAAGAACAAGCGCACTGGAACCGCCGCTTCGGCGATCCACTGAAGCCATTCATTTTGCCGCACCGCAACGATCGTGATCCGGAGCGGCGGCTACGAATCGGTTATGTGTCTGCGGACTTGCGGGACCATACCTTGGGGCGAAATCTGCTGCCGCTTTTTCGGCATCACGATCATCGGGAGTTCGAAATCATATCCTACGCCGGCGCGGCCCATTCGGATGAGGTGACCGATGAATTCCGCGGACATTCCGATCAGTGGCGCAGCACCTTCGAGCTGTCGGACGAAGCCTTGGCGAAATTGATCCGGCAGGACGGCATCGATATTCTCGTGGACCTGGCATTGCACACCGCACGAAATCGTCTCCCCGTCTTCGCGCGCGAGCCGGCGCCGGTGCAGGTGAGTTTTGCGGGTTACCCGGGAAGCACGGGGCTGGAGGCGATTCCGTTTCGGATCAGCGACCGGTGGCTCGAATCGGAGATGGGAGATCGGAGATGGGAGATGGGAGATCGGAGTTCGGGTGATCGTGCGAGGCGGAACTCCGATCTCCGAACTCCGAACTCCGACCGCAAGGTCTTCCTCATCGACAGTTTTTGGTGTTACGACCCTTGTGGCATCGACGTTTCCGTCAACGAGTTGCCGGCTGGGGCCACTGGGTGGATCACGTTTGGCAGCTTGAATAACTTCTCCAAAGTCAACGATCCGGTGCTGAAGCTGTGGGCGCGCGTGTTGAAGTGCGTGACCGACTCGCGGCTGCTTTTACTTTGTCCTCAAGGCAGTCATCGGCAGCGAACGCTGGAGATTCTGAGCGATGCAGGGATCACGAAAGACCGGGTCGAATTTGCCGAACCTCGTGGGCGCCGTGATTATCTAGAGCTCTATCATCGCGTTGACGTGATGCTCGATCCTTTTCCCTATGGCGGCCACACCACCAGCCTCGATGCGCTCTGGATGGGGGTGCCGGTGGTGAGCCTCGCCGGTGGGCAGATCGTCTCTCGCGCCGGTCTCAGCCAGTTGTCGAATCTGGGCCTACGGGAGTTGGTGGCGTTTTCCGAGGAGGAATATGTGCGGATCGCCGCGGAACTCGGCGCCGATCTTGCGCGTCTCGCGGAATTGCGCGCCACGTTACGCGCCCGTATGGAAGCCTCCGTGCTGATGGGCGGCGAACGCTTCGCGAGCGGGATCGAGCGCACTTATCGGGCGATGTGGCAGCAGTGGTGCGCAACGACTCGTGTCTAACCAGGCTTTTCGCCGCCGCTGCGGGGAGAGTCGCACATGGGCGATTAGTCAGTCCGGAGGCTCGCCGGAATGAATTATGCATTTCCAGAGCGGACGATGGACAGCCGATTGATCATTTATCTGCAAAGACGCACGCTGGCGGAGTATGCCGTGCTGATGACGGTTTGCGCGTTCGGCGCGCTGTTTGTGGGAATTACCATCGCTGGGATGGTGTCAGTGGAATCGTCAATTTCCGCGCGCGGGCAATTGGGCATCATCTGGACAATCTCGCTGCTCTTATTGGGATTTCTCTGGCTGCACTTCCGACTCGCGGCACGCCGTGCTCATTTGGCGCCGTCATCCACTGCCTTGTTTCACGTTTTTCAGGGGGTGGCGCTGGTGATGGGAGCGGTTTTGATCCTGGTTGCCGGAAAGGCGGGCTGGTATCTTTTCGCCGTGGTCTCCTTTGGTGTGGAAGTGGCCGTCGGCCTTTTCTTTGGTTGTTACCTATTCCTGGCGGCGACCCTCTGTCGGCGATTTCCGCTTTCCGCGGTCGTGGGCTTGGCTGGTGCGATCGTGGGAATTGCTTTCACCTATCAGGACGTTCTCAGGCTGGACTTTGGCGTGGGGAATAGCGGGCCCGCCGCAATGTCAGCCACTCCTGTTCATCGGCACATGGCGACGCCGAATTGACCGATTCTGGTATCGTGAACTTCGGCGTTGAGCGGGGGCGGGGATTGGCCGACAAAGATTGCGGACATGACATCTCTGCTTTCCACTCAATCGATCGATTCGCGCGACCGGCTCATTTTCGCCCTCGATGTGCCGACGCTGGCCGAGGCCCGGGCCTGGGTCGATCGGCTCGGCGACGCTGTGACTTTCTATAAGATCGGCCTGGAGTTCTGCATGAGTGGGGATTACTTCACGCTGCTTTCGGAACTCAAGGCGCGCGGTAAGAAGGTCTTCGCCGATCTGAAGTTTTCCGACGTGCCGGCCACGGTGCGCGGCGCCGTGGCGAATCTCGCACGGCATGGCGCAGACTTTTGCACGCTGCATGGAACGAGCGGAGTGTACCGGGCAGTCGTGCCGGTGAAAGGGTCGCTGCGGCTGCTGGCCGTGACCGTGCTGACGAGCGTGGACGAAACGGAAGTGCGCGAGATGGGCTGGAGCGGGAGCGTCGAGGAACTGGTGCTGCGCCGGGCGCGTATGGCGGTCGAATCGGGGATCGATGGATTGATCGCTTCAGGTCAGGAAGCGGCGCGGTTGCGGCGCGAATTGGGAGGACAGACGATCTTGATCACGCCGGGCATTCGTGCGGAATCCGAGAAGGGGAGCGACGACCAAAAGCGGACGATGACGGTGGAGCAGGCGTTTGCAGCGGGCGCGGATTATATCGTGGTCGGCCGGCCGATCCGGAATGCTCTCGACCCGCGGGCTGCGGCGGAGGCGATTCAAGGGCAGATTGCAGGGGTGTTTGGGAGTTGAGCGAGAACAATTGACCGACTATGCTCATTCCTCATGAGCCTTGCTGAAATCAAGAGCGCCATTACTGATTTGACGTCCGCTGAGAAAGAGGAATTGCGGCGGTTCCTCTTTGTCGAACGGTTGCAATCTGATCCGGAATGGAAAGCAGAGATGGGCCGTCGGATCGACAAGGTTCGGGCCGGGCATTTTTACACCCAAGAGGATGTGGATAGAGTTCGTGTCGAGCGGCGGACAAGCGGAGATTAGGTGCCCACTTACCGATATTTCATTACCCAAGAAGCGTTCGAAACATTCGCGGGCGCGGATGATGTGGAACAATTGCGTTTGCAGCGAGCTTTTGAAAGGATATGTGATTATCCCGAAAACCCTGCAAACCTCGTGAGTGTCGATCGCGGTCGCGAAATCTACGGGCGTTGGTTTGGGGACTGGCTGGTCCTCTATTACATCGATTCCCCAATTTGGACGGTCGTGATCATCGATTGTCAGTGGACCTGATACCAGTCCTACGGTGGCGGAATTGTTCTTGTCGCGTAAGCGGTCCTCGAAACTTTGCTGGACGGCATCATGAGTTCGGTATTGAAGGTCGGCGCCTTTCGTTTAAGTTGCGTGCATGAGCCTCGCTGAACTCAAGCAGGGAATCGATTCGCTTAACCTGAAAGAGCGCACAGAGTTGCTGCATCACTTGCATTTAAAATGGCGCAGGGACGATCCGGAATGGCGCGCCGAGTTGGATCGCAGGATCGATGAAGTTCGCGGTGGTATTTATGTGAACAAAGAGGATTTGGAGAGTCGCTACTTGAGGCGCGTGGCGGAGGAAAGTTGATTGCGCAGGTACGAGTACCTGGTCAATCAACGTGTTTTGGAGGCCTTCGATGCCGCCGGTGAGGACGAGCGTCTTCGGCTTTTCGCGGCATTCGATCGATTGGCTGCCTCTCCGGAACAGACCTTCGATTTTCAGGAACGTGGTGCGTCCGGTCGCGAGATCCGGTGCAAGTGGTTCGGACCGTGGCTGGTGAGATACTGGGTGGATTCGCCGGTGCGGACTGTGGTCATTATTGACTGCCAGTGGACCTGATACCTTCCCCCCGTATGACAGCAAAGCCGCTTGAGCGGGGAGTGGCGATTCCTTTAGCCTGACGAAACCTATGAGCGATTCTTCATCCCAATATGCCCATCCCGAGGTGCTGGTGAGCACCGATTGGCTCGCCGCGCACTTGAATGAGCCAAACACTCGCATCGTCGAGAGCAATGAAGACGTTCTGCTCTACGATACCGGGCACGTCCCCGGCGCGGTTCATATCGACTGGCGCCAGGACCTGCAGGACCCGTTGGTCCGCGATTACATTTCGCCGGAAGCTTTCGCGGCCCTCTGCTCGAAGAATGGCATCGGCCCGGATACCACCGTGGTTTTCTACGGCGATAAGTCGAATTGGTGGGCGTGCTATGCCCTCTGGGCGTTTCGTCTTTTTGGCCACACCCGGGTCAAGATCGTCGACGGCGGCCGCGATAAGTGGGTCAAGGAAGGCAAACCGCTGACCAAGGAAAAGCCGAAGTTTCCGGCTGCCAATTACCCGGTGCCGGCGAAGCGTTTCGATGCGGAGATTCGCGCCTTTTACGAAGAGGCGCTGGAGCAGAGCAAGGCGAAGCAGCCGCTCATCGACGTGCGCTCGCCCGGTGAATTCAAGGGGGAGGTCACGCACATGCCGGAATATCCGCAGGAGGGCGTCTTGCGCGGCGGCCATATTCCCGGGGCGAAGAGCGTTCCGTGGAAGATGGCGGTGAAGGACGACGCCACTTTCAAGGGCGCCGATGTACTGCGCAAGATTTACACCGAAGGCTGCGGCCTTCACCAAGGCGAAGACATCGTTGCTTACTGCCGGATCGGTGAGCGGAGCAGCCACACGTGGTTTGTCCTCACCTACCTGCTGGGTTACGAGAAGGTCCGGAACTACGACGGCTCCTGGACGGAGTGGGGGAACAAAGTCCGGGCGCCCATCGAGCGGAGCGCCTGATGGCCGCGGTGGTTTGCTCTTTTTCTCCCCCCTTGAAACCGCTCCCCGGAGAATAAGAAAATGAACAAGAAAAAGAAAAAGAGGCATCGATTCGAACGCCGCACGGAATCATGAATCAAGGCATTTCCGAATCGCCCGACGGCACACCGGCGTCGAATTATCCGCCGAAGCTCGCTGCGATCATCCACCTTTTCGAATCGCTCCCCGAAGAGGAGAAGCGTGAGAACCTGATTGCCTATTCCGAACAGGCCAAAAAGCATGAGCCGAGAGCCGGCGAGACTTTCGATTTGGAAGACGTGCGCAAGGACGAGGAGTGCACCGATACCGTGGGCGTATTCCTGCGCCTTGACGCGGAAAAGCACGCTCATTTTCGGATCACGCTGGGGCCGCAAGTCCAGACGCTGACCAAGGCGATGACTTCGATCCTGTGCAAAGGGCTCGATGGGCTTCCGATTGCGGAAATCCTGGATTTACCCGCCGACTTTGTGCCGAAAATCGTCGGCGGCCATCTGGTCCGCATTCGGTCGCAAACCGTCTATTACATCCTGACTCGGATGAAAGGTGTCTGCCAAGTGCTCCTGCGCCGCCAGCGGGCGGCGGAAGCGTAGCCGGAAGAAGTTTCGGAATTTGCCCGCGTTTCCCAGGCCAAAGCCGGGCTAAGCGCTTCGGCGCGCGTCAGCGTGCTCGCCCAGAGCAACGGCTGGCTGTTCGGCGATCTTCCCCCAGACGCAGGCCACGTTCTCCTGCTTCTCGTCGTTGTTGCACCAGAGAATGGGGAAACCATTCTCATCGACGGGAGTCGTGAGAGGTTTCCGTGGCCAAAAAATTGCCAGGCAATGTCCGACGACGGATAAGATCGCGATAATTACGGTGGGGTTGGTCACTCTTGTGATTATAGCAAATATTGTGCCTATGATTCCCCGATTCGATTCACTATTTTCACCTCAAGGATTTCGTCGCAAGCCGGTTGCATCGCATAAGTATCCCTGATCCCCCAAATGAAAATATCTTCACTCCCCCTGTTTTTCTCTTTCGGCCTGGCCGGCCTCGTCCTTCCGACGATGACCATCGCGGCGGCGGAACTTCCCGAAACCGCACCGGACTACGAATGGGCCCAGCAAGCCGGCAGCGTCGGCGCCGATAAAACGCGCGGCCTGGCCACCGATACCGCCGGGAACATTTACATGACCGGTGAGTTCAGCAAGACGGCCACCTTTGGGGACTTCACCGTGGAAACCAAAGGCGACCTCGATTTTTTCGTGGCCAAGTATTCGCCGCAGGGAAAGTGTCTCTGGGTGCGCACGGGTGGCGGCAGCCAGATTGATCGCGGTTACGGCGTGGCCGTCGATGCGCAGGGCAACGTCTTCGTCACGGGGCATTGCCAGAGCACCGATGCCACTTTCGACGGCGTGCCCTGCGAAAATCGCGGCGGCGACTACGACCTCTTTATTGCCAAGTACGACGCTGCGGGAAAACTGCAGTGGCTGAAATCCGGCGGCGGCGCCGGCTACGATTACGGCCACAGCATCGGCGTCGATCGGGCGGGAAATTGCTACTTCACCGGGGGCATGGTCGGGGACTGCGAATTCCTTGGCGCGACCATCAAGAATGCCACCAAGAGCAACCACGCTTTTTTGGCCAAGCTGAGCACGAATGGAGAATTGGCCTGGCTGCGCGTCGCGGGCGGGGCCGGCAGCAGTGCTGGCGAACACCTTGCGGTCGACGCCGACGGGAGCACAGTGGTGGTCGGCGGCGCTTCGGGTGTCGAGACGTTCGATCCCTTGACGATCACGAGCAAAACGGGCCGCGAGGTCTTCGCGGTGAAATACGACACGAACGGAAAGGTGCTCTGGACCTTCACCGGCGACGGTTCCGCCAACGCTGCGTTCACCTCGGTCGCCCTGGATGGAAAAGGTGACATCAGCGTCTGCGGCATGTTCAAGGACACGCTGGCCCTGGGCGGAAAGAAATTCCAAACCAGCGGCAAGCTGCCGGCCAACGGCCATGAAGACGATCTCTTTGCGGCGAAACTGGACCGCAACGGCAAATTCCGTTGGGCGCGAGTCGGTGTAGGTAAGGGGACCAACTACGCGCTCTGCGTCGCCGCGGACGAAGCCGGAAATAGCTACGTGACCGGCGAATACCAATACACGGTCACGATGGGTGACAGCAGCATGACGGCTCAAGGCATGCGCGATATCTACGTCGCCAAGTTTGACGACAGCGGAACCTTGCGCTGGCTGCGTTCAACCGGAGGAACGCGCGGCAATCTCGGTTACTGCGTCGTTCACGACCACGCGGGAAATCTCTTTCTCTCCGGCGCGTTCGATGGGGAAACCAGCTACGGCCAGACCAAGCTCACGAGCAAGGGGAGCAACGACATCATGCTGCTCAAACTTGGGACGAAGTAGGGCGATTCGTGGAGTGCTGGTGGTTTAAGCTTCTTGCTCTCGAAGATCGACCATTCATGGCCCTCGGCGAAGCGTGCCCTTGCTTGCGTCTCGCTCGGGAGGTAATTCTGTAGTGTGAGTACGCTTTCCGAGATTGAATCTGCTGTCGAAATGCTTCCTCCGAATGAACAGCGGGAACTCTTCGATTTTCTTGCCAGTCGGCTGGAAAATCAGTCCGCCGGTGTGGTTGTTTTCCCGGATTTGAAGGCTCTCTTGCTGGCGATGCCCGCTGCTGGTGAGGACGCCGACTTCGACCGGTTGCGTGAATATCCGCGAGAGGCAGATTTTTCGTGAACGACTATCTGCTCGACACGAACGTTGTTTCCGAACTTCGCAAGGGCCCGCGTGCTGACGTGCACGTTACGTCTTGGTTTCGCCAGCGCCACCGCCGTGAGCTTTTCATCAGTGCCATCACGTTGGCTGAATTACGGCGCGGCATTGCTCTAATCGCAAGACGCGACCAAGTTCAGGGCGATAATCTTCGTGTCTGGTGCGATCGACTGCAGCGTGATTTTGGACGCACCGGGTGCCTGTTGCCGATTCGTGCCGCTGAAGCGGTCGCTTTGGGGGACCTCATGGCCCAGCGTCCGCTGCCCGTCCTCGATGGCTTTCTGGCTGCCACCGCTCAGTGCCACTCGCTCACTCTTGCCACACGAAACGAAGCGGATTTCACTGGCTCATCGGTGCCGGTCGAGAACCCGTTCGCCGAACAGCCCAATCGGTAACACCAACTTGGTGACGTCGGGCTTGGTGAACCGGAGAACCGCTGTCATTGCACCGGCGCGTGCACTTGGAGTTTTACTCCCCATCGGTCAAAGGTTTCGTGCTGTCGACCCAGAGGATGCTCACCCCGGCGACGACGAACGCCGCGCCGCAAAGCCAGAAGATGTCGCTCCAGTCGGCGTGGTGCCAGGTGCTCACGAGCAGCAGGGGGATGCACCGGGCCACGGCCGCGGCGCCGAAGTTTCCCCACATATTGCTCCAGGCGAGCGTCGCGCCGACGTGATTGCGTCCGATGTCCTGGCCGAGTGTCCAGGTAGCCGGACCGGAGCTGTCGGTGGAGAAAGCGACCAACCCCGCGGCGATGACCACGGCAGTGACACTCGGCAGGTGCGGGAAGACGAGGTAGGCCAGCGCGCCGACAGCACTGCCGATGACCATGGGCAAGCGCCGTCCCCACACCTGGCCGAACCAGCGGGTGAGCGTGTCGCACCACCATCCGCCAAAGATGATTCCGAGGATGCCGCAGGAAAGAGCGATGGTGGTGTAGCGATTCGCGTCCGCATCGTTCAAGCCGCGGACGCTCTGGAGATATTTCGGCAGCCAGGTGACGAGCAGCGCCCAGCCGAAATTCTGGCCGGCTGAGGAAAGATTCAGGCACCAAAGGCCGGAGTGACGGAGCATGGCGACCCATGGGAAATGATGGTCGGGCGGGCGCGGCGGTGGTCCGCCGTCGCAGATGAATTCCCGCTCGGCTTCATTGGTCCAGGGATGCGAAGCGGGTTCATCGCGAAAAACTAAAAAGGTGGCGCCGGCGAGCAACAGGCCGATTCCACCGTAAACCCACAGCACCGGCCGCCAGGCGCCCAGCGCGGCGATGCACGAGACGGTGAGCCACGGAGCCAATGCGCCGCCCGCCCGTCCGCCAAGTGAGACGGCGGAATTTGCCCGGCCACGCTGGCCAAAGGGAAACCAGCGCGCGACGACGCGGGCACTGGCGGGATAAGCGCCCGCTTCGGAAAATCCACAGGCCAGCCGGGCGGCCATGAGCAGGGCAAAGCTGGTGGCAAAGCCAGTCAACGCGGTGCACGCGGACCAAAGGACGATGTAGGTGACGAGCATGCGCCGCGGTCCAAAGCGATCGGCGAGAAAACCGGCGGGAAGCTGCCCGACGGCATAGGCCATGAAAAACGCCGAAAGCACCGTGCCAACATTGTCTTCGGTCAGTCCGACCTCGTGGGCAAACGACGCCGAGTGCACGACCGTGGTCATGCAAATGCGGTCGAGGTAGAGGAGAAACGCGTTTAGCGTGGCGACACTCAGTAGAGCGTAGCGGACTTTGGTGGCTTGGCCCACGGAGACATTTGGCAACCCCGTGGGTGAGAAGCTCATCGCAAATTCTTCCGCAGGAATTGGAGGAAATTGCCGTGGAAAATGGCTTCGATCTCGGCCGCGGAATAGCCGCGTCCGGCGAGCAGCGGCGCCAACCCGACGAGATCGGCGATGCTGTTCAGGTCCATCGGCGTCTGCTCGGTGCCGAAACCGCCATCGAGATCGGTGCCGATGCCCACATGCCAGGCGTTCCCCGCGATCTGGCAGATGTGGTCGATATGATCGCAAATCTTTTCGATCTTCAGACCGAAATCCTCCGGTCGCGAGCGTTTGTGTGCCCAGCCGTGGACCATCATGATCGCATCGAAGGCCATGCCGATGACCGCGCCCCGGTCGATCAACGCCTTGATCTGGCTATCGGTGAGCTGACGATTCCAGTTGGCCAGCGCGCGGCAGTTGTGATGACTCGCCCAGACCGGCCCGTGGAAAAGATCGAGCGCGTCCCAGAAGCTTTCGTCGCAGAGGTGCGTGACGTCGAGGATGATCCCGAGCCGCTCCATCTCCTTGAGCAACTCCTTCCCGATCGGCGGCAGTGGGCCTTCGTCATCCGTGCCGTGTCCATAGATGCCCGGTCCGTAGTGAACCGGCCCTAGCGCGATGAGCCCGTCGGCGCGCGCTTTCTCCAAGTGACGCCAGCTCACGATCGAGTCGGCGCCTTCCAGGCTGAGCAAGTAGCCGATGGGAAGTTTGGCGGCTTCCACATCACTGGCATTTTGCCAGCGGGCGGCATGCGCTTCGACCTCCGGCCACGTGCGGAGCTGCACCATCTCGCCGCATTCCTCCATGGTGCGATAGTAGGCGAGCTGTCCTTGCGTTTGCGCCCAGGCCTGCTCGGGGCTGCGCCAGCCGGGAAGATTGTGAAACCGCGGCGAATAACGCGCGATCTGCGTGGCCACGATGACCCCAAATCGCCCGCGGCGCAGTTCCGGGAAGCAGACCGTATTGCGTGCGCGATGCCGCTCCGCATCCGGTGCGATGAATGGCGTGGCCAGCTCGCAGCGGCGGATTTTTTCCAGCGACCAGCGTTGGTCGCGATTGAACTCCATGGCGTTCATGGAGATGTCGAGATGGCAATCGAAGATGAGGCGGGGAGAAGACATGGAGGCGGCTACGGTCCGGGCCGGGCTGGCGGACAACATCCAACATTCAACGTCCAATATTCAACATCCAATACCGACCTTGGCGGGGCTGCGATCGAGACACGCCGCAGTCGATCGTCTTCGCTGCGTCGCGTAATGCGGTACTAATTTCCGGTCGTTTCCGCAAATGCGGGGTCGAGGCGTTTCCCGCCGTGATGGTTGGATGTTGCGACAAAGCCGCTCACGGCTTTTCGAGCAGACGCATCAGACCGATGAAATCGTCTTCCTTCCAGCCGGCGTCGATAGCGCGATCGTAGCTCTCTTTCAACTGCGCGGTCTGCGTGATCGGGAGCGAATAACCGGCCGCTGTCTCCAGGGCGAGGCGGAGGTCTTTTCCCATGTGCTTGAGCGAGAATTGCGGACTGTATTCGCGCTGGCGCAGCTTGGATTCCTTGAGATCGGCCAAGCCGGAATGGGCGACATTTCGCCCGAGGGCGCCAAAATAGGCGTCGTCGGAAATGCCGGCCGCGCGGCAGAGCGCGAGACTCTCGCAAAGAGTTTGCGCAATGCCGGCAATATTCATGTTCATCGCCAGTTTCAGCGTCGATGCCGCCCCGGTCGGCCCGATGTGCAGGATCGCGCTGGAGATCGGCTGGAGCAGGGGACGCGCTTTTTCCACCACTTCCGGCGGACCGCCGAGATAGTAGACCGTCTGGCGTTTCTCCGCAGCGATCTTGCTCCCGGTGAACGGCGCCTCGAGAAAGAGCGCGCCGGTTTTGTTGACCTGCTCGGCAAACTTCAGCGTCCACTCCGCGGAGATCGTGCTCGATTGGACGATCATCTGGCCCTGGCCGATTTTCGGGAGGATTTGATCGAGGACTGACTGTACCGCCGGTGGATCCGCCACGACGATGAAGATCGCCTCCGCGCCCTCGATTGCTTTGACGACCGACGAGTGGAACCCGGGAAACTCCTTCGGCGTCCGATTCCAGCAGCGCACGGTGTGTCCGTCGGCAATCAGATTCTTCGCCCAGGAACCGCCGATGATTCCCAGACCTAATACGGCAATTTTCATGATGGTGGAATTTAGTAGTGAAGCTTTCAGTCCCGCGAAGGCGGTAAATTGCCGGCGTCCGAGGGATGATGTGGTGAATCGACAGCGCCATCATAACTGGTTGCCAATGAACGCTGCCAATCCTCAAAACTGGGGGGCGGCGATTTTCGCGCGGGCGACCTGGAGGTCGCCCCTCCGACGATTCTCCGGCGGCGAAGGGTCGTCCAAACTTTACTTCTCGCGATGATCACCCGCGTGACAAAAACTTCGCGGCCCGGTAATCGATAGCGCCATCCTATGGAATACAGACTACTCGGCGGGTCGGGGCTCAAAGTTCCGGCGCTCACCCTTGGCACCGGCACCTTCGGCGGAGGAAATACCTGGTTCAAGGCCTGGGGCACCACGGGCGTCGAAGAAGCCACGCGCCTCGTCGACATCTGCCTCGACGCTGGGCTGAACATGTTCGATTCGGCGGACAATTATTCCGAGGGGCTCGCCGAGCAAACTCTCGGCGCGGCCATCAAGGGTCGCCGCGATCGCGTCCTCGTTTCGACCAAGGCGACCTTCCGTTTCGGCGAAGGCCCGAACGATGTCGGCTCCTCGCGCTGGCATCTGACCCATGGGCTCGAGGCCAGCCTGAAGCGACTCGGCACCGATTACATCGACCTCTTCCAACTGCATACCTTTGACGCGCTCACGCCCATCGAGGAAGTTCTCTCGACCCTCGACACCCTGGTGCGTGCCGGCAAGATTCGTTACGTCGGCTGTTCCAATTTCTCCGGCTGGCACCTCATGAAATCGCTGGGCGTCGCCGATCGCTACGGCTGGCCGCGCTACGTCGCCCACCAGGCCTACTACTCGCTGGTCGGCCGCGAATACGAATGGGAACTCATGCCGCTGGCCGTCGATCAAAAAGTCGGCGCTGTCGTCTGGAGCCCACTCGGTTGGGGCCGGCTCACTGGCAAAATCCGGCGTGGCCAACCGCGGCCGGAAACGAGCCGGCTGAACGATGCCCGCACTCGCGAGGCTGGGCCGCAGGTTCCGGATGAGCATCTCTTCAAAGTGGTCGACGCGCTCGAGGAAATCTCCCGCGAGACTGGCCGGACCATTCCGCAAGTGGCGCTCAATTGGGTGCTCCAGCGACCGACGGTTTCGAGCGTCATCATCGGCGCGCGGAATGAAGAGCAATTGCGCGACAATCTCGGCGCCGTCGGGTGGAACCTCACGCCCAGCCAGGTCGCGCGCCTCGACAAAGCCAGCGCCGTCGCCATGACCTATCCGTACTGGCATCAAAAGGGTTTCAGCGAACGAAACCCTTTCCCAACGGCCTGATCGCTGCCCCCGGGAGACATCGCTGCGTCCTATGAGCCCCTCAGGATTATCCCATCGGGTCATCCGGATCTTCCAGTCATCCGGTTTTTCGTGTCCAATCGGACTGCTCCCACTCCGGTGAAGAAGAACCCGATCTATCATCCATTTCCGCTTCCAGCGGCACGCCGTAGTCTCATTCGCTCGCTCCTTTCGTTCTTCGGCGGTGCAGTCCTCTGGCTCGTCCTGCTCATCTTCGCCGCTTGGGCCGCGGGCGCGCTCCTCTACGATCTGCCCGTCACTGCCGCGATTCGCACGTCTGCGGCTGCCGCCTACGCGCTCCTCACGCTGTTGGCGGTGATTTTCATCCAGGGGCGGTGGCCCGCGGCCGCCGCAGTTTTTTGTGGAGGGCTCGCTGTCCTCATCTGGTGGCGCACCCTTGAGCCTTCCAACGACCGAAACTGGCAACCCGACGTTGCCGAAATGCCTTGGGCCGACGTCGCCGGCGATCACGTCACCTTGCACAATGTCCGCAATTGTGAGTACCGGACCGAGATGGATTACACTCCGCACTGGGAGACACGCACCGTCGAACTTTCGCATCTGCGCGGTATCGATCTCGCCATTAATTATTGGGGTTCCGCATGGATGGCCCATCCCATCGTCAGCTTCCAGTTCGACAATGCCCCGCCCATTTGTTTCTCCATCGAAACCCGCAAAGTTATCGGCCAGAGTTACTCGGCGATCGGCGGCCTCTACCGCCAGTTCGAACTCATCTACATCTGTGCCGAGGAACGCGACGTCATCCGCGTGCGCACGAACTACCGGCATGGCGAGGTCGTCTACTTGTATCGAACCACCATGACGCCGGAACGCGCCCGCGAACGCTTCCTCGAGTACGTTAGCAGCATCAATACCCTGCGCGCGCATCCGCGTTGGTACAATGCCGCCGCGACCAATTGCACGACCAGCATTCGCAGTCAGCACGCCGCCTCCGAGCGGAGGCCATGGGACTGGCGGATACTCATCAACGGCTATGCCGATCAGATGCTCTATGCGCAAGGGGCTTTCGCCGGTGATCTGCCTTTCGCCGAACTCAAGCAGCAGGCGCTCATCAATGAATCGGCCCAGGCCGCCGACACTGACCCCGATTTCTCGGAGCGTATCCGTGCCGGCCGCGCCGGCTTTGCATCGGCGGTCGCGCACCAGTAAAACTGGGAAGTTGGTGAGGGCGCTGTGGCGCTAAGAGCAAGCGGATGGTCTGTCAAAACTCATCATCGTCTGTCTTCCTCGAGTTACTGGCGACGTTGAAATTTAACCTTGCAGCTTGCCGGTGAAGGGTGTTCTCTCGGTAGGTCAGGATAAGACGAGTCACCTAACCTGGAGTGATTGGTTCATCCTATGATCCCCTCGCGAAATACGGCGCTTTCGACGCTTTGGTCAAACAGGGCACCGGTCCGGAAATTATCGGACGGGAGATGTTTCGAACCCACTTACGACTTAGTTAAGTATAAATCCGTAAGTAGTAATACTTTCGGCCGGTTTCTCGACTCGAAGTCACGCGTTTGGAGGAGTGTCTTGCGCCATAGCGTGAAACTCATTCTGACTGGATCACTCGCCATCGCCAGCCTCTTCAGTCCGACCCGTGGTGAAGACGCGCCCGCCAGTGAGGCAACGGCCGCGCGCGAGGAGGCGGAAAACTATTTCGAGGACGACAAACCGCGCCAGGCCGTCGCCTCGCTCGCCGAGGCGGCGCGGCGTCATCCGGCAGACCGCGTGCTCGGTTCCATGTTCTATTCCGCGCTCCGCAACCATGTCTGGTACGCGCCGCAGACATTGCCGTTCAAGGTGGATGGCGCAGTCGAGGCGCTGGCTTTCAGTGACGATGGCAAAAAGCTGGCGAGCGGTACGGTCACCGGCGAAGTCCTCGTCTTCAGCACAGAATCGCTCGATGCCGGCAAGGCCGAGGCGGCGAAGATTACTTTGCCGAAGGAAGACGGCGCCATCCTGACCCTGGCGTTCACCAAGGATGGATCGAAGCTGGCGGTCGTCTCGAAAACGTCCGGTTTGCGTCTCTGGGATCTCGAATCCAAGAAGGCCGTCTTCGAATCTGCCAAACCGGCGCGGGCGGTGACTGCTTCCGCCAAAGCTGCGGCCGCCGATGTCATCGCCTTCGGCACGGCGGGAGGCGCCATCCAGGCCGTCGACCTCCGAACCGGCAAAGTCATCGCGGATTTGTCGCAACCGGGGGGCGCCGTCCAGGCTCTGGCGGTTTCCCGGAATGCGGCAAAGCTCGCGGCCGCCTCCCACGATCAGACCGTGCGCACATGGAATTTGGAAACCGCCGCGCCCATCGGCCCAGGGCTCGCTCATCAGGGCGCGGTTCTCGCCCTCGATTTTTCGGTCGATGAACGATACGTCGCCACCGGTGGCGAGGAGAAGATTGCGCGGCTCTGGGATCCCGAGGACGCCGTCATCGTCATGCCGGCGATGAACTGCGATGGGAAGATCAGCAAGATTCGCGTGAGCGGCGATGGCAGCAGAATTGCCACGCTCCTGGGCGATGGCACGATGGAGTTTTGGGATGCGTTGACGGCCAGGAACCTGCCTTTTGGTGTCCGCGAAGATGCGCCGATGACCGATTTCCTCTGGACCCGTGGTGGGCTGCGGGCATTCAGCGCCTCGAAGGGAGGACACCTCAGCGTCTGGACGATGCTCCAGGGCAAGCGCCGTGGTGAAACCATCCCGTTTTCCGGTCCGGTCCAGGCCATCGCCATCAATCCCGACGCGAAGTTGCTGGCCGGCGGCACGGAGAACGGTGAGGTCCGGATCTGGCGCACTGACGAGGGCGCTCCCTTGACCACGGTGCGGCGCCATTTCGCGCGGGCCCGCACAGCATTCTACAGCGCGGATGGCAATCACCTCATTACCACTGCCGAGGATGGCACCGCGCACCATTGGATCTCCGGCCAGGTCCAACCGCTTGGTCCGGCACTGAAGCATTCCGGCAAGGTCACTTGCGGCGTCTTCAACCATGACGCCTCGAAGATCCTCACTTCCGACGATACCGGGCTCGCGCATTTATGGGATGCCGCCACGGGCAAGCCGGATGGCGCTCCTTTCCGCCATTCCGCGCCCGTCAATTGGGTCGATTTTGCTCCGTCCGGCGACCGCTTCGTCACTGCCTCCGGACCGAATGCCACCATCTGGAGCATCACCCAGCGCAAAAAGCCGCTGGCCGTCATCAAGCATCCGGCGGGCAGGAGCAAATCCGAGCTGAAGTGTGTCCGTTTTAGTCCCGATGGCCGATGGCTCGTTACTGCTTCCACCGACGGCACGGCCCGCGTTTGGGAGGTGGCGACGCACAAGGCCGTCACCGTCATCGATCGGCACGCTCCGGTGTGGTGCGCGCGTTTCAGCCCCGATGGCACTCGACTCGTCGTCACCGGGGAGGATGCCCAGGCCATCGTTTATGATACCGCGACGTGGAAGCCCGTGGGCACCCCCATTCTCGCTTCGGGCACGGTTTTTTCCGCAGCCCTTACCGAGGACAATCGCTTCCTGGTCATTGCATCACTGCTACTCGACGCCGTGCAATTCTACGAAGTGGCCACCGGCCGGCCGCTGGGTGAAGGGCTCGATATCCATACGCAAGCCACCAATGTCGATTACCTTTTGCAAGACAAGGTCGTCGTGGCCGCCTGCGACGATGGTTCGGTGCGAGCCGTCGAGTCGCCTTTCGTTGCACAGG
This sequence comes from Chthoniobacter sp., assembly GCA_036501065.1. Classification (GTDB taxonomy): domain Bacteria; phylum Verrucomicrobiota; class Verrucomicrobiia; order Chthoniobacterales; family Chthoniobacteraceae; genus Chthoniobacter. The sequence goes on along the minus strand of DASYAY010000053.1, from coordinate 113,007 downwards.
ATGTTCCTCCCTGGATGTGCGATTTTGCCGAGCGCCTCATCGGGCTTCGCAAGACGGGGCCGGATCAATTTGCGCGGGTGGAAACCGAGGTCGCCCAACTGAACGCCGACGTCGCCGCGGTGGGCGAATCGAACGAGGATTTCCCGCGACTCGCCCACTGGCTGATGGCCACGGGCAAGCAGCGTCACGGCATGCCGCGATTCACCAGCACCCTCGCCGCGAACATTGCCCAGCGCGTCAACGAGCATTCCACTGAGGCCCTCTTCGAGTGCTACGACGCCGTCTCCAGCGACCCTCTTGTGACTGGCGCCTTGAGCCTCTACATTCCCAATGCGCGACAGGGCGAAGTTCTGGCGGATATCGTCCTCAAGCAACCCAACGATCCTCTCGCCCGCTGCTACGCGGCGGGCACTTTGATCAATGCCGGCCGGAGGTACGAGGCCCAGGCAATTCTCAACAAAGCAGTCGCCGACGCTCCCGACGATCCGCTGGTTTTGCGCCGGGCGGCAAAGCTCAGGGCGCGCGTCCTCGACACGACCGGAGCCTTGGAATTGTTCGAAAAGACGATCCGTCTCATCCCCAACGATTATGAAAGCCACCGAGCCTACGGGTGGGCTCTCTATCATCTCCATCGTCCCGCCGCTGCCGCCGCGCAATTTCACCGCGCCGAGGAGATTGTCGGAGACATGTCCGACGATGTCATCGCCGGAATTTGCCTGAGCGAAGCGGCCCAGAAACATCAGCCCCAGGCCACGGCCGCCTATCGCCGCCTGATCGCGCTCGATCCGGTTTGGAAAGACTCCGGTCACCTCCTCTCCCTCCGGGGTTGGGTGCAGGACGAGCTGGATGAACTGGAGAAAGTCCGGCAGGCCACGGTCGCCAAAAAGTAAAATCGTATGACACGAAATCCATTACTCCCTCACACTTGGCGCGACTTCGTCGCCAAGATCATTCTCGCGGCTGGATTTATCACCCTCGCCGCCGTCTCCGCATTGGCTGGCTCTCTCGACCTTGGCTCGCCGACCAGCCATACGCCCTATGACCAGTACCTCGGTCCCATGTGGGAAGTCCTCCACCGGCTCGGCGGCGCCAACCCCGATATGAACGCGGTCGATCATCTCGTCGCCGAAGGCCGGGCCTTCCGTTACTCTTTCAACAAGGAGCAGCCTTATTGTCCGCAGACTCCGGAAGTGACTGAGTCCACCAAGTCTGGCGATTGCAAGGCCAAGGCGCTTTGGCTGGCCGCCAAGCTGGACACGCGCAATGTCCGGTTTGTCATCGGCAAAGCCAGCGCGGAACGCACCATGAACCACGCCTGGCTGATCTGGGAAGGTCCGCAGGGCTGGCTCATCCTCGATGCCACGATGTATAGCCGCCCGCTTCAGCCCGAACGCCTGTTGCCCACCGATTACGTCGCCACCTATTCCTATTCACCCACGGGGAGATACGCCCACGCCGTGGTGACCTCCGCCGGCAGCAAGTACGGTGATCACCTCTAGCGGGTTCAGGGTCGCCAAGGCGGGAGATAAGGTATTGGATGGCGGGTGTTCGAAGCGGAGAAGCGCTCTCTTCCTTCGTCGCCGAAACTCCGAATCATCGCCGATGCCGCTTACCGCTCTGATCACTTCCCATCAAACATCGCTTGCGATGAGCTGCCACCTGCGGTGCGGTCTCTTCGTCTTCTTATCCGCTTTTGCGACGATCTTTTCTGCCGCCGTCGTGCACGCCCAGAATCCGCCCGCCCCGCCAGCTCCCATGGATGCCGACTCGATCGCATTCATGAAAATGCAAACGCCTGCTCCGAGCGGCCCGCAGACGCCGGAGGCGATGCGGGAAAGTTATCGCCGGGCCCGCCTGAAAACCCAACCGGATCTCCCGCAGGTCTATCTCGTGAAGGAATACGAAGTGCCCGGACCGGATTGCGCGATTCCGATCCGTTTGTATCGCGGCGCGGCGACTCCCGTCGGGGGTGTTTTGCCGGTGCTGGTTTTCTATCATGGCGGTGGTTGGATGCTCGGGAGTCTCGACACCCACGACTGGATTTGCCGTTCCATTGCCAACAAGGCCGATTGTGCCGTCGTCAGCGTCGATTATCGCCTTGCACCCGAGCATCCTTTCCCGGCGGCTTACGACGACGCCCTCGCGGCGATCCATTGGGTCATCGCTCACGCGGAGACTTTGCGCATCGATCCGGCGCGTGTTTCCGTGGGCGGCGACAGCGCGGGCGGCAATCTCGCCGCCGCCGTGGCGCTCGCTTTGCGCGATGAAAAAGGTGCCCGGCTGCGCTCGCAGATTCTCATCTATCCGTCCGTCGATCTCTCGTTGAGCGGCAACTATTACGGACGCTTCACCAAGAACCTGATCCTCACCGACGACTCGGTGCGCAGCTCCATCGAGAGGTACGTCCCCGATGCCGCTCAGCGGAAGGACTGGCGCGCCTCGCCGCTCCTCGCACCGAGCTTGAAAGGTCTTCCACCCACGCTTTTCATTCTCGCCGGTTACGATCCGCTGTGCGCCGAGGGTGAGGCCTATGCTGCCCGGCTGGAGAAGGAGGAAGTCGCCGCCACCATCAAACATTTTCCCGGTCAAATGCACGGTTTCCTTTCCAACGCCCGACTCCTTCCGAAAGCCAACGACGCCATCGACGAAATCGCCGCCGCCCTCACGGCATCCTTTCGACCAGCCATCGAGAAAGGTCCCTGAACGGAGCACGCACGGGCGCTCTGCCCTCATTATATCGTCGCTTTCATTGGAAAAAAGCGGCACCATCACCGCTTCGGAGAAGCCGCAAGCCGAGAACGACCGCAATGAATGGATATTCACGCGCATTGGTGGCGAAAACTTTGGGCCTGACCAGCTCATCGGTCCGCCGTTTCATATCCCGGAGTTCGCGTCCGGCTCGGTTTTTATTGAGGTGGGGCTTCGCGGCGTCGGTCATCCTCTTCCTGTCGTCCGCCGGAGGTCAGCAGACGGACCAATCCCAGGAATCCGCACAACCTCTCAACAACGGAAACGATTTCACCCGCCCGCTCAATCGTTTCGACCTTCGCTATAACTTCCGGGACAAAGGCGATGGCATCGGTCAGAATCAGTTCATCCTCCGCTTGGAAAAGCCCTTTCAGATTGCGGACAATTGGAAGATCGCCACCCGGTTCGACATGCCCTTTGTCCTGAGCAACAACACCAGCTCGGACAACCCCAATGGCAAGTATGGTTTTGGCACCGGCGATTTCTTCGCCCAAGGCGCTTTGATCAATAACTTCACCGAACGTTTCGCTTACGGAGCTGGCGTCCGCGTTCTTTTTCCCACGGCCAACGCCGACCAATTCGGCGCCGGCAAATACCAACTCATCCCTTTCGTTGGCTTCCGCTACTTCATCCCCGAAATCTCGAAGGGAACTTATTTCGAACCGGTGATCCGCTATGACGCGGATCTCGGTGGCTATGGCGGCCGCAAGCACATCAGCCAGCTCCAGATGGGCCCCATGTTCAACCTCGATTTCCCAGGGCGTTGGTTCCTCACCCTCTTTCCCTCGCAGGATATTGTGCTCAACACCATCGGCGGCCACAAATGGTTCGTCCCCGCGGACTTCATGATCGGCCAGAATGTCACCAAGACCACCGTCGTCGCCGTCGAGATCAGTATTCCCGTGATTCGCCAGTTTACCCTCTACGATTTCAAACTCGAAGCTAGGATCAGTCATTCGTTTTAGTCCATGAGCGCCGCGGATACTGACAACGACAGGACCGACGAACTCGCCAAATCGCTGGCCATGCTGCACGCGACGCTCGAGTCCACGACCGATGCCATCATCGTCACGGACGAGGATAATTACGTGTGCGCCTTCAACGAAAAGTATGCCCACCTTTGGCAGGTGCCGACCGAGATTCTGCCGTCCATTCGTGCCGACAAGCTCTGGAATGATTACATCTGTCCTCAGCTCACGGATCCGGTGGGCTTTCTCGCCCGTGCGCGGGAAATCGTCGGCTCGGCGCTTCCCGAGAGCTTCGATGTTCTGGAATTGAAGGATGGCCGGGTCGTGGAACGCAATTCCGCCATCCAGCGCATTGACCAGCGTCATGTTGGCCGGGTCTGGAGTTTCCGCGACATCACCCAACGCAAGCGCACTGCGGATGCTCTCGCCGCGGAAAAGCGGGTGCTCGAACAAATCGCTTCCGGGACCGCGCTCTCCACGGTGCTCGATACGCTCGTGCGGGGTGTCGAAGCGCAGTCCTGGGACGGGTTGATCTGCTCGGTGCTCGTCATGGACGAAGGCGGCGAACGTCTTCGTCACGGCGCCGCACCCAGCCTCCCCGAGGGTTACAATCGCATCGTCGATGGCGTCTATATCGGTCCGCGTGTTGGATCCTGTGGGAGCGCCGCGTTCAAGCGGGAGCCGGTCTTTGCCACCGACATTGCCACCGATCCGCATTGGTCCCTGTACGTGCCGCTGGCGAAGGAGTTCGGCCTCGGCGCCTGTTGCTCCACGCCGGTCTTTTCCAGCGAAGGAGTCCTCCTCGGCACTGTGGCCATGTACTACCGCCATCCGCACGAACCCAGTGCCCACGATCGCGAACTGATCCGAATGGCCACGCATCTCGCGGGCATCGTCATCGAGCGCAATCGGGCGGAGGAACAACTCCGGGCCGCCAAGCTTGCCGCCGAAGAGCGCGCGCGGGAAATCAAGCGGGCCTACGACAGCTTGCGCAGTGCCCAGGAGGCGCTGAATGCGGAACTCTCGGGGGCCGTCGATTACGTGCGCTCGCTCCTGCCGCGTCCCATCGCGGACGAACGGGTGCGGGCGGACTGGCGGATGACCACTTCCGCGCATCTTGGAGGCGACGGTCTCGGCTATCATTGGCTGGACCCGCAAAAGTTCGCCTTTTATCTGCTGGATGTGTCTGGCCACGGCGTCAAGTCGGCCCTCCTCGCCGTCTCGATCCTCGACACTCTGCGCACGCACAGCCTGCCGGATACCGATTGGACCGATCCGGGCGCCGTCCTCGCTGCGCTCAATCACGCCTATCTTTCCCAAGCGCCGGGCCGATTGCATTTCACCATCGCCTACGGAGTCTTCGACATCGCTACCCGGCAATTGCGTTATGCCGCCGGCGGCCATCCTCCGGCCGTGCTTCGCGGTGCCGAGCCCGGCGATTGCCGGCTGCCCGCGAGCGGTCCACCAGTCGGCTGTTTCGCCAACGCTCAATTTCCGACGGTCGAGCGGCCGCTCCAATCTCCGGCCGATCTCTATCTCTTCTCCGACGGAGTCTTCGACGCCCGCCGTCACGAGGACGAAAATGCCCTCGATCAGCTCATCGATTATCTTGTCGAGCCGGGCGATGGTGGCGGCCGGACGGTGGCCGAAATCCACACCCGCGCTTTCGAGTTTCTTCGCGGCGCTCCTCCCCCGGACGATTGCTCTGTCCTGAAAGTCTCGTTTTCCTAGCGTCCTGACAAAGCGTCAGCCGGCCCGTCGTTTTTGCTAAGTTCCCAGGCTTTCGCGCATTATCGATGCACATGAAATTCACCCGTTTCCTCCCAGTCCTCGCACTCCTCGCTGCCTGCACGCTTCGCGGCGAGGAGCCGAAGCCCATGCGTGCCGGCATCATCGGCCTGGATACTTCGCATGTGCTCGCTTTCACCCAATCCCTGAACAAAGGTCCGAAAAACCCCGCCGACGCCGACAAAGTCGCCGGGTTCAAGGTCGTCGCGGCCTACCCGCAAGGGAGCAAAGACATCCAGAGCAGCACGAGCCGGGTGCCGGAATACACCGCCAAGGTCAAGGATCTCGGGGTCGAAATCGTCGACTCCGTGGACGACCTCGTGAAGAAGGTCGATTGCGTCTTTCTCGAGTCGAACGACGGCCGCGTCCACCTCGAGCAGGTCCTGCCGGTGCTCGCCGCGCACAAACCGGTCTTCATCGACAAGCCGATCGCCGCCTCGCTGGCCGATACCATTCGCATCCTCAACGCCGCCAAAAAAGCCGGCGTGCCGATGTTTTGTTCCTCCTCGCTCCGTTTCGCCAAAGGCACGCAAGCCGTGCACAACGGCTCGATCGGAAAGGTGAAAAGCGCGGAGACGTTCAGCCCAGCGCACCTCGAGCCGACTCATCCCGACCTGTATTGGTACGGTGTCCACGGTTGCGAATCGCTTTACACCGTCATGGGTACCGGCTGCATTTCCGTGAAACGTTCCACCACTCCCGACGGCAAGATTGAGGTGACCGGCACGTGGCCCGACGGGCGTATCGGCATTTTCCGCGAAGAGAACGGCCAGGATCGCCGGGGTTATGGCGGCAAGGCCATCGGTGAGAAAGGGGAAGCCGCGATCGGGTCTTACGATGGCTACGACCCATTGCTGTTCGCGATTCTCCAGATGTTCCGCACCGGGGTGGTTCCGGTTTCCGCCGATGAGACGCTCGAGCTTTACACCTTCATGGAAGCCGCCGACGAGAGCAAGCGCCGCAATGGCGCCGAGGTGACCTTGAAGGAAGTCCTCGACAAAGCGAAGGCCGAGGTCGCCGCCAAACCCTAGCGTGACTCCGCGGCGGCCCACTGGGATGATTCCTGTCCGGGAACAAGGCAAGGCACGGTCGATTGCTCGACGCTTGCCGTGACGAAATGGAAGCCGCCTGTTACGCTCCAAACGTACTTCCACCCGAACTTTCGCCGTTTGGCATTTCCCTCAATGCGTACCACCGAAACATCCCTCGATCTCGCCGATACCGACGGAGCGTCCGATAGCACATCCAAACTCGCGCTCCCGCAGCCGTCGCAACAGTTGGTCATCCTGGCTTATGTCCTGGTGGGCTCGGGCTTGCTCGTGCTTTGCGCGGTGCTCATGTCCCTCTACGACACATTCAACAATCTCGCAGGAAACAAATTAATCGCCGAGTTCTCGAAACAAGCGGGCGCCAGGATGCTGTTGACGGGCACCGGCTCGGCAAACGTCCAGCTTGGGGAAGGAGGCGCCACCTTGCTGGCGCTGGGTGTCTTCGTCGTTTTCGCCACCATCGCGACATTTATCGGCACGGCCCTGGTGCGCGCCGGCGTGCAAGTGGCATCTCCGCAGGCCCAGACGGCATTCACCCGGTTGCAGCAGCGCGTCGATACCCAGTTCACCTGGCTTAGACAGCGCTTCGAAGACGTGGCCAAACGCTGGCGGGATTGAGCCGCGCAGCCGCTACTCTTTCGGCCAGTCGCGCCAGAGCCAGCGGAGCGTCTCGGGAAAAATGGAGGCGCCTTGTCTGCCGGAATGGCCACCATCGCCGAACTCGAATTTGTAGTCGTAGCCGGCGAACTTGAGAGCCGAAGCCATTTCCTGGCTGGAGAGCGGCCAGTTGCCATGGAGATTGTCGAGGTCGTTGGCGCCATCCTGCAGGAAGACGCGCAACGGCTTGGGCGACTCCTTCGATTTACGAATGAGCACAGGGTAGACATAGCCGCCGCGGATATTGGTGAAACTGCCGATCCAACTCACCACCTTGCGGAAGTAATCGGGCTTTTCCCACGCGGCAGTGAAGGCGGCGATACCTCCGCTGCTCAAGCCGGCGACGGCGTGGCCGTAAGGATCGGTGGTGATGTTCAATCCCTTGGTCGCCTCGGGGATGAGTTCTTCGACGACGAAACGGGCATTGGCATCGCCGAGCGAATCGTACTCGAAGCTTCGGTTGCTGCGATCCTTGCCCGGCGGTTCGCTGGCCTTGAAAGAGCCCGGCTGGACGAAGACGCCGATGGTCACCGGCATTTCCTTTTTGGCGATGAGATTGTCAAAGACCACCGTCGCTCGCGTGCCGCCATCCGGCTTCTCGTAGCCGGCGCCGTCAAAGAAAACCATGAGGCAGGCCGGCTTCGCGGCGTTGTACTGCTTCGGGACATAGACCCAGTAGTCGCGCGTCGTCCCGGGGAAGATCTTGCTATGGTCGAAGACGGCCTTCGTCACTTCGCCATGCGGCACATCCTGCGGCTGCGAGTCGGGGCCGAGTTTGTAATCGTCGATGGCGAAGCCGTGGGCGACAAGGGCGACGGTAGGCAGAAGGAGGGCGAGGGGACGCATGGTGGTGTTTTGGCTGGTATCGGACACAATGGCAAACCCCCGTGCCGGCGAATTATTGGCGCCGTTGCCGACTATTCGTTCAAGGCGCCGGCGACTCGGTGGACGACGGAATCCCAGTCCCCCGCGGTAGTTTGCCGAAAGAGCTGCATCGTCGGATACCAGGGCGTGTCCGCGCCTTCGAGCCCCCAGCGCCAGTCGGGAATGAGGGGAAGCAATGTCCACACCGGACGGCCTAGCGCCCCGGCGAGATGCGCCACCGCAGTATCGACAGTGATGATCAAGTCGAGTTCAGCCATGAAAGCCGCGGTGTCGGCGAAGTCCCGGATTTCCTTCGTGTGATCAATGAGGCCGGCCTCGGCCCGTGATGATTGCGTGGATGCTTCCGTCGGCGAACTCGGCTGAAGGTTGAAAAAGTCGATGCCTTCCACCTCCAGAATGGGACGCAGTTGTCCCAGGGAAATGTCGCGCACTCGAGTCCGCCGATTCTGCGGACTGCCGGTCGAGCAGAGTCCGATTCGGAGCCGGGCCCGCTTGTCGCCGAGCCGCTTTTTCCAAATCTCGCGGCGTGCGGGATCGACCAGAAGATAGGGGATGTTTTTCGGAATGGTCGCGCGCCGGGTTTGAAAGAGCAGCGGCTGGCTGAGCATCGGCACATGCACGTCAAATGGCGGGAGCGGGTCGCCCTGCCCGACCACCTCGCGCACTCCTGCGACCGTGCGGAAAAGATCGGCCAGGGCAGACCGGCATTCGACGATGACCTCACCGCCGCGCTCGGCAAGCAATGGCGCATAGCGAATGAAGTGGATCGCATCCCCGAATCCCTGCTCTGCATGGATCAAAATGCGGCGCCCCTCCAGAGGGCTGCCGTCCCACACGGGCTGTGGAAAATCCCGTGCGGACGTCGGGCTCAGCCGCAAGCGAGCTTCATACTGCGGCCAGCCTCGCTCGAAATCCCCGCGAAGCAGCAGGAGCATGGCATGATTGACCCGGGCGTCGTCGCACTCCGGTGCGAGCTCGAACGCTCGGCAAAAGCTCGACTCGGCATCGTCAAAACGGCCGGTTTCCAAAAATGCACTCGCCAGGTTATTGTGGGCCTCGGAAGAATTTGGGTCCTGCTCCAATGCGTGGTGACAGGCCGCAACGGCTTCGTCCGCTCTGCCGATTTCCCTCAAGGCATTTCCCAGGTTGCCATGGGCCTGCGGATAAAAAGGTTGTAAGTCGATGGCCCGGCGAAACGCCACGATGGCTTCGTCGAAATGGCGATTCGCGGCCAGGACCGACCCGAGATTGTGATGGGCTTCGGCGTAGTCGGGCCTGAGGTCGAGCGCGCGGCGAATGGCCGTGAATGCTTCTTCGTAGCGCCCCAGTTTCAGGAGCGCAGCGCAAAGGTTATTGTGGATTTCAGGCAAGTCCGCTTCGAGCAGCAGCGCCTGGCGATAAGCAGCGACGGCGTCTTTATATTTCTTCAGTGCCACCAAGGCGCTGCCGAGGTTGACGTTTGCTTCGGCGTAAGTCGGCCGGATGTGGAGCGCGCTCCGATAGCAAAGGACGGCTTGATCGGCCTGGCCTTTTCCCATCAGCGCATTGCCGAGATTGTAGAGGGCTTCCGCGTGATTGGGTTGAAGCTGAAGCGTATCGCGATAACTGGCGATCGCTTCGTCGAGCCGGCCGAGAGCACGATAGGCTTCGCCGAGATTCGAGTGGGCGGAGGGATTCTTTGGATCGAGTGCGATAGATCGGCGAATGAGTTCGACCGCCAGGTCGCTCCGTCCGCGTTGATGGACGACGACGCCGAGGAGGTGCAATGCTCCGGAGTGGCTAGGTTGCACTGCCAGAATCTGGCGGTAGAGCGCTTCGGCTTCGGCGACCCGTCCGTTTTGATGCAACTGGAGGGCTTGTTCAAAAAGTGGCTGAACAGTCATCATGCGTTCCCAGTCGATTTACACCACTTGCGCCAGATATTGCGATAGGCGGATTCGATCTGGCTGGCGAATCGCGGCCCATCCATCAGGACCGATGCCTCCATCCGCGAACGCAGCGTGGTGCGAAGCCCGGCCAGCCGGGGCAAATCGTTGGCCAGTTGCACCGCGATGCGGACATAGTCATCTTCGGTTGTCGCGGCGAATTCCGAAAGGTCGAGGTTGGATAGATGGCTCAATCCGGCGCGCGAAACGGGGTGCCGACCGACCAGGCTGACGACAGGAACTCCCATCCAAAGTGCGTCCAGGCTCGTGGTATGGCCGTTGTAGGGGAAGGTATCGAGCACCAGATCGGAACGATGATATAGCGCCATGTATTCAGCGCGCGGAAGGGAAGGAAAGAAGCTCACCCGAGCCGGATCGACTCCTTCCCGTTCGAGACTCGCCACGGTTCGCCACCAATGGGTTCCGGGCACGGCCAGGATCGTCAGGCGGGAGTCTTTCACTTGCGCCAGAATTCTGGCCCAGAGCCGGAGCATCGTTTCATTGATCTTGGAGAAGCTATTGAAACAGCAAAAAGTCACGTGGCCGTTTCCTAAAGCCGGCAAGGCGTTCACCGCGAGATTGATGTCACACGGATCGTAACACCAGAAGCTATCGATGAGGAGGACCTGCTCCGCAGGTCGGGTCTCGGAGATCGAAGATGGGAGATCGGAGATCGGGTTCGCGCTTCCGCTCGAACTCCGAACTCCGAACTCCGAACTCCGAACTCCGCATTCGCCCTCCAGCCACCGGTCGCTGATGCGATAGTCGATGGCTTCGACGCCGGTGCTTCCGGGATAGGCGGCAAAACTCAACTGCAGCGGCGCCGGTTGGCGCGCGAATACCGGCAGGCGATTGTCCGCGGTGTGCTGCGCGAGGTCCACGAGAATGTCGATTTCATCGCGACGGATACCATCGGCAAGCGCTTCGTCCGAAAGAGCGGCAATGTTTTGCCAATGATCGCTTTGCCGGCGAAACTCGGCCGTCAGTTCGTCCGGTTTCAGGACTGCGGCGTAGCAGAAAATCTCGAAGTGCTGATGATCGTGATGCTTGAAGAGAGGTCTCAGGTTTCGGCCGGCGACGTGGTCGCGAAAATCAGACGAGACGTAGCCGATGCGCAAGCGCCGTTCCGGCAGGCGCTCATTGGAATGGGGCAGGATGAAATGCTTTGCCGGATCGCCAAAACGCCGGTTCCAAACCTGCTGTTCCTCGGCAGCGATTGCCTCACTCTCCGGGAGCAACTGAAGCGTGAAGATGATGTTACTCTGCATCATCGGAGCGTCAGGTTTCAAGGCGACCGCGCGACGATACTCGGTGATAGCTTCGGCGGTCCTGCCGACCGAGGCGAGGACATGGCCCAGGTTGTTATGTGGTTCCGCAAAAAGAGGATCGAGTTCGGACGCCCGGACATAAGCGGCGGCAGCGTCGTCGAGTCTGCCGCTCAGTTGCAAGGCGATGCCGAGGTTGTAAGTGGGTTGGACATTATCGGGCAGCAGATCGCGGGCGCGTTTCAGCGCGACGATGGCTTCATCAAATCGCCCGATCTCCGTGAGCGTATTCCCGAGGTTCATGTGCGCTCTGACGAAATCCGGTTTGAGTTCAACTGCTCGCCGGTAGGCGTTGACCGCATCTTCGAGCTGGCCGCCTTCCCGCAGGGCAATACCGAGATTATAGTGCGCCTCCACGGAGTTCGGTTTGAGTTTGAGCGCGTAGGTAAGAGCTGCCAGGGCTTCTTCAATCCGGCCCAGATCCGTGAGGACGTTCCCTAGATTGTTGTAGGCATCCGCGTAATCGGGTTTCAGTTCAATCGCTCGGCGGCAGGCCTCGACCGATTCTTCCCGTTCCTTTCGTTCTCTCAAGACGAAGCCCAGGTTATTGTAAGCCTCCGCATAATTCGGATCGATGGCTACCGCGGCGCGATAGGCGGCCACCGCTTCATCCAGCCGCCCCAGCGTCTGGAGGATGACGCCAAGGTTGGAATAGCCAGCGGCGTGATGCGGATTGAGGACGAGCGCCTGGCGAATCAAATCGACGGCCAGATCACCGCGGCCCGCCTGGTGGGAAACGATGCCAAGGTGGTGCATGGCCTCGGCATGACTGGGCTGCACCGCGAGAATCTGGCGATAGACAGCCTCCGCTTCGGCGAGCCGCCCCGAGCGGTGAAGCTGCAGTCCGAGATCGAGAGCTTGTTGAATGGTCATCGCGTTCACGCTGGATTCTCCCTACACCATTGTTGCCACATGGCGCGATAGGCGGCTTCGATCTGGCGGGCGAAATGCCTGCTATTCATCAGCACCGAGGTTTCCATTCGCGAGCGCAATGTCGCTCGCAAGTCGGCAAGTCGGGGAAGGTCGGAGGCGATGCGAGCGGCGATGCGCACATATTCTTCTTCGGAAAACGCCGCCAATTCCGCCAGGCCGAGATTGGATAATTGGCTGAAGCCCCCGCGGGAAACCGGGCGCGTGCCGACAAAGGTAATAACCGGCACGCCCATCCAAAGTGCGTCTAGGCTGGTGGTGTGGCCGTTGTAGGGATAGGTATCGAGCACGAGGTCGACGCGGTGATAGAACTCCAGATATTCGCGGCGCGGACGTGGTTCGACGAAATCCACCCGGCTGGGATCAATCCCTTCCTGCTGGAGGAGATCGAGTGTCTGCTCGCGGTGATGGCCGCGCCGGCTCAGTATCAGCAGGCGGGAATTTTTGACCATGATCAACACCTGGGACCAGAGTCGAAGCAACGGGGGATTTACTTTGTAGAAGCTATTCAGGCTGCCAAAGGTAACATATCCGTCCTTGTTGGCAGGCAGATCATTGGGAACGGCGTTCGCGCCGCAAGGGTCGTAGCACCAGAAACTGTCGAGGAGGAAGACCTGGCGGTCGGAGATCGGAGTTCGGAGGTCGGAGTTCGGCCTCGCACTATCACCCGAACTCCGATCTTCCATCTCCGATTCGAGCCACCGGTCGCTGATCCGGCAGGAAATCGCGTCCAACCCCGTGCTCCCGGGATAGCCGGCAAAACTCACCTGGATCGGCGCCGGGTGGTGCGCGAAGACGGGTAATCGATTGCCGGCAGTATGTTGGGAAAGGTCCACGAGGATATCGATCCGGTCGCAGTGAATCATTTCCGCGAGCATCTCGTCGGGCAGACCCTCGGTGTCGCGCCATTGGTCGGCGCAGCGGCGAAACCCTTCGGTCAAAGCGTCCGGCTTCGTAACTCCCGAGTAACAGAAGACTTCAAAGCCATGATGATCGTGGTGGTCGAACAACGGTTTCACATTCCGGCCGACCACATGATCGCGAAGATCGGGAGAAAGATAACCGATGCGCAGCCGGCGTTCCGGCGCGCGATCGTTGAGATAGGGAGAGGCGAATTGCTTCGCAGGATGACCGAACCTTCGGTTCCAAAGCTGCAGCTCTTCGGGAATGAACCTTTCGACGTCCTGGCCGGGAAGAGCCAGGAGGGTAAAGATGACATTGCTTTGCATCCAGGCACACTGGGGGACCAGCGCGCCAGCTCGGCGATATTCGGCTAGGGCCTCCTCGATCCTGCCGGTTTCGGCGAAAAGCTGGCCCAGGTTATTGTGCGCATCCGCGGAATCGGGTTCGAGCGCAATGGCCCCTGCGTAGGCAGCAATGGCTCCATCCAGATCGCCACGCTCGTGCAAGACCTTGGCGAGGTTGAAAGAAGCATCCGATGACTTGGGACTTAGTTCGACCGCCCGGCGAAACGCGGCGACCGCCTCGTCGAGTCGCTCGAGTTTTCGAAGGACGATACCCAGGTTGTACCAAGCCGCCGGATGCTCCGGTTGGATGGCGAGTGCTCGCCGATAGGCGTCAATGGCATCGTCGAACTGAGCCAACTCCGTGAGGGTCGTCGCAAGATTGTAGTACGCCGTCGCGAAGTCGGGCTTGAGTTGAAGCGCACGCCGATAGGCTTCGACCGCTTCGCTGGACTTACCGTGCTCACGAAGTGTGTTCCCCAGGTTGTTGTGCGATTCGGCATCGTGCGGATTGAGTTCGATGGCGCGGCGGAAAGCCGCGGCAGCTTCGTCGAGCCGGCGCAGCCTCACCAGGGTCATGGCGAGAGCCGAATGGGCCGCGGGATTGTCGGGTTGAAAGTGGATGGCGCGGTGAATCCATTCGAGAGCGTGATCGTGGTGACCGAAGTCGTTGGCGATGAATCCGAGATGGAGAAGTGCGCCGGAATGGTGGGGCTCGGCGGCGATGATTTGTCGGTAGACGACCTCCGCCTCGGCCTGCATCCCGGCCCGCTGTAACTGAAGGGCATGCTCGAAAGCTTGGGTTACAGTCATTGTCCGGACGTTTCTGAGTTACACCATTGACGCCACGTCGCGCGGTATGCGGCTTCGATCTGCCCGGCGAACCTGGGGCCATTCATCAGAACGGAATTCTCCATCCGTGAGCGCAAGCCCGCACGGAGACGCTCCAGCCGGGGAAGATCCGCGGCGAGTGCAATTGCGTAGCGAACATAGTCTTCCTCGGATAACGCAGCCAGTTCGGGAAGACCAAGATTGGTTAACTGGCTCAGGCCGGCTCGCGAGACCGCGCACTGGCCGGCGAGGCTGACGACCGGCACCCCCATCCAAAGCGCCTCCAGGCTCGTGGTGTGGCCATTGTAAGGAAAGGTATCCAGCACGATGTCCAATCGGTGATAAGTCGCCAGGTATTCGCTTCGCGGAAGTTGACTGGCAAATTCCACGCGGGATGCGGTAACTCCCTGGCGTTCCAGGAAATCGAGAATCCGTAACCTGGGGCTACCGTCGGGGCAGAGAAGCAGCAAGCGCGAATCAGGCACACCCGCCAGCACTCGCGCCCAAAGCTTCAAACTGAGTTCATTGACCTTCGCGAAATTATTCAGGCAGCTAAACGTGACCATTCCGTTCCTGGCTGCCGGCAAGGGACTGACTGTAACATCGCTTCCACACGGGTCGTAGCACCAAAAACTATCGAGGAGGAAGACGCGGTGGTCGGAGATCGAAAATCGGAGTTCGGAGATCGTCCTCGCATTATCAGCCGAACTCCGAACTCCGAACTCCGAACTCCGAGTCCTTATTTCCGTTTCCAGCCAGCGATCACTAATGCGATATCGAATGGTCTCGACCCCGGTGCTTTCTGGATAGCCGGCAAAGCTGACTTGCACCGGCGCTGGTTGGCGGGCGAAGATCGGTAGACGGTTGCCGCTGGTGTGCTGTCCGAGATCGACGAGAATATCGATGCCATCCTCCTGAATCAGTTTGGCAACCGCTTCATCGCTCATTCCCGCGATACTGCGCCACTCTTGACTGCGCTGGCGAAATTCCGCGGTCAAGGCGTCCGGTTGCGCCACTCCCGAGTAACAGAAGATCTCGTATGACTGCGGATCGTGGTGATGGAACAATGGCCGCAGATTGCGACCCACGACGTGGTCGCGAAAATCGGCCGAGACGTAGCCAATGCGCAAGCGCCGATCCGGAATGGGAGTGTTGTCATAGGAAACATGGCGGCCCGTCGCCCCGCTCGCAAATTGCCGATTCCAGCGTTGCTGCTCTTCCTGAATCTCGCGGGTGTCCTGCCGGGGATGAAAGTGCAGCGCGAGAATGATGTTACTTCGCACTTGCGCGTTCTCCGGCTGGCACTGGCGGGCCTGCCGGTAAGAAGCAATCGCTTCGTCCAAAAGACCCTGGCCTTTTAATGCCGCGCCAAGGTTATTCCAGGCCTCAACGGATTGAGGCTTCAATTCAAGTGACTGTCGAATCGCGGAAATCGCTTCATCAAGCCGCCCTTGTTTCGTCAGGATTCCACCGAGATTGCTGCAGGCTTCTGCATAATCGGCCTTTAACTCGATGGCCCGGCGGAGCGCCGCAATCGCCCCCCAAAAATCGCCGGCTTTGGCAAGTGCGTTTCCCAGATTGTTATGTGCCTCCGGGAGATTTGGCGCCAGTTCGATCGAATGCCGGTACGAGGCAATGGCTTCGGCAAGACGCCCGTTGCTGGCCAATGCGAGACCCAAATTATAACAGGCTTCCACAGAGGAGGGATTAATCTCGATGGCCCGCTGATAGGAGGCAATGGCTTCATCCAAACGCCCGGTCTTTCGAAAGACTTCACCGAGATTCGAATGGGCACTGGCGTCGTACGGGTCGATGGCGATGGCCCGGCGGATGCACTCTTCCGCGAGATCAGCACGGCCCGTTTGATGAGCGGCAATCCCAAGAAGATGCAGGGCTTTGCCATGGTTGGGTTGAACGGAAAGAATCTGCCGATAAAGCTCTTCGGCTTCGGCCAGTCGTCCCGCTTGATGATGCTGGTAAGCGAGTTCGAATGCTTGCGCGACCGTCATCATGACTCCATTGCCCGGTTGCACCATTCCCGCCACATGCTGCGATATGCGGCTTCAATCTGCTGCGCAAACCGTGGTTGATCCATGATGACGGAGTTTTCCAGTCGCGAGCGCAAGGTCACCCGAAGGCTTGCCAGGCGCTGGATATCACCGCCGAGTTCGGATGCTATGCGCACATAGTCGTCGTCTGAGAAGGCAATCAACTCGCGCAAATCGAAATTGCTGAGAATGCTCAACCCGGCGCGCGAGACTGGCCGCACACCGCTGAGAGTTACCACCGGTACTCCCATCCACAATGCGTCCAGGCTCGTCGTGTGTCCGCCGTAGGGGAAGGTATCCAGAACGACGTCGATGCAATGATAGAGTTCCAGATATTCTTTTCTCGGCCGGCGATGGACGAATTCCACGCGGCCCGGTGCGATGCCCTGTCTTTTGAGGAAGTCCAAAGTCCGCTGCCGGTGACTGCCCATGCCGCTCAACAAAAGCAAACGGGAATCGCCGGTGGACGCAAGCACTCGGGCCCAAAGTTTCAGCGTCTTTTCGTTGACCTTGGGAAAGCTGCCGAGATAGCCAAAGGTTACGGTCGAGTTGCTTTTCGCCGGCAAATCGTTGACGGGCATTTCCACACCACACGGATCGTAACACCAAAAGCTGTCGATGAGGTAGACCTGCTCCGAAGATCGGTTCTCGGAGTTGGGAGATCGGAGTTGGGGCTCGCATTCCTTCCCGGTCCTCCATCTCCGATCTTCCATCTCCGATTCGAGCCACCGGTCGCTGATGCGATAGCGAATGGCATCCACTCCCGGGCTTTCCGGATAGCCGGCAAAGCTCACCTGTAGCGGCGCCGGTTGATAGGCGAAGATCGGCAACCGGTTGCATCCGGTGTGCTGGCTGAGGTCGACGAGGATGTCCACGCTATCGCGTTGGATCATCCGGGCGACAGTGTCATCGCTCAGGCCGAGGGTGGATTGCCAACGGTCGGCGTAACTTTGAAAGTCCTTGGTAACATCATCGGGATTGATGACTCCGGAATAGCAGAGAATCTCGAAGTGCTGATGATCATGACAGCGAAAGAGTGGAAGGAGATTGCGACCGACGACGTGGTCGTAAAGATCCGGGGACAAATAGCCGATTCGCAAACGACGTTCGGGGAGGCGTTCGTTGGAATGCGAGAGAATCACTGGCGCGACGGGCGCAGCGATTTGTTGATTCCACTGTTGCTGCTCCGCGGCGATGGCCTGTTCGTCCTGATTCGGATGGAAATGCAGCGCCAGAATGATGTTGCTGCGCAATTCGGCATTCGCCGGCTGGAGTTGGAGTGCGCGGCGATAGCAGGAGATGGCTTCATCGAGATCACCCTGGTCCTGCAAAGTGCTTCCGAGCGTAATGAGAACGGCAGGATAGGCGGCGCTTAGATCGAGTGCCCGACGGCAGGCATTCACCGCGTCGTCGAGCCGGCCTTTCTGGCGAAAGGCATTCGCTAGGTTGTTGAGGGTTTCCGGAAGGTCCGGTTTGACCGCCAGCGCCCGATGGTAGGCGTCGATGGCTTCATCCCAGAGACCTTGAGCCGCGAGGACGATTCCCAGGTTGTTGTTCGCTTCCACGGAATTCGGGTTCAGACGGAGCGCTTCGCGATAAGCTGCGCCGGCCTCGCTGAGTTGGCCGAGTTTGGCCAGGGCAAAGCCGAGATTGTAGTGGGCGTCCGCGTAGTCCGGTTGGAGTTCCAGTGCCCGGTGGTAACAGGCGATTGCCGCTGCGAATGAAAGTTGTTCAGCGAGGACATTTCCAAGGTTATTGTGTGCTTGGACAAAACCGGGGGCGAGACGGATGGCGGCTTCGAAAGCTTCGATCGCTTCACCGAATCGCCGCTGGCCTGCCAGAGCGATTCCGAGATTGCTTCGTGCTTGAACATCGTTGGGGTTGCGATCGAGCGCGCATCGGTAGCTGGCGATGGCTTCGTCGAGCCGGTTCATCGCGCGATATGCTTCGCCAAGATTGGCGTATGTCGTGCCACTTTCCGGCGTCAGACTGAGCGCGCGGCGAATGTAATCCACGGCAAGTTCATGACGCCCGACCTGGTGGGCGATGACCCCGAGCATGTGCAGGGCCTGGGCATAGTTAGGCTGCACCGCGAGGATCTGGCGATAGACGGCTTCGGCTTCCGACAGGCGTCCACTTCCGTGGAACTGTTGGGCGAGATCAAATGCTTGGGGGACCGTCATCATGGCTCACTGGCTATCGATACACCACTGGCGCCACATGGAACGATAGGCGGCTTCGATTTGGCGCGCGAAACGGGGAGCGTCCATGAGCACAGACGCCTCCATGCGTGGCCGCAGCGTCGTGCGCAATTTGGCGAGGCGCGACAAATCCCGCGCGAGTCCGCTTGCGATCGCCACGTAATCGTCTTCCGACTGCGCGACCAGTTCTGGAAGATCGAGATTGCGAAGGATGCTCAGCCCGCCGCGCGCCACGGCGGTGCGACCGGCCAATGTGACCACGGGCACGCCCATCCAGAGGGCATCCAGGCTGGTGGAATGTCCATTGTAAGGAAAAGGGTCCAGGACGACGTCGAGTTGGCCATAGGATGCGAGATACTCTCGCCGTGGACACGGGGCCAGAAAATCCACTCGTTGCGGCGCGACTCCCAGGCTCTCCAACAAATCGCGGGTTCGCTCACGGTGCTGTCCGAGATCGCTCAAGAAGATCAGCCGCGAGCCCTCCACCTTGCGGAGTAATTTCGCCCACAGTTGCAGCACGGGATCATTGATTTTGCAGAAGTTATTCAAGCTTCCAAAAGTTACGAAGCCATTCTGTGACGCGGGGAGTAAACCGATCTCCACTTTCAAGCCGCATGGGTCGAAGCACCAGAAGCTATCGATGAGGAAGACCTGTTGGTCGGAGATGGGGGGGCGGAGATCGGAGTTCGGCTTCGCATTATCAGCCAAACTCCGATCTCCTAACTCCGATTGCCGATCTTCCATCCACCGGTCGCTGATGCGATGGCGGATGGCGTCAACGCCGGCGGTTTCCGGGTAACCGGCAAAGCTGACCTGCACAGGGGCCGGCCGGTGGGCAAACATGGGTAAGCGGTTTTCAGCCGTGTGCTGGGCGAGGTCCACGAGGATATCCACGCCATCCTGGCGGATAACTTCGGCGAGACGTTCGTCACTGAGTCCGACGGTGCTGCGCCAGGCATCGGCGTGCTGGCGAAGTGCTTCGGTCATGCCATCCGGTTTCATCACGCCGGAGTAACACCGGACTTCGACCTCCCGGTGATCGTGGCAGCGAAAGAGCGGCAGAACATTTCGGCCCACGACATGGTCGCGCAAGTCCGGCGAAACATAACCGATGCGCAATCGCCGCTCCGGATCGCGGCCGTTTCCATGGGGTTGGATCAAGGCCCTGACGGGATCGCTGAATTGCCGGTTCCAACGCTCCTGTTCGAGCGCGATGATCGAGTCGTCCTGGCGGGGCAAAAAATGGAGGCCGTAGATGAGATTGCTCCGGGCTCCGGCATCGTTGGGTGAAACGCGCAGCGCGGAACGATAGGCGGCCAGCGCTTCCTCCAGGCGGCCCTGCGCTTTGAGCGCGTTCCCGAAATTGACCTGAGCCGTTGGATGATCGGGATGGATTTCCAACGCCGATCGATAGCTGGCGAGGGCTTCGTCGATCTGTCCCTTGATGGTCAGCACGTTCCCCAAATTGATCTGTGCTTCCGCGCTTCGAGGTTGAAGAGTGAGAGCCCGGCGGCAGGCGGCCACCGCTTCCTCGACCTGGCCCTCTTCCGTCAGAGTTATCGCAAGATTGCTGTGGGCTTCCGGGTAGTTGGGCTTGAGTTCGATAGCCCGGCGATAGGCCGCGGCGGCGTCTCGCAGATGGCCCTGGTCGCGTTGCGCATTGCCGAGATTGTTGAAGAGCTCAGGCCAATTCGGTTTCAATGGCAGCGCCCGCCGATACGTCTCCTCGGCTGCTTCCGGCCGGCCTTGCAATCGCAGAGCGATCCCCAGGTTCAGATGGACTTCCGGCCACTCGGGACGCAGCTCCAGTGCCCGGCGATAGGCCGCAATCGCCTCATCGAGCCGGCCTTCCCGGGCGAACACGATCCCCAGATTGAAATGGGCGGCGGCAAAGTTTGGGTGGAGTTGAAGCGCCCGTCGAATGGCGTTCGCGGCCAGGGCCGGCTCGCCCTGCTCGATCCGCGCTCCGCCCAAATTGTTGAGGGCCTCCGCTGACTCCGGATTGATTTCCAGGGCATGGCCATAGCTGGCGATCGCTTCATCGAGCCGGCCCAAGGCACGGTAGGCTTCGCCGAGATTGGAATGCGCGGCCGCGTTGTTGGGCTCGAGAACAAGCGCGCGGCGAATCCATTCAATGGCCACCTCGTGCTGGCCGCGCTGGGTTGCGATCACGCCCAAAAAGTGCAGCGCGCCAGCGTGGTTGGATTGAACCTGGAGGATCTGCTGGTAAAGCCCTTCGGCTTCCATCACACGCCCGGCGCGATGATGTTGCAGCGCAATATCGAATGCCTGGGGAATCGTCACGGTCGTGAAGTGCTCACCTCGTGTCGGGATCGAAACCATTCAGCGCTTCGAGCACGCGACGGACCACCGAATCCCAATCGCCCAGCGAAGGCTGCCGGAACAAACGCATCGTCGGATACCAGGGCGTGTCCTCGTGGACCAGGCCCCACCGCCAGTCGGGCGCAAATGGGAGCAATGTCCAAACCGGACGCGCCAGGGCTCCAGCGAGATGCACCACGGCGGTGTCCGCAGAAATGACCAGATCCAGTTCCGCCAGAAAGGCCGCGGTGTCGGCAAAATCTTGGACATGTTCCGTGAAATCGATGACCGGGATTTCGCCCGGGAGTTGCCGAAGTTGCTCCGCGCCGTCGCCGAGTTGGAGACTGTAGAAATCGAAGCGATGATCTCCGAGCAACGGGAGGAGGTCCTGGAGACGAATATTGCGCGCCTGACTCCGGCGATGCTTCGGATTTCCCGCCCAGGCCACGCCAATCCTCGGCCGGCGATGATCGCCCCCCAAGCGTTCCGCCCAAACGCCACGGCGCACGGGATCGGCGAAAAGGTAGGGGACCTCCTGGGGAATGTTCCCGCGTGTCGTTCGGAAAACGAGGGGCAGGCTGAGCATCGGCACGTGCACATCGAAGTGGGGCAGCGGATCGCCCAGCGCCACCACCTCAGTCACACCCTGCACTCCGTTCAAAAGTTCACGCAAGCTGGCCGGGCACTCGACGATGACGATTCCTCCCCGTTCCGCCGCCAGTCGCGCGTAGCGAATGAATTGAATCGAATCACCGAATCCCTGCTCGGCGTAGATGAGAAGCCGCCGCCCGTCGAGAGGGCTTCCATCCCACATTGGCTGGGCAAAATCCTTCCTCGGCAGATTTTGCGCCGTCCAGCGCGACTCATAATAAGACCACCCGGTTTCGAAATCGCCGCGGACAAGCAGCGCCAGGGAACAGTTGAACCTGGCCTGGGCATCATTCGGCGCGAGATTCAGCGCCGTGGTAAAGGCGGCAATGGCTTCGTCCACACGCCCCAACGCCACCAGGAGGTTTCCCAGATTGTTGTGAGTGCCGGCCAGCTCCGGCCGCAATCGCAGCGCCGTCTGGTAAGCGGCGAGCGCCCCCTCCAAATCCGATTTCGCCTCGAGCGCCGTTCCCAGGTTGTTGTGAGCCTCCGGTGAATTCGGCTGCATTTGCAACGCTGTGCGACAAGCCGCGATGGCCTCGTCGATCCGGCCCTGACTTCGGAGCGCAATCCCGAGATTATTGTACGCCCCGGGGAATTGCGGGCGGAGGCGGAGGGCCGTCTGATAGGCGGCAACGGCTTCTTCCAGCTGGCCCTGATCCCGGAGCGCATTCCCGAGATTATTGTAGATTTCCGGTGAGTCCGGTTTCAAGGCCAGGGCACGGCGGCACGACTCGGCTGCTTCGGCGTGCCGGCCTGTCGCCAGCCAGACCAGGGAAAGATTGCTGTGATACTCTCCGACTGCCGGATTGATTGCGATGGCGCGACCGATGAGATCGGCGGCTTCCGCATATTGCTCGCGATGGGAAGCAATCACCCCCAGCAGATGCAGGCAGTTCTCGTCGTTCGGATAAATGGCGAGGATTTGTCGATAGATCGACTCCGCTTCCCCCAGCCGTCCGGCGCGCTGGTGTTGGAGCGCCATCTCAATTGCTTCAAAAACGGTCATCTGGGAATTGAGGGGTAAAACTCGGAGCGCGCACAAAAACTGGATTCCGCCGCCACGCAGAGCTGGCGGGCGAAGTCGAAGATTGGAAGGACCATGACGACAGGCATGGGAGAACAAGACAACCAGAGAGACAGAAACTCAATCCTCTGGCCGGCCTGCTGCCGGAAATTTCGCGGCACGGTCCCGTCTTGACGCTCACCGGCTGACTGTGGCGCTATGAAGGTCCGGTTACTTCCCAATCGCCAAACCTCATCTGAGTGTCTTCTCTCGAGACCAAGATGTTTGAACGGCATTCATAGCGCCGCCCTCTCAACCTTCCATGCCGCCACTGATTCCCGACGAAGCGCCCACCGTGGCCAGCAAGCCGCATCGTAGTTTATGGGCCGCGGCTTTGGTCGGGCATCGCGAAGCATTTACCCAACTGGCCAACCGGACGGCGCATTCCATCTACGCCTGGCTGCGCGCCAATGGATCGATGCCCGAGGAAGCCCTCGCGCGCACGGAACATTTCTACGCGCGCCTCCTTGCCGCGGAACCGCCGGACGCCAATGAAGAGGATGTCGAGCGATTCCAGAGTTTTCTGCAACGCAGGATTTCGGCCTACGTCGCCACCGGTCTGCCCGACGCGGACGGACCAGCGCTTCAGCAGCGCGTGGAATTTGACCATGCCCAGGCCGAACGACGTTTCCTCCGCGAGTCCCAGCGAGTTCCGGATGATGTCTTCAACCGGCGCTGGGCTTTTGGGACACTGGAGTTGACCGTCGAAACCCTGCGCGAGGAGTTCAGCAACGACGGGAAAGCCGCCCTGGTCCCGCACCTCCAAAAATTCCTCAGCTTCAGCGGGGGCGAGGAACGTTATGCGGAAGTGGCCACCCAGACGGGCACTTCAGTCAGCGGGTTGCACGTCGCCGTATTCAGGTACCGGCAGCGGTACCGGGAAATCCTCCGGCGGCTGGTCGGCGACACCGTCCGACAGGAACAGGAAATCGATAGCGAATTGACTAAACTGCTGGTATCGGCAAGCTAACCCCTTGCCATGCCGACTGCACCGGAAACTCCGTCGCCAGAGAATGACGCGTCTGCGTCTTCCTTGCTTGGCGGGGTGAGTCCCGACGAGTTGTTTGCCCGCGGGATGCAATCGGTCCGAATGACCGGCGGGGGAAGCATGCAGAATTGGGAGCCGCCCACCGTGGAGGAAGCGGCCCTTCTTTTTCCAAATTACAAGGTCGTGGACGTGCTTGGCCGCGGGGGCATGGGGGCGGTTTACAAAGCGGTTCAAACCGCGCTGGAACGCGTCGTCGCGATTAAGCTCCTGCCGCTGGAAATCAGTATCGACCGGGATTTCGCCGACCGTTTCGTCCGGGAGGCCCGGACCATGGCCAAGCTCAATCACCCGAACATCGTTTCCGTTTACGATTTCGGCACGACCACGGAGGGGCACCTCTATTTTGTGATGGAATTCGTCGAAGGGACGACGCTGCATCAGCTCATCAAATCGACGGGGCTCAAGCCAAGCCAGGCCTTGGAGTTGATCGTCAGCATCTGCGAGGCCTTGCAGTACGCCCATAGCGAAGGGGTGGTGCATCGCGACATCAAACCGGCCAATGTGCTCGTGGATACCAAAGGCCGGGTGAAAGTGGCCGACTTCGGCCTCGCTCGCGTCGATGCTCCCACCGCCGAACAATGGGGCCAGACGATGACTGGAATGGTGCTGGGGACGCCGGATTATATGGCGCCCGAGCAGAAGAGCGGGTCACGGGTGGATCATCGGGCGGATATTTACAGTCTCGGGGTCATGCTCTACGAGATGCTCTGTGGGCAGATTCCTCAGGGCATATTCGATCCGCCGTCGCGCCGGGTATCGGTGGACGAGCGAATCGACCAGGTCGTCATCCGGGCGATGCAGCAGGAACCCGATCGCCGTTACGCCAACACCGCGGAAATGAAGGGGGATGTGGAAAATATTCGCCTCACGCCTCTTCCCAAAGGGGAGGGGGCCGCAGCGGTCCTCGGAGGAAAGAAAGTTGCGCCGGGCGCCGGCGGGGCGAAAGCGCTGGCGGACCGCGAGGCCGATACGCCTGCCGGACCGAGACGCGAAAAGAGCGCCACGCCCTGGCTCGCCGGCGTAGCCGCGCTTTGCGCCTTGGTGGCCGTCAGCGTGGTCATTGTCCAGATGATGCGTCCGGTTCCGCGAGAGGTCGCGCCTGCGGTCCCGCCGCCCGCTCCCGAATTGGCACCAATCAAGCCCGCTGCCCCGCCCGTGGTTGACAATCCCGCCGAGAGTACCGAGCCCAAGGTGGCGAAGAACGATACCGAGCCGGCCAAGCCGGAAACGCCGTCAACCCCGGCCGAACCGGGGGCCGAGAAGACGGAACCAAAGACTCAACCAACTCTCCCGCTGGTCGGTGACGCGCCCATCGCCCTCGTAAATTCGCCCGCTAAAAATGACTCCGGCGGCGAACCTCCTGCGCCGGTGGCGCCCCCGCCTTCCGAGCCGCCCGTGGCTGTGGCCACGGTGCCGGGAAGCCAGCGGGTGCCGCAAATCGTCCCGGCGCCCGTAGGCACGACCAGCCTCGAGCAAGCCCCGGTTCCGCGGGCTGAACCCGTGAACCCGCAGCCCGGCGCCAATCCACCCGCGCCAGACGCTCCGGCCAACGAAGTCGACTGGCATACCTTGGCGAACAGCGGCGACGCGTTGATGGAGCGGCGGCAGAACGACGACGCCATGGACGCGTATACGAATGCTTTCGACATGGCCACCGATGGACGGCCAGTGTCCGCGGCAGAAATCACTCAACTTTGTCGGAAGCTCGCCACCTACCAAATCCGATTTGGATCGACAGCCGACGCGCGGCGGACCCTCGATCAGGGGCGTGCCGCGCTCAAGCGAATGAGCGGCGGCAAGGACAACGCCGACCGGCAGAAGCTCATCGAACAAATCGAGAACTCAATTCGCTCGCTGCCGAGGGACTGAGGAAAAGTTGAGAGTTGATTGTTGATAGCCATCGCTGGTCTTGCGATGCCCGGTCGTGAACACGCGGCTATCAACTATCAACATCCCCGTTCCCACTGGCGTTTTCCGGAGACGTAGCTAACGTCCCTGCCCCTATGTCACTTTGGAATACCGCCCACCCCTGGCTGCGCGATCTCGTCTCCTATGAGCCTGGCAAGCCCGTCGAGGACGTGGCGCGTGAACTCGGTCTCGAGCCCCACGAAATCATCAAGCTCGCCTCGAACGAAAACCCGCTCGGCCCTTCTCCGAAGGCCCTGGCGGCGATGCGCGAGGCTTTGGAGCGGTCGCATTTTTATCCGGATGGCGGCGCCTACTATCTCCGTGAGGCCATCGCTCAAAAATTTGGGTTCTCCCGTTCCAATGTGATTCTCGGTTGCGGTTCCAACGAGATCATCGAGTTCATTGGTAAGGCCTTCCTCAATCCCGGCGACGAGATCGTCACCGCCCGCCACGCCTTCGTCGTTTACAAGCTCATGGCCACGCTTTTTGGGGCCAAAACGGTGGAAGTGGCCGATCCGAACTTTTCGCATGACCTGGAGGCCATGGCCGCGGCCATTACCCCGAAAACCAAGGAAGTTTTCATCGCCAATCCGAACAACCCCACCGGCACGCTCGTCTCGCAGGAAGAGATCGACCGCTTCATGGACAAGGTGCCGGATCACGTCGTCGTGGTTTTCGACGAGGCCTACTACGAGTTTCTCGAAAACCCGCCCGATACGCTGAAGTTCGTTCGCGAGGGGCGCAACGTCGTCGTCCTCCGGACCTTCTCGAAAATCCAGGGTCTGGCCAATCTCCGCATCGGTTACGGCCTCGCGAAGCCCGACCTCATCGACGTGCTGCAAAAGACCCGGCAGCCTTTCAACGTCAACGGCATCGCCCAGGCCGGGGCCCTCGCCGGATTGCTCGACGACGAACACCAGCGCAAGACCCGTGAGATCACCATCGAAGGCCGCGATTTCCTCCAGCGCGAATTCGGCGCGATGGGGCTCAAATACGTCCCCAGCTTTGCCAACTTCGTGCTCGTCAAAGTGGGCGACGGCAAGGCCGTCTTCAAAGCCCTGGAAAAGAAGGGTGTGATCGTTCGCGACATGACTAGCTACGGCCTGCCTGAGTGGATTCGAGTCAGCATCGGCACGATGGCGCAAAACCAGCGCTTCCTCGCGGAATTGAAGGCACTGCCCAATCTCGCCCTTCGGGAAGCGGCCGGGGTGTAGTGGAAGTCGGACGTCCCATGATTCTCATGCTTCCTCTTCCTCCCGTGGAACCATTGGGAAGGATGGGAGTGAGGGGAAACAGGGGAAAAGAAACTGCCTGACCCACTGTCTCATGGACGACACCATTGCCGCCATCTCCACGCCCTTCGGTGAAGGTGCCATCGCCGTGGTCCGGCTCAGCGGACCGGGGGCGATCGAGGTTGCCGACGCCGTCTTTTCCGGCAAAAGCCCGGTGGAGGAATTGCCGGCGCGCGTCCAGCATTTCGGCGCTGTTTTCGACGGCGAGCGCAAACTCGATGAAGCGCTGCTCACGGTCTTCCGGGCGCCGCACAGCTATACCGGCGAAAACGTCGTCGAGATCGCCTGCCACGGTGGCGTGCTCGTGACCCGGTGCGTACTGGGGGCGCTGCTCAAAAATGGCGCGCGGTCCGCAGAGCCGGGAGAGTTTACCCAACGCGCTTATCTCCATCATAAGATGGATCTCACCCAGGCCGAGGCGGTCA
Source organism: Chthoniobacter sp. (assembly GCA_036501065.1). Classification (GTDB taxonomy): domain Bacteria; phylum Verrucomicrobiota; class Verrucomicrobiia; order Chthoniobacterales; family Chthoniobacteraceae; genus Chthoniobacter. The sequence continues at coordinate 85,699 of DASYAY010000053.1, read as the reverse complement.
TGGACCTGATCAGCGCGCAGACCGATCTGGCTTTGCGCGCGGCCAGCGAACAGCTCGAAGGCCGGCTCGGGGCGCGCATCCGCTGCCTTCGCGAGGCCATCATCGAATTGCTCGCCAATGTGGAGGCCTATATCGATTTTCCCGACGAAGATATCGATCCGGCGACGGGCCTCGACCTGCTCGCGAAAATCGACGCCGCGCGATGCGAGATCGACGGTCTGCTGGCCACGGCCGACCGTGGCAAAGTCCTGCGCGAAGGGGTGCGCACGGTCATCTACGGTGCGCCGAATGTCGGCAAGTCTTCGCTCCTCAATTTGCTCCTCGGACATGAACGGGCCATCGTCAGTTCCCGCCCAGGCACGACGCGCGATATCATCGAGGAAACGATCAATCTTCGCGGTCTGCCGATTCGATTGATCGACACCGCCGGAGTCCGCGAGAGCGAGGATGAGATCGAACGCGAAGGCATGAAGCGGACGCACCGGGAACTGGCCCGCGCCGACCTCGCTTTGCACATCTTCGATGCCAGTCAGCCGCCCTTGGAACAGTCCGGCGGGTTTGGCTTGGAAACGCCCCAGACCGGCCACGCCGCGCTCGCCGTGTTCAACAAGATCGATCTCGGTGAGCATCCCGGCTGGCGGGCCGCGGAGGGCGTCCGCATCTCCTGCGCGACGGGCGAGGGGATCGAAGCGCTGGCCGAGGCGATCGTCGAGAGCGTGGCCGGCGGGGTGGCCGCACATCGCGACTGGTCGCTCGCCATCAACGCCCGCCACGCCGATTGTCTCCGGAGGGCGCGCGGGTACGTGGAAGCGGCGCGTGGAGCGCTCGCCAGTGATCTTTCGCCGGAGTTCGTCGCGGAGGAACTGCGGGCCGCGATGGACGCCGTCGGCGAAGTGGTCGGCAAAGTGGACTCCGAGGAAATACTCGGCAAAATCTTCAGCGCATTTTGTATTGGCAAATAGCCGTTTTCCCCGCCGGCCGTACCCTGCAATGAATCTGTACAAAGAACTCGTCCGCCCCTTTTTGTTCCTGACCGATCCGGAAGCGATTCACCATCTGGCCATGGATACGCTTCGGCTGCTCGGCCCCGCCTTGCAGAAGCTGGCGCCGGCGCCCGACCCGCGCCTCGCGCGCACCGTCTTCGGACTGCGTTTTCCAAATCCAGTGGGACTCGCCGCCGGCTTTGACAAAAACGGGGTGGCGCTGCCTGCGTGGAAGGCCCTGGGCTTCGGCTTTGCCGAGATCGGCACGGTGACGGCCAGAGCCCAACCGGGAAACCCCAAGCCCCGCATCTTTCGCGTGACCGAATCGCAAGCCCTGATCAACCGTCTGGGATTCAACAACGAAGGCTGCGATGCCATGGCCGCGCGGCTCCAGCGTCTGCGGGAATCCAGCCATTGGCCGGCCTTTCCTGTCGGCATCAATATCGGCAAATCCAAGGTTACACCGCTTCAGGAAGCGACCGCCGATTACCTCCTTTCCTTTCAGCGCTTGCAACACATCGGCGACTACTTCGTCCTCAACGTCTCCTCGCCGAACACCCCCGGCTTGCGCACCCTCCAGGATCGCCCCGCACTGGACGAATTGATGGCCCATATCCAGGGGCGCAACACGACCAAAAAACCCGTCTTGGTAAAGATCGCGCCGGACCTCGAGTTTGGCATGATCGAGGAAATCCTCGCCCTGATTTCCGAGCACGAACTCGCCGGCATCATCGCGACGAATACCACCATCGACCATTCCAGCATCGCCGCGAGGCACCAGCAGCAAGGGGGATTGAGCGGCGCTCCGCTGCGGCAACGCGCGACGGCGATTGTGCGTTTCATCGCGGAGCGCAGCCAGATTCCGATTATCGCTGTCGGCGGGATCATGAATACCGCCGCCGCCTTGGAGAAGTTCGACGCCGGAGCCACGCTCATCCAACTCTACACGGGGTATATCTACGAAGGCCCGGGCCTCGTCGGCAATATCTGCAAAGCGCTCCTGAATCGGGGATGAGCGACGTTGGAGCATTTCAACGCAAAGTGTGGCGGACGAGGTGAGCGCGAGGTTGCGGAAGTCTGGGTAGCGCAACTCGTCCCGAGTGCTGGTTTCGGCGTCTCGCCGAAACGAACTTTTTCCTCGGTATTTCCAAGTCCGCGAAGGCGGGACGCCTTCACCAGCACTCGGGACGGGTTGCGCTCCCAAAGAGGCGCTCCGCGCGACCTGATACGTGGCTTTGTTGAAACTGCTCTTGGCTCCTGGCTCCCCATCCAACTATTGGCTATTCCGCGTCTTTTCCATTAGCGTTCCTCCATGCCTACCGCCGCTCTCAATGATTCCTTGATCGACAAAGTTCTCGCCGGAGAACGGGTCACGCCTGAGGACGCTCGGGCCTTGTATCATTTGCCGCTGGTCGAACTGGGGGAATTGGCCAATCGCCGCCGCAATCTGGCGAAGCGCGACGCCTATGAGCATCGCGGCGACGAGATCGTCACCTACATCATCGACCGTAACATCAACTACACGAACGTTTGTAACGTTTACTGCAAGTTCTGCGCATTCTATCGGACTGAGAAGGACGACGATCATTACGTTCTTTCATTCGAGCAGTTGGACCAAAAGCTCGACGAACTTTCCGCCATTGGCGGGGTGCAGGTGCTCTTGCAGGGCGGCCATCACCCGAAGCTCGATCTCGATTGGTATCTCGCGATGCTGCACCACATCCGGGAGAAATATCCGCACATCAATATCCACGGTTTTTCCCCGCCGGAATTCAATCACTTCTCCGAGGTGTTTCGCCTGCCCTTGCGGGAAGTCATCGCCAAATTCAAGGAAGCGGGCCTGGGGTCGATCCCGGGCGGAGGAGGGGAGATCCTCGTCGATCGGGTGCGCAACCGCATTGCTCCGCTAAAATGCGACAGTGACCATTGGCTCAAGGTCATGGAGATCGCCCATGAGCTGGGTCTCAACTCCAGCGCGACGATGATGTTCGGTCACGTGGAGACGCTTGACGACCGCATCGAGCATCTCGAGCGGTTGCGGATTCAGCAGGATGCCACCGGTGGTTTTACCGCCTTCATCTGTTGGACCTTCCAGCCCGAGCACACCAAGTTGCGCGCCGAGCCGGTCGGGAGCTCCGAATATCTGCGCATGCAGGCGCTTTCCCGCATTTACCTCGACAATATCGAGAACCTCCAAAGTTCCTGGGTGACCCAAGGGCCCAAGATCGGCCAATTGGCGTTGAAGTACGGCGCCAACGACTTTGGCTCGGTCATGATGGAGGAAAATGTGGTCAGCGCCGCCGGGACGAGCTTTCGGCTCGTCAAGGAGGAGATCGAGGAATTGGTGCGCGACGCGGGCTACGAACCGCACCGGCGCAACAATTGGTATCAGTTACTGAATTAGTACCGCTAATTTAGGAGCAGGAATTGCGCCGCGCGTTCAAGGTGTTTTTTGACGGAAAAGGCTGCTTGACGCTTCCGGCCCGTTTCCCCCATATACGCGGGCTTTCCGCCGGGAGCGTGCTCCACTGGCGTTGTACAGCCCAAACTTCATGAATTTCCGCAAATTTATCCCGGTCTTGGTCGTCTTTGGCGTGTTGGCCGTGGATTCCGCCTCTCTGTCGCTCCATGCCCAGACCCCGGTGCCTCCAGCCCCGGCTTCCGCTCCCAATGGACCGATCGTCCGGTCGATCGAAGTGCAATACGCGGGCGCCAGCACCGTCGGTAAGGAGAAGCTTCTGGCCAACATGCGGACCCGCGTCGGCAAGCCCTACTCGGAAACCGCCGTCGAAGAGGACATCCGGAACCTCTATAAAACCGGCAATATCGCCAATGTCCGCATTTTCGGTGAGCAGGTGCCGGACGGCGTGAAGGTGATCGTGGTCGTCCAATCCAAAGCGAAGATTACCGAGGTTCGGATCGTCGGCGCCACCCGGGTCAAGGAAAGCCAGATTCGCAAGAAGATTTCCGTCAAGCCGGGCGATATCCTCGACGAGGCTTCGTTGGAACAGGATCGCCAGAAAATCCTCAAGCTTTACAACGACAAGGGCTTCTCCGAAGTCGACGTCCAGTACCATGCGGACGTCAACGACGAGGCCGGCACGGCCGTGGTCACCTTCAACGTCAACGAGGGCGGCAAACTCATCATCCGGAACGTGAAATTTGAGGGCAACGCCAGCATCAAATCGGCCGATCTCTTTAAAGTCACCAAGACGCGGCCCAAGCGTATCCAGTATATCTTTTCCAACGGCGGCAAGCTGAACTCGGAAACGCTCGACGCCGACGTGGCTTCGTTGAAGGACAAGTATCTTTCGATGGGCTATTTGGACGTGGTCGTGAATCCTCCCCGGGTCGACCGCCAGGGAGACGAAGCCGACATCACTTTTGTCGTTCACGAAGGAGCGCAATTCCACGTGGGCAAAGTCACCTACAATGGCGCCAAGGTTTTCACCATCGACCAGATTACCAAGGGCGCGAAAATCAAGGCCGGGGCCATCTACTCGCCGCAAGCCGTGCGCGCCGACATCAAGTCGATTCAGGATCTTTACGGCGCTCGCGGTTATATCGACATGGAGGCCAAAGCGACGACCAATGAAGGTCCGGGCGATACCATGGACGTGGCCTTCGACTTCGACGAAGGCGCCCAAAGCTACCTCGAGCACATCAACATCACCGGAAACAACCGCACCAAGGACAAGGTCATTCGTCGCGAGTTTGCCATTCAGCCGGGCGATGTCTTCAGCATGCCCTCGGTGGAAACGACCAAGGCCCGCTTGATGAACACCAAGTATTTCTCCAAGGTGGAGGCCTACCCGGAGGATACGTTGATTCCCGGCCGCAAGGACTTGAACGTTCTGGTGGACGAGCAGCGGACCGGTTCCTTCAACTTCGGCGCCGGCTTCAGTTCGATCGACAGCTTGCTCGGTTTTGCCGAAATCACCCAGACTAACTTCGATATCACCCGCTGGCCCTATTTCACTGGAGGCGGCCAGCACTTCCGCATCCGCGCCCAGTACGGTGTCGAGCGCAAAGACTTCACCGTGTCGCTCACGGAACCTTACTTCCTGGATCAGGAAATCGCCGTCGGCACCGACTTGTTTTACAACGAAGCGTCCTTCACTTCGAACGAGTACAGCGAACGGCACTATGGCTTCGACATCACGGGCCGTAAACGCCTCACCCAGTTCCTCTCCGCCAAGGTCGAGTATCGTTTGGAAGATAGCGGCATCTTCGATGTTTCGGACACCGCCTCCACCGACATCACCCAGTACGAGCACAGCCGGCTCAAGAGCCAGATCTCCACAACGTTCACCTACGATACGCGGGATTCCGTATTCCTCACCCGCAAGGGAGAGCGAATCGACTTGACGGCCTATGTGGCCGGCGGATTCCTCGGCGGCAACACCGACATCTACGGATTCGATCTCGTGGCGGCGAAATATTTTTCCCTCCCGTATGACGGCATCCTCATCTTGAACGGCGAGGTGGCCACGGTGAGCACCTGGGCCGGGGGCGCCGATGTGCCGCTCTGGGATCGGCTCTACCTCGGTGGTGCCAACAATCTGCGCGGCTTCAAATTCCGCGACGTCGGTCCCAAGGACAGCAGTGGCGAGCCGATCGGCGGCGATTCGCTGGCCCGCTTCACCGTGGAGTATACCATCCCGATCATCGACAAGGTTCGCGGCGCCGTTTTCTACGACGTCGGCATCGTCAACCCAGGCGAGTACTCCTTCACCACGAGCGATATCAACAGCGACGTCGGTTTCGGCGTCCGGCTGGACCTGCCGATTGGCCCCATCCGGCTGGATTTGGGCTTCCCGCTCCAGAAGGATCAGTTCTCCACGAAGAGTCCCCAGTTCAATTTCAATATTGGCTACCAATTTTGAACGGTTCAGACATTTGCGGGTCTGATTGCACTCTCCATTTTTCGGCTTACCTATCCTCACTCTGATGAAAAAACACCTCCTTATCCCTGTTTTGACCCTGGCCATCGCCCTCCTTGGTGCGGGCCCTGCCTCTGCGCAAACCTTGAAGATCGGCACTGTCGATATGAAGAAGGTGTTTGACAACTACTACAAGACCAAGGACGCCGAGTCGAAGATCAACGAAGCCCGCAACGCCGCGAAGAAGGAACTGGAAGACCGCATGGACATCGCCAAAAAGGCGCTCGATGAAGTCAAGAAGTTGGACGAAGACATTAACAACAGCGCCCTCAGCAAGGAGACGAAGGATCAAAAGCAGAAGCTTCGGAGCGACAAGGCGGTCGAGTTGCAAAACATGGACCGTGAAATTCGCGAGTTTCAGCAATCGCGGGAAAAGCAGCTTCAGGAGCAATCCATGCGCATGCGTGCTGGTATCGTCGATGACATCAACAAAGTCGTCGCGGACCGCGTCAAGGCTGAGAGTTACAACTTGGTTTTTGATAAGTCCGGACCCAGCCTCAACGGCGTGCCCATCGTCCTTTACTCGATGGATAACTATGATTTCACCGATGCCGTGATCAAGGCGCTGAACCTCTCGCGCGGCAAGGAGTCGGACGCGGTCATCCCTCCGGCTGCAACTCCGGTGGCCAGCCCCGGCAGGCTCAAGTCCAAGTAATCGCCGGCCGTGGAACTCACGGTTCAGGAAATCGCTGCGTTCGTAGATGGGCAGCTTGTTTCCGGGCAGCACGGGGAAAGGAATATCCACGGCGTCGCCGCCATTGCCGAAGCCGGGGAAGGGCACATCACCTTCTTCGGTAACATCCGGTATCTCGCCCACCTCAAGGCCTCGCGGGCCACGGCTGTCCTCGTGCCGCTGGACTTTGCCGAAGATATCCCGGCGGTCGCCATTCGGGTGGCCAATCCTTCCGTGGCCTTTGCATCGTTACTGGAAAAGTTCGCTCCTCCGATCATCGAATTTGCCCCGGGAGTTCACCCCACGGCAGTCGTGGGCCAGGGGGTTATCCTCGGCGACAGGATTTCGATTCAGCCCTTTGTCGTCATTGAAGATGGCGCTCAAATCGGCGCCGGCACAGTCGTCGGAGCCCACGGCTATGTGGGGCACGAGGCCCGCATCGGCCAGGGTTGCAAGCTGGCCCCGCGTGTCACCATCGGCGCCCGATGCCAGGTGGGTAACCGGGTGATCGTTCATAGCGGGGCCGTGGTTGGTAGCGATGGCTTCGGTTTTGAACTTTCCGCCGGCCGCCATGTCAAAATCCCCCAGACAGGGATTGTCCAGATCGACGACGACGTCGAGATCGGGGCCAATACCACCATTGACCGTGCCCGCTTTGGACGGACTTGGATCCAGGAAGGAACCAAGATTGATAACTTGGTGCAAATCGCTCATAATGTGGTGGTTGGGAAACATTGTATCCTCGTTTCCCAAGCCGGTATCTCTGGCAGCACCCGGTTGGGTAATTACGTCACCCTGGCTGGCCAGGTTGGTATCGTCGGACATATCGAGATTGGGGACCAGGCGATTGTTGCCGCCAAGAGTGGGGTGAGTAAAAGTGTCCCAGCCAAGGGGATCGTTTTCGGTTATCCCGCTGGTCCTATCCAGGAGCATAAGGAGGAATTGGCCTATATTGCCCGCCTGCCCAAGCTTTACGCCCGCGTCAAGAAGCTAGAGCAAGTTTTGGACTCGCAGAAAAAATCTTCGCCGCCGGAAAGCTAATCCTTGTTGGGTTTTGGCTGCCCTCGTAGCCTGCGGCGCCACTTAAAAGACCCGCCAGATGGTTACTCGCAAGCGCAAAGTCCTTACTCCAAAGCTGCCCATGCAACGGCAGTTTTCGTTTGCCGAGAAAGGCCGGTTTTTCGACCTCCGGGCAATCTTCGATAAGATGAATGCGAAATACTTTCGCAATCGTCTCCGGGATTACGCCATCGTTTGGGGACGCCGCCGCAAGCAACGCCCCAAGACTTACATGGTCTTCGGCACGATCCAGGAAGAAGATCGGATGATTCGCATTCATCCGCTGCTCGATCGCTCCTTTGTCCCGACATGGTTTTTGGAATACGTCGTCTACCATGAGATGTTACATGCCATGGTCCCGGACGAGTATGACCAGAATGGCCGGCGGTTGGTGCATCATGAGAAATTCCTCGCGCGCGAAAAGCGCTTCCATTGGTTTCGCCGCGCGAAGACTTGGGAGCAGGACAATCTTGCGCGGTTTTTGCAATAGGAGCCGACTTCCGATTTCCGGGGATTGTCCAAGTTAGGTATCGGGCCGCTGGAGCGAACTAGGTTAGGTGATTGGCTGACCTATCTCCCGCTCAATGAAAGGTGGACGAAGAAGCTTTCGGGCGGTTTTCATTTTGAAACGCAGAGACGCAGAGACGCAAAGGTCGCAGAGGAGTCAATCAAGCACGCGAAAACCTGGGCGGCGATCGTGGAACATCGAGGCCGGCAAGCGCCTGAGTGAGGGCAGCAATAAGCCCCCCATAAACTCGCTGTCTTTCTCTCTGCGACCTTTGCGTCTCTGCGTCTCTGCGTTTAAAAAAAAATTCCCTCACTCCCAAACTCCATTTGGGCGCGCCGTGAGGAGCGAAGTTCCATTTCGCAGGCGGGGGTGTCTGCAGGCGGCCATTGACCCAAAGACCTTTCCTCCAGAATCGCCGTCGAAAAACCGGTTGAGGAAACGGCAATTCGCATCGAGAGTGCGCCCCGCTTTTTCCTGTGAATTCACTCCTTTCCACTGACCACTCCCAGCCACGCCCGCGTGTCGTTATCGGCATGAGCGGCGGGGTGGACTCCAGCGTCGCCGCCTATTTGCTCAAGCAACAAGGCTACGACGTCGTCGGTGTGACGATGAAAGTCTGGCCACAGGACTGCATTTCACGCGCGGAGGACAAATGCTGCGGACCGCAAGCTATCGCCGACGCCCGCGGCGTCGCGCACGCCCTCGGAATCCCGCATTACGTGGTCGACGAAGGCGAAAACTTCGAACGCCTCGTCATCGACTACTTCACCGAGGAATACAAAAACGGCCGCACCCCGAACCCCTGCGTGATGTGCAACGAGAAGGTCAAGTTCGGCAACCTCTGGGGTAAGGCGAAAGCTCTCGGCGCGGAGTTCATCGCCACCGGTCACTACGCCATCATCGACCATCATCCGGATCGCGCGGTGCTCCGCAAAGGGCGCGATCCCCGGAAGGATCAATCCTATTTCCTCTTCAGCTTGCGCCAGGCTCAGCTCCAGCGTGCCCTTTGTCCGCTCGGGGAAATGTCCAAGCCGGAAATCCGCGCCATTGCCCGCCAACTCGGCTTGAAAGTCGCGGACAAACAGGACAGCCAGGAGATTTGTTTCGTCCCTGGCAACGACTACAAGGCCTTTCTCAAGTCGCACATGGGCGCTGGCGAATTTCATCCCGGCGGCATCTACGACAAGCAAGGTAACCGCCTCGCCGAGCACGAGGGGATCGAAATGTTCACCATCGGCCAGCGCAAAGGTCTGCCCGGCGGTTCCCCGCGGCCGCGCTATGTCATTGATATCGATCCGGCGACGAGCAGCGTGATCGTCGGCGACGCCGAGGATCTCGTCACCGAAGAGTTCACGATCGACCATTGCACCTGGCACGCCGCCACCAGCGAGCCCTTCGAGGTCACGGTGAAGATTCGCTACGCCCACCCGGGAGCCACTGGCACCGTCCATCCCGAAGCCAACGGCGAGGCCCGCGTGCGTCTCCACGTCCCACAGCGCGCCGTCACTCCCGGTCAGGCCGCCGTATGTTATCGCGGCGACGAGGTGCTGGGCGGTGGTTGGATCGTGCGCCAGGCGGTTGCGGCGACTGCCGGTTGTTGATAGAAACGACGGCGGGGCTTGCCCATGCCTCGGAACGACCAGCCATTCATCACCGACCTTTCACGAACCAGTGCGCGAGGAAGTCCTCATCATCTTCACCACCTGGCCGGACGCGGAAAAAGCCCGCGCCGCCGCTCACAAGCTCGTCGAAGAAAAGCTCATCGCCTGCGCCAATTTGATTCCCGGCGTGGAATCCATCTATCGCTGGGAAGGCAAAGTCGAGACCAGCTCCGAAGTCCTGATGCTCCTCAAGAGCACCATCGCCCGCTATCAAATGCTCGAGACCCGCATCCGCGAACTTCACGGCTATGAGGTGCCGGAGATAGTCAGCGTCCGGGTTACCGATGGCTTGCCGAGCTATCTCCGCTGGGTCGAGCAGAGTTGCTTCGATTAGGCGGCCGGCTATTTTTTGGCCTGCCCGTTGCAATCGTCCAGCCACGCGGGCTTGGCGCAATGCCAATGGTGGACATACGGCCCCACGACCGTCGTGCGCCAACCGTCGGGATAGTAAGTCGTCTTCGGATAGGGCGGGCCGTCCTTCCGTTGGACGGCGGTCACCCGCCACCCATCTTCGAGCTTCCAGATGTAGCCGCGGGCGATCCAGTCGGCAATCAGTTCACCGCGTGGATTCGTGACTCGCAATTCCGTATAGGTTTCGCACCCGCTCAGGAGAGGGAGCGCCATCAGGGCCCAGATGAGATAGTGCGACTTCACATTTCGGATGCTGCCGAGCCGCCAGTGCCGATTCAAGGCGGAAGACAATTTCCCATGAAGCTGCCAGCCGCTCGTGCCGTCCAAGGGGCAAATGAAGCGCACCCTCCTCCTGCTGGCCTGTCTGTTCCTCGCCCATTCCGCTTTTGCCTTCGACCCGCCGCCCGTGGAAAGAGCCGATGCCAAAAAGATCCTGGAATCCATGCAGTGGTCGCAGGTCACCATTGTGGCCATCCGCCAGGGGGTGGACGCCAATGGGGTGGCCGCACCCGCTTATGCGACCGTCTTCGGGTTTGGAAATTACCAGGGCGCGCACCACAGCATCGCCCAGACGCTCTTTTACGATAAAGACCTCGATTGGCACGTCCTCGAGATGACCGAAAAGACCGCCCGGGTCTGGAGCAAAAACGGCTTTCAGGAAATCAGGCCCTGGCCCGCTTGGTAGCGCTCCAACCAGCCTCATCCGCGCACGGTCATTCGTCCTATCAGGCCCGTTGGCCTTATTCCTCCCATTCACCCCAGAGTGCGAAGAGCTGTTTCACATCGCGTGCCACCCGAAACCACAATATATGGTATAGAAGATTTTTACCAACCCCTGCAAATAGTGCTTGATCGCCTCAGCCGCTGCGCGGCAGATTGCCCTTCGTCCACCCCGGAATCGGCCTTTCAACGCAACCCCACCCGTTCGCATGTATCTTCATTCGCTCGAACTCTTTGGTTTCAAGTCCTTCGCCCCCAAGACCAAGCTGGAATTTCACCGCGGGGTCACCGCCGTCGTCGGCCCCAATGGCTGTGGCAAATCGAACGTCCTCGACGCCATGCGCTGGGTTTTGGGCGAGCAATCCGCCAAAGCCCTGCGCGGCGGCGAAATGGCCGACGTCATCTTTAGCGGCACCGACTCCCGGGCCGCCGTCGGCATGGCCGAAGTCTCCATGACCTTTTCGGAGTGCGAGGAGCAGCTCGGCCTCGATTGGCACGAAGTCACCATCACCCGCCGCGTCTTCAAGGATGGCGGCAGCGAATATTTCCTCAACAAAACCCCGTGCCGGCTGAAGGACATTCACCAGCTTTTCATGGATACCGGCATCGGTCGCTCCGCCTACTCGATCATGGAGCAGGGGAAGATCGACATGATCCTCTCCTCCCGGCCCGAGGATCGGCGGGCGATCTTCGAAGAGGCCGCCGGCATCACCAAATACAAGTCCCAGAAGAAGGAAGCGCTGCGCAAACTCGAAGCCACGGAGGCGAATCTGCTTCGCCTCTCCGACATCATCAAGGAGGTCAAGCGCCAGATCGGTTCGCTCCAGCGCCAGGCCGGTAAAGCCCGCCGTTACCAGTCCCTCATCTCCGATTTGAAGATGCTCGAGACGCACGCCGCCAAGCGCCAGTTCGATCTCTTTGCCGAGCAGCAGGAGTCGACCACCGCGGAACTCGCCCGTCTGTCCGATCGCCAGATCGAGTGCGAGCAGGAAATCGAATCGCGCGAGAGCGAGGTGGCCGTGCAGCGGGCTGCGCTGGATGAAATGGAGCAGCGCCTGAACAGCGCCCGCCAGGCCGTCGCCGACCTCAAGACCCGGATTTCCAATCACGAAAATCGCATCATTTTCAACGAAGAGCGCGCCCAGGAGTTCACCGAACTCGTCTCGCGCTATCAAAGCGATGTCGCCGGCGCGGAGGAAAAATTCCGCATTGCCGAGACGCAACTCCGCGACACCGACACGGAACTCGAGCAGATCACCACATTACTGGCCGGCGAGCTCCGCGTCATGGAAGAGAAGCAGGCCGCGACGGCCGCGCTCACCGCTCAACGCCAGGAAGCCGAACGCACCATTTCCGCCGCCGCCAACGAGGCCGCCCGCATCGAAAGCCGCATCAGCGGCCTGCGCGGCCAGGTGGCCAGCGTCTCCCAGCAGCGCGATGGCGCCGAAGCCCGGCTGAGCATTCTCTCGGGCGAGCTCGATCAACTCACCTTCGCCTTCGCCCAGTTTACCGACAAGCTCCGCGACACCCAGGCGGAACTCGACCGCGCCTTGACCGACGCCGAATTGCGCGCCGCCCAGGTCGCCGAAGCCGAGATGCAATTGCGCGAAGCCCAGGCGGCCATTGTCGAGATCGATCGCGAGCTCCGCGAGACCCAGCGCGCGCTGGCCGAGCGGGAATCCAAGGTCGAGGTTCTGCACAACCTCATCGAAGCCGGCGAAGGTCTTTCCGAAGGAACTCAGGCGGTGCTCCGCGGCCTCGACAATCCGGACTTTTTCAAGCCGGCGGTCGCCGGCGCCTTGGCGCAACTCATCGAAGTGGAACCGCAGCACGTCCGGGCCGTCGAAGCGGCCTTGAACGGACATCTCCAGGCCGTGGTCATGAAAGACGCGATGATCGCCGAGGCCATGATCAAGACGCTCACCACGCAGCAACTGGGCCGTGCGACCCTGGCCTTGCGCGAGCTCGTTCCGCTCCCGACGCCATTTGGCAGAGACGCCGTCCCGGGCTTGCAGCCATTGCGCGCCCTGGTGCGCAGTGGCGATGACCTCGCCCCGCTGCTCGATGCGCTTCTGTCCGAAACCTATCTCGTTTCCACGATTGAGGAAGCGGTCGCCTTGCGCCGCGCCCACCCCGTGGCGTTTGTCACCTCCGGTGGTGAATTGCTCACCGCCGAGGGGCTGCTCATCGGCGGTGTCGCGGGTGGGGTGACGAACTCGCTCCTCGAACGGAAGAACCAAATGCACGCCCTGGAATCCGAGGCGGCGCAAATCCGGCAGCGGGTCGAAGACGCCACGCACGCCCGGCAGGAGGCCGCGCTCCAGATCGAGACCGCGCAGGCCCGCCTCGACGAAGCTCGCGAGGAAAAACAGAACGTCGCCCTGCAAGTTTCGACGCTGCGCAACCAACTGGCCATGGTCGAGCGCGAGGCTCGCGACACGGAGCGAAAACAGCAGAACCTCGAAGGCGAACGGGCGAGCAGCGAAGCCCGCCATCGCGAAGCCGCGGAGCGCATGGCCGGCCTCGAAGCCGAAACTGCCGCCCATCTTCAGCAGCTCGACGAACTCCAGGCGCGCCGCGCCGAAGCGGCCAACGAACTCGAAGTGCTGCGTTCCCGCGAAGGCGAACTCGCCAGCGAATTGAACGAACTGCGAGTCAAGGTGGCGACCGAACGCCAGCGCCATACTTCGTTGCACCATCAGCGCGCTCCCATGGAGGCCCGCCTCGTCGAACTCACGGAATTGATCGCCCAACGCCAGCAGGACATCGTCGGCTACCGGCAGCGCGCCGAAGCCACCGTCGCGGAAAACGCCGAGATCGAAGTCAATTTGGAAAACCTGCGCAGCCAGGTCGGGGAAGGGGAGTCCGCCGCGGCGTCATTGATCGAGGAACGCGCCGGACTGGCCGCCGCCACCGAGGAGCTTTCGAACAATCTCCGGATTCTGCGCCATCAGCTCAGCGAAGCGCACGACCAGCGCAGCCGTCTGGAAGTGAAGCGGACGCAGGTCGAGATGAAGCTCACCGCCCTGAACGAGCACATTCAGAAGCGCTACCAGATCGATCTCACTACCTTTGAGCGTGATCTCCACGGGCTCCGCGTGGCCATCCGGGAGCAGGCCAAGCGCCGGCAGCGTGCCCAGACTGGCGAGTCCGAAGGCGAAGCCGGCGACGTCCCGGCCCCGAAAGCGGAAGAGACGGAAGAGGCCATCACCGCCGAAGAAACCGGTGCGCCCGTCGCCGCCGAGGACGCTTTCGCCATCGATTGGGATCGCATCGACGGCGTCGTTCGGGAACTCGATCAGCGGATCGATTCCATGGGGCCGGTGAATCTCGATGCCATTCAGGAATACGACGAACTCGAACAACGGCACACCTTCCTCGAGAAGCAGAATACCGATCTCACCAACTCCAAGGCCGAGCTGCTGGAGACGATCACCAAGATCAACGCCACTACCAAGACCCTCTTCGCCGAGACTTTCGAAAAGATTCGGGTCAATTTCGGCGAAATGTTCGTCGAGCTATTCGGCGGCGGCAAAGCCAACCTCGTCCTCCTCGACGAAGCCGATCCGCTGGAGTGCGGCATCGACATCATCGCCCGGCCGCCCGGCAAACAACTCACCTCGATCTCACTCCTCTCCGGCGGTGAAAAGACCATGACGGCCGTCGCGCTCCTCTTCTCCATCTACATGGTCAAGCCGTCGCCGTTCTGCGTTCTCGACGAAATGGACGCGCCGCTCGACGAATCGAACATCAATCGTTTCATCAAGATTCTCGACCGCTTCGTCGGCCAATCCCAGTTTGTCGTCATTTCCCACAACAAGCGCACCATCGCCCGCGCCGACGCCCTCTACGGCGTCACCATGGAAGAACACGGCGTTTCGAAACTGGTCGGCGTCAAATTCAGCCGCCGCGACGAAAGCGTCGAGAGGGAAGACGTGCTCGGCAATTCCAATCCCACCCCCATTCCCAGCGTCGCCGAAAGCTTCGGCAAGAGCGGGAATCTCCACAGCGAATCTTTCGAATCCGAAAGCACCGGCCTCAGCGCGTAGAGTCCTCGATATCCCTGAGCCGCACAGAAAAGGTCCCGGGTGTTCGAAGCGCTTGCGTTTTGGAGTGCGCCGCTGCTGCGGCG
The DNA here is from genome assembly GCA_036501065.1 of Chthoniobacter sp. Taxonomy (GTDB): domain Bacteria; phylum Verrucomicrobiota; class Verrucomicrobiia; order Chthoniobacterales; family Chthoniobacteraceae; genus Chthoniobacter. The sequence goes on along the minus strand of DASYAY010000053.1, from coordinate 70,609 downwards.
CGTTCGGATGGCCCGATGCGGTCCGTGAGCGTTTCCGCGCTGGTTCAAGTCACCTCTGAGCCGATGTCCCGTGTGCCGAACTGGGTTGGTCCCAAATCAGACTCGCTCGGGCTACCGGCGCTTGAGGGCCATCGCCATACTGGCTTCCCAGATCACCCTTGAAAAGCACCGCAGCAGCGGCGCACTCCAAAACGCTGTCGCGAATTCGCAGAGTTTTTCGTGTGCGATGAGGCAGCCCTCGCGACCCCGCCCCTACGCCAGCCACGCGGAAATCTTCTTCTCGTCCTTAATTGGCCCAACCACCGCGACACCGAGACGAACGCGGTTCAGGCAATGGCAGGCCACCCGCTGCACGTCCTGCGCAGTGACGTTGAGAATCTTCCGCTCGATCTCTGTCGGATCAAGAACTTTGCCGTAGCCGAGCAGGCTCTCGCCCATCCACATGATTTGGTTGGAAGTCGACTCCAACCCCATGAAAGTCTGTCCAATAGTGTAATCCTGCGCCTTGCGTAGTTCGCTTCGGTTCGGAGCTTTGTGACAGATATTCTCCAATTCTCGTAAAATCATCCGGACCGCCTTTTCCAGGTTGCTCGCGTCCAATCCGGCGTAAACCTGGATCGCTCCGGTCTCCGCCAGCGTTACCATGCTCGTCTGCACACTGTAACAAAAACCGTGACGTTCCCGCAGCTTTTGGAACAGCCGCGAACTCATGTTCTCCCCGAGGATGACCGACAACAATTTGAGCGCATACCGCCGCTCGTCCGTTCGCCCAACCGCATGGAATCCCATGGCTAAGTGAGTTTGTTCCGTCTCCTGCGTAAAAAGGGAAACCCGGGCCGGGCCGTCCTTCGGACGGGTGCGCGTAAACCGTGGGGATCGGCCTTTCGGCAACCGTCCAAAAATCGGGCTCAGGAGCTCGACCACCCGCTCATGGTAAACCGGTCCGGCCACCGTGATGATCGTCGTGCTCCCGGTATAATGGCGGTTGCGGAAACCGAGGAAGTCCGGTCGCCTGAGCCGGCCGATGGTTTCCACCGTTCCCGTCAGCGGGCGTCCCAACGGATGCCCCGGCCACATCGTCGCCGTCAGTAATTCCTGGGCATGCTGCGCCGGATGATCCCGGTACATCAAAATCTCTTCCCGAATGACTTCCCGTTCCCGCTCAATCTCACCCGGGGCAAACTGGCTTTCCAAATACATGTCGCCGAGCACGTCGCAGAGCTCCGGCAAATGCGCCGCCCCCGCCTTCGCGTAGTAGCAGGTATGATCTTCCGTGGTGAAGGCGTTGAGATACCCGCCGAGCCCTTCCACCGATTCCGTGATCCGCTTGGCGTTGCGCTTCTTCGTCCCCTTGAAAAGGAGGTGTTCCATGAAATGCGAAATGCCGCTTTGCTCGGCCGATTCGTGCCGGCCGCCCACACCGGCCCAGACGCCGAGGCTGACGCTCCGCATCCAGGGCATTTCGATTGAGGCGATCCGCACGCCGTTGGGCAGGCGGGTAAGGCGATAGGGAAACTCCATTTAGCGAGAAATCGTCCGCGGCTTCGCGGACTTAGCGTTTTTCTTTGCCCGCAGATCCAGCACGTGTTCGGCCAATTCCAGATCGTGGGGAAAGGTGATTTTCAGATTCCAGTCGTCGTTTTTCAACAGAGCGATCTTTTTGCCCAGCTTTTGCACGGCGGAAACCTCGTCGGTCACCATCTCGTGCTTGGCCATGAGAGCGGCATAGGCCTGGAGAATCAGGCCGCTGCTGAAGACTTGCGGCGTTTGCATCGCCCAGAGCCCGGTGCGCTCGACGCTTTCCGTCACCATCTGCTCGATGCTCGCCCGCTTCACCGTGTCCGGAATCTGCGAGGCGCAGGAAGCCGCCCCGTGCGTCTGCGCCAGGTTAAGACAGGCCTCGATCAGTGCCGGCGTCACCAAAGGGCGCGCTCCGTCGTGAATGGCGATGAATTCACTGCCCCGGCTGTCCACGGCCTGCAGTCCGTTCCAGACCGAAATGTGCCGTTCCGCGCCGCCGCTGATGACCTTGGTGACCTTCCCCAGCCCGCCTTGCGCGACCAGCTTCTCCACGTCATCCATCGCTTCCTCGCGAGTGACCACCAGAATTTCGTCTACGGCCTTGGTCTCCTGGAATGCCTTCAGCGAATGCCAGAGCACCGGCTTTCCCGAGAGCGGCGCGAAAAGCTTGTCAAAGCCCATGCGGCGGCTGACACCCGCGGCGACAATGATGGCGGAAACCATGGGATTATTGGAGTTGAGCAGCGACGGCCGTGCTCAGCGTTTTGCCGTCCGCACGCCCGGCGGCGCGTTCGGTCGCCGCTTTCATGACGGCCCCCATCTGCGCCTTCGACGTCGCGCCCGTTTCGGCGATGACCGCAGCCACCAATTCCGTGATTTCCTCCGCGCTCAACGCCTTCGGCAAATAGGCCGCGAGAATCTCCGCTTCGGCTTTTTCCTTCGCCGCGAGTTCCGGCCGGTTCCCTTTTTCGAAGCCCTCCACCGAGTCCTGGCGCTTTTTCAATTCCTTGCGCACCACCGCCAAAGCGCTGGCGTCATCGAGCACGAAAGTCATGCCGCCCTTTTCGATGGAGGCATTTTTCAAGGCGGCTTTCAGCATGCGGATCACCGCGAGGCGTTCGGGCTGTTTGGCCTTCATCGCTTCTTTGAGGTCCTGGTCGATTTGGGCTTGGAAACTCATGGGGGTGGAGAGCCTAGCCGCATCGTCGTGAGGGGCAAATTTTTTTAACGGGTAGTTTTTTTCCTCCGCCTTTTTCGCCCGGCTCCGAAAGCGGATCGTCTCCCCATTTCAAAAGCGCCGCGACCGAATCGAGCCATTGGATGTTGGGTGTTGGGTGTTGGATGTTGGGTGTTCCGGCGCAGCCGTTCCCTCCTCCTCCATCTGCGCGCTTTCCCCGCCCTCCCGCAGAGCGTATACATTCTGCGTAACCTTCCTTACGCTATGAAAATCAAAGAAATCGCCAAGGAGTTCGAAGCCTTCATCCTCAAAGGAAACGTCGTCGATCTGGCCGTTGCGGTCGTGATCGGCGCCGCCTTCAAAAGCGTCGTCGACGCCATCGTCAGCAGCATCATCAATCCGCTCCTGGCCATCGTGCACTTAATGAAAGCGGACGGTGGACTTAACTTCTACGCCGTCCTGACGTCGGCCATTTCCTTTGTCGCCATCGCCGCCGTGGTCTTCTTCTTCGTCGTCAAACCGATGAACTACCTCATTGCGATGAGCATGAAGAAAGCCCAGACCACCCCCGCCGAAGCGCCGCCGCTCCCGCAGGATGTGCAGTTGCTCATCGAGATCCGCGACTTGCTCAAGGCCCAGGCAAAGCCCGCCGAACCTCCCAAGGGAGAAAACCAGCCCGTCTGATCTCGATCGTGAGAAAGACGCAAAACTCAGGGGATACGTCCCATGAGTCCTATCCGTCCTATTCTTCCCAAAGCTCACCCGCCCCGCGCTCAAAGAGCATTGATCGAAACCACGAAATGGATGCCGTAATCCTGCAAACTCGCTTTGGGCTCGTGGAAATTAACGAAGGGATGCCCCCAATAGAGCGTCACTTGCGCATGCTTGGTGGCGTTGATTAGCAGCCCGGCCCCGGCGCTGTAGATAGACTGGTAACTCTTGTTCACTCGGTCTGAATTCCACCCGTCGCCGAAATCGAAAAATGATGCCAGGGAAACAATCGGGGACTTATCCTTGGCCATCCAAATGGGAACACGCGTTTCCGCCGAGGCAAAGATGCCGTCGTCGCGCAGCAATTGGTTTTCCCGGTAACCACGCACGCTTTGCATCCCGCCGATGCTGAATTGTTCGATCGACAAAAGGGGCCGGTCGGAGAGCTGCGCGTTGACACGCAGCACCAGCGTCGTCTCGCGGAGAAGGTTCCAGGCGTAGTTATCCGGTTTGTCGCGCAGACTCGGGAGATCGAAAATCCGGCGCACGTATTGCGCCTGGCCGACCCACGAGAAGAATCGGCTGTCCGGCACTTTGGTATCGAGACCGCCTGCTCCCGAAGTGGGGCCATCGGAGCCGGCGGGCTCGGCCTCCGTCGAGCCAAAGGCGTAGAGCCCGAGGTTGAACACGGAGCGCACGGCCAGCACGTGGACCTGGCTGCGATTCACCCAGTCCAGGCCGAGGCGCGTGGCAAAGACGTTCGACTCGCCGTCGATCGACCCCGGTTCCAGGGAAAACGGCTGGCCGAGCAAAAAGGTCTCGCTGTGTTCCCAATCGGCGCCGAGAGAGACGATCACCGAGTCGTGGAGCGATTTGTGCAGCGGCTGGCGAATCGCCGCGCCGTACTGCGTCGTCTCACTGGTGATCCCGAGCGCCGCGAATGTCTCGTCAATGATGCTCGTATTGAGCTTGCTGGCATGGAGAAAAAGCGTCGTATCCCACGGAGTTATCGGGAACTCGTAAGTCCCGCTGATGTTATGAAAATCGTCATAGTTAATCGCGCCCGCCTTGGTCCACCTCACCAATCCCCACTGCAGCTCGAGTGGATCGTTGTGCCCGGTGAGATTTAGATCGCTCAGATAGACGTCGCCGATTCCTTCGCCGACACTCGGCGGACACGTATTGGAAACGGCGAAGCCGAAGCGAAACGGTTGCTCGTCTTTCACCGTCACGTCGAGGATGTTTTCGCCCGGCTTGATCCCGGGTTTCAGCTCCGCGTTGATCTGCGAAATGGTCGGGTTCTCGCGCAGCAGTTGCAGGCCGATCCTCAAACGGTCGAAATTCACCGGGTGTCCTGCGTCCCGGCGCAACTGCTCGCGCAGCCACCAGCCACGATACCACTTGTTACCCTTCAAATCGATTTCCTTGAGCCGCCCTTCGACGATTTCGAATTGGATGATCCCCGGCTGCACGTCCTGGTCGGGCAGCAACGCGCCGGAGCTGATATAGCCGGCGTCGACGTAATGTTTCGTCAGCAGGACGCGCGCTTCCTCCAGCTCTTCGCTGGTCACTTCCCGGCCTTCGTAACTCGCCACCACTTTTTCCAACTGGCGCCTGGAGAAAGCGTGATTGCCCGTGAAGACAAATTTTTTGATATAGACTTTGGCCGAAGTCGAAAGGGAAGCGGCGAGCGGGTTTTGCAGCGGTGGGAGAACCGGTTGCATGGCCTCTTCGGCAATATGCAATTTGTAGCGTGCGCCTTCGCGCGGCTTTTCCTCCGGCGCTGGCCGCAGCGGCAATTCACCCGGGAGCAGCGGCAGTTCTCCCGGCAGGGCGGGAATGAGCGGCAATCCCGGCGTTTCTCCGGGCTTCAACGGCTGCGCCGGCAATGGCGGCGGCTGCTGTGGATTGGAGGGGACGCCCGCCGGACCGGGAAGCTGAGCGGAAGCGGATGCGGTCGCCAGGACCACGATCCACGTGAATAACCGGACACGCTTCATCGAGCGTGGGCTTTGTCGTGGGCTTTCTTCCGCAGAAGGGCCCGCAATTCTTCCTGCGGATCGCTCGGAGAATCCGCGACGTCCCCACGGCCAATCACGAGGAAACTGCTCGCATCCACGTCCAGGCGCATCGTGCAGCTTTCCTGCAGATCGGTGGAGAGATCGATGAATCCGCCTTGCAGATCCGCCAGCGCATTGACGATATCCAATGGAAGAGTGGTGATCTGCACCGTGCCGGCCGTCGTCCCGGTAGCCGTGATCGGGCTTTCGTTGTCGAAGAAATACTGGCCTTCGATGAGGATGTTTCCGCCCGCGCCCGCCGCCGCATTCGCGCTGATCAGACCATGATTCAGAATGATGAATTCCGGGTCGATCGTGATGTTACCGCCGGCGCCCGCGCCCGCCGTGGCCACGAGGCTGCTATCATTGAGCTCGAATTCGTTGCCCGTCTTGATCATGATACTCCCGCCGCCCAACCCAGCCGCGGCGGTAACAGTCGAGCCATCGAAGAGTTCGATATTTTGGCCCGCCGAAAGCGTGATCATGCCGGCGTCGGAACCTTGCGCGACCACGGTGATCAGGCTGCCGTTTTGCAGCGTGATCGAATCGCCCGCCTTGATCGTCACGGATCCGGCCGGGCCGGCGGCCAGATTGGCGCTGCTCACCACGCCGCCGGAATTCAGCAACAGGTCATCGGTCTGCACGTCGATGTCCCCGGCGGGTGCGTTCGTTTGCGAACGCGCCACGATGCCCGCGTCGATGCTCGAGCTCCCGCTGCCGGTGATTTGAAGCTGCGCGGTCGAAACAAAGATGCTTCCGCCCCGGCCCGTGGACCCGGCGTCGGCGCTGGCGAAGAGGCCCGTGTCCGAGGCGGCATGCGAGCCATCGATGTGAATGGAATTCGCCTGGACGTTCAGTGAACCGGCAGCGCCATCACCATGAGTCGAAGCGGTGATGGTCCCGCCGCTGCCCAAGTTGATCGCGTTGGCATTGATTTGAATGCTACCCCCGGAGCCTGCTTTGACGAGCGTCACGGTCGCCGGAATCGCCACGTCCATCGTAAATGCCGGAAACGACAAGGGGACGATCTGTTGCGGACCGCCGGTCGAGGCGAATTGCTTCCCGTTGATCGAGATGGACCATGAGTCGAGAGTAATGGTCGAGCCGCTCGCGTTGACAATTTGTAACTGCCAGTTGCCATTCGCGGCCGCGCCATTGAACAGGCTCAATGGAACCGTGGCCTGGAACGTTCCCGTATAGGAGGCGGTGCCGCCGGCGATGGTCGTCGCCCCGCTATCGCTGAAGATCGTATCCGTAAAATTCGCCCCGGAGGCGTCGCCACCCGAAAAAAGCGGGATGAAGTTCGCCCCGCTCGGGTTGAAAAGGCTCGCGCTGACCCCGGAATCATCGGAAGCTTCGATATTCAGAGTTAGACTTAGGTTTGCCACGGAAGGATTGAGAGTTACCGATGTGTTCTTTCCGGAGGTATCCGCTCCGATCGAGGCGCCACCCTCGACGGTGACTTCGTTGGCGGAAATTTGTATCGAGCCGCCTCTTCCGGATCCCGTCGTGGAGGCCGAAATCTCTCCCGCGTCGAGCACCGACAGAGAACTCACGTTGAATTGCAGGTTGCCCCCGGCCCCACCTTCAGCCGCGGTCGTCTGGGCAGTAATGATCGAACCGGACCCCGAAACGAGCACGCTCCCGCCACTCACCGAGATATTGCCGCCACTTCCGTTTCCCATCGTCGCGGCGCTGATATCCGCCCCTCCGATAACTTGGAGGGATCCCGCAGAGATAGTGATATTCCCACCTTTGCCGCCAGTCGGATAGCTGGTTGTGGCGGCGATTTCCGTCGCCATCGTCCCGCTGCTCCCATTGAGATCGACCGAACTCGCGCTGATCGTCACGTTCCCGCCATTGCCTGTGCCGATGGTGCTGGTCGAGATCTCTCCGCCGCTTGCCATCAAGAGGCCGCCCGTCGTAATGGCGATGTTTCCTCCCTGGCCGCCCAATCCCAAGTCACCCGGCAGGTCGGAACTCGCAAACACGCCCGATTGGAAGGTGGAGGTCGTGCCGGTGAAAATGTTCTGCGCGCTGCCGGACCCGGAGATACTCAGATTGCCGGCGGTGATGGACACATTTCCACCTTGGCCTGGACCGAATGTCGCCGAGGAGATTTGCGCTCCACCCGTCAGCGTCACCTGTTGCGCAACCACGGAGACATCTCCGCCCCGCCCCGTGGTGCTTTGCCCCCCTTGCTGGGTGGATCCACTTTCGGCAAAAATTCCCGCCGCTTGTGAGCCCGAAAGTCCGCTGATCGATAATTCCTGTGCGGTAACATTGATGTTCCCGGCTCTCCCCGAGTTAAGTGTAGAAGTCTCGATGGTCGACCCGATGATATCCAGGGAACCGGCAGCGACGGAAATGTCTCCACTTACGGACTGATCGAAGGTGATCGTTTCAATCGAGCTCGGGATGGATGCGCTCGAAGTGAGGGTGACATTCTGCGCCTGGATATCGATCTTCCCCCCGTTGCCTCCCCCGGAGGGGCTCGCAGAAATCGTGCTTTGGCTCACGAAGAGCGTCTGGGAACGCAGAAGGACCGCATCCCCCTGGCCGCCAACGATGCCGTTGCCGGAAGAATCGATGGTGCTGCCAACCAGGAGATTCACCACGCCGGCGGCAATTTGCACCCGGCCCGCTGGAGCAGCGGCGTCGGAAGCAGCCGAGAGCGATGCAAAATCCGTGATCGTGATGGTGCCGAGAGCAGGCAGGGCCGTAAGCGGGGTCGCCGCGAGGGTTGTCGGCACCGCCGGCACTTCACCCGGTCCGGCCACACTGACCAGTGCCAGTTCGCCCGAGGGCGCAAACAAGGTGCTTCCATCAATAGTCTGATTCCCCGCGACGACCATCAGGGCCGTTCCATCCACCGTAGCTATTGAGCTGCCGGTGAAGGTTACCGCAGCCGGCTGGGTCGGCTTGCCGGCGAGAAATCCAAAGGCACTTACCGCTGCGGTAGTTAGTGACTTATCGGCGATCCCTGGCATGGCATTGAAGCGGGTTCCATCGGATAACTTCAAGTAATCCGCCGTGGTCACCGCAAACGAGCCGGTGACAAAGACTTGGGCATTTGCCGTGAATATCACCCCCGCCGGGTTCATCAGAAAGAAACTGGCTCCGGGGATGTTGACGTTGATTGTCCCATCGATTGTTGAGGGCATCCCGCCAGTCACCCGGGCAAGGACGTTTTGCACGCTCGCCGGTCCGTTGAAATTCGCCGTTTCCCCGTTGATCAGACTGAATTGCGAAAAGCTAAAAAACAAATTTGCGCCGGCCAGAAATCCGGCGGTTTGGTCGATGGTGTAAGTATTCACCCCAGCGCCGTCCGTGGCGACGCCGACGGTCCCGGTTTGCCCAAGGCTGTTATCCAATACCACGTTCGATGCTGGACTGTCGTTTCTGGCCACGCTCGCAGAACTAACCGTCGCCGGAGTGGTGGAAGCCGCCGCGACAGAGTTGGCCACGGTGGAACTCGCCGCCGGACTGACCGCCGGCGCGACGCTTCGGGTGGATGCAGAAGAAGGATTCGTCGCCGGCGCGGTCACAATCGCCGAAACCGAAGCCGGCTGTTTCGTCGACGCCGGAGCGGGCGCTACGGACGAAGACACCGTCACCGGCAATGGATGAGTCGCCGTCGCCGGTGAGATAAACGGCGCCGCAGCCGAACTCGGTTTCATCGGAATGGCCCTGGGCGCGAAACCGGAGGTCTGCACCCCTCCGGGATTCAGTGACAGCGAGGCCACGGGTTTGGGGACGTGGCTGCCCGGCAGCACCGAACCAGCCGCCGCTTTGCTCGGAAGAAAACCAAAAGCGCTCAGCGGAGCCGCGGTCAATGTCCCTTTCTCTCCCAGGTTCGCCGTCAGTTTCCCCGTGGCTGAGGAATGAGTGGATCCCGCCACCTCGGGGCCGGTCGGCGCGCCTTTGGTTCCGTGGCCTTTCTTTCCGGCAACCTCGCTTCCGGCCTTGCCCGGACGAATCCGCACCCCGGCGGAAGCTTTATTTACCTGTCCAGCCAGCAGTTGGGCCGACCCGGGCAAAGTTCGGAAAGTGCCGGAACCCGGAAGGGAAATCACCGTCGCCCTGGCATCGGTACAAGCCACCACCCAGGATAGCCAGAGCAGACAAAATAGCTGCGCCAGCGAGCTTCGCGATGCCATCGTCTGCAACATGGAGCAGTTGCTTAGCATCCGTAAGTTTACGCGGTCAAGGGTACGCTTGTTCGCGCCGGCGAAACGCCGGCCACACTCCAGTCGAAATCACTGCACGATCAGCCGCAAAGATCAATCGACCCCCGAACGACTTCAACAAGCCGGAAACTGGCGATTGGTTTGCCAGTTTAGCTGCCTTTGGCGGGTGTCGCCGTCGGCGTGGGACTGGTCCCGTGGTGATGATGGTGGGCGTGGAGCGCTGTTGTGGGCACCGGTGTATAAGCCGGCATGCCCGCCTTTACCGCCGCATTATAAGTATTCTGGTCCACGATCCCATTCGGCGGATACGGCACCGTATAGCCTTGGGTATGCGCCCACGTCTGAAACGCTTTTGTGGCCTGGGTGTCGAGGATCCCAAACGAGTCGTTTGGCGGGTTCGTGGCTTTATACAGGCTGACATCGAGAAAACACTGCCAGTTGGCCACGTCGACCCACATTTTTGCCCCGCCGATCGGGCTGGGGCTGGGTGGGGTAAGCGGGCCATAACCCTGGCGCATGTTCAGCCGGAAATAATCCGTTGGGCTTCCGCAGGCGGCGGTGGTCAGGTGGTGATGCCCTTTTTGAGTGTTGGCGCAGGCCGTGATGATGTAGGCGCTCGCGGCGATTAATAGACAAGCAGCAATTCTGTTCATGAGTTTCCTTTCGTTTGCTGGCATCCGGGGGGACGAATACCGAAAGCGAGTCTGTGGCGGAAGCTTCCGGTATGTCAACTGCCGTTTCCGTAAATCCACGGTTCGGATTCAGTGCACAACGCCGCCGTAACTTTCCCGCGAAGCCGATGGTAATTTCAGCAACTACCGCCCAGCCACGCCGCCGGTCTTTCAACCTCGCCCGGCTCGTGACCCTAAGGGTAGACCACTGTCGGATAAGCCGTCATCCCCGCCGCCACCGCCGCGTCGTAGGTGGCTTGATTCACGATGCCGTTGGCAAAAATTCCGGACTTCGTCTGAAACTTTTTCGTCCCATTGAAGTCCAGCATACCGAACTCGTCGTTCGGTGGATTCGTGCCGGCGCAACCATGCACGATCAGAAACGCCTGCCAGTTCGCCACATCGACCCACATCGTCGCGGGTGCAATCGGAGCCGGTGTCGGGGGGACGAGCGGCCCAAAGCCGTTCTCCATATTTATGCGGAAGTAGTCCATGTCGTGATAGGCGTTTGTTCGGAGGCCAGTAGCTTGGAGGCTGCCTGAATAGCGGGTGCTCCGTCAACGCAATTTTACGCAAATTGATCACCGGCGAGCGCTTGGTGCGCCATGCGGCTTCCATGGCCCTGGTAGAGCCATCGGCGAATCGCCCATCCGAGAGACTGGCTATTTTCGGCCCGCAGGGATCGTCACGCTCAGGCCCGCTTGGGCGAGAAGCGAGCTTCGCTGTTGCCGGAGTTCCCGATCACTCGCCGCCGCGTCGATCTCGCTCGTGATGGATTCGAGCGCGTCGTACCAAATGCCACGGCTGGCGTAAACGGCCGCTTTCTCCACGTTTTTGCCGACACTCACAGAGGAGGACAATTGTGCGTCCGGTTCGATCCGCTTGATGGTGTCGCTGGCTATCAGATCCTGCGAACGCCCATTGGGATTGGGAACCAGGGCCACGCTCCACCGATAAACGACTCCCGGCGTGAGGCTGACATGATACCTTTCCAAAGAGAGCCGGTGAATCCCCGCTTGCTCCGCCTTGTCGAGCGCGACGCGCAAGACCCAGCCCGGCTTTCCCTGGACAATGAGCGTGAGTTCCATCCGCGTGTTGGTGGGAGCGCTTTGATACCAGAAGAACGTCGGTTGAGCGTGTGTCGTCAGCCCGGTATGGTCGGGGGCGAGGACGTAAATCGCGGGCAGATTTGCCGTCCAACCCCGCGTCCCGGCGTCAATCCCTTTGCGCGTGCCGGTAATCGTGCCTTTTGGCGCGACGTACCTCAACGAGTGGCGACTGCTCGCAGCCTCGGTTGGCGTGGGACTCGGGGTACCCTTGGGCGACGTTGTGGGCGACTGGGGTTGCGCGGACACGGAGAGGAGTGTCGCCGCGAGAATTCCGGAGAGGAGTATAAGGGTTCCGCGCATGGAAGATGGAGGATGGAATTTGGAGGTCGACGATGGATGAAACGGAGGCGGGTGCGGTTATTTCCGATCCGACGCGGCGGCGGCTTTGAGGTCGACCTGCTCGAGCAACTTGGCGCGCTGGGCACGAAGCGATTTGTCGGCCGGCGCCGCGTCAATGGCGTCGCTGATCGCTTCCAAGGCGTCGTACCAGAATCCTTTGCTGGCGTAGAGGGCGGCTTTATCCGGGCCTTCAGTCGTCGCCAACGTAGCGGCGAGTCGGGCATCGGGTTCGGTGCGCTGGATGGTCCCGATGGCGATGACATTCTGGGAACGGTTCGCGACATCGGGAACGAGGGCCACGGTCCACTTGTAAACAACGCCCGGCGTGAGAGTCACTTTGTATTTCTCGAGCGAAAGCCGATGAATGCCCGCGTCGCCCGCTTTCTCGACTCCGACCCGGAGCAAGGGCTTGGCCTTTTTCGGTTCGAAGACCGTCAATTCGAAGCGGGTCGCTGCCGGACCGCTCTGGTACCAAAAGAGCGAGGGCTGTGCTCGGGTCGTGAGGGCCGTGGCATCTGGCGTGAGAACGTATAGCGCGGGCAGTTTGACGCCGCCGCCGCGGGAGCCGCCATCGCCATTGATGCGTGTCCCCGTCATGAGCCCCTTGGGTGGATTGTAGGAGATGCCATGTCTCCGCGATGGGGTGGCCGCAGCCGCCTTCGCTGCCGCAGGTGTAGCCGGAGTCAGCGCCGGTGCAGGGCTCGGTGTGCCGCCTGCCGGAGGGGTCGGGGTCTCCGCCGGCGCAGACACGCTGAGCACGAGAGGGACGACGATACCGAGAACGAATTTCATATGAAGGTGGTCGACGCGGTCCGGGAGACAATGCTATGCACGATCACCTCCCGGGCCTTGCCTTTTAAATGTTTGGGGCCAATCAGAGTTGCGGTAAAACGGCCACGCAATCGCTGCCAGGTCGAGTCGCCAATGAGAATGGTACAGGGCGCGGTGCGTTCGTCATCGGGTAAATCGCGGCCGAGGGCCTGGAGCCGCGCGGCGATGTTGGTGGTGTCACCCAGTGTCGTGAATTCGATCCGCTGGCGGCTGCCGATGCTCCCGGTAACCACCGGACCGGTGTAGATGCCCACGCGCATCGACGCCGTCGGCAGGCCGCGCTCGGCCCACGTCACGTTGAGCTTGGCCATGTCCCGCCGCATGGCCAAGGCACACTCGACGGCCCGGATCGCGTGCCGGTCGACCTCTCCTTCGGACCCTGTGGCGAGCAATCCACCAAAGACCGCCATGAGGGCGTCACCGCTATAGGAATTCACAAATCCGCCGTGCAACTCCACCAGTGGTTCAATGGAACTCATGCATTCGTTCATCCAGTTCATTAGGTCCGCCGGATCCATGTCCTCGGCGATTGTAGAGTAATCTTTCAGGTCCGTAAAGAGGACGGTCCCGATGATTCGCTGGGGTTTGAGGCGGCCGCCGTCGAGGAGTTGCTCGCGCTCCGCCCACAGAAGTTCGAAAACTTCGCGGGAAACATGCCGGGAAAATAGGGTGCTCATCACCTGGCGATCCGAGTGTTCGAGGTAAACAACCAGCGACGTGACAAAGGCGCCCGCGGCGAAGGCACCAATTGCTGGCGTGGTGACGGGAATCGATAACCCAGCGAGAAAGGCACGCCATCCCAAGGAAATGATCGCTCCCAGGAGAATCGCCAGCCCGGCGCCGAATTTCCAGGGCGAGCGAAAGAGGAGCCCCAATGCTCCGCCGAGCAACGTGCACAGGCCGATCCATGCGATCCTGCCGGACTCCGGCCACCAACGCATCGGACGTTCACCGTCGAGCGCGGCGCGAAGAAGTTGGTTGACGGTGATCGCGTGGCTGAGGACGCCACGAAGTGCGGAATCCACCGGCGTGGGAATGGAGTCTTTCACACTCGGGGCCGTGACCCCGACGATGACAATGGCATCCTGAAGATCGCCAGGGTGAAGCCGATTTTCGAGAACGTCGCCAAAGCTCACGGTGCGGAAGCTGGTGCCGGGAGAGATCGCCGGCCCGAATGTTTGCGGTGCACGGAAGTCGAGAAGAAACTCGTAACCTTCGATTCCCAGTCCCGAATAGACGCCCGCCTCGGACGTCAGGCGTGGAAAGATGGTCTTTCCGAGCTGGAGGAGCGGGTAGGGTTCTCCCGGCTGCTGGACCATCTGCACGTCGATATTGTGTGTTTGCAGATAGGCCCGGGTCAGCGTGAGGCCGAGGCTCTCGCGCGGGGAGGGAAGTCCCTCCTCGTAGAAGAGCAGCCCGCGCCGGCAGAGGTAGTCAACTTGATCATCGGTCGCCAAATTATTCACCCCGATGCGGTCTGGTTGATCCGCAATCGCCGGAGGCGGTTTGATATGGCTCAGACCGCCAGTGGGAAGGCGTTCGATGACGATGACATTGTCGAGTTTGCGCAAAGCTTTCTCCAGTTCCGGGTAGAGTTCACCGCTGCGTGGCTCCGGTAGATCCCGAAAAAGATCGATTCCCACGATGCAGGCGCCAGCCTCATCGAGTTTCGTGAGCAACGCTGCCAGCTTCGCGTCGTCGAGAGGATGACCATACTTGATCAAGTCTTCTTCCGTCATTCCGCAGATGACGACATGCGAATCCGTCGCTGGGTCCTGATGCACCCGCCGCCGCACGAATTGGTCGTAAACAATCAATTCCGACCGTTGCAGAAGTTTTCCAGTGCGCTTGTTGGCGCGGATGGCGAGGAGCAGGCCGAGGGTGAGGAGGCTGACGATTATGCCACCCACCGCCGGGATCCGCAGCACCTTGAGCAAGGCCTTCACAACCAGTTACCGATGATCAGATACGGAGCCCAGTAACAGGGGTGCGCGTAGCGATACTGCACGAGCAGTTTCTTTTGCGCCGCTTGCAGCGCTTGCGCCTTGCTCCACTCCGGGTGGGTCGTGAGTTCGGTGTAAAAATCGCCGACGAGTTGCGTCGAAGCCGCGTCATTGACCGACCAGAGCGTGGCGAAAGCGCTGCGCGCGCCCGCCTTCACGGCGATGCCGGCGAGCCCGAGCGCCGCGCGATCGTCGCCGGCTGCGGTCTGGCAGGCGCTGAGGGTGAGCAGGTCCAGCGGGTGGTCGCGCAATTGGCCGGGGCGGATGTACGCCTCCAGATCGTTCAGCGTCAGATGCTTGTCGTAGGTCAGCACGAAACTGTTGTGGACGTCGTCGTCGAAATGCCCGTGCGAGGCAATGTGGACAATTGTGAAATGTTCCTTTCGGAGGGTGTCGCCCGTCGCATCGTGGACGAATTGCTCATTCATCAGCGCGTCGCTCTTGCTGTAGAGCTTTTTGATCTCCGCGACTTCCTCCGGCACGTTCACCAGCGGCGGAAAGCCGTCGCGCGCTTCGGACAGCCCGCGAATCATCACCAGCGGCTGGACGCGTTCCGCCGCCTTGGTTTCCATCAGCTCCAGGCCCGGCGTCACTGCCACGGCATATTTCTCGATGAGGAAATGTTCGCCGTCGTGCAGCGCCGCCATGGGCACCGTGCGGAGCGCACCGTCGGGAACAAACACCATCGTATCGAGACCCGCCTTGGTCATCAGCGGTTCGAGCGGCTTGATCAGCCAGCCATAGAGTTGTTGTCCCTGCTCGAGATAACTATCGGTCGCCCGATCCTCGAGATTCAACCGGAAGAGACGCACCGTCTCGGTCAGTTTTTCGTCGGAGACCTCGGCCTTGAAACGTTCCAGCCGCCCCGACGCCAGGCTCACCAGCAGTTCCGTGCGATTGGGCAGGGGAATGATGTAAATCACCGCTGCCTTCGGTGAGATATTCTCCACCTTCCGAATCTTCGACTTCAAAAGGTTCACACAATCGTCCTGGAAATAATCCTCCAGTTCCGCCGCTTTCAGCATCTCGGCAGTATCGCGCGCTTCGTGAAGCAACGTCTGCACTTCCCCATCGTCCTTGACCTCGTCCGCGCGTTGCAGCAGCAAATCCGCAAGCTCGTAGTAGACCGCCCCGACCGCATCGCGGAACGACGAGTGGGCGTTGGGATTGCCGTGGCGGATGGCAATGTCGTTGCGAATCGTTTGCAAGGTGGCAATCGTCCGGCGATACGCCTGGATCGCCGCCTCACGCTCGCCTTGTTTCGCCAGAAGCCGGCCGGTCTGCCATTCCCAGCGATACAGCGTGTCGGCGGACTGCGCCTGCTGTGCGATGAACACCGCCCGGCGGGTCAGCGTCAGAGCTTCGGGATAGCGCTTTTCGAATTCATAAAGCGCGCCCTCGTCTCCCAAAGCGAAAGCCTGTGCCGTGCGGTCGCCTGATTTCTCGGCAATGTTTTCAGCCTCCTGATCCAATCGAAATGCCTGGGTTCGCAGAGCATTGTGGTGCTCGGGCGAATCGACGAAAATTTGCTGGAGCAATTCCGCCACGCCGACGAGCAGGAATGCCTTTTCATGTCCGTCCGGCAATGCCGCCGCGGCCTCCGCCGCCTCGTTGGCTAGGTGTTCGGCGCGGGCATACTCCTGGGCGGCGAAAGCGGCATCCGCCATGTTTTTCCGGGCCTTGGCCACGAGTTCAGGATCACCATCGCGCACCGCCGTCTCGAAAGCCGCCATGGCCTCGGTGGCATGGCCCTGGGCGGAAAGAAGGATGCCGAGATTGTTTTGGATTTTGGCGGCGAGTGCGGTATCCCGCTCCGCCCGCGCGGCCTCCAGGCTTTCCCGTAGCAGCGGCTCCGCGTTCACCGCTTCCCGGGAAAAGATGCACAAGGCGCCGCGCGCCGCTTTCACTTCCGCGTCCGCGTGTGCGTCCCGGGAATCCCGGGCCAGCGCGCCTGCGCTGTTCAGCGCGGTCACGGCGAGGTGATGCTGCCCCAGCGCCTGATAGGCCGAGGCCTCCTGCAAAAGCGCCCGGATTTCGCCGGACGCATCCTTCGATTTGCGAAAGGCCCGCTCTGCCTCTTTCCACCGCGCAACGGCATCCTCAAACTGGCCGCGGTCGGACAATGCCTCGCCCGCTTCCATTTTCGTTTCCGCGGCATTTTCCGTGCGCCCCCACGCCGTGAAGCTGGATTGCATCAAGGAAACACTAAAGAGGGCCAGTATGCCGGCCAGCTTCGCAGCGCGCATGTCGCCGCCGAGCCTTTCACACTACGTGGAATAGCGCAAGGAATCTGATTGGCGGCGCGACCCCCGGAGTCTACGCTTGCCCCATGATCGACATGCCGCCCGCCGATACCTTCGTTGGGTTGCTCGCATCCGAGCTCAGCAACCTCAAACTGGAAACGCACACGCTGGCCTTTCATGCCGGCCAGCAAATCTTTCGCCAGGGCGACCAGGGCGACGGCCTCTACGTCGTGCAAAAAGGCGAAGTGGAGATTTCCATCACCATGGACGGACAGGAGAGCCGCGTCCTCAGCCGGCTCGCCTCCGGCACTTTCTTTGGCGAGATGGCCATTCTCGACGATCAACCCCGCTCCGCCACCGCCACCGCCCTGGTCGACACCGCGGCCACCTTCATCGCCCGTGGGGAAATACTCCGCGCCCTCGGAAAATCGCCGCGCCTCCTCTCGGCCCTGCTCCGGGAGTTTTCCTTGCGCGTGCGGCTGCTCGACCACCGTTTCCTCGACGAAATTCTCCAGGCGGAGCGGCTCGCCCTCGTCGGTCGTTTCGCCCAATCCATCGTCCACGATTTCAAGAACCCCTTGAATATCATCGCCTTTGCCGCCGACCTCGCCGCCGACGAAAATACCTCCGGTGAAATCCGCGCCGAAGCCAGGACCCAGATTCAACGCCAGGCGACCCGCATGACAAACATGATCAACGAACTGCTCGACTTCACGCGCGGTTCCTCCCGATCCGCGCCCTTGCAGCCCGCCGACTATGCCACCTTCGTCCGCGAACTCCTCCAGGAAATTCGCGACGAAGCGGGAGACAAATCGGTGAAAATCGAGTGCGAAGTTCCGCCGCCTTCCGTCTCCGTCGCCATGGACCGCGGACGCCTCCAGCAGGTCTTTTACAATCTCATCAACAACGCCATCGACGTAATGCCCAGCGGGGGCACGATCACCCTCCGTTTCGCCGGTCAGGAAACCGAAGTCTTCACCGAACTGGAAGACACCGGTCCCGGCTTCGCGCCGGAAATCGAGTCGCGGCTCTTCCTGCCTTTCGCCACTCACGGAAAACAGCACGGCACCGGCCTGGGCCTTTCCATTTGCAAGCGGATCATTGAAGACCACGGAGGCCGCATCCAGGCCCATTGCAAGCCCGGCCGCGGCGCTATCTTCTCCATCCATTTGCCTTGCTCCGCGCAGTAGAAAACGCGGAATCCAGGACCCCATAGGTCCTATTGGTCCCATAGGTCCTATCCGCCCTATTCACCGCGCCGCCGCCGCCGAAGCTTCCACCATCCCAGCAAAATCCCGAACCCCAGCAACCCAGCCGTCGACGGTTCCGGCACGCCCGTCAGGCCGGTGGAGACATTCGAGCCGGCCGACTCCGTCGGCGCCGTCAACCCGGTAATCGCGTCGATCTGCGAGGCGTAGGTGTCCAGTTGCACCAGGAACGAATCGTTATTCCCGTCGATCGCTTCATTCAGCCCGGCCAGCATCCACGTCTGCGTCGAGCTATTGAAAATGAAGTCTCCCCCTCCGGAATCGCCGCTGACCAGAAAGCCCTTGTTCGTAATGCTCGCCGAGCCCGCCGTCACCGTCCCCAAAGCCGTCTCCAGATCGTTGCTCGTGTAGATGCTCACCTGCTGCGGGCTGTTCACCGTCGTGATCGTGTTAAAGCCCCACGTTTCGCCCTTCCCGCCGCCATAGCCGATCATCGCGATCGTGCTCCCCGCCTGATTTTGCGAAAACGGAATCGGATCCGTCGGAAAAATCGTCAGCGACGGCAAATTGGGCGGCGCTGCGACCTTGAAGACGGTGAGATCCGCCGAGGACCCATCCGCATTGACGATCCCATGGTCGCTACCCTGGACCAAAGAATAAGTGCTGCCTCCCAGGATCAAATTGCCGTTCCCGACATGCCCCGCGGTGATCGCCCAACCATTGCCCAAATACACCCCGCTGGCATCGTTCACCTTCCCGACATAATTCCACGCCGTGATGCCGCACCTTCCCCATCCCGTCGTCCAATTCGGGATGGTTACATTCGTCGGCGCGATCGTGTTGAAGGAAGTCCCGGAACTCGTCGTCACCTCCACCGCCTGCGAAGAAGCCGCCAGCAAAAATCCGCCCGCAACGACTCGCAGAAGAAAAGGAAATCCGCTGCCTTGGCGCCGCGCCCACGAGCAGGTGGATGTCACCTTTTCTTCGGATGGATCGGGAGCGGATACACTCGTTCGCGGCATTGGAGGTCTTCCGCTCGAATGGCGTTTCGCGCCAAAAATTCGCGGATGAATATTCGACGCCCAAGATTGCCCGAGACTTCATTCCGGCAAGTGATTTTCGGCAATCATCCGATCGTCCACGCGTCGCCGCGGCGCCCGGCGCTCACCATCCTCGCACTCGCTCGCTTTCGCCTTCGATTCAGCTCAAACGACTCGCCCCGACACGCGCCCCCGGAACATCCACAGCCACAAGAGCAAGCCGAAGCCCAGCAACCCCGCCGGCGACGGCTCCGGCGCGCTCGTCAGACCGGTGATCGCATCGATCTGCGGCACATACGTGTCCAATTGCACCAGGTAGGAATTGTTTTTGTCATCGATCGCCTCGTTCAAACCGGCCAGCATCCACGTCTGCGTCGCGGGATTGAAAATGAAGTCTCCTCCGCCCGAATCGCCGCTCACCAAATAGTCCTCGTTCGTCGTACTGGAAGTGCCCGTCACCGGCCCCAAATCCGTTTCGAAATCATTGGTGTTATAGAAGCTGACCTGCTGCATGGTATTCACCTCCGTGACGGCGTTGAAACCCCACGTTTCACCTTTCCCGCCCCCGTAGCCGATCATCGCCACGGAATCCCCCGTCTGGTTTTGGGCAAATGCCGTCGGATCGGCCGGAGCGATGTTCAGCGCCGGCAGATTCGGCGAAACCGTCAGTTTGAAGAGGCACAAGTCGATACTCGACCCGTCCGGATTGGCGAACACATGCAGTGAGCCCTGGGCTAAAGGGTACGTCGTCTTTCCCAGGGTCAAACTGCCGTTGCCCACGTGTCCCACCGTCATTGCCCAACCATTTCCCAGGTAGATGCCACTCGATCCATTCACCTGGCCCACATAATCCCACCCATTCACCGTGCTGTTTCCCCATCCCGTGTTCCAATTCGGAATGTCGGCGCTTGTCGGCGCCGTCGTATTGAAAGTATTGCCGGTCACTTCCACCGCCCGCGCCGCCGATCCCGCCAGCAGCAGCACACTGGCCGCGGCCATCAGGAACGTGGTGACGACGCGGTCACGTCGCGCAATGGGGGAGGGGATGGTGAATCTCTTCATGATCGATGCCGGGCGGATGCGGGCCTGCCCGGGGACTCCGCTCAATCAGGTCTGGCGCCAAATTCGCGGAGCAATTTTCTGCCGGAGGTTGCCCCGGCACCGCCCCTTCGGGCAAGTCAATTTCGCGCGCCACGAAATCCCGAAGAAAGAATAAATGGAATCCGGCCAACCCCGGCTTCATTTCCGGTGGCCCAAAAAGAGGGAGTTTTGCGCACGCGCCGCTTCCCCCGCAGCGCGGCGAAGCCGCCACCGAAGTAGGAGCGGCATTTGCCCCCGTTGCGCCATGGGCGTCTCGCCAAGCCTCGGCTTTGCCGCTTCATCGGACCAGAAAAGGCCAGCCTCTCCTGCTTCCAGCGCCATTGCCGCATCTGTTCCCCTGAAATGCATCCACCGGGGACCGGGAAATGGGGACAGTGCTCTAATAGAGCACTTTCCCCAAAAGTCCTCACGAGGCGGCGCTGTAGGAAAGTTAGGGGAAAACCACCTTAATAGAGCACTTAGAGCACTGGCGCAGATCCCACCGGCGATCCGACCGCGCGCGCTTCCTCGACAGCCAAAGAGAATCTACCCAGCTTGCGGACGCTTTTAAGGTGAGCACCGCAGATAGCTGCCCCCGCGTCAAAATCTTTGCTTGACCAAAACGGCGATCTGTAGACTACTGGCTACATAGGCGTCCGTATGAATGTTTGGCCTTTCCATCACAAAACCAGAATCCTGGCCATCGACGATGAAGCTGGCTTCACCCGGCTTCTCCAACTCGCCGCCGCCCAGTACGAGGTCCGGGGCGAAAACGATCCCCTGCGGGCCATCGAGACCGCCAAGGAGTTTAAACCCGACCTCATTCTGCTCGACCGGATCATGCCCGGCATGACCGGCGACAAACTGGCGGTTTCCTTCAAGCGACACCCGCAACTGAAAGACATCCCCATCGCTTTTCTCACCGCCACCCCGCCCGATGGCGAAGACGGTTCGACCCACACCTTTCGCGGATGCCCGGTGCTCGCCAAGCCAGTCACCATGGAAGCGATCAATCGCTGCGTCCAGGA
Organism: Chthoniobacter sp.; assembly: GCA_036501065.1. Taxonomy (GTDB): domain Bacteria; phylum Verrucomicrobiota; class Verrucomicrobiia; order Chthoniobacterales; family Chthoniobacteraceae; genus Chthoniobacter. Next base: position 49,398 of record DASYAY010000053.1, on the reverse strand, counting down.
GTGCGTCAAACGCTGAGCTCTGGCGAAAGGCGAGCGCGTCCATGCGGTAGCGCTCCCCGGGATTCTCGAGACGGGTGCCTCAAACATTGAGCTCCGGCAAAAGGCGAACGGGCAGGGGAACCTTGCGCACCAGGTTCCGCCCTCGAAATCAGTCGCCGAACGGTGATCCCGTCAATGCCGCGCCAGCGACATCGCCGCCAGAAAAAGCACGATCGCCCCTCCCACCAGCATCACCGCGCGCCAGAAGATCGTCCATCGATCCGATCTCGATTCCTGCGCCGGCGTCGTGAACGCTCGGTACGGCCGAAAGCGCAAATATTCTGAATCCTTCTTCCACGATCGCTTTGGCATAAAGAAAGTTACCAGCCTCCCCTCCGGCGCGTCAACGTCTCGCTTCCCTCGCCCGCACGAATTCCTCCTTTTCGATCGAAGTTCCTTCACCCCCTTTCATCGTCGCCTCATCCGCCGCCCCAAGCTTCGAACGGAGTCCCCGTTCGTCCTATAGGCCCTATCGGCCCCATTCCTCCAAAAGCGCCCCGCGCATCAGCGCCACAGCCCTCCCTCATCGAGTCATCCCGAGCCCTCCCGCAGCCTCGCCGGCCCCCATTTTACCCCCTAAAATTTCCCCGAAAAAAAAGTTTGCTGCCAGGGGGAAGGTGGGGCATTCATACCGCCCCTCGCGATCCCGATTCCTGAGTAGCTCAGTGGTAGAGCGATCGGCTGTTAACCGATTGGTCGTAGGTTCGAATCCTACCTCAGGAGCCAGGGACCACGGCGAAAATCGGGCAAGTGACCTGGAAGTGACCTAAGCCGGGAGTTCCAACTGGACGATGTTTGCCGCACTGATACGCGCGGTTTCGAACCAGGCCCTTGCGAGATCCTTCGTGACAAGCCGATCGCTGAACGTTCGGATCTTCCGGTAGTTTGCCCGGAGTTTGGCGACGCTGGTATTGGCGATGTGAGCCACATGCACTTCGTCATCGGTATCGGCCAGGAGGTATGTGATGTAGCTCCGACGGAGGACGTTTTTGTAGTACGGCAAACCGTATTTGGAACGCAGTCGCGCGGTGAAAGCGACGAAACCTTTTTGCGGACAGATCGGGCCGGACCTGCCTCGATATTGGGCCAGCCAATCCGCGAGGGACGGGGAGATCGGGATCGTCACCCGCTGCTTGACCTTGGATTTTCTTGCGGGCAACTCGATGAGGCCATCGAGCCAATGGACGTCCTCCCAAGTGAGGCGTTGCGCCGCCACGCCGCGCACGTTGGCGAATGCCGAGATGGCCAGCCATGGCAACCAATCGCGTTCGTGCGCCCAGACGGATTCCAGAGCACGCCGCAAATGCTCAGGATCCCAAACTTCCTTAGTTTCCGTAACGGGCAGGATGGCCTCGAGTGCATGCGCGGCGGTATCGAGCTTCGTCGGCAGGAAACGGCGCCGCCGGGCGAAATTGAAAAACGTGAGCAGCTCGCCGCGGATTTGTTTGCGTCGAAAATCCGAGGACGGCCGGAACTCACCCCGGATCTTTTGACCTGCGGAAAAAAGAAAGGCCTCCAAGTCGGCAGTGGTTACTTCCGCCACGGGTTTGGACCCATGGGCGAGAGCCAGCCTTTTTAGATCCTTGTGGAAAACGGTGCGGTAGGCCTCGGAGCGCGGCCGTATGGCATTTTCAAATTCCGCGATGACGGCCGACAACGTCGCGGCCGGCGCGGCGCAAGCATTGTGGAGGCGGTAGAATCGCGCGGCCTCCATCAACGACACGGCGCCGAGCTCTTTCCGCGCGGCGACGTATTCCCGCGCAGCCACGTCGACCGATATACGGTCGCCAAGCCCTTTCAAAGCGTCAATCGCGGCGAGATGGCTACGGAGATCGGCTCCGGAAAGTTCGGCCGCTTCCGTGCGCCCGTTGTGAATATCGACGGAGATTTTTTGGAGCTTCTGGCGGAGCCTTTGTTCGTTGGCCGCCCGGATCAGCTTGAGCTTGTTCCCCACGCGGGCCCAAGTCTTTAAAAGGCGGCCGCCGTCTATCGAGCAGACCCGATAGGTAATACGTTCAACGACGATGGTCCGAGCCATCTTATTTAGCCGGATTCGGCGGCGGAGCGTCGATTGGAGATTGAACCGTAAATAGTTCGGCTAATAACTCGCCAGAATCTTTTTCATACCTCGGTTCGATGATGGTGATCATGCATAGCGCGCGGGCGGACCCGCCGAATCTCAGAAGCTTGCTCCTGACCGTATCGGCCTCAGGACCCTTCTTCATATAAAGGCGCGCGGTTCGGCCGCTGGAGTCGGTAAGGTCGAATGCAAAGTGCGAATCTTGCGCGTGTTCGTAGCCGTAATTGTAATAGGATGAGATCTCCAAATCGCCTTGAAAAAAGACCGGCTTTCCGACGAAGCTGCTTTGGTCGCTCTCCACCTCAAGCACCGTCTTTAAATTGGCTATGATCGAGTTGTGCTGCGCGATCTTTTGCTGAAGCGCAGCGGCCTGGGCTTGTGATGCCTGGGCGGAAGCCTGCGCCTGTTGAAGGTCGGCCTGCATTTTTTCGAATTTTGCCGCCCGCTCCGGATCGTAATTGAGCCGTTTTTGTAGGTCTGCCGGCAGTGTTGCAATCGGAATAGACGCGACCCCGTCGGCATATGTAATTTGGATCGATGCTGGGGTAACTCTTGTTACTGTCACGGATTTGTATTCCGTCCCGTCGACCGTCTTGAACGAAAAGCCGTCGTCCGCAAGGATTGTCGAGGCGCAGACGGCCAGGATCGAGATAATCAATGTTTTCATTGGCTTCGTGCTTCGTCGTTTTTGGTTTTAAAAATGGAATCCCCACTACCACCCAGCTTTTCCAACGACTTCGACCGGCGCGTTTCCGAAATGGGCTTGCTTGACGAGTGGCGAACCGCGGTTAAATCCGGCGATCGGAAAAAGGTCCGAGATTTCATTGTGCTTCGACTCGGGCTTACGTGGAGGGATGTTGATGTTGCCCCGGACTGAACCTCACCAAGGGACCGTTGAGACGGCCCGTGCGCGCGCTGTCGCGCTGCCAATGGAGGTTGTGCTTTGCGGTCCATTCGTCCAGGCGCCTCTCGGTTTCCCCGGCAAACCAGGCGTTCACAAGGAGATTCATATCCACGTCGGCCGATCCGTTCCGTTGAACCTCTTCTAAAATCTCGTCCAGAATGACGGGCGAAATCTCGCTCATGCCGCGATTGAAGCGCCGCTTTCGTCGATGTCGAGAGAATTGATTCAACCTTATTCATCTCCCGGAGGTCCATAGGTCGGCCCCGGATCTTGGGCCGCACGCTTTTGCGGGGGCGGCATAGGAACGATCCTGGCCGTCTTTTCGTCCGGGAACGCGGCGTCGGCTACGACGCGCTCGATATTCCAGTCCACGCGGCGCAATGCCTCGATGCCGATTCCCATCGCCAAACGCATGATGTCCTGCTTGCTTAAACCCAGCAAGGCGGCGGCGTGTTGGACGCGCTCTTTTTGTTGAGCGTTGAGGCGGAGCGGAATTGAACGTGACGGCTTTCCGGTGGGCTTTGCCATGGGCGTTTGTATAGCTGAGTAAGAATCTTATTCAACTTTTTTCTTGCATGAGATGACTACGAAACGTATTCGTCTCTCATGCCTAAAGAAAAACTGTCCAAAGATCTGAGCACTTCGATTCCCGTTCGGATTCCGAAGAAGCTCGAAAAGCAGTTCCGCGAGGGCGTTGTTAAAAGCGGTCTGAGCCAGCAGGACCTCATGCGCAAGAGCATGGAGATCGGATTACCCCGCCTGCTTCGGGCCCTCGAACAAGCCGTGTCCGTGGAAGAACCGGCGGCGGCCTAAATCCGCGGCCCTCGCCTCCTCCTCAAATGAGCGCTCAAGAAAAAGCGTCTGGGCCTTTGCGCCTCGAAATTCCGGCGGAAGTGATTGCCGCGGCGATTCGCGAGGGGGTGCGAGATGCCCTGGCGGATGGGATTCGCGCCGAGGCGCGGGCTTTCCTGGAGGAATATTTTGGGTGCCTGAACAAGGCGGAGATCGCGGCTTTCCTGGGGGTGAGCGAGCGGACGGTGAACGAGCTTTGGAAGGATCACACGCTGCCCAAGGATACGAGCCTGGGAGAAAAGAATCCGCGGGCCTGGCTGCCGGCGCTCAAGGAAGTCCTGGCGGCCGGCCGGATCAAGGCGCGCACGGCCGGAGCGGCACCGCGCGTCCTTAGAACTGCGGCCTAGGGTGTTATGAAAGACCTCTTCGCTTTCTCCGTTCTGGTCGTCGCGGCGGCGGCGCAGGTCTTCCTGGCTCGGATGGCCGTGCGTTGTTTGGTGCGTTTCGCCCAGTTCACTTTTCGCAGTCAAAAAAACTGCCCGCGCCGGCTGTGAACCGGACGCGGGCAAAACTCAGAAACTACAGATGCTCCATAGCACCAATCAGCAAGATAGCCACCCCAAAAACAGCAATGAAGCGCTCGGGACTTACCGGATGCCGCGGCTGTTATCGCCGACGCACGTCCGCAAATTCCTCCTGGAGAGCGCCAAGCGGGAGCGGGCGCATAAATTCACGCGCGTTTCCAAAGAGACGCTCGAGCACCTGGAAAGTTCCATGCGCGCAAAGTGCCTCGACCTGGTGAAGCGCGCTCCGAGCAAGGGGGTGACGCTGTGAGCATTTCCATTTTCATCCGCGAGGTGGATATGAGGGCCTATCTCGCCAAGGAGGACGGGTCGGTTTTCTCCCTGACGTTGGCCGATGGCCTTCGTTTTCCGAATCTCCACGCGGCGAAAGATGCATGGGAACGCGTGCCGGCGCAAAACCGCAGCGGGATGCGCGTGGAGATGGTGGCGGCCGATCCGGAGCAATCGTGCGACGAACGCGATATCGAGCCGATGGGCGAGATCGAAGAATTGGTCGAGGTTTCCCAAACTCCGCTTCGCGGGGCCGTGGAGCTCTTTGCGATGCTCAAGAAATCGTCGAAGTATTTCCGGCAGTTCGACGGCTGGTCGAAGGTGACGGCGGTGATCGCTCCGAGTTACGGCGATGTCTACTGCTTCCGCGTCGCGCACAATGCCTATCGGCATGAGGATCTGATCTTCGCCGTGAAGTTGCCCAACGGGGAGATGTGCCGGCTGGATAAGTGGTGCGTCACCAAATCCGTAATCGGGGGGGCGATCGCGAAATGAATATCACGATCACTGGTTACGCGGTGGCGGATCTTCTCGCGACGGCGAATCGCTGGCGCGAGGATCGTGGGTTCGTCGGCAAGCTCGGCTTCGTGGTGATTTGGCACGGCGCCGTCTGCGGCTGGACTGCCGGCCTGAAAGCGGTGGATCCTTCCGCCTGGCGCCCGGGATGTATCCTGGTCCCCGAGGACGAAGGGTCCTTTTACCGGTTGGCCGGCGGAGGGGCGCAGCAGGGCGCGGAGCGGCTCGAACGTGTGGAAGTCATCGGAGGGATCATCCAATGAGGCGCTTGAGTTACTTGCCATCACGCGCGGGGCGGAAGCCGCCGGTGACGGACGAGATCGGGAATCGGCAGGAGTTGAATGCCGCGCTCACACGGGCGTTGGTGAAAAAGGGGGTTCATAATCCGAATTGGCTGCGGCAGACGCCGGCGGTGAAAAGGAAAGGGGTCGAGCCGTGACTCGCCGGCGTCCTCGTCATGTCGTGCCGTCCGGGTCTCCGGACGCGATCTTGCCGGCGCAGGAGACGGCGGAAGGCCGGATCCGCGAAACCCATAAAACCGTGATCAAACGGAAGGCTTCCGGTTGGTCGGTGACGGTGCGAGCCGAGGGCGGGGCGAAGCTTTACGAGGCGCAGCGCAAAACGATTTCGGGTGCCGTCGATGCGCTCAATGATTGGCTGGAAGGGGCGACGGTCCTATGAGCGATCCATGTCCTGATTTCAACGCGCAACCGGATATCGCAATCCTGATGGAATTGGCGGCGGCTCCGCGGCCGTGGGCTCTGATCAAGCACGAAGATCCTTCATCGTTGTCGGCGTGGACGATCATCGATGCCGAAGGATGGATGGTAACGGAGGTCGAGGTGGAAACGGAGCGCGATCGCGTGGTGCTGCAGTTCCTCATCGATGCGGTGAACAACCAAGGATCTTCGGTCCCAATCCTGCGGGAAGCTTCGGCGCCGGCGTTTACCGTGGAGGAGGATGTCGAACCTGCGGAGGGACACTCATGATCGCGATCTCCGATGACGAGCTCGCCGAGTTGGTGGCCGCTCGCGTGGCGGCCGTGCTGACGCCGGAGCTTATCGCGGCGATCGCCGCGGCGCACATCGATGCGCGGATCAAACGGGTGACGCTGGAGGAGGCGATGCCGCGGTTGGGTTGTTCGAATGTGCGGCAGTTGAAGGACAAGTGCCGGGCTCTGAGCATCGCCATTCGCAAGGATTTGGGGCAGAAAGCGCCGTATATTTTGCTGGCGGATATCGAGGCTCGGAACACGGCCAGGAGCGTGGTGGTGCCGCTGGTGAAATCGACCAACGGGACGCGGATCGGGAAAGTGGAAAGCGAGGTCGCATGAGAAAGGTCAAACGGTCGCTCCGGAAGCCGAGATCGATGGCCTGGTATCCTCGGTTTTGTTCGGTCGCCTACGCGGCGTTTCGCGAAATCGGAATGGCGGGTGAATTTGCGGCGCAATCCTTTGAATCTCTGCGCATGGGCGCCGGCGTCGATCTTAGCGATACCGAAGGGGCGCGAAACTGCCTGGACCGCCTGGAAAAAAAGCTCCCTGAGTTGCGCCGGCTTTTGGCGGTCGCGGAACGGCACGCTCCGAAATGGCAACGGCGCGAGAAAGGAGCGGCATGAGTTTCGATGTTTCCGAACAAGCTTTGATTCGGGCGATTATTGAGCGTGCGGATAAGCATGCGGCGCTCGATGTGCTGTCGGGGGTATTGCACCCGGGCACGGCTTTGGCGGTGTTTGGAATTCTGCGCGACGTGGTGCGGCCGCTGGATCCGCAGCTCGCCGAAACGCTGGTGCCGCGGGCGACGGAAGACGCGGCTTCGAATATCGCGGCTACGGCCGCCACCGAGCAGATGAAGAAAGAAACCCTATGAACAAGGCCCTGAAGATTGCTGACATGTCAGCATTGCCGCTGCGTGTGGTCCCCGACCGGACGGCGCGAACGGAGCAAAACCGCCAGGCGAAGCAACGCCAGCGCGAACGGGAAAGGGTCGGTGGGTTCACCGAGGTGCACGTGAAGCTATCGGCGGAACAGGTGGCGCAATTGACCTGGTTGCGCCAGGCGCAGAGCGGCGACATGGAGAGCTTTCTGGTGCGAGCACTAATGACCGGGGCGAAGTTTGTCTATAACTCGGGGAACGTGCGTGGGGGTAAAAAGCGGATTAAGGGAGGGTGGCGGCCGTGAAGGACAAAGTGACTACTGTCTGGACGGGGTTTTGCGCGGTGCATGGCTCTGTCGAGATCCGCCAAAAGTCACGGCCCCGGCGGTGCAACGTAAGATATCAGCTCACCAAACGCTGCGAGCGAGTCTGCGGCCGGGAACTTCATCGAGTCGAACAAAGGACCGAAAGATGACTTACTTTGTGACGGCGATCAGCGAAGACGGCTCGGACCATCTGCACAAGGAATTGGAGTGCGAGACTTTTGAGGACGCGGCCGAGGACCTGCGCGAGTTGGCGCGCCGGCGCTGGCCTGGTCAGGCCTGGCGCCCGACCTGCATCGTGGAGAAGCCGGAGCGCCGGCCGCTGGACCTGGCGATCATCCTGGGGAGGGCGGCGGCATGAAAATCGTCACGACGATCCGCACGAACGGGGACGGCAATGTGGAGATCCTGGTGGAGAATGATGGGGAGCCGAGTAACCGTCACGAGGCGGCCGGCATGGGGATTATCCGCCACGCGATTGATGTGGCTTTCACGGCGATCATGGGTTCGGCGAAGGAAAGCCAGCGGTTGCATATCTCCGCCGAGGTATCCAGGGAAACTGCGGAAGACTTGATCCGCGCTGCTCGAGCGTCCTTTAACCGTCCGAAAGAGCCCGAAGGAGGTGGGCCTGGATAAGTCAATCGTTAGCCAGTGGCTAGCTACACCGGAATTTCCATGAACCACGCGGTCCGAGAGGCCGCGGGAAAAAGACGAGCGGCGCCGTTCGCCGGCGCCGCTCGAGAAAACAAGATCACCCTCCTCAAGATGACTCATTTCGTTCGTCGCGTTTATAATACGCCTTTCAGTTATTTTCAACCGCGGAGGTTTGCGGCGTGAGCGAGTCCGTGGCCCCGGAAGTTGCGCGCCGGCTGAGCATGCGGCTGACTTATCGCGGCGCGGCGCGGGCTGTGGAGGCGCGGCTGGCGCACGGCGATCGCCTGGTCTTTCACCTGGATGGCTTTGGCGACGTGGGCGGACTGGAGCTGCGGGATTTGTTTTGGGCGGCGGTGCGAAGTAATCCGGCAAAGGGGAAGCATCGGCTACAGCCGCACACCGGGCACGGGACGCACCCGGGGAAACGTGGAAAAAAGCCCGACACGCATTACGCCCGGGAATATGGGGTGAGCTCGAACGTGATCCGGATGTGGCGCCAGGCGGGGGCGCCTCTGGCCAATCCGGACCAGATGGGCGATTACATTTTCACGATCAAGCTGCGGAAGTCCGGCTCGGATGCACGGAAAGGGAGAAAGGTGGTTCTGCGATGAACGCGCAGGAAGTCTTGATTTATACGGTGCGTCCAGATGGGACGGCGTTGTGGGTGCCGACGGCGATCGCCCGGCGGCTGGGATTGAAACCTTACGATCGCCTGGCGTCGCAGATCTACAACGGGCGCGAGATTCAGCGATTGCTCGAGGCTCGGCACGAAGAACAGAGCAAGCGGGAGGGTGGACGATGAGGCGGCTCCATTGGGTCGTGAAAGCGATCAATCCCTCGGCGCCGAAGCCGGGCGAGCCGTACGTGGGCGAGACGGAGATGGAGATCTCCGCGGTGTCGATCGAGGAAGCGATCCTGGCCTTTCAGCGCAGTCCTTTTCGTGACCTGGTCATTTACTCGATCACGACGCGAAAACCGAAGCGGGAGGATCTGCGATGAGCGAGGCGGAAGAAATCGACTGGCCGACGGAAGAGGGAATCTGGATGGCGTACCTCGAGGAGATGGGTTGCTGGTTTCCGCTGAAGGCGCGGTTGCTGAAAAAATACGCCCCTGGTGTGCCTCATCTTCCGATGCCGATCGTGGCCCAATGGCCGGAGTCGATTCAGCGGTGGCCATATACGTTTCAGCGATGCCATCCGGCGAAGCGCTGGCGCCGGCCGACCGAGGAGGAGATGGCGAAGGCGCGGAATTTTTACGGGGAGGAAACGCCGTCATGATCACCGACTTTGAGGCCTTGGTCCTGGTGCACACCGCCAATACGGGCAGATATGTGAGTGGCGAGAAACAGGTCATCGAGATGGGGCGGCGTGGCCTGCTGTTTGACCATGGTGCCCAATCGCTGGCAGCCGGCGATCATTACCTGACGATGACGGTGGCCGGGCGAGCGGCTCTCTCGGAATGGAGAGCGGCGCAGCCGAAACCGCGGGTCAAGCGGCGCCGGCGATCGCGGGCTTTTGAGGATTGGATGAACTTTCGCGATGCAGGCTATCGCCTGCCTTTCGACCGCTTCCTGGCCGAGGTCTGGCCGGAGCGGAAAAGGACTTTATGATAAAGCTGACACCAAGACTTTTCATGCCGGCTGGCGCCGGGGGGCAACGGGAGATCCGTAGCGCACGAGTATACACGTGCGTTCTGGCCTCGGCGCACAGCGAAGCGATGGCCGCGGCGGTCGGGAGCTCAAATACCCGCTCTCGCCGCCGCGGCCGGGGGGGGGGCCTCGGCATGGCTCCTCCCTGCAATTTTAAAACGGCCTCGGGAAATCTTGGCCGCCGCACGGGAGGCCTCAAGCCTTGAGTAAAGAGATTTACGTGCGACGCGCGCAGGCGCTGGACCGCGAGATGATCATCCACCGGGTGCCTGACCAGGTGCGCCGGGTGTTGGGAGTCATCCGGGCGCTGAGTTGGGACACGGAGCGGGACGCGGCGCCGATCCGCGACCAGCGGACGCTGGCGGTGGCGGCGCGGATGAGCGAGGATGATTGCAGCCGGGCGATCGCGGAAGCGCGGCGCATGCAGGTGTTGCGGATCGAGAAGTTCGCCGGCTCCTATTGGTTCGAGTTGCTGCCGGACTCGGCGATCTGGATCGAGCGGAGCACGACGAAAGTGCTGGTGGATGTGGAGGGGGAGCGAAAACGCAAACGGTCGACGGAGGGAAAGAGCCGGCGGGCGTCGACGCCGGAGCAGATCGAGGAATGCCGGGCGGCCTGGGCGATGCTGCTCGAGGACGGCGATCCGGAGCAACGCAAGCTGGCGATCGCCGACAAGCCCACGCATCCGCCGATGGGCGACGGCGGGTTCCGCGATGCGATGGCCGAAACGAGCCGGGAACAGGCGGATGCGCGTCTCCCGAAAACTTGGGAATTTCCCAAGTACGGTGAGCCAGCGGTCGCCAGTTTGCCGAAAAACTTGGGAATTTCCCAAGTATCGGCGGTTAATGCGTCTCCCGAAAACTTGGGAATTTCCCAAGTTACACACGCGGGCGCGGGCGCGCGTGTGTCATGTCATGACTTGAGTACTGACTTGAGTCAGAATCAGACGTCTAGGGTACCGAGTACACAAGAGACCAGCGTCGCTGCAGCTGCTGACGGTGACCGCAGGGGCGCTTCGGAAACCGCTGTCGCGGGGGCTCCCAAAGCGGAACGGATCGAAATACCCTGGGGGTCTCTCCACGAGGATTTGTGGAACGACGTGGTCGAGGTTTGTCTCCCGGGCGACATCACCTTCAAACAGGAGGAGGACTGGCGCGCGAGAATCCTCTCCAATGCCCGCTTGGTCCGGGGAGCGGTGCAGGAAGTGCAGAGGATGAAGAAGGAAGGAAAGGTCAAGAAAGCGGGCAATCCTGGAGGTGTCCTAAACATCATTTATCTCGATTGGTCCGGCGAACGCAGGACGGTGAAGCCGTGGATGAAACCCAAAACCAAATGAATCTGAAACTCTGCGACGAACTCTCTCTGCCGCTCGATATCGTGACGACGCGCATCGCCATCTACGGGACGAGCGGATCGGGGAAGACGGCTTTCGGCCGGTTGCTGGCGGAAGCGGTGCACCGCGCGGGTCACCGGTTTTGTGCGATCGATTTGAAAAACGATTGGTGGGGTTTGAAGAGTTCGGCCGACGGGAAGACGGCCGGCATTCCCGCGGTCGTCTTTGGTGGACCAAAAAAGGATGTGGCTTTGTTTCCTGATGCCGGCGCGGTGGTGGCGGATACAGTGTGCGCGATTGAGCAATCCTGCATCGTGGACCTGGACGAGCTGAGCAAGGGGAAGCAGCTGGTGTTTCTCACCAAGTTCATGGAGCGCTTGTATGATGTGAATCGCGAGCCGTTGCTGCTGATCGCGGATGAAGCGGATCGGTATGCGCCGCAAAAGGCGATGAGTGTGGAGGCGAACATTTCCCTCGGCGCGGCGGAAGATATCTGCCGGCGCGGCCGCAAGCGCGGCATTGGCTCGATGTGGATCACGCAGCGGACCGCGGTATTGAATAAGAACGTGGCGGATATCTGCGATCTCACCGTGGTGTTTCGGACGCCTGGTGCGCGGGACCTGCACGAGCTGGAGGATCGAGTGGCGCGGATCGCCGATAAGGAGAGCACGGCGGAAGTGATGCGCCTGGCGCCAGGCCTGGCGGATGGGGAGGCGATCTTTCTTTCATCGCATCCGAAGTTACGCGATCACTTGCCGGCGAACGCGCGGCCGGTGCAGCTGCCATTGCCGGGCACCTATGATTCGAGCGCGACGCCTGGCGTGGGCACACGGCGCGTGGAGCCGAAGGTGCTGGCGAAAACGGATCTCGCGGCGATCGAGAAGCAAATGGCGTCGCAGATCGAGCGGGCGAAGGATGAGGATCCGGCGCAATTGCGGAAGCGGGTGGGGGAGTTGCAGCGAGAGAATGCCAAGCTGGAGACGGAGATCGCCAAAAAGCTGCAGATCAAGGCGGTGGAGAAAACGCGGGTGGAGATCAAACCGGTGGAGAAACCGGTGCTGAAGGATGGACAGCTGCAGCGCGCGGAGAAATTGGCGGACCTGTTGGGAAGTATGTGCCGCGATCTCACGGCGGCGATCGGGAAGGTGGGTGTTGCGAATTCGCAACGAAGCTTTGCTAATTCGCAACAGTCCCATGCGAATATGCAAAAAGATTTGCATAAAAGCGGCGACGGCGATCCGTGGTGCCAATGGTGCAATAGCTGGCACCCCAAGCCACGCGATGCTGCCCACAAAAAGGCTCTCATGTGCTTCGCTCCGGATAAGAAGCCAACTTCGGCGCAGCCGGACCGAACGCATGGCCCCGGTCGCGGAGCGAGCCTGGGCGGCGGGGAACGGCGGGTATTGATTGCGATTGCCCAGCATGAGCACGGTGTGACTGCAGAGCAATTAACTGTCCTGACGGGTTACAAGCGGAGTTCGCGGAACACGTACCTGCAGCGGCTCATATCGACGGGCCGGGCGGAGCGCGCCGGCGATCGCATTGTGGCCACGCCTGCCGGCGTGGAGGAACTCGGGGATGATTACGAGCCGTTGCCGACGGGTGAGGAGCTGCGGCGCTACTGGCTGGCGAGATTGAGTGGTGGCGAGCGGGCGATCCTGCAATACGTCCTGGACGTGCATCCTGAAGCGGCCGATCGCGAGGCAATGGGGGCTCAGCTGGAGTATCAGAGGAGTTCGCGGAATACTTACATTCAGCGGCTGCAGGCGCGGGAATTGGTCTGGTCGGATCGCGAGGGTCTGCATGCGTCTTCTCAATTCTTTTCCAAATGAACTCACGAATTGCGCGCGCAAAACTACGCTATCAAAACGCTCTGGCCGCACTGACCACTGCGGTAAAAACTTCCTACCCGGTGGGCACAGTGATCGATGTTACGATCGGACACGCGCGAATCAGGGCGGAGGTGATTGCTCATAGGAGCTGGTCAGATCCGAGGGTTTTCGTGCGTAACATCGAAACTGGCGCAACGCGGAAGTTCACGGCGACGGACGAGCGATGCAAGGTGGTCGTGATCAGCAAATGAGCACTGAAGATAGCAAACTGGTGGCGGTGCGCGTGACGGAGGACGAGATCAACGCGCTCATTCGATTGATTCCGAAAGGTAGTCTCGCACGGACACTGGAGGCGGACGATCTCAACAAGCTGCCGCCTGAAGCGCGCGTCGCGCTGAAGATCACGGCCGCGGCGATATGTCAGCCTGGCGAATGCATGGTCTGTGGATGCACGCAGGAGGAGGCGTGCCCTGGTGGTTGTTCATGGGTGAATCCCAATTTCACGCTTTGCAGCGTTTGCCTGGAGGCGATGTAACATGGCCTTCGATATCACGCCGGGGAACTATTACATCGGGATGTGGTATTTCGATATCCCCGTTAAAACCGAGCAATTTCCGGAGCTGGGTCCATTTGGAAAAGGTGGCAATTTCAACTCGATGGTCTGGCGCGAGAAGGATGACGGCGGCGGCGCGCCGGTCGATTGGATTCTCGATTATCGGTTCCGTTATTATCGCGACGAGCGGATCCACGATCACGAGGACGAGATGTCCTGGATGCGAGGTCAATTCACGAGTATGACGGCCGAGGAAGCGGAAGAGGCTGTCTCGAACTGGGTGAAGCAATGCGCGGCCTCGGTGTTTGAGATTTACGATTTTTTTCCTATTCATGGGGATTCCGACGCTTTTCTGAAGCGCGCGACGGGGGCGCCTCCAAGATGGATGCACACCCCAAAAAAATCCCCGACCATCGGTGAGGTTCACAGGATTTTCTAAAATGAGTATGGTGATGGCGAGTGCTCCCCAAGCTCCGCTTCAACGAAAAACTGCTTTACGCGAAGCAGGTGTGCTCGATTCTCGGCTGGTCGCGGGTGACGCTGTGGCGTCGCAAATGCGAAGGGATGCCGTTTGTCGACGGCCGGATCGGCGATGTGACGCTGGCCTGGTGGATGGAATTGCGGGACGCGGCGAGGAAAATGGGCAGGCCGATTGCGAAGGTGTGGAAATGGCCGCGGTGGCGCCAGGAACGGCTTCTGCGCGAGGCGGCAGAGGCGCGAGCGAATGGGCGAAAATGAAACCATTTGAAACCTCTTGGGTGTTGCTACGTAACGGCGTCGTGTTGAAGGTCGCCGCCGCCATGGCAATCGATCTTTCTCTCGCTGAGCCCGTGCCGTATTTGCAGAAATCACTGACCGATTCCGGTTATCGGCTGGAACGTCACAAGCGGTATGAGGTGGCTTATGAAGCCTGGCTGGCGACTTTGCCCGAGGATGTGCGGCGGCAGATGAAGGAGATGGATTTGGACAAGCCGGTGAGTGAACAATTTGGGCCGGTGAGGAAGTTGGGTGAGGAAGAGCTGGAGCGTGGGCAATTCGAAATCGCGGATGACGGTGCGGGCCGCACAGGCGATATGATTTTTTCCGCAGAGGACCAGGGCGAGCTTGAGACGGCGATCGCGCGTGCGGTGTGGTGGGCGGTGAATGGCAAAACGATCGTGGAAGTGGGACAACGCTGGTTGGCGGTGATGATGATCTGGCGATCGCCGTTGGTGGCGGGTCTGGCGCTGCAGATGGAGCGCGAGTTTTTGGAGGATGCGCAGAAAAATGTGGGCAACGATGATGATGACGGATCGGCCGGGCGCGTATTGGAATGGGCGCGGCGTGGCGGATCGGTGAGCCAGGTGGGGAATCGGGTGATGGCGATGGCTTATGTGATGTTACCCAACGCGATCCAGGCGATGTCGTTGCAGGCGATCGGGAACATGACGAATAAGACTCGCCAGGCGGTGGATAAGATCGTGCAGGATTTTCGCGATACGTTTGGCGGGATTCGCTCGAGGAATATGCGCGACGATAAGAATCGGTTGATTTGCCGGTTCGCGCAGTTGGGCTGGTCGGAGGACGAGGAAGAGGAATTGGCGGCCGGCTGACAGCGTGCGATCGCACATGAAAAATCACCTGGCCAACCCGGAACTCACGGCCTTGCGGGAAGAGAGCTTGGCGTTGATCGTCGAGTTGGATGCGATCGGTAGAGATATCGAGAGCAAGTTAGGAATCGCGCTCGATAAAGCGTGGCAGCTTGGAAAGAGGTTGGTGCGGCAGAAGGAGATATTGGGGCACGGCAAATGGTTGCTGTGGGTGGAGTCGAACTTGCCGATCAGCGATCGGCACGCGCGGCGCTACAAGGAGCTGGCTGAGGCGAATCCGCGGGCGACGTGTGTGGGGGACTTGAGCGAGGATAGCGTGCGGAAGTTTCGGCTGGGGTTCGTGCCGGAGAAGGATCGGCCGAAGTTGGTGGGCGATCGCGCGTTGCCGCGGGCGTTCCATCATCTGACGTTGCTCAATGATTGGCGGCGGCTGGAGAGGCGTCTGGAGATCGGGCAGGCGCAGTTGGACCAGGAGGCGGCGAAGAAGGACTTGTGGCCGATGTTCGAATGGCTGGCGGGCCGGGTATACGGTCTCACTTCTGACACTCTCTCACATCTGAGACCCCCGGGGTAAGGGGTCTCCTACCCCCTGGGGCACCGGTGCGGTTCATTCGACCCTCGCCGTTTTCGCACGCGTCACCTCAAAAAATGAATTGATACCAGGTCGGGTGACACCCGGGGGAGGGGGTGAGTCGAAAGCAGGCGCCCGCAAAAGCGCGAAAACAAAAGGTTCGCAGCCGATCGGCGCCGGCGCCGGCGAAATCGCGAAAGGTATCATCAGATCGAAAGCGACCACTCCAGAACGGCGGCCGCTACCACGGCACGCCGTACCGCGCCAGCCAGGCCGATTACGCCAAGACCTACGGGAAATCGCTCCCCACCATCAAACGCTGGTGGAAGGACGGCCGCCCACTCGACGACCCCGACGCCATGGGCGAGCTGCTGTCCTCCCGTGGCCGCAAACCAGGCGAGCGCGTCACCATGGCCGGCGAACCATGGGAACGACCCGACGAAGTCAGCGCGGGCACGGCAGCCCACCAGGAAACGCCAGGCGATATCCCCGTCACTCTCGACGAGTCCTTCTTCGCCGGCCTCGGTTTTCTCGCCGCGATCGAGCGCCTGAAAAAGTCCGAGCGCGAACGCTCGGCCGCCTACTTCGCCGCCATCCGGCAAAAGCTCCCGTCGATCTACATCCAGAACCGTTTCAAGGAATGGATCTGCGTCATCGAGCCCCTGCGCAAGCTGGCCAAGGACGAGCCCGAAATCCGCAAAGCCAACGACCTCACTGTCGACAAAACCGAGATGGACGCGGCCATCGCTGTGATCTTCAACGGCTTTCGCCAGGCCGCGCGCAATCTCCCCAGCCGCGCCGCCGGCAAGCTCATCGGTCTCACCGAGTTCGCCGAAATCGTCGATATCCTCGAGGCGGAGATCGATGTCCTCTTCCGCGCGCTCACGAAATTCACCCTCGATGAAGCGGCCGCCGCCAAAGCCGCGGAGGAAAGCGCCGCCCCGTGAGAAAAGCCCTCGCCATCATCGCCGCTTGCGCGCAGTTCGCCTTCCAGGTCTCCGAGCGGCTGCGGCCCTGCACCTGGCTTTCCCGGCACGTGGAGATCCCGGCCATCACCGGCGCCCTCGAGCCCGGCCCGCTCGATACCTCCCGCGTTCCGCCCACCGAAGGCCTTTACGACCTCCTTTTTCAGCGCCACGTCCATTTCTTCACCTTGGCCAAGTCGGCCCGCGTCGGCGGCACGCTCTTTTCCATCGGCGTGGTCCTCCACCAGATCGCCAATGATCCCGGCCCCATTCTTTGGGTCGATCCTTCGCGAAGCAGCGCGCGGCAATTCTTCCGCCGCGAGCTCGAGCCGTTTCTCCTGGCCTGCAAACCCATCGCCGACCAGGCGCTGCGCGACAAAGAGCACTGGACCGCTTCCCAATGCTTTTTCCGCGGAGGATCCTACATCCGCCTCGCCGGCGCCGGCAGCCCCAACGAACTCGCCGGCTTCCAGGCGCGCGACGTTGTCATTAATGAGGGCGACAAGGTCCATCACACGACCAAGGGGGAAGCGCCGGCCCACGACCTCGCGATCGCGCGCTCCAAGCAGTTCCGGCACACCCGCAAAATCATCGAGAATTCCACGCCGACGGACGAACACGGCCCGACGTGGACGCGCTTTCTCAAAGCCTCCCAGCATCACTGCTATTTGCCCTGTCCGCATTGCTCGGAGAAGAAAAAGCGCCGACTTGCGAAAAATCGAAAGTCATCGATTCCCGCTCGCCCTGAGCCCGGGCGATCGCCGCAGAGTTACGAGCCTCATCTCGCCGGCTGGCAGCGCCTCACCTTCTCTCCCAAGGAAGAGGAAGTCCCCTTCGATATCGACCTGGTGCCGCTGAAACGCGGCGAGACCCGCCTCGAAAAAACCGGCCAGTTTCGTTTCGATCACTGCCGCCAGGTCGAGACTCGCGAGACCGAACCCGGCAAGTTCGAGCCCGTCCCCATCGGTTGGGACTATGAGGAAATGCTCAAGTCTACCTGGTATGAATGCGCCCATTGCGGCAGCCGCATTGAGCACACCCACCTCACTTGGATGCTCCCGCGCTATCGCTGGACCGCGCACAACCCCAAGGCGCCGCGCGATCATATCTCCGCCCATTATTGGGCCGCCTATAGTCCGTTCGAGCATTGGGGCGAAATCGCCAAAAAGTTCGTCCTCGCCGGCCACAACCCAGGCGCCCTGCACGACGTTTTTAATAACGATTTCGGGTTGCCATTCAAACTCGTTCCCACCGAGGTCGAGGAGGCCGACGTCACCCGGCTGCAGAACGCCAGCCCGCACTATCTCCGCCGGCAGATCCCGCTTTGCCCCGAGCTGCTCACCATGACTGTCGACGTCCAGGAGCAGACCGGCGACAATCCTTTCTGGTGGACCGTCTGGGCGTGGGGCATCCATTGGGACCAGCCCGGCTGGCCCACCTGGTGCGCCCTGGTCGACTACGGTTCCGCGGTCTCCTGGGATGAAATCGAAGAAGTCGCCGGCATCGCTCCGCTGTCGAAACATTCGCCCGGCGATCCCGACCGCTTCCACACCTGGAACTACCGCGACCCGCAGACCGGAAAGCTCGAATCCTTCACCATCTACGCCGGCCTGGTCGATTCCGGCGACCAGGCGCAAAGCGACGCCAACGTCTATGACTTCTGCCGGCGTAACTCCCATATCTTCTCCCCGTCCAAAGGCGGCGGCCGCAACCAGCTCTTCGGCCAGACAATCCGGCGCAGCCCCCAGGAGAAAGATACCCCCAACCAATTCGAGCTCATCTGGTACCGCAGCGACTTCTTTGCCCAGCGTGTCTACCGGCAAATCATCAAGGACCGGAAGATATCTCGCTATCTCCCGCGCGACTTAGACGCCGATTTCATCGATCAGATCACCGACGAGCGTACCGTGTGGAAAAAAGGGAAGTTAGTCTGGGAAGCGCAAAAGAAACGAAATCACCTCGGCGACTGCTGGAAGATGAACGAGGTCCTCGACGGCACCGTCGAGGAAGTCTTCGACGCGCTGCGCATCGAGCGCATGAACGCCGAGGAAGCCGCTCAAGTCACTGCGGACGAGTCAAACGCGCCGAAGAAAAAGCGCTCACCTTGACCCACGGCAAACGTCGATCGCGCGCCGGCGCGCTCTTTGTTCCCGGCGTCGCCATTCCTGGCCTAGATTCGGATCCCGGAACTGTTGGCGATTGCGTTGCGTGACTTGCCTGCTCTCCAACGCCGTTCGCCAGGTTCCGTCCAAACGCGGCGGTGGGGTTGTCGCAAATTGCTCACCAATCTGACTGGCCAGGTTTCGAAACCCATCCACTGCCGATCGTATGGCTGACTCAAACCCACTCGCATCGATGCGGATCGCGAAAGGAGTTAGTTCTACTTCGGTAACACGCACCGCACAGCGAGTTTCCATCCGTGACTCGATAGCCCTTTGGTTTCCCGGCATCGCCACGCCGATCCCACCTTGGATTCTCACGACCTCGCCCAAGCGCAGACAATCATCGTGGCGCGACCGGATTCGGCCGGAGAAGCCGCAGCCCGTTCCAAGATCCTTGTGAGGCGGCAATAGATGCGCCGGTAAGTCCGGATGTTTGATCAGCTCCGGGAAAACGTAATCGAACCGCTTCCCCTCCGGCGACGTGAACCGTCCGGCTCCGTGAAACATCACTTTCAATCCCTTCTCTGGTTCCCATTCTTTCGGCGCCGGCGCCGGCGCCCCCGCGTCGGAACCATCGCCGTCACTCAAAAGCCCTGCCGGCGGCGTTGGCGCCGTTCCGTATCCTCCGTATCTGACCAATTCTTCCATTTGCTGGTCGACAACGATCCTCCAATTTCGCCCGCGGGATTCCATTGCCGAGGTGATTAATCCGGCCTCCTGTTCCGAAACAAGCTCTCCTACCATGTTATCCAGCAGCTGCTGAACTTGGTCTGATCGCAGATCAATATCCTCTACTTGGAAGGTCCGATACCGATGCCTTTCCCCGGAGCGCGCGTGAAATCGGATTTCCCCGTATGGTACAAAAGAATCGAGCCGGATGGGAAATCCGAAGAGGCGCAACCCTAGCTCCGAAGGAAGATTCGCTACCAACGCCTCGAGGCAAAGCGGAGTTCTCGCGCGGTGCAGTATTTCGAGGCGCCATTCCCTTATCTCCTCTTCCTCTTTGGAGTTGAGCCTCACATTCCAAGTGTCGTCACAGTGGTTCTCCCAGAAATCGCCAGGACAATGACTTCGCCACCGGATAGCCATCTGGTAACACCCGCTGCAATTGTAGGCACGCCGCGGCTCGATCGGCCACGTCCCACCGCACATCCAGCACACCAACGGCCGCGTGCGATTTCTGTGATCCGGCATCCGATCTAGCGCGGCAGGATGAACCGGCCCGGCCGCTGGACCGTCTGCAGGGTATCGCTCGGCGTCAGCGGCTTGGAGAGCTCGAGCTTCCCGCGGCACACGTCGCGCACCATGAAGCCGAATAGCTTCGTCGTCTGTTCCGATCCCAGTTTCACATACCGGAACCGCCCGTCGCTCATCCTCACGAGCACGCTCACGGCCGTGACTTGGTTTTCCCCGGGTTTCTGATTCTTCGGCGAAAAGATGGGTGTTTTTGCCATGCGTCCCGATATTGACATGCTATCCTCGTTCGTTCAACGACCATGACGGCGGCCATCTCACAAGAGCTCTGGCCGCCGCTCATTTTTTTCCATGAATAGGCCAACCAGGGCAGTGATTTTCAATCTTCCCCAACGGGAGGCGATTCGCCTCGCCGACTGGTTGGAAGTGAATTTCAAACGCGGCGAGGTGCAGTTTGTGACCAGTCGCATGATGAAGCCGCGCGCCTGGGTCGTGCGGATCGAACGCACCCTATAAAAGGCGCCGGCAGCCGGTGCGCCCGATCGCAGACACATCCGGCCACCTGTCTCGCATCAGCGGTGCGCCAGTCGCTGTTTCCTCCCGATCCCGCGTCAGGATCAGGCGATTAGACGCGATAGTGCCCGTCGGCATCGCCCAAGCCCGATCAAGGCGGAGCAGCTAGCGCCAGCACGCGCACACGATAACCAGAAACCCGAAAACAGGAACCAGAAACCGCGGCGGCGGTGACACGGCAGGCGGGGGAGATGATCAACGAAGCCGCCCTTGCCCAAGCCTTTGCCGACTTGGCGTCCCAGAGCCTCCTGGATCTCAGCGCGCTCCAGACCCAATGCCTGGCCAAGATCCTCGCCGGCGGCGGTCAGATCGCCTTCACAGTCTCCGCGGGCCTCAATGGCAAATCCGGCGCCCAGATGTGCCGTTACGACGCGGCCGATCTCCTGGTCATCGTCAACCGCGCCCTTGGGACGCCGGCCAGCGACCCCAACGCCCAGGTGACGCCACTGACCTACGTCGACTTCAGCGACATGAACCTGCAGGGACCAGGGGAGGGCTATTCCTAATGCTAAACCGTCTCGCCGCTGTCATCTCGTCTCTCAACGATGACGGTATCGCCGTCGCGCAAATCACCCTGCGTGCCGACGGCACCCTGGATTCGTATGGTGATCCCTCCGTCGCCGCCGAAACCCTCGCGGTCCTGCTCAGCGTCGGGCCGGCCAAGCTCGCCGAACTCAAAAAGCCGCTCCAGGGCGCCAAATGTCCGGTCTGCGGCTGCACCAATCCTCCCGATCATCTCAAGTGTGATGATTGCGGCCTCAACCTGGTCCGTCCGCAATGAGTGTCTTTGGTGCAATCCGCGGCGCACTCGCCGGCGCCGTCCTCGGCTTCAAAGCGGCCTACAACAGCTACAGCGACGCCGTCTTCCTCTCTCCCGATCGCGGCGAGGTCTATTACTATCTCTCCGCCGACACCCGGCAGCCGGCCACGGTCTACACCCGCCGGCGGATCCTCCAAAAGGTCACCTGGCTCTATCAAAACTTCGGCATCATCAAGGAAGCCGTCCGCGGCATGGCCCGGCACACCGTGGGCAAGGGGATCTGTCTCACCCTCAATACCGACGACGACGAGTGGAACGCCCTCGCCGAAGCCGAATTCGAGGCCTGGGCCATGGCGCCCGATCGCTGCGATATCTCCGGCCGCCGGAACTTTTACGAGATCCAGACTTTCGCCGTAGTCCAGCGCGTCAAACAGGGCGAATTCCTCGCCTCTTTTGCCAACAACCCGCGCTGGAACGACGAGCCTTGTCTCCAGGTCTACGACACCCTGGAGCTCGACACACCCGGCGCCAAAAACGATGACCCGAACATCGTCGACGGCGTCCAGCTCGATCAGAACCATTGCCCGCTCGCCTATTTCATCATCGGCCTGGAGAACACCGTCACTCCCATCCCGAAATCCAATTTTGTCCACTGGTACTTCGCCGAGGAGGCGAACCAGGTCCGCGGCATCAGCGAGTTCGCCCAGGCCGTCCGGCCGATGCTCGATTCGCGCGAGATGATCAATCTCACGACGAAAACCGCCAAGCAAAACGCTTCCATCGGTCTGCACGTCAAAAAGATGGTCAAGATGGGCGGCCTCGGCGCCCTCGATAAAATCCGCACTTACAAACAGCGGCAGAATGTCGAGCAAGGCAACTCTCCCGGATCGCCCAGCACCTCCCCGAGCACCGACAACGACGCCGCTTACGAACGCCTCGCCGGCGGCGGCGCCGTCATCTATACGGACGAAAACGGCGACGCCAAATTCCTCACTCCCAATTCGCCGTCGCCTCTCGCCGAGCCCTTCATCCGCAACGTCCTCATGCGCGACGGCCTCTCGTCGATCGGCGGCGCCGGCGCCGATTTCTTTTGGGCATTGGCCGACGTCAACAGCGCCGGCCAGCGAGCCGTCCTGGTCAAACAGGACCTCGTCTTCATCACCCTCGGCGACGGCCTCATCGGTCACGTCTGCAATCCCGCGGCCGTGCGTTTCCTCAATGCCCGCATGACCTCCGGCAAACTGCGGCGGCCGTTCGTTCGTCAGCCCTTGCAAAACGCCAGCCCCAAGCCCGGGCCGATCATTCCTGACGACGATGAAGGTGATCCCGGCGCGCCCAAGGAGCAGTGGGTGGAAGATACCGACGGTCACTGGATGTCTTGCCTCTCCTGGCAGCTCCCGCAGCGCCTCTCGATCGACAACGCCAAGGAAGCCAAAGCCGAGATCGATCAGCTCAGCAATAACATCGAGACGCTGTCCACCGTGCATGACAAGCGCGGCCGCGGCTGGCGTCCGATGGTCGACGAATGGTTCCGCGAATTCGCCTATGCCGCGCGCTGCGCGAAAAAACACGGCGTCCCGTGGGCCCTCAAGATTTGGCGAGCCAGCATGCCCGGCGCCCAGGGTGGCGATCCTTCTCCGGACGATCCCAATGGCAACCCAAAGGGCGGCGACGACCGGAAACCGGATATCGGGGAGCTACCGCGTCATTTCCGGCCAGGCCACGTCGATCCAATTAAACCACAACTCTGATGCGCTACGATCGGCTCTTCACTAAACTCTTCTGCAGCCCGCTTTTGCTCGAGGCCAGTATTCGCGCCGGCTTCGAGCGTGTCCTCCTGGCCTTCATGAACGGCCAGCCGGCCGACCTGCCAAAAGCCGAGGATCAGCCTCAGTTCTTCGGCAAAAAAGTCGAAGCGGCCCGCGCGGATAAATGGGCCGACGCGGTCTTGGAGATCGATGGATCCAACGCATCCATCCATATTGATGGGGCCATCGATAAGAATCTCAGCACCTGGGACCGCGCCTGTTTCGATGCTTGCGATTTGAACGACGTCGATCGCGCCCTCGCCCGCGTCTCGTCCGACAAATCGATCAAAAACGTCCTCCTCTGCATCAACAGCCCAGGCGGATCCGTCAATGGTGTGCCCGAGACGGCCGCGCGCGTGGCCGCTCTCGCCCAGCAAAAGAATGTCTTCGCTTACGTCGACGGCATGGCCTGCAGCGCCGCTTACTGGATCGCCGCGGCCGCCGATCAGATCCTGGCCACACCGAGTAGCATGACCGGCTCGATCGGCGTCTATCTCGCCCTCCTGGATCAATCTCGATGGCTGGAAAACGAAGGCCTCCACGTCGAGACCATCAAGAGCGGCACCCTCAAAGCCGCCGGCGCATCGTGGAAACCGCTCACCGATGACGAGCGCGCCCACTTCCAGTCGATGGTCGATGAAATCGGCGTCATGTTCCGCGGCGCCGTCCGCGAGAAGCGCCCGGGCATCGACGATGATACCATGCAAGGCCAGGCGTTCTTTGGCGCTAGTGGCCTCCAGGCGAAGTTAGTCGACGCCCACGTCGCCGACCGCGCCGCCGCCTTCGCGCAGTTTTAATCCGGCTATAACGGGGTTATCGGCCTCTCTGCGCCTCTGCATCCTCTGCGTTTAAAACCTTCCGTTTGACACGCCCGGCGTGACGTGATCCGGAAACATCTTTTTCACGCCGTCCTCCCCGCCATCTTTCTCATGGCCGCAGAATCCGGAGGCGGATCCGGCGGCGGTGGCGCCACTCTCAAGGACCAGCTGTCGGCCATGGAATCCGACCGCGACACTCACAAGTCCCGTGCGGACAAGGCGGAAAAGGACCTAAAGACGGAACAGGACAGCCACGGCACGACCAAGGCTTCGCTGGCCGCGGCGGAGACGGATCGCGACACTTTCAAGGCTCGTGCCGAAAAGGCCGAAAAGGATCTCCAGGCCGAACAAACGGCCCACACCGCGCTCAAGGCCAAGGATACCACGGCCACCGGCAAAGCCGCCGAGGCCCTCGCCAAAAACGGCATCCCGCCGGCCGCGAAGGACACGCCGCAAAAGCTCGCCACCGAGAACAAGGACGGCTCCGGCATCTACGCCGAGTACAAAAAGCTCCGCGGCAAAGCCCGCGCCGCGTTCTTCGCCAAACACGAAAAGGCCCTCATGGCCTATGCGGACGAGGAAGAGAAGCGCCTCAAGGCCGAAGGCGCCGACGAGTTCCAGGACGACCAGGACTAACCCCTTTCGAGATCACCGCGCCCACGCACTTACTTATGAAATTCGCCCGTAGTCTCGCTGTTTTTGCTTATCTCGCGATCGCCACTGTTCTGGCGTTCGCGAGCCCTCTCGCCCACGCTGCGCCCGCGATGGCACTCGCCGCCGCCGGCGGCATCGTCTGGGGCGGCCTCCTGCTGGTTAGCCACGTCTACACCGGCCGCCTGGCCGCCATCTCCGTTCCGAGCCAACTCAAGCTCGATCAGATCCTCCAGGGCGCCGCGATCAAAGCGCTCAAGCGCGTGTTACTCCCGCTGCTTTCGCTCTCCACCGTCTTTCGTGACGTGCCCCTGCGAGGCACCGATACCGTCCAGGTCCCGTTCATCCCGCTGCAGCAGACCACGTCGCTCGATTTCGATTACGACGTCGGCTACGAGCAGGGCGACGGCACCCTCAACACGCTGCCGATCACGATCAACAAGCGCAAGTATCAGCCGATCGCGATCACCAGTTACCAGTTGGCCCGCCAGCCCATCCTGGAGCTCGAGGAGATCATCGTCAAAAAGGTCGAGCAGCTCGCCGAAGATGTGATCGGCGATATCTTCGCCAACGTCACCCACGCCAATTACGGCGCCGCGGCCGTCATCGCCGATCCGAGTTCCTGGGACAGCGACACCATCGGCGATACCCTTCGTAAAGCGGCCAACGATGCCATGTGGCCGAAGATGGGGCGGTCCCTGGTGGTCAATACCGCCGTCGATGGCAACCTGATGACGGATACGTCCTTCAAGGCCGCTTATGCCTATGGCGACAATGGCGTCGTCCAGGAAGGCAAGCTGCCCCGCACGTTTGGGTTCGACTACCAGGAATGCCCGGTCTTTCCCGATAACGGCGAAGACCTCATCGGTTTCGCCGCGCTTCGCTTCGCGCTCCTCACCGCCTTCGCGCCGATCGCGCCCACGCCGGCCGTCCGCAGCGTCATGGTCGACTATCGCACGGCCACCGATGAGGATTCCGGCCTCACCCTCGAGTATCGTCTCTTCGGCAGCGCCCAGGGCGACTTGGAACAGCACACCGTCGAGGTGAACTACGGCAGCGCGCCTGGCGATCCCGCCCAGCTCCTCCGCTGCACCAACTCCGAGGGCGAATAAGTCATGCGCCTGGGAGTTACCATTGGCTTTCCTCACGACGGCTCAAACCCCGTCGTGCTGTCCGGTCCGGAAGTTCCCTTCACGGAGCAGAAGGCGGATATGCGGGAAGTCATGCCGGAGAAAACGCATGAGAAGTTTCAGCGCATCGAGTTTTTCGATCTGCATACGCAAAAGCGCAAAAAGTTTCCGCCTCTCGCTGGCTCGAAGCCGGCGGCCGTAAAAAAGCGCTGGGTCCCGACGATCAAAGAGCTCCAGGACGCCGCCGCTGTCGTTGCCGCGGCCGCCGCTCAAAAGGCCAAGACCGCGAAAGCGGCGAAAACCGCAACCGCAGCCGCAGCCGCCAAGCCGGCGCAGTTGCCAGTCGTCACCGAACCGGAATCTCCCAAGGGCGACAATAAGCCCGATCCCAAAAAGTAACTCGCCATGGCCAACAAAATCAAAGACGACCACAACGGCATCAGCATCGGCGCGAACGGTACCGCCGACAAAGTGGGATTTCACGGCGCCACTCCCAGCACCCAGCGCTCCGGCGCCGCGCAAGCGGCCGCCACGCAGACGAGCGCGGGCGTGGTCACCACCGCACCGACCAATTCTTCGCCCTACGGCTACACGCAGGCTCAGGCCGCGTCCATCCTCACTCAGCTCAACGCCGCCGTCGCCGACGTCGCCGCGCTCACCGCGCTGGTCAACGAACTCCGCGCCGCGGCCGTCGCCAAAGGCCTGATCAAAGGCTCGGCCTAATCAATCTGGTGGTAGGGGCCGGCATCCACGGGTGCCGGTACCCGCCGCCTAAGTGAAAATCACCCGTGGCCACCAAAAAGCCCGCTCCCACCGAAGATAGCCGCGTCGGCCGCGGGTATATCATTCGTGCGGAGATTGCGCTGCTCCTGGTGAAGCTCAAAGAGCTCGAGGTGGAATTGATCGAGCTTGGTCCCGGTCGTTACAAGGATCCGGACGAACAGCTTTTCTGCACGGCCGTCGGCGCGGTCGACCCGAGTGTCGACGATCCGACCTATGTGTTACGCGATGGCGAAGAGGACAAAGCCAGGCAACTCGCCGGAGAGGCTTTCCCGGAACTCTTCGAACGCAAGGTCACCTATACCCCGAAGCCGGGATTCATCGATCGTGCGGATGCCCTGCTCACCCCGGCCAAGAAACGCGATATCATCGCGCTCTGTTATGTGGCCGGCAAAGAGAAGCCCGGCAAGGCCGCCTACGTCACCTGGAAGTGACCGATGAGCGAGGGCCTCGACCTCATCACCGCCGGCCTGGATCTCATCTCCGGCATGTTCGGCACGACCGAGTTCATGCTCCAGTCGCCAGCCAACGGTCCGATGATCGGCGCCTATGTCGGCTTTTGGAATGACCTGGGCACGCACCAGGAAGTGACCCTCAACGGCCGCCGCATTTTCTTTTCCGTGGTCGTCGAGGCCGCGCGCAATCAGTTCGCCAAGCTGCCCGTCGAAGGCCAGATCGTCATCCGGAGTAGCGACGGCTTCACCGGCCGGATCGTTGGCGAAGTCCAGGTCGACGACTTGACGGTCCGGTTCCCCGTGGATACGAGACACAAATGAAGACCATCGATCGCCGCGGTTTCCTTCGGTTGCTTGGAATTTCCTCGGTATTCGCGTTCGCCACTAAGCGCTCGGAAAATCGCGAGTCTGGGTTCAATCCGGTTCGTCCGATCTTTGGAGTCCCGTCCTTTCATTCGCGACTGCCGTACTTCGTGTGTCCTCTGGAGGGCATCGTTCGGATTGAATTTCGCAGAGACCACTTCGCCAGGGCGGTCGTAATCAGGAACGGCAAAACCCGACAATTCGTGCTGGTCGCGAAAGACGACTATTGGACGATCGACCATGAGCACGCGATCGAGCGAGATCTGTCCCTGCCCGACCGAATGGAGATTGTTATCAGCAGCTCGAGTAGACCCGTAAGGCAAGCTCTCTCGTGAATTCGAACGACGCCGCCCGCGCCATCGGCCGCGCCCTGGCCATGCAATCCGGGCTTGCGAACATCGCCGGCGGCCCGACGCATATCTATGCTCACGACATCGAGGTCCTCCCGACCGGCCAGGAGCAGGCTGTCGATCCATCTGCCGGGATCGAGCTGCCCGCCGTCTTCATTCGCGTGAAGTGCCAGGCCTTGGTTGGATCCTCCACGATCGGCCGGGCCAAAATCGAAATCGACGTCGTGAGCCAGGCGGACGATTCCACCGCACAGGAACACGCGCAGCGCGAATGGGCCATCCGCGAACTCATGGCCAACCAGGGCGCCCTGGTCCTGGCCTGCCAGGTGATCGGCCACGTGCGCCTCTTGGGTAAGCCATGCCTGGTCGAAAACGATCCCGAGATCGAGCATCGCGCCTTCAAAACTCCCTTCACTTATCAGGCCGGCATCCAGGGGTTTTGAATAATTTATAATCCGCAGGTTATAAAAGTTAGGTGTGCCTAAATCGGACATGCATGTCCGATTTGACGGCTTGCGTTTGACACCGCCCGGGAGGCGATGGCCTTCAATCCTGCTCCCGAAGCCTGGCTCGGCACTTTTACTTCCGACGGGACCAATCTCACGGTCCCGATCGCGAACTTTCCCAGCTTGACGAGCGGGGAGGCCAATCCTTCCACCGGCGACATCCGGAAGATGATGCATTGGATCTGCGAGACCTTGAACGCCGCGTGGGTCGCCGCCGGCGCCGCGGGCCAACCGGTCGAGATGCAGATCAACAAAGGCCAGGCCCTCAATCCGTCCACCGGCCAGATCACCGTCACCTACAGCCTGACCTTTGTCCTCGCGCCCACCGCGCTCGAGGTCGTCGCCGAGCCTTAACGCCATGCCCGCGACAGACGTTACTTTCGGAATCAGCCGGGTCCAAGGCGCGCTCATCGAGTCCAACGAAGAGACGGCCAAGATCGAGAAAAAGGAGCTCAAGGGCAGCACCGGCAACACTGCCCGGGTCAAAGCCTACGACCCGAAAACCTCTTTCAGCGTGAAGGGTCACGGCACTCTGCCAGCCGTCAGCCCTGGCTTCGGCGCCAGCGGCCTGAGCGACCTCGCCGGCGGACTCACCCTCATCGAGGAAGTGAAAACCTCGGAGAAGAACGACGATTTCAACGCCTGGGAGTACTCGGGAATCAATTACCCGAGCGCCCAGCAGGTTTAGCGGCATCGCGCGGCCGGCGTGCCGCTTTTTAAAATCACATGTCATCCCTTCGAAAAGGACTCAAATTCTGGACGCTCTCCGCGATCACCGCGGATCCTCTGGCCACGCGCAACACCATCCTTTTCGCGGCGCTCACCGCCCTCGGGATCCCGCCGCTGCCCGAGCTCTGCGGCGAGTTCGTGGAAAACGTCAATGGCCGCCCGCGCAGTGTCACCGTCTGGCGGATGGCCGATCGCTCGATCGACGGCCGTTACCAGACCGCCGAAATGATCCAGGCCTGGGAGGACAAGGATTTTTCCCGGAAGAATCCGGAACACCCGCTGGCCTACATCAAGTGTGCGTTTGAAAACCACACCCGCTCCATCGAGTTCGTCAAGGACCAGGGCCCGATCGCCGTCATCCGTCGAAACGGCAAGATCGGCCTGATCACCAAACACACCAGTCCGGAGCACAAAAGGCAGATCATCGACGGGCTCAACCAGGAGGCGGAGATTGCCGGGTAGGGTGGGCGTCCCGCCTGCCGATGCGGGCATCCTGCCCGGATCATCCGAACCATGAACGACGAATCTCTCTCCGCGGCGGAACTCTACCTGCGCGAGGAAGCGGCCACGCGAGCGTTCCTCGAGCCGCAGGAAATCACGGCCACCCCCGATCTCACGCTTCGCCCGATCTCCATCACCTCGATCTTTCAGCTGCGGCAAACGAAGAACGAATTTCTCGCCCCGCGCGGCCCGGTCCGGCAGCTCCCCCATCCTGAGACCGGTCTCCTGGTCGAGAGCGCCACGATGGAAAACGAGTTCCTCGCGCTCCTGGGCTTCGCCTTCATCCACGGCGCTCCGGAGAGCGAAGTCGACGCCAGCGTCTTTCACGAGGCCCTTTTCCAAAAGCGCGTCCAGGCTTTCGGCCGCCAGATCCCGCCGGACCGGTTTCCCTATCTCATGAAAGAGATAGCGGAGCGCTTCGTGGAGATGAAAAAGCTGGAGTTCGGCGTGAAGAAAAAGCCCAAGGAGGGCGCCTCGGGGCCCACACCGCCCCCAAACTGATCGAGCCAGGAGCGTTCGTCACTGAGATCGGACTCCTGGCCGAAAAGCTCCATACCGATCCTTGGACACTGGCCCGGAAGCCCTACATCCAGACGCTGCAGTTCCTGCACCTGCACTTGCGCGCCGAGGATGCATGGACCGTGACATTACACGGCGCATCGTCAAAACAGGTCACCGCGGATGATTTTGAGGCGTTGCTAGCCGGCTGACTCAACTTTCCGCAATGGGCGATCTCCGCTTACACGTCGACACTCGCCGCTTCAATGTGGCGCTGGGAGAGTTCGCCGCCTACTCCAAAAAGAGCGGCCTCGAGGTCCTCCTGGATCAAAGCCGGCTATTCGTTCAAAAGGCCATCGGTCTGACTCCGCCGGGCAAAGGCAAAGCCAATGCCGCCGCGCGGAAGCGAGGTGAGGATGCCATTCGCGACGATCTCCATAGGATCTTCAAACCGAAGGATCGAAGTTATCTCGAGTACCTCGAGCGGATCGCCGGCACCAACCAGGTCGTTTCCAACGTCCTCCGGAAAAAGGACGGCACGCCTTACCTCATCGATTTCGATGTTATTCTCCAGGGTCGCGATTCCCTGGTCCCGTTTCACCTCGCCCACCGCAGCCAGGTCACCGGCCATGTCTTCCAGGTCAATCGCGATGTCACGACCGGCCGCCGGAAGATCGACCAGGGCAGGGGAGATATCGCCTTTGTTCCGCGGGAGAATTACGCCTGGTTCGAGCGCCGGGTCCTGGCGCGGGTCGGCCTGCTCGCCGGCGGCTGGAATCGATCCGCCAAACGCCTCGGGGCCCGCGTGCCGGCGTGGATCGCCCGCCACGGCGAAGACCGCGGCGCCGTCACTGTCACCGCCGGCAGCGAAGGCGTCATGCGCGTGACCATGGAGAACGACGTGCGTTTCGCCAGCCAGGTGGCTGGTCTCCAGTCGCGGATCCAGCAAGCCGTCGACTGGCAGGCCCGGGCCATGGAACGCCGCCTGGAGTATTTCAAGGAGCACGCCGGCCGCCGCGCCGGCTTCCGTTAAGTGTTGCGTTCAAATCGGACATGCATGTCCGATTTGAAAGGTCTATTTACCCAGGAGGCCGCCCAAAACAGGAGCCACCACGGCAATGACCACACCCACGGCAAAAGCCGCGGCCCACACGGCGCCATAGATCCCCACCAGTAGCATTCCCGCTTGAACGACCAGTTTCATTTGAGAAACCATAACCCTATTTTCCCAGCCACTCAACTCGCATTTCTCTGCGCCTCTGCGGCCTCTGCGTTAAGAGTTTTCTGGTGACACGTCCACGGTTGACGTGATCTCCGCCACTCTCGGTCTCGATATCTCGCCTTTCCTCGAGCGCCTCAACCAGGTGCGCGAGAAGATCGAAGGCCTGTCCCGGATGGCCACGATCTTCACCGCCGGCAATTTGATCGGCAAGGAAGCCTTCGAAGGCCTCAGCGAGGGCATCGAGAAAATCCGCGGCATCGTGGAAATGGGCGGCCAGCTCCAGGACCTCTCGCTCAACACCGGCCAGAGCGTACACGACCTGGTCATCCTCCGCCAGGCGTTCCAGAACGCCGGCCTCGGCGCCGACGCCGTGGGTCCGATGCTCGCCAAATTCCAAAAGGCCTTGAGCGGCGTCAACGAAGAAGGCCAGCCCACCAATCACGCCCTGGAGCGCCTCAAGCTCAACGTCGACGGCTTCCGCGAGATGCCGGCGATCGAGCAATTCCGTACTTTGCAGCGTTCGCTCGAAGGTATCCACGATCCCGTGGAGCGCACCCAAATCGCCATGGAGCTTTTCGGCAAAACCGGCGCCAAGATGCTCGCTTTCCTGGCGGAGGGCGAAGGCCTCGACCAGGCCGAAGACCAGGTCGGAGGCCTGGCCAACACCATGGAGCGCAGTGCCGAAGTCTTTCACCAGGTCGGCAATGCCATCACCACGCTGGGGCAGAAAGCCCGCGAGGTCTTCGCCGGCATCTTTGCCGAGATCCTCCCCGGGATCAACGGAGGCCTCCAGTCGCTCACCAGGATCGATCTCACCGGCATCGGCGAACAGATCGGCCAAATGCTCAACAAGATCGGCGCCCTGGTCGCCGAGTTGTGGAAACTGAAGCCGGTCCTCGAAGCCATCGCCATCCAGTTCGCTTTCGGTCTTACCGGTGAAAAGGTCTTCGCCAGCATAGAGGGCATGATCCAGAGCTTGCGCGGTCTACAGGTGACGATTGGTGCCCAAGGAGGCGCGATCGCGGCGTTTCGGACGATGTTATCCACGCCTTTGGCCAGCGGCGGCCTGATCGCAGGATTGCGCACTCTGCTCGCTACGGCCGGAAAGCTTGTGCCAATTCTCGGTGCGATCACTTCGATCATGTGGGCGTTCGGCGAG
Source organism: Chthoniobacter sp. (assembly GCA_036501065.1). Taxonomy (GTDB): domain Bacteria; phylum Verrucomicrobiota; class Verrucomicrobiia; order Chthoniobacterales; family Chthoniobacteraceae; genus Chthoniobacter. The sequence continues at coordinate 17,212 of DASYAY010000053.1, read as the reverse complement.
TGGCGAAAGTCTCAGGAGGCAGGCAATTTCACTGGGTTAGGTACTCTCGACAACGATCTCCACCGAGGACGAAACGAGAACGTCGCGGAATATGCGCACGTTACTGATGATGAAGGAAAAGAGGAACTCGCGAAAAAACTGCGCGAACAACTTGACCAGCTGCACGAGAAGATCGTGTCCGTCGAGAAGGACTACGCCTACCTCGGAGGCCACAATTCGCACGCTGCGAACATCCAGCGCGCGGAGATCACGAAACGACTGGAACAGGAGGCGGCCTTCACGGAGAGGCTAATCCAGAAAACGGACGGCCTCACCGACGCACAAATGAAGGCCCACGATGCCATGCGCATCGCCGCCGACGCCGCGAAGGAATACAAGAAAGCCCTCGATGACCTCTACGCCGCGCAGGCCAAGTTAAAGGGCGACCTGGAGAAAGAGGACTTCGACAAGCTCAATCCGGAACAACAGGAAAAGACGCTGCTGCGGCAGGCCTACGTCGGCGCACCTTTCCAGGTCGACGAAAAGATCGAGGATTACGATCGCAAAACCAAATCCGGGAACATCACGCCGGCGGAGATTCAGGAAGCGCAGCGCCTCATCGGCATCCGCGAACAATTGATCCAGGTCGAAAAGCGCATCGCCGAGGAAAAAGACAAACAGGCCAAAAAGGACCAGGAGACCGCCAAAAAAGCCGAAGAGGAGCTGGGCAAGCGCAATGATTTCGTCCGCAAAGAAACGCTGGAAATCGCCAAGCTGCGCGCCGAGGCCAAGGGCGATCACCTGGAGGAGGACCGCATCGATCGTCAGCAACGTTACGATCGTTATTTTACCGAGGGGAAAGACAATCATCTCCTGGACGGCGATGCCGCCCGGTTCGCCGCGAACAAGGTCGACCTCGAAGACCAAGCCAAGGCCGAGAAGGAAAAGGAAAAACAAAAGGTAACCGTGTCCTCGGATGCCGATCGGCGCGTCGGCCTCGGCGGCCGCGCCTATGCCGATCACTCCAACCCGCTACTTGAAGCACACCGGCAGAGCACCAAGGCGACCACCGCGCTGAAAGGGTCGATCGACAAACTGACCAAGCAGCTCGAGTCCAAGCCGGAGCGCGTTGTCATGCCTTCCAAGGCTGTCTTCGGATAACTCGAAAATCACATGGCAACAGACGCGCTTGTTAATGGAACTTATCTGGTCTTAGGAGAAGTCAGCGGTGATGTCGCCGACAAACAAGGCGTTGCCTCGGTGACTGTCCCGGTCATCGTCCCAGACCTGCCTACCGCCTTTTCTGTCAATCCGGATGATGTCCAGGCGGCCGTCGGTATCTTCGGCTTCGCCTGCCTGGGGCGTCCGTTCCACCAAATCGAAGGCGCCCTTTACCAGGTCAACTTCAAGTTCGAAGGCGTTGCCGGAAACGCTTCGCTCTCGCAATCCGAGACCAACACGCAATGGGACTTCGACCTGGAAATGGAAAACGCGCCGATCCAGACGCATCCATCATTTCAATCGCTCAAGGATACCTACAATTGGTCGACGACCGGCGCCGATGGCAGCCCAGGCTTTGCCGAGACCTGGAGCGGTGCAAAAGGCGCCAATGGCGGCCTGCCCGGCGGCCAAAACAATACCCAGCCGAATCCGCTTTTCGGGACGACCGACTGGCTGAAGATCGGCGGTATCTACAGTCGATCCTACGGTGTCACCTCCGTCCCTAGCTCGATCTATCAGGCCCTCGGCACCTTGATCCCGGTGCCGCCAGATGCGCAGGTCCTCGGCATCACCAGCTTCCCCGGGCGCGCCTGGTTTGTCATGGCACCCAAAGTGACCCGGCGCAACAAATCCACCGGACCGGCGCGCATCACCGAGCGCTATCGTCTCACCGGCCAGGACCTGGGCGCAGCGAAGATCATTTACGCTCAAGGGCAGCTCGACCAAGCGGGATCGTAGTTATGTGGAATTTCCCCGAGGCACATCCCGGCGATGATATCACCGCCGAGATTTGGGATACTGCCCGAGCGGCCGTGATGGCGATGCGGCTTCTCCAAGGGGAGGGCATCCGGCTCAAGTGGAGCGCGAACGGTGTCACGATCTCGGCGTCGCCGGACCTGGTGACTTTCCAGAACCCTTTCAAGTGCTCGCTCAAGTCGCAAGGCAAGGCTGCGATCCTCACCGGCCTCATCAACGGCCAGGAGCCGCTCATCAACGGCGTCTATCTCTCCGGCCCGAATCGCGATGGCAACCAGATGCCGGTTCTCGACTTCGGCGATCCGTTGCTTGGCAACAACGGCGCCGGCTATATCGCCACGCAGTTCCAGTGCGACAATAATTGGGTGCTCATTCCCAAAAGTCTCACCATCGTGCAGGTGCCGTATTACGATTCCCTAAACGGCACACCGCCGCCCAACGAAGGAGGAGCGGCGACGAGCGGCGGTATTCCCGGCCTGCCCGGGCGCATGGTCCGCTGTCCGCTGGCGATGTTACGCAAACTGAGCAGCGGCCAAGTTATCCTTTTTCAAATCCCCTATTTCAACCTGGCGCACAAAGCTGATCCGCGCGGCAACGACCAGGCGCGTCATTTCTTTTGGCCGGCGCCCGGGTAGGGTGGGCGTCCCGCCTGCCGATGCGGGCGTCCCGCCTGGATCATCGAACGAACAACAATGGCCTATTCCTCGCTCATCTCACGCACGCTGCGGATCCCGGCGATTCCCGCCGACGAGTGGAACGCACTGCGCGCTCAGCACAATCGCAACATTCCGCGACGCGGTACCGGCGTCACCTTGCGCTGGACGGCCGACGGCGTCCTGGTCTCGCTCGAAGTCGGGCAGACCTTTATCCATCCCTGGTCCATCAATGCGACTTGGGTGTGGGATAACACCATCAAGCCTCTGGGGGGGCAATGGGTGGCTAGCGTCACGCCGGGCTTCGTCGACGGGAAGGATGTCACCATTAACGTCACGACCAAGGGCGTCACCACGGCCGTTCCGCTGACGGAGGATCCAAATGGTGCCAACGGCACCCCGCAAGCAATCTTGTCCTGGCGCGATCCCGCGGCCTCCGCCGGCGACTCGACGGACAGCGATGGCAATCTCATCACCTTGCCTGGTGAAGGTTACCCGGCTTTCTTTTCCACTGTCGGCGTCGAACCGGCCGACCCGGGCAGCCAGTCGGCCATGAACCCGGTCAACGATCCCGGCCGGAATCGGCTCATTCGCGCTTGCGATATCGTCCTCCTTATGGCGCGGCCGGCCACCGCCCAGCAGACGACCACCATCCTCGACGCCCAGACTCAGTCGCAATCGATCCAGATCTCGTCCCTAATCCAGGGCCCATTCATCGGACCTTCGCGGGCCTGGTTGGAAGCCGAGGCCAAATGGACGCCGCCAGTCGATCCGAGCAATGCCGACGCGCTCCTGGGGACCGCGGTTCAACCGCAGACCGACGAGATCCTCATCGCCACGCTTTACCTGGTCTCGCCGGCGCACTTCCAGGGCGATGCCCCCGACGCCTCCTGGACGCCCTATCCGCAAAACTTCGTCTTTTGGAATCTGAACCACGCGAGCGCCGTGGTCCCGCCCAGCGCACAACCGGATCCGATCACCTTCCCTCTCGGCGGTGTCCTGGCCGACGGCGTCACGGCCGGACTCATCAACTCGCTGCTTTCCACCGATAACGACGAATCGAGTCAGATCGCCGCCTATCTCGCCGCGGGAAACTTCTCCGGCCAATACTGGAGCACGTGATCAGTAATCAGTTGCCAGTGATCAGAACCCACCAAACCGAATTCGATCTGCATCTCCCGGTGCCGCGGTGGAGACAGACGGAATTTCCCTGGAGAATTCTCAATGTCACTCGATGCCGAAGCCAACGCCCAAGCCGAAGCCTCAGCGGCCGCCAAAAAGCAGGACGCGGCCACGCCGCCACTCAACCCACCTTTCCCTTTCCAGCCGACGCCCATCGATCTTTGGTTCTTCGGGCTGAATAAGGACATCGACCCGCAATTCACCGGCTCCCTGCAGGATTGAATATCTTGCATCCACGGCTTCTTTGAAGCACGATCCCGAGGCTGCGCGGCTCCGTTGAAGCCCTCTCTCGCTCTAGAGAAACGAAAAGCGAGGTATCCTCCGCGCGGCCCCCTTTCTATGCCATCCAAACGTTCACCGAAATCCGCGTCTCCATTGAAGCCTGGAGACCCCAAGGAAGCTTCCAGCCGAGGGGGGAAAGCGAAAACGGCCGCAAAGCTGGACGCCCTGGCGAGATTGCACTCCCTCAAACGCGAGCTCGGGAAACAACGAATCGCGGCGCTTAAAGTCCCGGCACCCTTCGATGATGTCCACGATTTCCTAGGTACGTTGCGTGAATTCGTTGGCCGATTCCCGATCGTGCCGGGCGTAGAGATGGCTCAATTCGTGGGCGTGGCCTCGTCGACGATCAGTAAATATATCCGCTGCAAGGTAATTCCCACCCAGGAAAAACTCGACCTGCTCATCGCCTGGTGGAAATCGAAGCGTGCCTCACACCCCGACATCCCTTTGAGCCGCCCAAAACGTATCATCGTGCCTGTACGGACACCGGCCAAACCGACCTCGCGCGCTCCAGTTCCCCGAATGCAACGCATCGGACGTTATCTGGATCCAGTGGTCGCCGACCGCCTTACTCGATCGGCGCGGATCAAAAACCTCTCTCCTGAAAAGCTGGCCGATCAGATCCTCGGCCGACATCTCCCGTCAGTCGACGAGCTCATCAAGGCGGAATCGCGATAAAGCTCTAGCCCAAGTGGTTTGACACTCCCGCGAAGGCGTGTCCGAAATCACGCTCAATCTCTTTGCCGACCTGACGCAAAAGAAGCTCGTCGGCAGCGATGGGAGCGCGGTCACACTACCGCCTCTTTTCCAGGGCGACACGATCAATTGCACGCTCACCGTGCTCGATCGCGCCACGGCGAGCAGCACGCCGGCGCCGCGCACCGATCTCAATATCCGGTCGCTCAAGGCCGCGATCGGGCCGGTCAATACACCTCCAGTAGCCGGGCAATGGTCCGTCCACGCGCCCGATCCGAACAACGAAGGCGAGTTCCTCACCACGGGCAACCTGGCCTATAACGCTGCCGCGGCCGACGTCGTCACTGCGTTCAACGCGGCCTTCGCTTCCGCGGGCTGGTCCGCGGCCTGCATTCTTTCCAGCCCGAGTTGCTGGCTGGTCAACCTCGATGGAGTGACGAGCTCGCCGGTCACGTTCACGGCCGTCACCAATACTCTCTCCCCGACGACCTTCGTCCGGATTCGCAGTTACCAGGATGGCGGGTCCTGGTGGTACGAGTTCCGGCTGCTGCAGGCGCCGGCCGCGTTTAACGAAGACGGCTTTTCGCAAGGGATCTCCGATACGCCCACGGTGCGCGAGGTCCTCGCCGGGAGCACCGGCAGCGCAGGTGTCCCGCCGGTCAACGAGATCCAATCGCTCATTGTTCCGACCAATTTCTCCGGGACGTTTTTCCTGACTTGGAACAACTATGTTTCCGGAGTCGTCTCCAATCTCAGCGGGCCGTCGGACATCGAGAATGCGTTGAACGAAATGTTCACCGACGGGAGCACGCCTTTCAGCGTGACCAATCCTGTCACGGGGCAGGCCTATATCGAGTTCACCGGTGCCCTCGGTGGCGCGCCCCAGGCGGAGATCACCGTGACCGTCGACCAGGCGCTCCTGGGACCGCCCGAATTCGATTTGCCTCTCGATCGTGAAGAGCTCGCCGGGCAACTGCGCGCGGCGAACACCTACACCGCGCCGCTGGAGATCCAGCTCGAGCTCGTCCCGACCAGCGCCGATATCGATGACCCGGATGTTACCGGCGATATCGTCACGCTCTGCCAGCAGCCGGTCACCATCCAAGCCGTCGAGAATTACAACGAGCTGCAGGCGGTCCAGACGATCAACTGGCTCAATCCGCCGGCGCCGCGGACTTACGTTCCCTTCTCTCCCAGCCAGGTCATCACCGGTCAGCAGAATTACACGACCACGATCGGCGACGGCGAAAGCACGTCCATCGCGGTTGTGCATAACTTGGGAACAGATAACATCGCCTCTGTCCTGGTAGCATCGAATACGCGCCCGGGCGGGAAGATCCTCGGGCTGGGAACCGAGTACACAGCGGCGATCGATAGCGACAACCAGGTCACGCTGAGTTTCGCCGTGGCGCCGGCGTCCAATAGCTTGAGCGTGGGGATAACTACGTGCGGACCGAAGAGCGCCTTCATGGCCGGACTTACCGTGACGATCGCGCAAGTCAGCGGATTGGCGGCCGCGCTCGCCACCCTCACCGGATCTGTCGATCTGCTCGAAACGCTGGTGCCCACCGGGACGCTCGTCGCGCAGGCCTCGCCCACCGCCACTGCGCAAACGATCGCCATTCCCAACGCCTATTACCTCTTCCCAAATCTGCGGCTGCCCTCGACCTTCGATCCCTCCACGCTCCTGGCCGCGGGATCCAACACCAGCGCGCCGAACACCTCGAGTCTGCCGCGGCCGCCGGCGCTTTTACCCGGATTCGAAACGAGTAGTGTTACCACGGGAAGCTCTCTGCCTGGTTCGCCGTCCGCCGGCGAAGTCTTTCAGAATACCGGCGGCTCCGCGATCTCCATCCCCGGCGCCGGCGGCCATCGCGGCGCCCAGCTGCAGCCCACCGAGTATGCCGGATACAACGGCAGTTGCTGGTACGTCCTCGATCGCGCCGGGCAAACCAATTCCTTTTTCGCTCGGGATTACAACCTCCAGCTCTTCCCCACGCTGGAGTTCGACCGCGGCTTGTGGCAGGCCGGGCAAAACTTCTCGCTCAGCTTCACGCTGCTCCATCAGCTGATCAATGCGCGATCGGATAACCCGGGTAACGCCTGCGCCGCGCAATACATGTTCGTCCTGGAGTGGGGCAAAGCGCGTTCCCAGACCAGTCCGGCCAACACCGCGCCGAACCTGGCGCGCGTCGACTGGTTTGACGTCCCGCTGCTCAGTCAGCGCCTCACCCTCACCGGCCTGCAGCAGTCGCGCACCTTCGGCTGTGTGATCTCGCGGTCGACCACGAACAAGATGACCGCGACCAAGCAGCTCGTGAACGCGGTCAGTGTCGCCGATTCCTGTCCCGACACGCCCAGTTTCCTCCTGCGCCCCAGGCTCATCTATTTCGATGTGCCCAAGGATGCCATCAAACCCGCCGGCTATGTGTGGGCCGGCATTAACGCGGTGACCGCCTCGATAGCATGAGCGATTTCACGATTTTTAATTCTTACGACGGCAGCACGGTAGACGTCAGCGCCGGCGCCGTCGTCAACCTGAACGTCGGGCCGGGCACGCTGCTCGTCGTCACCCAGCTCCAGGCCTACGCGGTCTCTCTCGGAAATACTGCGGTCATCGTCAGCAATAGCCCGGCGCTGCAGGTCACCGGCGCGGTGGGTTATTTGCCATCGACATTCGGGAGCGATCCGCCGGTGCCCTACCAGCAGGCCGTGCAATGTCTCATGGTGCCGGTCGGGGAGGGCGTGGCGCCTGGCGTTTACCATCTGGGTGTCGAATTCCTCAACACGGTCTCGCAAGCGTTGGGATTCATCCTCACTCTCGGCACGGCCGCCGGCGGATCTGCGCCGCTCGCCGGCACGTTGCCCGCCGGCGTCATCGACATCCCCGTCGATCTCCTCTTGCGCAAGGTTGCGAGCACGCTGCTGCCGCAGATCGACGGCTTCAAGGCCACCGATAATCTGACCTTTGCTGTCATTCCCTCGCGTGGCGGGACGTTCGTCGGCAGCGGGATCACCGAAATCCAACTCACACTCCGGCCGGTCGGCATCTATTGGTGTGAGCCGCTGGTCACCGCTTCCCTCGATTCGCCGTCCGTCACCGGCGATAGCCCCAACCAGTATTACGAGCTCACCTTCACTCTCGCTCAGACTGAGCTCCAGTGCTGGTTCGAAGCCGCGAATATCGCGACTGCGGCCAAGGAAGCGAACCCGCCCAGCGTCACTTCGCTCGTCGTCTCCGCGGAGCTGCAGTTCACCGAGGTCAATGACGATGTCACCACCGTGACGAGCAGTGACACGTTCACCTTCACGATCTTCCAGTCGGTCGTTTCTCCAAGCTCCTCCGACTGAGCACTGATAACTATAATGAGTAACCCTACACTTCCCTGCACTGTCCTCAATGCCATCGGAGCCATCCCTGGCCTCGCGTCGATGGAGATCCGCTCACCGCTCACCTGGCTGAACGATGACGATCGCGCGGCCTTTCTCGCTGCCCTTGGCGGAGTCATCTCCGTTGCCGGCCTCAATGGTACCGTGACGGCCGCGGCGCTCAAAACCGCCCTGGCCATCGCCCAGGGCGACGTCAGCGGCCTCACTACTGCCCTGGCCGCGCTGGCCCCATTGGCCTCGCCGGCGCTCACTGGAACGCCCACCGCTCCGACGGCATCCTCTGGCACTAATACCACCCAAGTCGCCACCACGGCATTTGTCGCCGCGGCGATCGCCGCACTGGTCGGCGGTGCACCTGGTGCATTGGAAACGCTCAAGGAACTGGCGGACGCCATTAACGACGATGCCAGCTACGCCGCGACAATCACCACGGCTCTCGCCGCCAAAGCGCCGCTGGCCTCTCCGGCGCTGACCGGCACGCCGACGGCGCCCACGGCCAGCGGTGGAACCAATACCACGCAACTCGCGACCACGGCGTTCGTGGCCGCGGCCGCAGCTGGGCTCGCGCCGCTGGCCTCTCCGGCGCTTACCGGCAACCCGACTGCTCCGACCCAGACCGGCGGCGATGACTCCACCAAGCTGGCCACCACCGCTTTCGTCCAGGCCGCTCTCTCCGGTCTCGGAGGCGCGACGAAGGTTTCGACGATGGCATTCATCAGCGCCACCGATGGCGATGATGGAACCGGCGCGATCGGCGACGCCTCTCATCCCTTTGCCACCTTCGCCGCGGCGATCACCGCCGGCGCGGCCGCCTTTTTCCTTTGCGGCGACACCACGGAAAACTTCACGCTCAACGGGACGGTCTCCATCATTGGAAGTGGCAATTTGGAAGGGACGATCACCACGAGCAGCCTGACCCTCTACACGACGCCCACGATCTTCCTCGGGGCGGTGGTCGGAAACGGCGCACCAATCGAAATCCACGGCGCCAGTGCCCGCGGTGCATGGACCAGTGATGGTCCGGCTGGAGCCACTGACGGCTCGGGTTCTCCCGCGCCGGGCAACGGGGGCACCATTAATCTCTATCACTGCGATGTGCGCGGAAACTCCCAATCGGCGCAGGGTGGAGCGGGGGTCACTGGCGCGGTGGGGGGCGTCGGTGCCGATGCCCCGGGCAACGGCAACGGAGGCGCTGGCGACCCTGGCAGTCAGGCCAGTATCACCATCGACTTTTCGGGCTGGGACGGCAGCACCGCCGGTTCTGTGACCTGGACCGCGGACGATTCGACCAACCAAATAATTAACTGGTCCACGGGCATCGCGGGACAGGTGCCAAGCGACATCTCGGGAGGCGGATCGGGCTCGGTCTATAACTGGACCAATGGCACGAACGAGGGCGGCAGTTGGGATACCAGCGGAGCTGGCGGAGGCGCAAACGTCACTTCCGCGAACAATGGAACGGACCCCGTTTCCGCCACGGCCGGCGCTGGCAGCGACGGCAGCGCGGGCGCCGATGGCGGACCCGGAGGGAACGGCGGCTCGATCGATCGTTGGTGGTGCATCACGGACGATCCGGGGACCAATGATGGTGTGAACGCCAACGTATCTGGTGGCGCCGGGGGTGCCGGCGGTGCCGGCGGTGCCGGTGGCGCCGGGTTTGACGGCGGCTCGGATGGAGCGCAGGGACCATCCGGCAACCCTGGGGGGTCCGGCACGGCTGGCACGGCTACCGACCATTATTGCTGACCAGATTTGACAGCGCGCCGGGTGGCGTGAAGTGGCTCTTCTATCTCGACACACGGTTCCCGATGTTACCTGCGATCGTGGGCACGACGAGCGGTCTCTCCTCCTGGGTCATCGCGCACAACGAGGCCATCCGCGATATCTCCGGATGCATCGGCGCCGCGGCCACGGCCGCGATCGCCGTCCTCAGCCTTCTTCGTTTCCTCTACAAATCCGCGGCCGCGATATGCGCCGCGCGGAGGATGCGCCGCACGCAGTTGCGCACCTGGAAGCGTCACGACCCCGCGGACGACCACCTGGAATTCTGACAAAAATATGAATTGGCAAACCTGGCTCAAATCCTTTGGCGCGGCCGTGATTGGCGGCGCTTCCACCGCCGGCTCGACGTGGGTCGGCATCTCCGTCGCCCAGGCCGCCGGCGCGCATGTGCAAACGCCCGACTTCAAAACGCTCGGGATCATTCTCGCCAGCGGCGCCGTCACCAACGCCCTGGCCTATCTCAAGAAGAGTCCGCTGCCGGGCGTGACCAATCCCAATAACTAATCGGGCCGCCTCTCAAAATCACCGTTCACCCATGAGCTACGACAACCAAGGATCCGCCGCAGTCACACACCTTTCCGCCACTCGTTTCGATTCCACCAATGGCCTGGAGACGGCCGTGCCTGGCTATACGCCGCGCTCCAAGCCGCTCCATTCGCCGCTGCACGTTCTCACCGCGATCACCAACCCCTCGCGCTACGCTTCGCGCTACCGGCTCTTTTCCGATTTCGCCAAGCGGGTCACCGACGCCGGCGCCATCCTCCACGTGGGCGAGGCGGCATTTGGCGAGCGGCCGCACACGGCCGCTTCGATCGCTTCCGCGCATCAACACCTGCAGCTGCGGACGAATCACGAAATCTGGCACAAGGAAAACATCCTCAACCTCCTGGTCTCGCGCCTGCCGGCGGACTGGAAGTATTGCGCCTGGGTCGATGCCGACGTCGTCTTTGCCCGGCCCGATTGGGTGGGCGAAGCCGTCCACCAGCTGCAGCACTTCGGCGTGGTGCAAATGTTCAGCGAGGCCATCGACCTCGGGCCCGACGAAACGCCGATCGATCAATACCGCGGTTTCGTGAAGTGCTATTACGAATGTGGCATGAAGGGCGAAGCCAATCGCCATTTGTCCTGGCACCCGGGGTACGCCTGGGCCTGGCGCCGGGACGCTCTCGAGGCCGTGGGCGGCTTCATGGATACCGCGATCCTCGGCAGCGCCGACCAGCACATGGCCAACGCGCTCATCGGCCGCGGCCGCCCCAGCATCAACCCGCGCATGCATCCCAACTATCTCGGCGACGTCGATCGCTGGGAAGCCCGCGCGGAGCGGCACATTCGTCGCAATATCGGCTACATGCCCGGCCTGCTCGTCCACCATTGGCACGGCAGAAAGGCGAATCGCGGTTACCTCGACCGGTGGAAAATCCTTTCCAGGCACCGGTATGATCCGCATCACGACATCAAGCGTGACTCCCAGGGCCTCTACCAACTGCACGACGACGGCACCGAGCGATCGATGCGTCTGCGCGACGAGATCCGCGCCTACTTCCGCTCGCGCAACGAGGACTCGATCGATCTCTAGTTGATCATGCGCACCTTCGTTTCGCTCGCGATCGGCTTTGGGATAGCGCAGTGCGCCATCCTGGATCTGATGGGGCACGTTCGCGGCGCCGTGTTCTGTCTCATGCTCACCGTCATCCTTTTCGAAGTGCGTCACGATTTTCTGCGAAAGTGAGAATTAGCGAGCTGATGAACATTCACCATGAAGCGGTCGGCCGCAGCGCGTTCCTTCGGCGCCCGCGCATCGCCCCTTTGACACCGCCGCGCGGGCATGAAGAAGCTGACTCCCGCCACCGTCGTCCTGGCTCTCATCGCAGCGGTCTTCCTGCTCCTTCCCTTGGCGCTCCTATCCGGATGCGCGACCAGGCTCTACGTTAAAGGCGTCAAGGTCGCCGAACTGGGCGGCGATTATTCCAAGGTGGAATATTCCGTCGACCGCTACGGCGCGACGAAGTTCGGCGCCGAATCCGCGATCCATTCCACCGCGACCAAAGCCGTCGGCGAAGCGGTCACCCGGCCGTTGATTGCCGCCGGCGCCGATGCCGTACCCTTTAGTCCACTCGCTAAGTCCGGCGCCGCGGCCGTCGTCCCGGTCCTCAACTCGTTTTTGAACCGTCCCACGAACCGCGGGACACCCACGCCGAAACCGACAGCCACACCCATACCCAAATGAGCTCTCCCACCATGCGCGCCAAACTCCAGGTCTCCGACGTCAAGGTTGACCAGGCCTGTGACACCGTGCGCTTCCACGCCGTGTCCCGAAACGACGGCTACCCCGAGGACGGAAGCGACGAGAATAATACCTTCGCGCGGTTTTCGCCGTCGGCTTCTCTCGAGATCCAGATCGCGAATCCGGAGCTTTTTGGGAAACTTCGACCAGGCCAAACCTTCTACGTCGATTTCACGCCGGCCGACCAATAGCGGCCGTGAGCGCAAACCGCATCATCGCGAGACCCGGAGTGCCGTGGGTCGTCGAGGTCGACGGCCCGGATCTGGTAGTCCGCGGGATCCGGGCGACCTGTTTTGGCGGTGGGTTCGATACTGGCGACGATGGCCAGACGGAAAGCGGAGTGATGAATGACGGCCGAAACCCTTCGCTCCTGGGTGTGGCCCTCCCCATCCGCTCCATCGAGGCCTCCACGCGGCCGTCACCGCTCGCCTTCCCGGGCAAACACATTCCCTGGCTCACGCCGGTGACCGTCTGGCTCGAGGCCAACGGCGAGCAGAGCGCCATCCGCTGCATCCTCATCGATGACGGTCCGGATGTTCTCCAATACCCCGATCACGCCCTCGACCTGACTGTCGCCGCAGCGTCCCACTTCGCGCCTGGCTTCCCGATCAAACGCCTGGCCAACGAATGGAGCGGCCGCGGCTTTTCTTATCGCATCGTCGGTGGAGCGCAATACGCGCCGGCGGCTTGAATCGAGTAGTACGAAAATCAAGATGAACGCCGGACTTACCGCCCACGATAGCGAGACGATCAAACAGATCCAGGAACGTGTCGGCGTGGAACAGACCGGCGAGATGGATTCCAAAACCGTGATGGCCATCCACGAAACGCTTGGGCTGCTGCAGAAGTTTCTCACCCGGAAGTTTTCGCGGAACAGTCGTAGGAAGGTGACCTCAGGGTGACCGCGCGGTAAGGTTGCGCGGCTCGCGATGGGTCGCTCCGATTCTGAGGATTCTTCACCACGCCTGAGTAAGGAAGCGCCTTTCGCGCGCCACCGTGCAAATGAATCGAAGGTCGGGTAGGTTCGAATCCTACCTCAGGAGCGTCTTTAGGATCACTCTGATCCTCAGGCACTTGCTCCAAAAGGAAGGCTCCTTTTGCCTCCAACTGCCAGTAGAATTGCCAGTAGATTCCTCGACTTGGAACTGCTCCACGACAATTCGTGCGAACCCTTCCAATGCTCGCCGACTACTCGGTAACGCTTCCGGCCCGGCCTGTTGTTCACTTCAACGAGCACCAGTCCATGCAGAAATTCTACCGCCTTTATCGCCGCCGCAGTGGCGTTTACTACGCTGAGAACATCTCCAACCGGCGGCAGGAGTCTTTGAAGACCAGAGATCGCGCAACCGCCGAGCAATTGTTGCAGGCCATGAACGCTGCCGTTCAGCAGCCCATGCTCAATCTGGCGGTAGCTCGGGTTCATCTTGCTGCTCACGACCCCAAGATGAATGTTCGACCGTGGCAGGATGTGATGGACGCCTTCAGCCAACACGGCCGGAACTCCACTCGGGAGCGGAGCGTGCGGGCATTCAAAAGCTCAGGATTCGATCCGATCAGGAACCAGCCGATTGTCCAAACGACCGCTGAAGCTTTCCTAAAACTGATGAAGGTGAATGGAGTGTCTCTCGCTCACTACCTCCGGCGAATTCACAATCTGGCCATCAATCTCGGCTGGCTCCCGTGGCCTATTCTCCATAAGGCGACTTGGCCCAAGCCCCGCCACACCAGCAAACGAGCGATCAGCCAGAAAGAATATGACGCGATCATCAAAGCTGAGAGCAACAAAGAGCGGCGGCACTACTACGAGCTACTTTGGGAGATCGGCTCAGCCCAAATGGATGCAGCTCAACTCACCGCTGAGAACATCGATTGGATAAACATGACTCTGATCTACAACCGGAGAAAATTGCGTGAAGAGGCTGAGCCTTGCGTTTTGAGAATCGGCCCCAGATTAGCGACCATCCTCAGGAGCCTTCCACAGTCTGGGCCACTGTTCCCTTCCATCATTAAAACCGGGAGCAAGGAACGAGCAGCCGAGTTCCGGCGTCGATGCCGGTTGCTAGGATTCAAAGGCATCACCCTGCACTCCTTCCGCTACTCGTGGGCCGAGCGCGCCTTCCGTGGCGGATACCCGGAACGGTTCGCCCAAGCCGCCCTTGGCCATGCGAGTAAAGCGGTTCATCGAGCGTATTCTCGTGGGGCGCGAGTGCTCTGCCCACCGCTTGAGGATTACGAGGCGTCAACCGAACCAAAGCTCATTCCATTTCCCCTTTCCTCAGGCTCGTGATTCTCAGAGAACATTAACCAGGTCAAGGCTCCCCTGATGTCACAGCAGTGCAGGAAGACTTTCGCTGATTCTTCTTGTTCCAGTATAGGGCAATGGCGCGTGTCGCCCGATCCAACCATCTTTGGTCCCTTGCCAGTTCTTCCACTACTACAGCGGCGAAATACTTCGGTGCATTAGTAGCAGGGTTGCCCAGTGGCTTGAGCAGCCCAGCGGCCATTAACGGCCCCAGATCGTGCTCATGAAAACCCAACAATAATGCAGTCTGCTCCGCGTTCAGCCGCCCTGGAATGCGACGACAGTTGAGCAGGTCAACACGCTGCACAGGTTGTGAAGTGCGCATGGAGGCAGGCGAGGCGGTAACGACCCATAGCCCATGCCGTTACCGCCACTCCCTTTTACTCTTTAGATCACCTGAGCCTTCTTCCGCTTTGCCTTGGCCTTTTCTTCGCGCTCCTCCTCGAACTTCTTGTCAGCCAGGATGCTCTCCTTGTCATCTGCCGTCGCAAGCAGGTATCGGGTCTTGGAACCCATTTCGACCTCTCCTTTGCTGTTCTTACCCTTCTTCAGGAATACCTGTCCATCAGTCCAGTAGAGACTGGAGATGCTTTCCGAAGTGACTCGATGATCTGCGATGGCTGCCGCCAATTCCTTCCCATTGGTGCCATTGGGAAATCGAGGCATCACTGCCTTGATCTTTTCTTTGAGCTCTTCGCCTGGAATTACAGAACTATCAATGGGAACAGGCTCGCCGATGAAGGAATAGAAGGTAGCCAGTTCTGCCTTCTTCTCGGCCCGTTCGGTTTCCTTTTCTCGAATCTCTTCATCGAGGTCCTTGATCTCCTTTTCCACTTTTTCCGGTTTATAGGTCTTGAACTTTTCAATCTGTCCAAGACGAGCGTTCAGTTTTTCTTTGAGTTCGGCTGTGGTAGCCATGTCTATTAGTTGTCTTCCTTACTTCTCACTGGAAACCACCAACAATGGACAACTTAGCATCGTGAGTTTTGCCAATGCCACCATTGCTGGTGCCGTAGACAGACGGCAGCGTAATCCGCCCCGTCCCCTTACGAGGACGAGCGAATTCACCGATGATTGTTTCTTAATCATCGGCGCTTTGCCCAGATTTCTCCGGACAAATCGAACTCTGGCATTTAGCGGGGCAGTCTTACGACTGCCTCAAACTCTCACTCGCGGTTGGCTGCCGCAGAGTGCGCCCTGCGCATCATGAACGTGATGCACCGACATACAATCGGCGGTTAGTAGGTTCTGGTGTTCGATGACCACCGATTGCAGATTCGACCTTAATGTCCTCTCGGAAACCGTCAATGGAAAATTGTGCCTTCTCGAATCCTCCCTCAAGGCATTTCTCTGATTGAACTTCATTCGACGATTTTGAGAACTCCTCGCAATACATTCCGCGACCGGTGCCGAGCCTGACAGGAGCGCAGTCGACCACGCCGACGTCGGAAACCCGTCCGGCACCGCAAAACGCCCGCCACGGCCATTTCTGTGCGAATACGGCCCGATCTGGTGACACGCCACAATCGCTCCCGCCAAAAATCCGCCGCTTCAACCGGCCCTTCCAAAGTTAGCTCTAAGCCAAATGCACTTTCCACATGTCATTGCGCCGGTGCGCTTGACAATTGGCTAAGTATTAGCTATCCTGCTCAATAACTCAGACGTAGAGAGTCTGCACCAAATATGACCCTTTCTTGGGCCGCATCGTGTCTCTACCGCGATGCGGCCCATTCTTATTGTCGGTGGCAATACCACCGGCAGAAAACCAAAAACGCCCAGCGGCTAGGAACCGTGGGCGTCTATAAAACCAATGCTAGATAACATTGAATATCATAAACAATCATGCAGAGGATGTCGACACAAAACATCCGACTGCAAATAATCCCGACGCTGCCAAGAGCACTCCCGAGAGTGTTCTTGAAAGCGGAGGGGATAAGAAAAGTAAAACCCACGGATTCTCCAAGACCGTAGCTGAAATCAAACGGAAGAACGGAGAGAAAGTGGGATGGCATGCTGCCGCAGTCCTGCGATATTTGGCGCACAAGGTGCGGGCTCACGGAACCACCATCGATGAGAAGAAGTGGGTGCGTATGAAGTTGGACTATATCAAATCCAAGTTTCCCTACCTCGGTCGCTCGACCGTCGATGATTGCATTCGGCGTCTAGTGGAGGTCGGTGCCTGCGAAATGAAGAACCAGAATCCGCATCTCAAGCGCCCCAAATATGATGAGACTCGCAGCTACCATGTCTCCACGAAGTGGAGGCATAGTGCTGAGGAGGAGATCAGATATTTTGATTCCATGCTCGCCGCGAAGATTGGTGTTCCGGCGGCCACAATTTATTACAACTTCAAGTATTGGACCGAGGAGTGCAGAAAGAGCGACGAGCCAGAACAAGTGGAACTCGCCCCGGCTACGATTGAGACACTGCAAGCGTTTGACAAATCCACGATCAAGAGAGCTATTGCGATCCTGAAAAGGGAGAAGATGATCCTGCCGGTTGACGGAAAACGGTGCTGGTATGTGAAGGGTCCGGTGGATATGCCTGGGTCAAAAGCGGACGAGACTGGCTCAAATCCGGATAGAGGTGGGTCAAATCCGGATAAGGTTGGGTCAAAACCGGATGACGATAGTTATTATAGTAATGTTGTAGATGAATTAGAAGAGTGTTCAAAAAGAGAGCCTT
>DASYAY010000052.1:0-43169 GCA_036501065.1 Chthoniobacter sp. | reverse complement strand
AAAGCAGATGGGGGAAGGGGGCAGTGTCTTTGGAGGACCCCGGTGAGTGGAAAAGTCTCCCCAAAAAACCATCACCAGCCGGAAAAACAGCACCGCAAAGTCAATCTCACTTCATCACAAACGATGTATGAGAAATGCGGGTTAGGCGACTTCCATACGCATCTACATTTCTCAGAGAGTTTGTCGTTCGACATTGTCGCCTATTGTCCAACCGCTACGATCAGTTTATGATCTTCACCTGCCCGACTTGCCAGTCCCGTATTGCTACGTCGAGCGCGCAGGACGACACCCTGCGGAATGCGACGTGCGGAAACTGTGGCACCATAATTCCGGTATCCATGGGCGTCCGTTTGCCTGCGGTGGAGATCCCTTCGAGCCTCCGGGCGGTGCCGGTGGAGACGCGGGAGCGATTACTGGCCCTCGCTTACCTGAACAAGATCGCGGCGGTCAAGGAAGCGATGGGGCTGGCCGGGTGCGGCCTAGCGGAGGCGAAGGCGTGGATCGATGCAGGCGCCCCGATTGACGAATGACGGAACGCGGACTTCCCTTAATGGCAAAGATGGCGACCATAACGCGCAAGCGACCGCTGTTTACGACACCTAGATCGGCGCCTAACCAAGCACTGCAGCGAACCGCCTCTCCGTTTCCATACTTCCCGTGACGCAGTGCAAAAATACTTGGCTTTGGCAAGAGGGAGCACGATTTTTATCACAGTATCTGACTTATGTGGTCAAAACCGACATCCACGTCGCCTGACCATGCGCTGCAGCGAACGGGCCGGGAATTCGCTCCTGCGTTCGACGCGCCTCCAGGCCCGTCGCTGAGCTTGGGGGCGTCAGGCGACTCACCCGCTTTACTCCCAACATCCATCCTCAAAGTGAGAGCACCATGGCCAAATACCTGATTTCCTTTCCCAGCGCGGCAATGGTCGTGCCCGACGGTGAATGGGAGGCGGTGGGACGCGACGCGCACGCCGTGATCGATGAAGCGAAGGCCGCCGGCGCTTACGTCTTTGGCGGAGGCATCGACGAAGCCGTGCCACCCGTGCTCGTCTCCGCCGACGGCGCGGTTGCCGAGGGCGGCTACCCTTGGGCACCCCCGCTCAACGGCGGCTTTACCGTGCTCGAACTGCCCTCACGCGACCAGGCAGTGGCGTGGGCCGCGCGCATCGCAAAGGCCTGCCGCTGCCAACAAGAACTACGTGTCTTCGGGTTCGACCCGCGGTCCTGAGGATTTCGGATTTGTGTGTTCTCAAAATGCGAACGTCGCCTAACCAAGTGCTGCAGCGAACGGGCCGGGAACTAGTGTAGTGTCAGGCAAGTTCCTTACAGAAGTTCCGCCGTCCCTGCGGGACTGGTCCGCCTTTTGTGCGGGCATTCCAGCGGTCCGGGCCGGACTGGCAGTAAAGCGCTGGGCTATTTTCGGGAAGTCCCTTCGGGATTCGCATTCGTGAATAGGTCCCAGGCGCGGTGTTATCCGGCGGAGGGCAGTGGCGCGATCGGTTCAGCTTCCGCTTCGTAGTCCACACCCGGAAGACCAAAGCCAAAGAGCTTGAGAAACTCAGCCCGGTACCCGGCCATGTCGGAGAGGGTTTCGAGGTTTTCCGTGCTGACCTGCGGCCAGAGCGCAGCCACGGCTTGCTGGATGTGCGGCCGCATTTCCCAGTCGTCGATGCGCACCCGTCCGGCCTCGTCGAGCGGAGCCGGCGACGCGCCATCCTTGCCGAGGCGCTCGGCGAAGAGTCGATGGATCTGTTCGATGCAACCTTCGTGCAGACCCTCCGCTTTCATCACCTTGTAGAGCAGCGAGATGTAAAGCGGCACCACGGGAATGGCGCTGCTCGCCTGGGTGACGAGCGCTTTGTTCACCGAGACCACGGCGTGCCCGCCGGAGGGTGCGAGCTTCGCTTCGAGCCGCTGCGCCGTGGCTTCCAGATCTTCCTTCGCCCGGCCGATCGTGCCGTTGCGGTAAATCGCCCAGGTGAGATCCGGTCCGATGTAACTGTAAGCGACGGTGAACGCATTGTCGGCGAGCACGCCCGCCGCCCGCAAGGCGTCGATCCACATTTCCCAATCCTCCCCACCCATCACCGCGATGGTATCGGCGATTTCCTGCTCAGTGGCCGCTTCGAGAGTGATGTCGTAGACGGCGCCTTTGTCCGTATTCACGGTCTTGGCCGTGTAGGAGGAACCGATGGGCTTGAGCGTGGAGCTATGAGTCACCCCGGTCCGCGGGTCGGTGCGGCGCGGGGAAGCGAGGCTGTAGATGACCGCATCCACCTGGCCCAGATCGGCCTTGATGAGATTGATCGTCTGCTGCTTGAGCGCGTCGGAAAAGGCGTCGCCATTCAGACTCTTCGCGTAAAGGCCGGTGGCGTGAGCCGCTTTCTCGAAAGCCACGGAATTGTACCACCCGGCGCTTCCCGTGCGGCCTTCTTCGCCCGGCTTTTCAAAAAAGACACCGATCGTCGCCGCGCCGCCCGCAAAGGCCGGCACGATCCGGCTGGCCAGCCCGTAGCCCGTCGACGCCCCGATGACCAGGACGCGTTTCGGGGCACCGGCGACGGGGCCTTTCTTGCGCACATAGGCGATTTGTTCGTCGACATGAGCGGCGCAACCGGCGGGGTGGGCGGTGGTGCAGATGAATCCGCGAATCCTGGGCTTGATGATCATGGGGGATGTTTGGGCGGTGGACTTGTCGCGGTAAACGCAAATTTTTGATTGGCCGCGGCACGTCACCTTTCTGAGAGGTCTCGCTAACAGCCTCGGTCTTCGAGAAACCTGGCGTCCCGCGGCTAATGGGGAATCCCGCAATCGAAAATCCCCATCGCCACATTCGCTTTGAATTCAAGCCCGATCCCGATACACTTACAGACCGTTTCCTATGCGCCCGTTGATTTTCGCCCTCCTTCTCGCCTTCTTTGCCGGCGCGGGGCTTTGCTCTGCCGCTTCGGATACCGAAGGCTCGGCCTTGAACGCCATCAAGCAATTGCCGCGAGGCGAAGCCAAAAAGATCGCCCGGATCGAAGCACGCGACGGCACCCCGACGCCGGAGCGCTGGCACATCCTGGTAAATGATCCCAAGGATGAAAATGGCCTGCACGAGTACGTCGTTTCCGGCGGCGAAGTGG
Organism: Chthoniobacter sp.; assembly: GCA_036501065.1. GTDB lineage: Bacteria > Verrucomicrobiota > Verrucomicrobiia > Chthoniobacterales > Chthoniobacteraceae > Chthoniobacter. The sequence goes on along the minus strand of DASYAY010000052.1, from coordinate 40,039 downwards.
TGGCCTCGCGCAATCTTTCGCAATTCGCGGAGAGCTTGAAGCCCACCGACGTGATCGGCTCCTCGAATGTCAGGGTCGACTCCGATAAACTGTCCACTCTCGCCCAGCAATTTGCCCAGGCGAACAACGTCACGATTGCCAAGCTCAACTACACCTTGAGCAAGGAAGGCGTCGATGCCGCGCCGCTGTGGACGGTCACGTGCCTGGACGAATCCGGCAAGCAACTCGGCCAGATCGTCGTCAGCGCCGGCAAGGGCGTGGTCGTCTCGCACGAAGGTTTCACCGCCGATCTCGGGGCCAACGGCGAGAAGCTCGATACCGAGTCGACCGCGGAAAACGAAGGGCAGCCCCACCACAAACACAAGCCGTCCACCCACAACAGCACGACCCAATCGGATCAGAGCAACAAAAATTTCTTCGGGAAGGTCGGAAATAGCATCTCCAAATTCTTCACCGGACATTGAGCAGCGGAATGTTGCTCGCACGCCAGTTGGAGAAACTGCTCGGAAAAGGGCGGGTCAGCATCGAGCCGGCGACACTCGCGGAACATGCGACCGATAAATGGTTCGCCAGCCATCCGCCCGAGGTCGTGGTTTTTGCCGAATCGACCGCGGACGTGAGCAAACTGCTGAAGTTTGCCCATCGCCGGCGGATACCGGTGACACCGCGCGGCTCCGGTTACGGCTATGTCGGTGGATGCGTGCCGCTGCACGGCGGGATCGCGCTTTCCCTGGCCCGGATGAAACGCATCAAGGAAATCCATTTTGCCGATGCCGTAGCGGTGGTGGAACCGGGAGTAATCACCGGCGATCTCCAGGCGGCGGCGCGCCAGCACAAGCTGTTTTATCCGCCCGACCCGGCCAGTCTCAAGGAGTGCAGCCTCGGCGGCAACATCGGCACCAACGCCGGCGGCCCGCGCTGTCTCAAGTACGGAGTCACGCGGCATTACGTGCTCGGATTGGAAGTGGTGCTCGCCGATGGCCGCGTCCTGCGCACCGGCGGACGCACTCACAAGAACAAGACCGGCTTCGATCTCATCGGCATGTTTGTCGGCTCGGAGGGGCTCCTCGGCGTGGTCACCGAAGCGACGCTCCGGCTGCTCCCGTTGCCGCCGGCGCGGGCCACGCTCTCGGCGAGCTTTCGCACGTTCCGGCAGGCCGCCAAAGCCGTGCAGGAAATCTTCGCCGCCGGATTTTTGCCGGCCGCGCTGGAAATCGCCGATGCCTTCACGCTTCAGGCGGCGGGCGAATTTCTCGGCAAACGCCTCGCGCCGCCGGGCAGCGCCCATTTGCTCGTCGACCTCGATGGACAGCCCGAATCGGTGACTACCGAGGTCCACGCCCTGGCCCGCTTGTTGGAAAAGCTCAAACCCATCGGGGCCCGCACGGCCCTCGGCGAGGCGGACTGTGAAGAACTGTGGAATCTGCGCCGGGCCTTTTCCAATTCACTCAAGGCCACCGGACTGACCAAACTCAACGAGGACATTGTCGTCCCGCGAGGCCGCCTCACCGACTTGGCCGAATTCGCCGCCAATCTGCGAAAAAAATACGGCTATCCCATCGCCTGCTTCGGCCATGCCGGCGACGGCAATATCCACGTGAACATCATGGCCGCGCGCTATCATGACGATCCGAAGGTCTACAAAAAGGTCGGCAAAGCCCTGGATGAACTCTTCCAGCAAGTCCTCGCGTGGGGCGGGGTGATCACCGGGGAACACGGAATCGGCATCGCCAAACAGCGCTGGTGGCCTGCCGCGACGAGTCCCGTCAGCCGCGAAGTCCACCACGCATTAAAAGCGACGCTCGATCCGCACGGAATTCTCAACCCAGGAAAGTTCGTGCGCGAAGTGGGAGGGAAGAAATGACGAAGGACAAATGACGAAGGACGAAGGAATGTCCGAATGGTCAAACCACCAAGAGTGCAATCGGATCATTCGTCATTCGTCATTCGTCATTCGTCATTCGTCATTCCTCATCCCCCACTGCCCCGGCGTTTGACACCTCTCCGGCTCAATCCTACTCTGGGCATCCTCGCGGACTTATGCTTACCGCCTCTCCCATCACGAACCAACCTGTCGGGAAGACATTCACTTTCGCCATCGGGCTCCTCGGTTTTGGGGCGGCGGTGGAGCTTGTATTGATCGGGTGGGCTTTCTGGCAACGGCCACCCATCGCCCTGATACCGCAAGCGGCACCGGCCATCGCGCAAGCCACCCCTGCCCCCGCCGCACCGGCCCATCCGACAGTGCCGCAAGCCGCCAGCATCGTTGAAGAGTCATCCTCGGAGATGCTCGCCAAAGGAGGCGAACCGACTCCTCCGAAGCCGACCCCGGTCACCAACCGGCCGCCCAACACCGAGCCCACGAACCGGTTTGACGAACTCCTGACTCAAGGGCGGGAACTGCGCGACCGCAGCGATACCAGCACCGCCATCACCAAGTTCCGCGAAGCCGCCGCCATCGATCCCAAAAGCCCGGTGCCACTTGCGGAACTGGCGGCGACGTATGAGAAAATGGGCATGGGGGGAAAGGCCGCCGAGAACTACAGCAAGATCGTTGAGATGGGGCCCGGCACGGGACCTTACTGGGCGCTAGCCCAAGCCAAGAGCCAACTCGCCAAAGCCACCGCTTTGAATCAGGTGGTCGCGAGCCAGCAGCAACCATCTTCGAGCAGCCCCGACCCGGGAGTCGATACCTCCAAGCCCGTCGAGGGCATCGCCACCGGCGCGGTCCTCGGCTTGCTTCCCGTCTCGACGGAAGAACTGCGCGATGACAATTCCGCCAAACGTTTCGTCCTCCACATTCCGATCAAGGCCCGTCCCAAGGCCCGGATCGACGTCAAGGACCTGATCATCCATGTCCTTTTCTATGACATCGTGGACGGGCAAAATGTCGTCCAAACCAGCGCCACGGTGAGTTCCAAGTGGATCACACAGCCGCCGGACTGGGTAAATGCCGACACCGAAGAACTAGCCGTCGAATACAACCTTCCGAAGCCGTCCAGGCGCGAAAACCGGAAATACTATGGCTATATCGTCCGGATTTACTACAAACAACAGCTTCAGGCCGCAACGGCTGATCCGGACCGTTTGGCCGTGCAATACCCCCCACCCTCCACTTTGCCGAAAGACAACGAGAAATGAGAATCCTGCTGGTCGATGACGACACAGCCGTAATCCAGGCGCTATTGGCCGTCCTCCGTTCGCTCCCGGGACATGACGTCCGCGTCGCGACCTCGGCGGAAAAGGCCGTCGAAAATGCCGCCGCCCTCGGGGGCTTGGATTTGCTGATCACCGATGTCGTCATGGAGCCAACAGACGGCTTCTCCCTGCGGAATCATCTCACCGCCCAATATCCGAGACTGCGCACCATTCTCATCAGCGGCTATGACTTGAGCGACTACGCCGAGCATGTCCAGGGTTCCCGGATGCTCGCCAAGCCGATCGACGCCGAGGAGTTGATCGGCGCCGTCACGGAGGAACTGGCCGCGCTGCAACCGGTGCCGGTCGCCCGTCCAAGCCAGGCCGGGCCGGCCACCATCAAAGTCTCGCCCTCGGGAAAAGGCGTTCCCGTCGCGGCCCGGGCGGGTGCCGCACCCTCCAGCCCGGTGCGCACGGTGAAAGCCATTCCGATTCCCCAGCCGACGGCCGGACCGCGGGCTGTGGTCCAGCAGGCGCCCCCTTCCGAACCGGAGATTCCTGTGGCCGTGGCCACGCCTTCCGAGGAAGTGGAGCAAAGCGACGAATTCGTTGCCTTGGATCCGGGCGATACCGGCGAACTCGCTGGCCAGGCCTTCGGTGCCTATCAACTCGGGCGCAAAATCGCCAATGGCCGCTGGGGCAGCGTCTACTCCGGGGTGCAGGTTTCCATCAATCGCCCGGTGGCCATCGAAATTCTCGACGCGGACAAGGCGGCCGACGATGGACTTCGCGACCGCTTCATCGCCGACGCCCGGGCGAAAGCGCAGGTCCAGCATCCCTCGATTGTCGCCGTCTATGAGGCGGGCGAAGCCGACGGCCACTATTTTTACGCGCACGAATTCGTCGACAGCGGCACCCTTGCGGCCATCAAGGCCACTGGCGAACGCCTCGATGAAATCACTGCCCTCAAAGTATTGCGCGTCGCCGCCGAAGGTCTGGCTTACCTCACCAGTCATCGCATCCCTCACAATGCGCCCGACGCCTCGAGCATCGCCATCGGCTCCGATGGACAGCCTCATCTGGCCAATCTCGCCGCTCACCAAGCCGACGAGGAACTGACTCCGGATCAGGAAATCCAGGCCGTGGGACGCGTCATGCTCGGCGCGCTTCCGCCCATCCAATCGCTCAGCCAGGGGCTGCGCGACCTCATCAAGAGCATGCTCCAGACGGGCCCCGCTGCCCTCACCTCGTGGGCCGCCGTGCTCCAAGGGATCAAAGCGATCGAGCCGAAGGTCATTCCCGTCGAGGCGGCAAAGATCAGCGCGCACGACCGCGCCGCGATCGCCGCCGTGGAACTGGCGCGCAAGCAACAGAAACGCGCTCTTTACTTCAGCATCCTCAGCGTGGTTTCGCTCCTCGCCCTCATCGGCGGTCTGGTCTGGTGGATGTTCCGCTCCAATGAACGCAACCTCGGTGAGCAGGTCGACATCCCGGCGGGCGAGTTTCTCTTTGCCAACGGCGAACCGAAAACGGTGCCCGAGTTCTGGATCGATAAATACGAGGTCACCTACGGCGAATACGCCAAGTTCGTCCATGCTCTCGATGAGCATCAGTCCTCCGATTACGACGACCCGCACCAGCCGCACACCAAGACTTGGGCCATGCACAAGCCGCCCCACTGGGACATCTATTATCCCTGCGCCGTCGCCGGCAAGCCCGTCCACCAAACGCCCATCGACCTGAACTGCCCGGTCATGGAAGTCGACTATTGGGATGCCTACGCCTACGCCAAATGGAAGGGACGCGAACTGCCCACCGAGGAAGAATGGGAGAAAGCCGCCCGCGGTCTCAAAGGTTTCAAATATCCCTGGGGCGAAGAATTCGACCCGAAGAAAGTCAATTCCGGGGCCGATTTCGAACCGAACAAACCCAGCGCCAAGGGCACGATCGACGGATTCAACTTTTGGAATCCAGTCGACAAGATCGCCGGCGACAAGAGCCCGTTCGGCGTCGTGGGCATGGCCGGCAACGTCCGCGAGTGGACTCAATCCTGGGATAAGGCCAAACAGAAGGTCGTGGTCAAGGGAGGCAGCTTCAAATCCAAGGACGTGAGCCTCGACCAGCATGCGGAATTTGCGCCGGATTACGTTGACGAGTCGGTCGGTTTCCGGACAGTGAGCCACACTCCTCCCGTCAAGAAATGAAATACCTGCCTCTCTTCCTTTTCTTCGCTCTCGCCACCGCCGCGCAGGCGCAAATCGGCGTTTCTCTGACGATTAAGGATCGCTTTCACCTCCTCCACGAACCGGTCCTGGCCACGGTCAACGTCACCAATCTCACCGGTCACGACATCACCCTCTCGGATTCGCCGGAAAATCAATGGTTTGGCTTTCGCATCATCGGTGATGGCGACGAATCTGTCCCCCCGCGCAATCGCCATTATCACCTCGATCCGCTGACCGTGAAATCGGGAGCGAGCGCCCGGCGAACCGTCAACCTCACGGAACTCTACGAGGTCGACCACGTCGGTAATTATCGCATCCAGCCGAACATTTACTACGACGGCATGGAGAAGTTCTTCAGTTGCAAGCCGGCCTTCATCGATGTCAGTGAGGGCCGCGTGATCTGGGGGCCGCAAGCGGTCGGTGTGCCCGAAGGCCAGCCAGGAGCCGGCCAGACCCGCGAATTCACCCTCCTCACCCACCAACGCGGTGAGGTCAATACCCTCTACGTTCGCGTCGTCGACAAGGACGACGGCACCGTTTATTGCACCTATCCCATTGGACGTCTGCTCGACAACTCCACACCGGAGGCGGCCTTCGACAGTTCCAACAATTTTTACATCCTCCATCTCGCCGGGACCCGCGCCTATCTGCTCACCAAGGTGACCCCGAATGGTGAATTCGGCGGCCAGTCGCCCTATACCGCGCCGAAATACAAGCCGTTCCTCCGCAAGAACTCGGAGGGCGCGCTGCAGATTGTCGGTGCCAAACGCGATGCCCCGCCCCTCGACCCCGGCAACATGACCGTGCCGCGACTTTCCGCCCGGCCGCCGGGCTACCCGTCCAATTGAGCGCGGGCCTTCCCGCCTCCGCCATGCAACTGCCGAAGCGCCCTCGCCGCTTGCGTTCCTCCGCCGCGTTGCGGGCGCTCGTGCGCGAAAATTTCCTCCGCACCGAGGACCTCATCCTGCCCTATTTCGTCAGCGAAAGGATTTCCTCGCGTGTGCCGGTGGCCAGCATGCCCGGCGTTTTCCAACTCACCGAACAGGACCTCGTCGCGGAGGCCTGCGCCGCTCACGATGAGGGCATTTCCGCCGTGCTCCTCTTCGGGATTCCGGAAAAAAAAGATGAACTCGCCTCGCAGGCTTACGCGGAGGACGGCGTGGTGCAGCGTGCGGTCCGGGCACTCAAGAAAGCGCGCCCGGAACTGCTCGTCATCACCGACGTGTGCCTTTGCGAATTCATGAGTCACGGCCATTGTGGGATCACCACCTTCCACGGCGACGCCGCCCATGTGGAGAACGACGCGTCGGTGGAGTTGCTCGTGCAAACCGCCATCTCCCACGCCCGCGCTGGAGCCGACATCGTCGCCCCGAGCGATATGATGGACGGCCGCATCGGCGCCATTCGCACCGGACTCGATGCCGCCGGTTTTTCAGAAACGGTGATCATGAGTTATGCCGCGAAATTCGCCTCGGCCCATTACGGCCCATTCCGCGACGCTGCCGAAAGCACCCCCGCCAAAGGCGACCGGCGGACTTATCAAATGGACGCGGCCAATGCCCGTGAAGCCCTCCGCGAGACGGCGCTCGATATCGAGGAAGGCGCCGACATCGTCATGGTCAAGCCAGGCCTCCCCTATCTCGACATTCTCTGGCGGGTGAAAGAGCAATTCGGCCTGCCCACGGCGGTCTATAACGTCAGCGGCGAATACGCCATGGTCAAAGCCGCCGCCCAAGCCGGCTGGCTCGACGAACGCTCCACCGTCCTCGAGCAAATGACGGCCTTCAAACGCGCCGGAGCCGATCTGATCATCACCTACTGGGCGCGGCAGGTGGCGGCGTGGCTGCGAGGTTGATTTGGAACTCAGCCGCCTTGGAGTGCGGCGACATGTCGCCCGGAGGAAAAGCGCAGACATGTCCGCGCACTCCAAAGCTTGACGCCTCCCCTGACCCTCCCTGTCATCCAATGATGAAGATGACAACCCGGCTAAGTTCCTTCCTGTTATCCGCGGTGGTCCTGGCGCTCTTTGTTCTCAGCGCTTCCGCCGCGGAGCAAAATGCCAGGCTCACGGGCAAATACTATGTCGAAACTTTTTCCGGGACCAAAGACTCGATCGATTCAATCAAGTTTCTGCCCGACGATAAGTGCGTCATAGATCCCGGTGATGGAGCGATTGCTTTTGCGGGTAGCTATCACGGAATTTTCCACGGGAAACTAACCCTCGAATACGGAAATCCGAAAACCGCCCACTCCTTCGACGCCAAGTTGGAGAATCGCACCTTGACGCTGACGGACAGCGACGGTGCGAACACCTATTTTGTCCCACCTCCAGAACCGCCGCATCCAAAGTCGGAAGACATCATCGGAATGTTCATGCTCAAGCGGGATAGCGGTGACTTTGCCGACGTCGTCGTTTACCGGCGGAACGCGGATCACACCGGCGAGGCGCTCTATCGAATCATCTCGAAGGAGCAGCGTACCTATCGTGACTTTCATCTCGTCACCAAATGGACTTACGCTGATGGCATATCGACCTACACCCTGGAGTCGAGCGATCTTCCCCCGGAGTTCCGTTACAAATACAGCCGGGATTTTATCTCGAAGCGGGATGAGAAGGGAATCTGGAGTATGGATACATCGACCGGCGAGTATCTATGCGAAGTCCCAGTGGATAAGCTCGAGCTTCCACCACCTCCGGCGGGTTACCGGACAGGCCGATAACGGCCCCGCCCACTTACCGCCATTCGTGCTTCGGATACTTCCGCTGCAATTCCTGTTTGATCTTCGGATAACTCTCTTTCCAAAAATTCTCCAGGTTTTGCGTGATCTGGATCGGGCGATGATTCGGAGCGAGCACCTGGATGACCACCGGCACGCGATTGCCGGCAATGCGGATTTCGCCCGTCACGCCATAGAGATCCTGGATGCGCGCGGCGATGCTCGGCGCCGCCTTCGCGTCGTAGGTGATCTTCGCCTTGCGGCCATTCGGCAGCTCGTACCGCTCGGGCGCGTATTTCTCCAGGAGATCCTGCTGCGCCGGTGAAAGCCAGGATTTGACCGTCGGCCACACCTGGCGTTCCTTGATTTCCTTGTAACTCGTCGCGCCCAGGCAGATTTGCTCGAGGAGCATCTGGCGATCTTCTTCGCCGATCGGCGGGAGCTCATATTCCGGATACCAACCGGCCAGTTGATTCAGGCGCAGAATCCATTGATCGACCGCGTTGTCCCAATTCTTCAGCGGACACCTCCCCGCCTCGACTTCGCGTGCCAGCAGGACGGCGGCTTGTTCCGCGGGAACTTTGTCCGTTTGCTCGGAGTGCAGGACGAGATCGTGGAAACGCGTCTGCCGTTTGGCCAGGACCCGCCGGAGCGTGGAGTCGAAAAAGACGTCGCTCGATTCAGAGAACCCGTCGGGAAAAAGTTCGCGCAGCCACTCTTCGCGGATGGCCGTGGCCAGCGTGATGAGTGTTTCCACATCGCCGCGAATCTCCACCTCGCGCACTTCCCCGGCGACGAGCAGCGGCGTGCTGACCACACTCTCGCGCGCCAGCACTCCGCGGCGACCGTGCACCAGCGCGCAACGCAAGGTCCCCTGGTCGAGACGCATCGCCACCATGTCCGGGAAACCGGCGAGCACGCAGCGCTGAAGCGCTTCGTCGGTGGTGTTCCGCGAGTCCGTGTTCAATCCTTCGTCTTTGGCAATCCGGAGAAATTGATCGGCCAGCGCCCCCGCTTCGCGCGCCGCCAGCGCGTTGATCCCGAGAGGGCGGCAGGCTTGCGGATTGAAATTCCGCTGCTCGGCGAAACGATGCGCCCGCATGAGCATGAAAAGATCGCTGTCGGCATTCTCGCCCAGCAATTCCTCGCGCTCCCCCTGCATCTGCTTGCCTTCGGCGCGCCGCAGGAGATTTCGCCCCTGGGTCAGCGCGGCGATCAAGACAACCGCGCGCACGCATCCCAGTTCATCGGCCGCCAGGAGCATCCGGGCATAACGCGGATGCGCCGGAAAAGCCAGCATCCGGCGCCCCAGCGAACTAATCGCCCCATTCGCATCGAGCGCGCCGAGGTCCGTCAGCAACGTCAGCGCACGCTCCAGTCCACGAGCATCCGGCGATTCCAGCCAGCGAAAGGCCGCGACATTTTCCACGCCGCTGGCTTTCAGCGTGAGAACGACCTCCGCCAGGTCCAGGCGCTTCACTTCCGGAAGTTCCTGCGCGGCGCGGTCGTAGTGCTCGCGCTCGGTCCACAAGCGCAGGCACCGGCCGGGGGCGGTTCGTCCGGCGCGTCCCGCGCGTTGATCGGCGCTCGCCCGCGAGATCCGCTCCACGAGCAAAGTATTGATACCGCGATACGGATCGAAGCGCGCGATCTTCGCCAGGCCGCTGTCGATCACGATGCGCACACCATCAATCGTCAGCGAGGTCTCAGCCACGTTCGTCGAAACGATGACCTTGCGTTTGTCGTACTGCGCCACCGCGGCGTCCTGATCCGCCGCCGGCAATTCACCGTGCAAAGGCAGCACCACACACTGGCCACCCGCCCGCGTATTCTTGATCGCCTGGATCGTCCGCTGGATTTCGTAAGCGCCCGGCATGAAGACCAGGACGTCGCCTTCACCCTCCCGTGCCAGTCGTTCGAAAGCTTCCGCCGCGGCCTCCCACACCGGCCAATCGCCGAGCGACTTATCGAGGTACTCGTGGTCGACGGGATAAGTGCGCCCGCGCGAAGTGAGCAGTTCGCAGGGGGCTAAGTACTTATCCAGCGCGCCGGTATCGAGCGTCGCCGACATGACCACGAGTTTGAGATCCGGTCGAATCCGCTCCTGCAAATCCAGCGCCCGGGCGAGGGTGATGTCCCCATAGAGATGACGCTCGTGAAACTCGTCGAAGACGATGACGCTGGTGCCGTTGAGCTTCGGATCGGAAAGCATCTGGCGCAAAAGCACGCCCTCCGTGACGAAGCGAATGCGGGTGCGCGACGAACACACTTTGTCGAGGCGGATTTGATAACCCACTTCATCCCCGAGACGGCCATTCCGCTCATGAGCGACCCGCGCGGCGAGCATCCGCGTGGCCAACCGGCGCGGCTGCAACACGACGATCTCCCCATCACCGGCCAGGCCGTGATCGAGGACGATTTGCGGGACCTGGGTGGATTTTCCGGAGCCGGTCGGCGCCTGAAGCACGACCCGCGAATGCTCGCGCAAAGTCGCCACCAGATGCGCTTCCAATTCAAAAATGGGGAGTTCTCGACGATTCAAGGGTTGATGGAATCGTTCGTCTTAAGCCGGTTCTCAAACTTTTTCTACCCACCCGCCCCCGGTGAATCAGAATACGCGGAAGCAAGCCAACCCTTCCGCCGCATCCTGATTCCAGCCGCACACACTCCCATCGCGCACCGTGCTCATCGCCTTTCACAAACCCTACGGCGTCCTTTCCCAATTCACCCCGGACGGATCGCGCCATCGCCCGCTCGCCGGATTTTCCTTCCCGCCCGCCGTCTATCCGATTGGCCGCCTCGACGCGGAAAGTGAAGGTCTCCTGCTTCTCAGCGATGAAGCCGATCTCAACGCCCGCCTGTTGCATCCGACCCGCGGCCACGTCCGCACCTACTGGGCACAAGTCGAACGGATTCCCTCGCCAGAATCGCTCAGCAAACTCCAGCGCGGCGTGATCATCAGCGGCCGCAAAACGCTCCCCTGCCGCGCCCGGCTGCTCGATCCGCAACCCGAGATTCCACCCCGCGACCCGCCAATTCGCTTCCGCAAAAATGTCCCGGACACCTGGATCTCCTTGGAACTGACCGAAGGCAAAAATCACCAAGTCCGCCGAATGACTGCCGCCATCGGACACCCGACACTGCGGCTGATCCGCGTGAAGATCGGTAATTTCGCTCTGGGATCACTCACCCCCGGCGAATGGCGCGACCTGTCCACAGCGGAGCGGGCCGCCGTGTTTGCAACATTTTAGAGCATTTCCGATTGAGTCCGTCGCGCGATAGAGAGCGCCAGCGCCGAAAAGCCCGTGCTGTCTTCCTGAGCGGAGCGGGGAAGCACGGGCGAAGTCGAAAGCCGAGCGAAGCGAGACGCCTATGGGACCGTGGGGCAAACCTCCAATCTCCGCGGGTTCCTGAGCGGAGCAGTGGACACTCCTTTTTCAGCAGCGTCTTCCAGACCTACTGCTTGCCCTTCGAATCCGTCTGCCCCGTCCGAAACGCAATCGACCCAGCCTTGTCATTACCATCAGCCGACGCATCCGCTGGCGGCGCCTTGACCGCTCGCGCTTGGGCATCGGCATCGGCGGCCTGGATCGCCGGCGCGATATCTACCCCGGTATTTTGCAACGAAATGCCTTTTTCCGGCGCCGGATTCGCATTCGGAGCCAGGCGTCCAAAACGTTGGACATCCTTCGGCGCCGACGGTTCCGGCAAAGCCGGAAACGTGGGACCATCCGGCAACCCCGCCGAGAGAATGCTCCCCTGCATCGCCCGGCTCATCGCCGAATTCGAAATTTCCGTGGTCGTCACGCTGCCCCGTGGCGTCAGGTCGACCGCGGGCGGATGATACAAAGCCACCGGCGCCGGAGCGGGCGCCAGCACGGGCGCACTCGTCGGCGCAGAAACGAAGACACCGGTCCTTTTCGGCGCCACTGCCGGAGCGGCAGCCACCGCCGGAAGGGGCGTCGCAGGCACAGGCTTCATCTGCGGCGGCGGCGGCACCGGCCTGGTCTGCGCGATGATGACCGGCTTCGGCTTCGGCGGCGTATATTTCGCGTACCGCGGAAATTTGTCGGGAATGATCAGGACCTGCGTATCGATGTTCGCTTCCTGAAAAACCTGTTCCACGTCCTGCGAGCGCATCCGGATGCACCCGTAGCTCACCGGCTTCCCGATCCTGCTCTCCTCGGTCGTGCCGTGGATGTAGATGCCGCGCGCCCGGGCATTGTGGTTTCCTTCTTCCAAGCCATCGAGCCAGATGACCCGGGTCACGATCGGGTCGCGGCCAGGGGCATTTGCCGGCAGCACTTCGCCCGTCGCGTGCCGTTCCTTGATCACCGAACCCGGCGCCAGTTCCTCCCCGATTTTTTCGCAGACGCGCAACCGTCCCACCGGCGTCTTGTAGCTGCCAAAGGAGTCGCCCAAGCCATATTTCGAAGTGGAAATCGGGTATTTCTTCCAGAGTTCCCCGTCCCGAAGCACGACCAGTTTCTGCTCAGCAACGCTGATGACGATGCTCGTCGTAGGCGGCGGAGGGGCTTCCTGCGCAACCGCAAAGGTCGCACAGAAAAAGACCGCCAAGTATGCCCCATACAATTTATGTAGTGATCCCTGCACGGAGGCCGGATTTAATGCGGTTTGGGCAGGGATGCAACTTTTTAGAGCCTTATTGCTGAGGCGCCAAAACGCACCGAAAGCCGTAAATCACCTCGCGTTCCGACCGTTCCACCACGTTGCGATAAGAGGAGCGCAGCTCGATCGGCGACGACGTATCCCACGAACCGCCCCGCAGCACGCCCCAATCTCGCGCGCTCGCGCTGTCGCCCTTGTAGCTGTCCTCGCACCACTGCCAGACATTCCCGCTCATATCGAACAGTCCCAAGCGGTTGGGCGGAAAACTAGCCACCGGAGATGTTTGCGGAAAGCCGTCGTGATAACCGGGAATCCCCCGCGCCCCGCGTTTACCGGCAGTGTAATCCGCGAAATTGCCCGACAGGGGCGGCGGCGGCCATTGTTTGCCCCACGGAAAATCTTTCAGTTTGCCATCGCGTTCTTCCGGGGTGTTTCCACCTTCATCCGGAAGGCCCGCCGCTTTGCTCCACTCCCGATCCGTCGGCAGGCGGTAGCTCTGGCCGGGCTCGAGGCGCTCCGCATCGAGCTCCTTCTTCGTCAGCCATTCGCAAAAGGCGTTCGCGTCCTCCCAGCTCACCTTGACCACCGGGTGCGTCCCGTCCTGGGTGAAATCCGGCACCGGCCGGGCCCGCCCCGTGTTCGCGCAAAAGGCATCGTAATCGCGAACCCGCGTCGGCCAGACGTCCATGAGCACATCGTCGACCGGCACGAATTTCATCCCGAGACTGTTCTCCCACGGCTCGCCGCGCCGCGGGCCCAGGCGCTTGACGAAGCGCGGATTGAGAAACGTTTGCTCACCGGGTTTCACCGCCGCGTTCACTTCGATGTTTTGATAACCGGCGAGCCGCAATTCGTAGCGAACGTTGCCGGGTTCCAGACCCTCGATCGGTAACGGCGTCAGCCCGAGTTCCTGCCCTTTCTGCCAGACACTGGCCCCCGTCGGCGCACTGGTGATCTTCACACTTCCGAAGGGAAACTCGAAATCCGCCTCCACCGGCGCCGTGTGGTCCGCGTCCACCACCTTGTGCTGCACCGGCCAGCCGCGGTATTGCGCGGAAACGTCGTGTTGCCCCTCCGCCACCTTGAGTTCCAGCGGCGGGCTGCCGCCACCGGCCGGCACGGCCGAACCGACCGGTTCTCCATCGACGGAGATCGTCGCCCCCGGAGGATCACTGGTCACGTCGATGACGCCCAGGGCAAATTCGAAATCCTTGGTCAACGTTTCGTTCTGTTCGACCTGAATCGGTTCGATCCGCGAGCGCGTGTCATGTAGCCACACCAATTGGTAGTTCCCCACCGGCACCTCGCGGAGCGTCGCCGGGGTCGTGCCTTTTTCCATCACCTTCTCCTTGTCCCGCAGTTCGAAGGTCGCACCGGCGGAAGCGCAATTGATCTGCAATGCCCCGTAGGCCCGCTTCAGGTGTAGCAACTTCGGATGGGATTGTTCGTCGGCATTGATTTCAAAAGCCATGTCCGTGGGCTCGTAGCCGGCAAGCATGATATGCGCGGAATATTTACCCACCGGCAGGCGCTCGAATTGCGCCGGGCTGGGCCGCATGTCGCCCGGACCCCGGTCGACCTTTTTGTTCAAGATGACGTGCGCTGCCGGGGGATCGGTTTCGATGAGCACGCTGCCGTAAGAGCGGTGCTGCTTCGCCGCATAAAATCCCGCACACCCGAGCAGCACCAGGACACCGGCGGAGGCAAAGAGCGGCTTGCGACGCCGGACCTGCACGTCCAGCGGCTCCCCATCGCGCAAGCGCAAGAGATCGTCGTGCATTTGCTCCGCGCTCGTGTAGCGCTTCCGGCAATTGCTGTCGCAGGCGCGCAACAGCACCTCGTTCAGCCGGAGCAACGCCGCCTTGTCCGGCAGATCGGCAATCTGCGTATTAACCGCCGGGAAATCCATCCGGTCCTTCCCCATCGCCAGTTCGTAGAGGACTTTGCCGAGACTGTAGATATCCGCCTGGGCCGTGCCGGGTCCCTCCGGCGGGACATAACCTTCCGTGCCGACATACGAATCCTGGCCGGTCGCCGCCACCAGGCCAATATCCGCGATCTTCGGCACCCCACCGACGAAAATGATATTCGCCGGTTTGATATCCCGATGCACGAGCCCCTGCCGATGCAACGCCCCCAGCGCCTTGCTCAGCGACAGACCGATCGTGATGCATTCGTCGGCCAGCAGCCGCGAGCGGCGCGAAAGCTCCGTCTTGATCGTCTTCGGTACGTACGTCGCCGGATCCACCGCCCGGCCGATGTGATCGTCGGCCAGTTCCATCACGTAATAAAAAAAGTCTCCGCCCTCATCGCGCCCGACGTGCAGGATATCCACAAAACCGGCATCCTCGCGCGAGATCGGTTCGAACTTGGACATCCCCTCGAACTCGCGCTGGAAGGCCTTGTCGCTCTCGAACGTCCTCCGGTCGACGATCTTCACCGCCCGCCACGTGCCCGTAAGACTGCGCGCCAGCCAGATTTCCCCGTACGACCCCCGGCCAATGCTCCGAACCATCTCATGATTCGGAACCTGCGGCGCCTGGCGATGGTCGGCGGTGGAGGGCATGTCGGCGCGAAGTGTATCGCCACCTGTGCAACAGCACAAATACACAGTCGATGTAAGTTTTTTTGTCCGGACGCGTCACAAACCGCTGGCCTTCCTCAAGAAGGAAGTATGAATGCCAGTCTCACTCGAATCTGCTTCCACCTCATGTGCATTGTCCGCCGCCCCTCCCGCTGGCACTTTTTCGCCGCCGGCATCGGCCGCGAATTGGCCCTCCTGGCCAGCCTTCTCACCGCCTCCAAGGCCTGAACGCAAGGCAGCGAAAGTCCGGGGAGCGCACTCGTCCCGAGTGCTGGTTTCGGCCATGCCCGTCCGGCTCGGACCTCGCCGAAACGAACTTTTCCCTCTGAACACCCGTCGCCAAGCTCTAGGCCGCTATCTTTGACGCCCCCCAGACGAAAGCCGCGCGCCTACTTCGTCCCCCCCCACAGGAGCCTCCTCCACCTTAACCCCATCCGGCGAAACCTTCCTGATTTCAGAAGGCGCCAGAACAGGCGGCGGTACAGAAACAGGCTCAGCCGGCGGTTCCGCAGTAGCCGAAGGCCTGGCGACCGAGGGTGACGCCGGCTTGGCCGCGCCGCCTTCCGGAGCCGCCTTTTTCCGATTGGGCCAATAGAGAACTACGATCGCCAGAAGGAAAAGCGCCGCCGCCACGAAAATGAGACCGCGGGGAGATTTCCTTGGGACCACGGAAGCAGGCTTCTGGCCAGCCGGAAGAGCCAATGCCGCGGTAACGTTGTCCCCCTTCGGCCCATTGCGCTGCACCGCCCGGTCGATCGCGCTTCCCAGCCGCTCGGCAGCCGCCTCTCTTGGCCCGAAAACCAGTTCGGCCATTTCGTCCGGCTTCGTCCGTTCCCAGAAGCCGTCCGTACAGAGAAGAAAACCATCGTCAGCGCCGATCGCCGCTTCTCCGACAGACGGCGGCGTATACTCGTCGCCGCCCAGAGCCTGGAGCAAAGCGCCTTGGTCCGGATGGCTCCCCATGTCTTCCTCTTTGACCGCGCCGCGCTGGACCATCATCTCCAGGAGCGAATGGTCTTCCGTCCGTTCCAACAGTTGCCCCGCGCGGAAATGGTAAAGCCGGCTATCCCCGGAATGCACCCAATGGGCACGCGTCGGGGTCAAATAGAGAGCGACAATCGTCGTCCGGGGAGAGATGCCCAGTTTGGAACCTTCCTCGTTGATCTGCTCATGCGCCACCCGGCAGAGCGTTCCCAGATCCTCTTCCGGGTTGGAAAAATTTCCCTTCCGCTCCTCCCAGAGTTCCGACGCCAGCTCGGTCAGTTTATGGGAGGCGATCCGTCCACCGCTGCGTCCTCCCACACCATCCCCTACGACCAGCAAAGCCGTGCCTTCGGCGTCATTATGCAGGCAAACACCGGCGTCCTGCTGTTCCTCGCGAGGGCCTTGCGAGTGGGCAACCAGAAACCGCAAATCACCGTTGGATCCAGTTCGGCTCATAGATCGGCAATGGAAGAACGCTGGGCGATGACGAATAGTGAACGCAGAATTCGGCCGATCCTTCAAGGCAGGCGGCTCGGTATACAGACGTAGCATGAAACGCCACGCCCTGATTGGTCGAGCGCATACTTTCACGTGGATTTCATGCGCAGGGGCCGGGCGTGCGCGGGGTGTCGGTTAAAAAATACAGCGGTGTAATTTTCCGGCCTCGGGTATCGTGGTGCCGAGCGTCGCGGTTCCCCCATGAAAATCTGGCTCTTGATCCTCTTAGCCTCGTGCTTTCGCGGGCACGTCTGCGGAGATGAAGCTGCGCCGGCCGCTCGTCCCCAGTATGTGAGGACGTGGAAATTCCCGCCCGATTTGATCCCGCGGACGGTGGACGGCAAGCCAGGCGCCCGCGAATGGTTTGAGGCGAATGGAGTGAACTTTTCCCCAAGTGACGAGATCATTGCTGACTCCTCCGGGAACATCGTGATGCGGGCGGAAAAAGTCGCGACGCTCGATCTCGTTGACGCAATCTTGGGCGGCGAAGCCGGCTTCCCCGAACCCGATCTCCGCGTGGAAGTATCGTTAGTCGAGATTTTCACCGCCAAGCCACCCAAGCTGGACGGACCTGTTTCCTATGCGGCATTGCGAAGGGCCGCGAAAGGCTCGTGGCGCATCCTGAATCAAATCGAACTGACGACGGTCCCCGGTCAGCGGTCCACTGCGATCTCGAAAATCGGGGTCGCCAAAAAAATGCCAGCCAAACCGGTTGTGCCGCTGGGGCAATGGCAGGTCACAGGAGATGGCCCACTGCCACCAAACCAGCGTGGGGCCAGTCTCGAGGTCGAACCCGTTGCGGGCCCGGACGGCAAGACCATCGATGTTAATCTCAATTACCACTACAGGGGACCTGGAGTCCAGTCGTGGGACACCAAGCCAGGCCTGACCATGACGCTCGAAAATGGTGTTCCCAAGGTCGTCCAAGTCGAGATCATGCCCGAGAATCATGGCTCGCTCCTGCCGGCACGATTGCGAGCCCTGATCGTCAGGACAGACGTGGTGATTTTCAAAGAGCCAACGGATGTCCGAAGGCAGGGCGCGCCCCCGTCAACATCGACGGTTCCCGCACCATGAAATTCCTGCTCCTGCTTCTTTTCAGTGTGTGGGGGTGCTGGATGGCCGTCGGCAAAGACCCTACCCCGGTGACCCAAGTCCACTGGATGGGAGCGTGGAAGATCCCGCCTGAATTGATTCCAGGCTTCAAAGCCCCGAATGAGTCGGCTGCGGTTCGGAATTGGATCGAAGCGCAACGAGTGAAATTCTCCCCCACAGATCGGGTCACTGCCGATTCCGCCGGAAACGTCGCGGTGTGGTCGGAGAAACGGGAAACACTGAGGGCAGTCGAGCAAGCGTTCACTTTTGGGCCGCCTTTTCCCGACGAGATCAATATCCGGGTGGAGGTCGCGTTGGTGGAGTTTCCGACGGACAAAATGCCGGCGTTACAAGGAGAAATCCCCTACATGACGCTGCGCAAGGCTGCTGGCAAATTCTGGCATGTCTTGAACCAAATGGTGATTACGACCAATTCGGGTCGGCGAGTGTTCGCCACTACGAAAACAGGAACCATCAACAATCCATCGGCCAAGCCGACGCCACCACAAGACCAGTCGCCCTCTTGGGATGTCAAACCATTGCCCCCCGGCGTCCTTGGCACCTCTCTCGATGTCGAGCCAGTTCTGGACAACGGTCGCCATCAGATCGACGTCAATATGACCTATCATTACCGCGGCGCCGGTGATCGGGTTTGGAATTTAACGGCTCTTCATTCAATCACGGTGGCCGACGGGGTACCCGTGATCGCGCAAATGGATACCGAGTCGTCCGGCAAACCACGGTCGCACCCGGCGATGTCGCGTGCGCTGGTTGTGAGGATGACTGTCCTCGGTAGGAAAAAAGAGTGGCCCGACTATCGACAGCCAGAGATTCACACGCTCCCAGGACCGCCATTTAAAGTGTGGCACGTCCCGCCACGCACCTTCCAGGGAGCGGGTGTAAAACTGCTGCGTTCAGAGGAAGGCAATCAATGGGACCTCCGTGAATGGTTTGCGCGCCACGGCGTAAAACTGTCTCCCGACGAACTCGCCACCTATGATCCACAACAGAACACATTGGTAGTCCGCGCGAAGGCTGGCACGCTCGATTTGGTCGATCAATTGGGATTCCGTGCTTGGACACCGGAACTGCCTTCGATGGAGCGTGTCGAATTCGATCTGGTCGAATTCTCCGCCGCAAAGCTGCCGGGATTGGGCGGGGAAATCCCCGTGGATACCCTTCGCAAGGCCGCCGGCAAAACATGGCGGCTCTTCAACCGGTTGGTAATTGTGACCAAGTCGGGTCAGCGGGCGGTCACGGAATCCACAGTGGAAGCTCGGACCGGTGAAACCTCCGTAAAGCCTGATTCGGACGAATTCCTCGAGGCTCACAAATCCGGGGCCTCGCTGGAAATCGAACCCACCGCTTGGGAGGGGAATATCGAGACCAATGTCGCGTATAAATATCGGTCGCCGGAAATTCCCGTTTGGAAATGGGAGGTCACTACTTCGGCGAAGGTCCGCGATGGGGTCCCTTTGGTCGTTCGACTCGACTCCGATCCACTGGATTCGACAAAGCGACGGGCGTTGATCCTGCGTGCCGACATTCTCCATCCGACGGAAAAACTGGAACTCCATCGCTCAAAAGAGCGGCATGCGAGCGCGGAATTAAAGAAATCCATTACCGCCCGATTCTACATCGTAACCTGCACAAAATAAGGTATTTGCGAGTAAATTCAAACCGAAGGCGGAGGTAGAAACGGCACCCAAAAATCGGAAAAAGAAAAAAGTTGGTCACAACGGGCGGGCGTTTCTCAACAGCCATGTGAACCAAAAATATTCCGACTCAAGCCCATGAACCTTTCCTTCGACACCACCACGCCACGCAACGGAGCCAAAATCATTTCCCTTCGGGAGCTGCGCCCACTCGCGGCCTCGCCCCGGGACGAATCGGCCCGTCTCCAGGAAATCGGCTCCCAAGCCGCCAAAATCGCCCACGACCTGAACAACCTCCTCACCCCGATCCTCATGTCGCTGGAGGTCTTCCAGCCGTTGCCGGGCGACTCGACACAAAAAGCGATGCTCGAGATCGCCCGCAAAAGCACCCACCGCGCAGTGGACTTGGTGCGGCAGATTCTCTCCGCCGCCCGGGGCCTGGCCGAGGAACGTCGCGAGATCGACCCGGCGGCCCTCGTCCGGGAAATCGGCGCCTTCACCAAGGCCACTTTCCCGCGTTCACTGAAAATCCAGGTGAACGCCCCGAAAAACCTCGCGCCCATCCTCGGCAGCGGCGCGCAACTCCATCGCGCCCTGCTCAACCTCTGCGTCAACGCCCGCGACGCCATGCCCGACGGCGGCACGCTCACCATCCGCGCCGCCAATGTAGGCTTCGATGGATCCCAGACCGACCTGCCCCGCACGGCTCGGGGCGGCCGTTATGTCCTCTTTGAGGTCAGCGACACCGGGACTGGCATCCCCGAAGCCATCCTCGAAAAGATTTTCGATCCTTTCTTCACCACCAAGGGACCGGGCAAAGGTACGGGCCTCGGGCTGGCCTCCGTACGATCCATCGTCGAAAACCATGCCGGCCTGTTGAGCGTCCAGACCGAGCCGGGCAAGGGTACGACCTTTCACATCCTCATTCCCGCCAGTGAACCGGAGGAAAGCGTTCTTCCGGCTCTGAACGAGATACGCATTGTCGCGGCGTGAAAAAGGTGGCAAACTCCAAACTCACCGATCGAAGAGCAATGATCGCATCAGAACATCGCCTGGCTCTGCCTGCGGGGTACCAACTCGGCAAGTATCGCTTCAAGGGCGTCCTCGGAGCAGGTGGCTTCGGCATCACCTATCTCGCGGACGACCAGTCGCTCGCGCGCCGTGTCGCCATCAAGGAATTGCTCCCCAACGACATCGCCACCCGGGTCGACGGCACCACCGTGGTCGCCAAGACCAAGAGCGAACAATCGAATCTCGCCTGGGCCAAGGAACGTTTCCTCGAAGAAGGCCGCGCCCTCGCCGCCTGCGAGCATCCGAATGTCGTCCACGTCTACGAAATGCTCGAGGCCAACGGCACGGCCTACATGGTCACCAAGTACGAGGACGGTCACAGCCTCGCGGAATGGCTGCACAACCTCGGCCGCCCACCCACCGAGCCGGAGCTGCGCGGGATTCTTGATCCCCTTCTTTCCGGACTCGAGAAAGTCCATCGCGCCGGCTTTCTCCATCGGGATATTAAACCCGAGAACATCTACATCACCGCAGATGGGCGTCCGCTCCTCCTCGATTTCGGCAGCGCCCGCCAGGCCGTCAGCGACCGGTCGCAATTGATGACCAGCATCGTCACTATCGGCTACGCCCCTTTCGAGCAATATTACGAAGACGGCAAGCAAGGCCCGTGGAGCGACATCTACGCCATGTCCGGCGTCATGTACCGCGCCATTCACGGCGAAAAACCGCCGGAAGCCACCCGTCGTCTGAAGAACGATTCCTCCGTCAAGCTCGCGAAAAAATATCAGCGCGACTACAGCCTGCAGTTTCTCAACGCCGTCGACCGCGGTCTGTCGGTCGAGTACCAGGATCGCCCGCAAACGGTAGCCGCCTGGCGGACGATGCTCGGCAAAGGCGCCGCGGTGAAATCCGAGGAGCTCGTCATCCCGCCTCCGCCAGTCTGGCTGGAACGCCTCAAGGAAATCCGCAACCTCGCGCTCACCTATCCGCGCGCCGCGGCCAGCGCCGCCGGCGTCACCGTGGTCCTGCTCGCCTGGGGAATTTCCTCCGCCATTCATCCGACGCCCAAACCCCTTCCCGCAACCCCGGCGCCGATCGTCACGGTCCCGTCCACGCCGCTACCGCTGGCCAAAGTCGACCCGACGCCCGCACCCCAGCCGATCGCCATCGCCACTCCTGCCCCAGCCACACCTCCGGCCAGCGCTCTCGCCACTCCAGTCCCGTGGCAGAATCTCTACACCGGTCAGTTGCCGCCCGGCGTGCCGCCAGTGCCACCCGGCACCCCCATCGATCAGTGGATCAAACAGCACCTCGGCGCCACGCCCGCCCCGGCCGCTCCCGAGGCGCCGACGATGGCCTACGACAACAAGCTCACCGGCACCTGGCAAACGAAAGTCATCACCGGACCCAAAAGCTTCTACCTTCTCCAATGGCAGCAATTCCCCGACGGGCATTACGCTTCCTCGAGCAGCGGCGAGCCAGTGGACAAGGGAGTGATTACGGCGCAGGACGGCAAAATCCATCGCGTTTCCGCGAACGCCTTTCCGCCCGCCGATCTCACCTACAAATTCGAGGGCAGTCATCTCATCACCTTTGATCCCGTGCGCGATGCCGCACCCGTGAGTTGGACGCTCATGGGCAGTAAGGAAAAATCGGGCAGCCATTCCCACAGCAGCGGCGGCGAGAGTAGTGAAGGAACCACGGTCCATCATCCATCGGGCGGCGACTGGCGCAATTTAGTCCCAAGCAATTGGCGCGGCCGCATCGGTTTTTAAGCATCCATTCATCGCCCCGGCGCGCCCGCGGGAACCATGGGTGTTGAGGGAGTGGAGCGTGTTATGAAGTTTTTCAGTGAAAGTCGCGCCCCAGAGCAACGCCGAAGGCGTTAAATCACTCAGCCCAGGGTTGGTGTGAGGAACGAGCGCCTACCCTGGGTTACGATAGTAGCGGCCCAACTCTGAAAGAGTTGAACCCCCAAATGTGCATGACACGCTCTGACAAGGACTGTTCACGAATTCGAAAAACTCTGGCAGGGACGCTTGCGTTCTTGGAGTGCGGTGCTGTTATGCCCGTCCGGCCCGGACCCGCTTTCGGAAGGTCCGCGGGTACCTTTAGTGGAACTGCTCTAAAGGCCGGGAATGTTCGCTTTCAGCAAATCGACATCCGGGACGAGCCCTGGAGGATCCTGATCTTTGACCGCTCATGTGACACACTGTACCGTTGGCGGGTAGCGGCCTCAGGGCTATCGTCGGCGCTCGTAACACTCTTCCATGAAAACGTCCGAACTCATCTATCTCGACAATAACGCGACCACGCGAGTGGACCCGGCCGTCGTCGAGGAGATGCTGCCCTACCTGACGGAATTCTACGGCAACCCTTCGAGCGGCTATCGTTTCGGCCAGGTGGTCAACAAGGCGCTGGAGAAAGCCCGCGAACGCGTGGCCGCGTTGCTCGGCTGCGAACCGGGCGAAATCGTCTTCACCAGTTGCGGCACGGAATCGACGAATGCGGCCATTAATTCAGCGCTCCTCATGGATCGCGACCGGCAGCACATCGTCACCACACGAGTCGAGCACAGCGCCACGCTCAAGCATTGCGAAGCGCTCGCCAAACGCGGCCACGAAGTGACCTGGCTCGGCGTGGATGAACGCGGCCAGATCGACCTGCACGAACTCGAAAAAGCCATCCGGCCCGACACCGCCATCGTGACCGTGCTGTGGGCGAACAACGAAACCGGCGCGATCTTTCCGACGCACGAAATCGCCGAGATCGTCCGCAAAAAGCATGTCCTCTTTCACACCGACGCCGTCCAGGCGATCGGCAAAATCCCCGTCAATCTCGCCGAGTCGAAAATCAATTTCCTCTCCCTCTCCGGCCACAAACTGCATTGCCCGAAGGGCGTCGGCGTGCTCTATGTCAACCGCCGGACGAAATTCGCGCCCTACCTCATCGGCGGCGGCCAGGAAAACGGAAAGCGCGCCGGCACACAAAACGTCGCCAGCATCGTCGCGCTCGGCAAAGCCTGCGAAATCGCCGGCCAAAACCTCGGACACGAGAAGAAAGTGGTGCGCCAGTTTCGTGACGATTTCGAGCAGGGAGTGCTCACCCGGATCGAAGGCGTTCAAGTCAACGGCGATCGCGAACACCGGCTGCCCAACACCACCAATCTCGCCTTCGAAGGAATCGATTCCGAAGGCGCGCTGATGTTGCTCGATCAGCATCATATTTGTTGCTCCAGCGGCTCCGCCTGCACCACCGGCTCGGTCCACGCCTCGCACGTCCTCAAAGCGATGGGCCTTTCCGAAGAGCGTGCGCGCGCCAGCCTGCGCTTCTCCTTCAGCCGATTCAACACCAGCGAAGAAGTGGAAAAAACTCTCGAAATCCTGCCCAAAGTCATCAGCAAACTGCGCCGCGTAGCGCTCGCCGCATAAAAAGCCGGGCGGCGAATAGGAACCACGGATTGCACGGATGACACGGATTGATTTCGTAGCGGAGGCTTTAATCCGTGTAATTCGTGCAATCCGTGGTCCGATTTTTCCGAGCCCGTTCTTCTGCGTGTTTCGTGGACAACCCGATTTGGTTGCGGCTTCGCCGCGCCAAGCCCTCTGCGGTTTTCCTTGCCTGTCGCCTTCGGTTGCCGCCAGGCCGCGCTGGGCAATTCGTGGCCCATCTCCTCCCATACGCTCTTCTTTCGTGTCCTTTCTCGAGAACTGAATTTTCACCCACCACGTTGCCCCCTCGCGCTCGAATGTGTTTTCGGACTATCTTTCACCACCAATGAGCGATCGCGATTTCGACATCACTCTTCCCGAAGCCGCCCACGAAATTCTCTTCGGGCCCAGCTTCCACCGCTCGGCCTTCGAGGAAAATCTCCTGCCGGCCTACATTCCGCGCTGCCGATGGTTCGCCGGCAAGGCGCGCAATCCCCGGCGTTTCACCATTCAGGATTTGATTCCCATCAGCTCCGAACCCCGCGCCGCCAGACTCATGCTCGTGCGCGTCGAGTACGCCGACCTGTCATCGGAAACCTACCTGCTCCCGCTGCAATTCGTCTCCGGACCTCGCGCCGTCGAACTCGCCGGGCAACATCCGGCAGCGATCGTCCATTCGTTTTCCGCGGGAGTGCTCTGCGATGCCATCCACGATCCCGAATTTCGCGCCGCCTTGTTCACCTTGATGCAGCAGCGTGCCACGATTCCCGGCGCCAAGGGAAAACTCACAGGATACCCCGGCCCGGCCCTCGGCGAAGTCGACCATAAATCGGTCTCGCGCCCCCTCGCTGTCGAGCAAAGCAATTCCTCCATCATTTACGGAGAAAAGATCTTCCTGAAACTTTATCGGCGGCTGGAAGCCGGGATCAATTCCGACGCCGAAATCCTCCGCTTCCTTAGCCGCCAGGGATTCGCGCATACCCCGCCCTTCGCCGGGGCCATCGAGTACCAAGGCGAAGACGGCCAGAATTGCGTCATGTCTCTCGCCACTGGCCTCGTGCCGAACAACGGCGACGCCTGGAGTTTCGCCCTCCGCGAACTGGCCCGATGGTTCGCGGCTCATCTCGCCGGAAATGTCACCGAAGCCGCCAAAATCGAACAAAACTGCCTCGCCCGCGCAGCCCAACTCGGCACGCGCACCGGTGAACTCCACCTCGCTCTCGCCTCCGACCCCAGCGATCCGGATTTTTCCCCGCAACCTCTCGGCGCGCGGGACGGCCAGGAACTCGCCGAAGGCATTCTCGCCTCCGCGGAATTGGTCTACAACCTCATCGCCTCGAAACTCGACGCACTCCCCGACCCCGCGCGCAATCTCGCGCAGCGATTCCTCAGTGCGGCGCCGGCACTTCGATCCCGCGCACTCTCCATCCCGGCAAACGTCGCCAAAGTCCGCACCCACGGGGACTATCACCTCGGGCAGGTCATCGAGACCGGCGGCGATTTTGTCATCATCGATTTCGAAGGCGAGCCGCTGCGCTCGCTCGCCACCCGGCGCGAACGGCGCTCTCCCTTCCGCGATGTCGCCGGGATGTTGCGTTCCTTCGATTACGCCGCCCACGCCGCGCTCGATGCCCAGCCCATGCATCAGGAAACCCTCGCCGGACCGGCGGCAAATTGGTCCGTCAAGGCCCAGCAAGCGTTCCTCGACGCCTGGATGGCCGTCACCCGCAACGCCGTCTTTCGCGCCGCCAATCCCCAAGAGGAACAGGCCCTGCTCGAGGCGTTCCTCCTCGAAAAAGCCCTCTACGAAGTCGTCTACGAAATCAACAACCGTCCCACCTGGCTGCCCATTCCTTTGCGCGGCGTCCTCCGTTTGATCGACGGCGCCTGACCAGCCGCCGCAGGTTAATTTGCATCCGCGCTTGTCCGCCGAAGTCGGCATGGTACCTTCCGCCGACCATTCGCACCAATGGCCCCTCACGGATATCTCGCCCTCGTCCTCCACGCGCACCTCCCTTACGTGCGCCACCCGGAATATGACGAATTTCTCGAGGAAGACTGGCTCTACGAAGCCATCACCGAGACCTATTTGCCGCTTCTGCAGGTCCTCTACGGCCTCTCCGACGACGCCGTCCCCTTCCATCTCACCCTCACCCTCACGCCGCCGCTCTGCCACATGCTGCGTGACCCGCTCCTGCAGCAGCGCTACGAACGCTACCTCGACCGCTCCATTGCCCTCGCGCGGCGCGAAGTCGAACGCACCCGGGAAAATCCGCCGCTCCAGGACCTCGCGAAATTCTATCTCGACCGCTTGGAAGGATGCCACCGGGACTGGCACGAACGCTGGCGGCGCGACCTCGTCGGCGCCTTTGGGGAACTGCAGGAACGCGGCGCCATTGAGATCATCACCTGTGCGGCCACCCACGGCTTCCTCCCGCTCATGGAGAATTTTCCGGAAGCGGTGCGCGCCCAGATCTTTCTCGCCCGCGACCACTATCGCGAAACTTTCGGACGCGATCCGCGAGGAATCTGGCTTCCGGAATGCGCCTACGTCACCAGCCTCGATCAGGTCCTCCAGGAGGCCAATCTGCGCTGGTTCATTCTCGATTCCCATGGCGTGATGTTCGGCACCCCACGCCCGCGCTACGCGATTTACACACCGATTTTCACACCCTCGGGTGCGGCCGCCTTCGGCCGCGACCGCGAATCGAGCCGGCAGGTCTGGAGCGCCGAGGAGGGTTATCCGGGCGACCCGGCCTATCGCGATTTCTATCGCGACATCGGCTTCGATCTTTCGCGCGAGTATCTCGGCGACGCCCTGCCCGCCGACGGCACCCGCAAATTCACCGGCATCAAATATCACCGCATCACCGGTCGCACGTCCGACAAGGAACTTTACAATCGCGGCTGGGCACTCGGCGCCGCCGATCATCATGCCGGGCACTTCATGGGCGCGCGCGCCGCGCAAATCCATCATCTCCGGACAAACATGAATGTCGCGCCCATCGTCGTCAGCCCATTCGATGCCGAACTATTCGGCCACTGGTGGTTTGAAGGGCCGGAATTTCTGAACCTTTTCATCCGCAAATCCGTCTACGACCAGGATGCCTTCCTGCTCACCACACCCTCGCTCTATCTTACGGAAAACGACACCCAGCAACTCTTGGTGCCGTCAGCTTCGAGCTGGGGCCACAAGGGCTACTGGGAAGTGTGGCTCGACGACACCAACTCCTGGATTTATCCCCACTTGCACATGGCCGCGAAGCGCATGACCGAGCTCGCCCGCGTCTACCAGAAGAAGAAATCGATTCCCGACCTCACCAATCGAGCCCTGCGCCAGGCGGCCCGCGAACTCCTCCTCGCGCAATCCAGCGATTGGGCCTTCCTCATGAAGACCGGCACCGCGCGCAATTATGCCACCAAGCGCACCAAGGATCACCTCCTGCGCTTCACCCGGCTCTACGACCAGGTGCGCGCCGAACGCATCGACGAACCCTTCCTCGCCAATTGCGAATGGCGCGACAACATCTTCCCGAACCTGGATTGGCGCTACTATGCGTGAGGGGAGACTCGGAGTTCGGAGTTCGGAGTTCGGAGTTCGGGGCGCGCTCGTTGCGCTGATCTATTCATCGTTCGTAATTTGTTTTTTATCCTTGGTTTTCGCCCAGGATGAGCCGCAGCCGAAGCCGCTGCCTGGGATGCGGATTACGTTCCTGCCGCCGCCCATGGAAGGGACGTTGAGCCTTGGCATCTACGACAAGAAGGGAAAACTCGTCCGCGTGATGGCGCGCGAGGCGACCGAGAAGGATTTCGTCGTCGGGCTGAACGGGCTGATCATCTACTGGGATGGGAAGGACGACAGCGGGAAAGTGATGCCGCCCGGTGTTTATTACGCGCGTGGTTACAGCGTCGGTGCCATTGACGTCGAAGGCGTGGGTTATCACGGCAATGATTGGATCACCGAGGACGATTCTCCCCATATCCACAAAATCACCACGCTCTTCCGGTCGGTCTCTGCCTACAATGGGGCGGTCGTCCCAGGATTCGAGTTCGATGCCCAAACGGCCGCGGGTGCCGACATTGGCGTCATCTGCGATGCCGGGAGCGGAAAAATCACCAACATAGCGACGCCTCAGGCCTCTCTCATGGACCCACCCATCCCTTATGGGACGCCGAAGCCGGGAGACAAACCCAACGAAACAGAAAGACAGATTGGTTACGAGGGTAATCACGGAAACGAAATAGAGAAAAAAGAGTCGCATACCTGGAGCTATGGAATCCGCAAGGGTAAGGTCTTCCGCCGCACCGACGCAGGTTGGGAAGAACTGAACCTTCCTTCTCTCGAAAACGCCATCGACGTGACGATCGGTGAAAGCGAAAATGTGCATGAAAGCGAAGAACTCTGGGTGATCGATCGCACAGCACAAGGCACCCTGGTCAAGAGTTTTGAAATCAAGTTCACGTCGCGCGACGCCGAGCTCAAAAGGCGTCTGGTCATCGAGCCAGGCGAACCCATTCCCACGCAAATTGCCGCGGGCTATGGCGAGGTTCTTGTCCTGATGGAAGAACAGCCTGGCCTCCAACGGATTCGTGCACTCAAATTTTTGCAAACGGTCGACGGCCCCTCCCCCGAGAATAAAATCTCTGAGTGGAAGACCACAGTTTCGAAAAGCATCATCGCGAGCGACACCTTCGACGCGGTGAAAAATCTCCTTCACCAACCGGACGGAAAACCCTTCAAGGCGGAACCCGAATTCATTGTCAACTTAGTCGAAAATCCTCTCCTCAAAAACGAACCGACCACCGCCCACGTCTCCATCGGTTTCAACGACCACGGCAGTTTCCTCCAGACCACCGACGGTCTGCCCCTCCGCCGCATCACGGAAACCCCAAACTTGAAATGGGCCGTCATCGGCCGCGAAGGCAGCGGCAAACAACTCACCATCTTCCAAAGCGACGGCGCCGTCGTGGAAGAATTCAAAGCCCGCCGCCTCGCCCTCATGATGGCCTTCGACGCCGGCGATTACGAATGGACGGGGAAATAACCCCCTCATCCACCATCCGCGCCGCTTCCATCGTTCGCGGCTATCAACTATCAACTATCAACCATCAACTTCCCCAATGCCCGACATCGTTTATTTCGACCTCGAAACCCAGCGCACGGCCAATGACGCGGGAGGTTGGAATCGCAAACGCGACATGGGCATGAGCGTCGGCGTCACCTACAGCACGCAGCTCGGCGAGTACCGCATCTACTCCGAGAGCCGGGTCGAGGACCTGGTCCGGCAGCTTCTCCGCGCCGATCTCGTCGTCGGATTCAACGTCGTGAACTTCGACTACGAAGTGCTCATGGGCTACACCGCTTATGACCTCCCGCACCTCTGCCAGACCCTCGACATCATGGTGGAGATCGAAAAAAAACTCGGCCATCGGCTCGGTCTCGACACCGTGGCCAGCGCGTCGCTCGGCGTGGGCAAGACCGGCGACGGCCTCGACGCCATCCGCTGGTGGCGCGAAGGCCGCCTCCTCGACATCGCCGAATACTGCTGTTTCGACGTGAAATGCACGAAGCTCGTCCACGAGTTTGGCATCGCCAAACAGCGCCTCTTTTACACCGACCGTTTCCAGCAGCGCAAAAGCGTGCCCGTGGAATGGCGCCCGCTCGACATCCCGGCGGTGGCGTAAATCTGGCTGACAGCGCGCATTCTGGAATCTAGGTGTTTCCTGTGCGCCGCACCGACTCCTGGAATCTCGACGACGTCCTCGACTTCGAATGGATGCTCGCTCGCGACCGAAGTGCCGGCGACGAGGAGCTCCAAAAACGCGATTACACCATCCGCCGGAAGATCGTCACGGCGTCCCCGGAAATCGCCCGCGACCGCCGCGCCATGCTCCACGCCTGGCTGCAAGCACGACGCGAGGAAACACCGACCTCCCTGCCCGGTGACTGCTTCAATTCCGGCTGGCAGACCCTGGTCACGATCGCCGGTCTCGTCGGTCTCGGCCTTGGGGGAAGCGTCACCGTCGGCTTGCTACACTATCGCACTGGCGAACCGGTGAACGTCTCGTGGTTCCTCGCCCTGACCGTCGGCGTGCAAATGCTCGTCCTCTTCCTCGCGGTGTTGCTCAGCCTGATCCACACCACCACGAATTGGTTTAGCGAATTCCGGCCGCTGCGCGGTTTGCTCACCGCTCTCACCTGGGCCACGAGCGCCGGTTTGCGCCGTTTGCCCGCCGAACAGCGCGACCCCATTCGCGCCACCCTCGCCGTCATTCGCAGCAAACGCGAAATTTACGGTTCGCTCGCCACCTGGCCATTCCTCGTCGTCACGCAAATTTTCGCCGTCGCCTACAACATCGGGATTCTCGCCACCCTCGGCACGCATCTCGCCTTCGCCAACCTTCATTTCCAATGGGAATCGACCCTCGTGCAGAGCCCCGCTGTCGCTTCTCAGATCGTCTCCGCGCTTTCCCTGCCATGGAGTGAATTCGCACCCGAAGCCACACTGACCCAGCCGCAGGTCGAAGACAGCCACAACATCGACAGCGTGCGCTTTCGCCGGATGCTCGAAAGCAATGATCCGAAACTGCACTCGCTCATCGCCTGGTGGCCGTTTCTTTGCGTCGTCGTCGGCGTCTACGGCTTGCTCGTCCGCGGGGCCTTGCTCGCTTTCGCCGCGATCCAATGGCAGCGCTCTCTTCGCAAATTGCGCTTCGATCACGCCGACGCCAATGCCCTCTGGCGCCGGCTCAGTGGCCCGCTCGTCACGGCGCCGCCGGAAGCCGAACCGGTCCGCGTGCCCTCTTCGGGTGCGCCGGATGGAAAGCACCATTCCGCCGGGCCGTGCGCCGTCCTCATTGCCCGGGAATTGAATCTCGATCGAGCGGCTTTGCGGGCGCATCTCGCCCGCCGATTCGGCTGGGAGATGGGGCCGACCTGGCCGGTGAAAATCGACAACCGCCAGGAATCGTCGGCCATCCTGCGCGAGTTACGCGACACCATTCCCAAGGTCGCCGGCGTCGTCGTCGTTGCCCCGATCGAACGCGATCCCATCGTCGCCATCGGACTTTTTCTCAAGGACGTGCTCGCCGCCAGCGGCGCCGACCCCGAGGTCGTGCTCCTCCTCGCCGGGCCGCCCGCGATGGACGAACGGCTGAAGTTCTGGCGCAACTTCAATGCGATTCAAGGCCTGCATCTCGGCCTTGAGCGCTGGGCTCCATGAACACCGACACTCCCACATTCGCCGTCGTCGGCGCGGTCAATCATGGCAAATCCTCAGTCGTCTCCACGCTCGCCGAAAACGATCAGGTGCGCATCAGCCCATTCCCCGGCGAAACCACCGAGTGCCGCCCCTTTTCCCTCCGGAATCTTTTTCATTTCTACGACACCCCCGGATTCCAAAACGCCCCGGAATCGCTCCCCGAATTACTGCCCGCGGAACACACCAGCCAGCCCCTCGAAGTCTTTCGCGATTTCCTCGCCCGTCACCAAGGAGCGCCCGAATTCGACGCCGAGTGCCGGCTCTTCACCCCCATCGTCGAAGGTGCGGGACTGGTCTACGTCGTGGACGGCTCCCGTCCCGTACTCGATCTCAACCTCGCGGAGATGCGCATCCTCCGGCTCACCGGCCAGCCGCGCCTCGCGATCATCAACCGGACCAGCGCCGACAATCACGTCGCGGAATGGAAATCGCGCCTCGGCCAGAACTTCAACGCCGTGCGGGAATTCAACGCCCACCACGCCACCTTCGCCGACCGCATCGAATTGCTGGAGACGCTCGCCGGGATCGAGCAATCCTGGAAGCCCAAGCTGGCCAGCGCCGTGGCGCTGCTCCGCGAAGAGTGGACATCTCGCCTCACCGAATGCGCCGAGATCATCGTCGAATTGCTCGTCGCCGCCCTCCGGCACCGGGAAACCGGCAATGCCCGGGAAGACCTGGAAAAGCGCCGCGAAGTTCTCGCCGAAGAACTCAAGACCCGCTATCGAGCCGCCGTCAGCCGCCTCGAAGCGCGAGCCCACGGCCGCATCATCGGACTCTTCGGGCATCACCTCGTCAAAGCGGAATCGAACGAAGAACATCTTTTCGCCGACGACCTTTTCAGCGACGAAACGTGGAAACTCTTCGGCCTCGAAACCACCCAACTCGTCTTCCTCGCGACCGCCGGCGGCGCCATCGGCGGCCTCTCCCTGGATGCCGTCACGCTCGGGCACAGTTTCGGATTGTTCGCCCTCGCCGGCGGTGCGGTCGGCGCAGGCACCTCACTCGCCATCGGCAGAAACCGCCCGGAGTTATCCGTGAATTTTCCCCGGAGCCTGACCTGGCTGCCCAAAGGACTGACCAACCTCCTCCCGAGCAAGCTCCAGATCGGCGGACGAGCCCTCGCCGTCGGTCCCTATCCCGCCCTCAATTTCCCCTGGATTCTCCTCGACCGCGCCTTCGGCACCTTTTGCTACGTCATCAATCGCGCTCACGCCCGCCGCGACGAAGTCACCCTGCGTTCCGCCACGCTGCGCGACGCCCTGGCCGCCCACGGATTGACCAGCGCCCAATGGACCGACGACTCCCGCAAAAAATGCGAACAGCTCTTCACCGCCATCCGCCGGGACAAATTTCAACCCGAACAGCGCGCCCAACTGCGAACCCTCCTCTTCGAAAGGCTGGGCGAAATCGGCGACGTCCGCGTCGACTTCACCACCGCTTCCCCCACGTAGAGCGCTCTGGTGAAATTCACGGAGACACTTCACTCAAAATCACGCGGGTAATCTCGTGCGCCGTGAATGACCCGCGCAATGGCAATACCACCTTCGAGCAGGGTGTAAAAAATCAAGTAGTTCCCGGTCGGATAAAAGCGCAGACCTGCGGCGAGATCTTCACGCCGTGGCCCGATGTGCGGATTTTCCGCCAGCCACCGACAAGCGGTGTCGATTCGAGTAAGCTGCCGGTCGGCGGCAGCGGGATCATCGCGGGCGATGAAAGTCCAGATCTCGATGAGGTCGATCTCCGCGCGCGCACTCCGATGAATTGCCGCCATCAGCTCAGCCGTTCGCTTTCGAGACGAGCACGCGCTTTGCGTTTGATCTCGTCGATGTCGAGCGGCGCCATCTCTCTGCGCTCGATCTCATCCAGACCGATCTTGATTTCCCGGCGCAATTCCTCCCGCCGAATCGCCCAAACATCCGGCGCTTCGCTCAGCCACGAAACCAACTCGCTTCGTTCCTGCGCCGGCAGCGCCGCCGCGGCAGCTTTGATCTCTTGAAGCGTGCTCATGTCCGAAAGCTACCGGAAACCGATCGAGGCGCAAGCAGGCACGCCTGGTCGCCGACCGCGTGGCAGCCAACGCCGAAGGCGTTGAATCTCTCAGTCCAGCGAGGTGGCGGTGAAGGGATAGCGGAGGCCCGGCGCTGGGCGAGAAAGTTGCGAGGAACGAGCTACCCTGGGTGATCGCCAAAAAAGCGCGCTCAACCCTGAAGGGGTTGCATCAACAAATCTCGTGACCGGGAGCGATTCGACTCCAGGGAGTGTCGACCTCCAGGCCGCCAGATTCGTTCAACGACTTGGACCTCGCCGCTCGGGTATCACCCCTTCGAAGGAATCATCCCGCTCTTCCGCGCGTAATTGAACAACCCGCCCGCGTCGATCACCGGCCGCACTTCACCCAGCGGCTTGAGTTGATAGACCGTGCCATTGACGGTCAGCGTATCCGCGTCGAAATCGAGCGTCGCCACGTCGCCCGTCTTCACCTTGTCGCAGAGCCGTTCGTTGGCGTCGTAGGGGTAAAGCTCCCCCGTGGCCACGCTGTTGCGGAAGAAAATTCGCGCGAACGATTCCGCGACCACGGCCTCCGCGCCCGCCGCACCCAGCGCGATCGGCGCGTGCTCCCGCGAACTCCCGCAACCGAAATTGCGTCCGCCGATGATGATCTTGTACGGCGTCTTCATTTCGCCCGTCGGGATGAATTTCGTCGGATACAAATGGTCCGGAAGCCCGACCATCGCGTAGCTGCCGAGTTTCTCGTACTCCTCCGCGATTGTCGGCACCAGCGTGAGATATTGCGCCGGAATGATCTGGTCGGTGTCGATGTTATCCTGGACGACAAAAACGGGGCTGGTGATGGTGTTGGACATAGGATCGGATGGTTTTTAATTCAGTAGCGGAAGCCCGGCAGCGTGCTCGGCGGCGGCGTGCCTTGCGGCAAGGGATTATCAGACGGATCGAAAAGCGGCGAGCCGTGCGTCGGTGCCACATTACTGTGCTTCGGCTGATCGAACATCGGCCGGTTCAGTTGCAGCGTATAGTTCGATTTCGCATTCGGCGAAGTGGTGTATTTCTGCAGGTCCGGCTTGAGATCTTCCGTGGCCACAAAGCCGGAAGTGCCGTCCGCCGTCATCACGTGGCTGTAACCGAAGGAGTGCTCCAGCATGATCACTTTGGCGCCCTCATCGAGCACGAAATCCGGGCCGAAAGATTGCGCCGGACCAAACTTGTAGAACGGCGCTTTGGGCGTGGACACCACATAGCGCGAACCCGACGGCACGTTGTTCGTCTCGCAGCCAAACAACGCCACCAGGCAAAACGCCGCGGCCAGGCATTGAGTGATTCTGGAGAGCGGCTTCCAGGACATCGGAGATCGTCGGAAACGTCGGGCTTGTCTTCGACTTCGGGCCGGCGCCGCGTGAGGCGTGGCAGCATCAAATCTTAGCCGACGAATTCTCGTGGGTCGGTGATTTTGCCGGTAAGCGCGCTCGCCGCCACCGTGTATGGCGACGCCAGGTACACCTGCGATTCTTTGTGACCCATGCGGCCGGGAAAATTGCGGTTCGTCGCGCTGATGCACTTCATCGGCGTATTCATCCGGCCGAAGGTGTCCACCGGTCCACCGAGACACGCCGCGCACGAGGCATTCTCCGTCATTCGCACCCCGGCGCTTTCGAGAATGTTCCAGACACTCAGCCCATCCCATTGCGTATCCTTCAGCTCCTGCACCACCTTGGTCGTTGCCGGCACGCCGAAAGTATCGATCTTCACCGAACGCCCCTTGACCACGCGAGCGAAGGCCAGAAAGTCGCTCGTCTTCCCGCCGGTGCACGAACCGATATAAGCGCGGTCCAGACTCACGCCGCTCAATTCCTTCGCCGTCTTGCGCTGGCCCGGATCCGGATGGCACGCCACCGTCGGCTCCAGCTTGGAGAGATCGAATGCTTTGTCGTAAACGAACTTCTGATCCCGATCGATCTCCGCCGGTTCGAAAGTGCTCTTCGTGCCATTCTCCTCCACCCGCTCCTTCACGTAACTCTCCGTCTTGGCGTCGAAGGGGAAAATCCCATTCTTGCCCCCGGCCTCGATCGCCATATTCGCGATCGTCATCCGATCATCCATCGACATCGCATGCACGCCCGGACCTTCCCACTGCATCGCGCGATAAGTGGCGCCGTCAAATCCGATATCGCCGATCACATGCAGGATCACGTCCTTGGCCATCAGCCCCGCGGGCAATTCGCCCTCGCAGTAAAATCGCATCGTCTCCGGCACCTTCACCAAAAGCTTCCCGGTACCGAGAATGAACCCCGCATCGGTATTGCCAATGCCCGTCGCAAATTCATTGAACGCCCCCGCCATGCACGTGTGCGAGTCCGTGCCGAAGAGCACTTCACCCGGCCGGGTGTGCCCCTTCCACGGCAGCGTCGTGTGGCAGACCCCCGTATAACTCTTCCCGTACTGCTTCTTCAACTGCCCCTGGTCCGCATCGAATTTCCAATGCCCGTTCGGGTCATCGATCACGTCGTAAAAATATTCCAGCCCCTGCTCCTGTGCGAACTCCCGGAGAATGTCCACGTTGCGATTCGACATCGAATCCGCGGTGAAAATGTAGTGATCCGGAATGATCACCAGCTTCTTCGCATCCCACACTTTCGCCGCCTTCCCGAACTCCCGCTTGAAAACGCCGATTGTCCCCGGCCCGCACACGTCGTGCGTCATGAGAATGTCCACATTCACCCACACATTGTCACCAGCCTGGACATGCGCTTTGCCACTAGCGCGCGCGAGCACTTTTTCGGTCAGAGTCATAAGGGGGGCTACTATCACACCGGTACTCACCCCTGCGCAAATGGATTTCTGGTGACGGGGTTTATCCGCAATTTTCAATTGCTGATGCGCCGGAATTCTTCTACAGGCGTGAGTCCCTGCTCCCCCGCAAGGTCAAACATCAAACTTCTTTCGAGAGAGCGGAATGAACCCCTATTTAGGCTTGGCTAAGATTCTTCGGTATTTGTGTGTCGGCGCCGCTTTCGCTCTGAGCGTCCCGCCGCGCGTCAGCGCGAGTCCCATATACGTTCCAGTCGCCGGCTTCCATCTCCCGCCGAGCTCTCCGTCGGCCCCGCTCGTCAGCGATGGCTTGGGCAATTTCTGGGGCACCACTCAGGCTGGCGGCGCTGATGCTGGCGGCACGGTATTCAAAATCAGTGCGAGTAGCGGTGTCATCACCTCGGTCGTCGACTTTGCCACCACCACCACGGGCGACAACCGGGGCGGCTTTCCCTCCGCCGGGCTGGTCAGCGATGGCGCCGGCAATTTCTGGGGCACGACGCAACAAGGCGGCGTCAACCGTTACGGAACGGTCTTCATGGTCAATGTCAGCACCGGTGCCATCACCACAGTCGTGGATTTCGATGGTGGCGCGACGGATAACAACCGCGGCGGCACACCCCTGGCCGCGCTGGTTAGTGACGGCGCCGGCAATCTCTGGGGCACGACCACCGCTTTCGGCGCGAACAATCAGGGCACAATATTCAAGGTCAATGCTGCCACCGGAGCGATGACCACGGTGGCCGACGTCCCGTTTGGAGGAGCGGCCCCCAACCAGAGTACCTTTCCCGGAGCCGCGCTGGTCAGCGATGGTCTGGGGAATTTCTGGGGCACCACCCCGGCCGGTGGCGCGCACGATCGCGGCTCGGTCTTCAAAATCAATGCCAGCAGCGGCGCCATCACCACGGTGATCGACTTCGCCGATTCCACGACCGGGAACAACCGCGGAAATGACCCCACAGCCGCGCTCCTGAGTGATGGGGACGGAAACTTCTGGGGCACGACAGCGCGGGGCGGCGTCTACGGACAGGGAACGCTCTTCGAGGTCAACGTAAGCACCGGAGCGATTACCACGCTGGTCGACTTCGCGGGTGCCATGACGGGCGCCAATCGGGGCGGTCAGCCTTTGGCTCCGCTGGTCAGCGATGGAGCCGGAAATCTCTGGGGCACCACCGCTACTGGCGGCGCCTCCGGTGAAGGAACCGTATTTGAGGTGAATGCGAGCAGTGGGGCGATCACCACCGTCACGGACTTCGCCGACGTCGCCACCGGCGCCAACCGGGGTGGCTATCCCTATGCTGCGCTGGTCAGCGATGGTGCGGGCAATTTCTGGGGCACGACCTGGAGTGGCGGCGCCGCTGGTGCCGGGACCGTCTTTGAAGTCAACGCCGGCACCGGCGCAGTCACGACGGTCGCGGACTTCGACAGCTTTCCGGCGGGCTCTCCTCTGGCCGGATTGCTCAACGATGGCGCTGGTTATTTGTGGGGGACGGCGTCCGCAGGCGGGACTTATGGCCGGGGGGCGGTCTTCAAAATGAATATCAATACCGGCACGGTCACCGACGTGGTGAGTTTCGCAAATTCCACCACAGCCGCCAAACGGGGCAACCTTCCCTATGCCGGATTGACGAGCGACGGCGCGGGTAATTTCTGGGGCACCGCTTACGCCGGAGGCGCATCGACCGCCGGGACGCTCTTTGAAATCAACGCCAGCACGGGAGTCATCATGACGCTCGTGGACTTCGCCAATTCCACTGCGGGCGCCAACCGCGGCGGCTTTCCGGTAGGCACGCTGGTCAGCGATGGCGCGGGCAATCTCTGGGGCTCCACCGCCACCGGGGGCATGTATAGTGAGGGGACGATCTATAAGGTCAATACGAGCACAGGCGTGATCACCACCGTGGTCGACTTCGCCGGCCACGGGGTGAATGGAAATCGGGGCAGTGAACCCCTTGCCACACTGGTCAGTGACGGTGCGGGCAATTTCTGGGGCGTCACCGCAGGTGGCGGGACAAACACGGACGGGACGTTGTTCAAGGTCAATATCAGCACCGGAGCGATCACTGCGGTGGTCGACTTCACCTCATCGACGACCGCCGCCAATCGAGGCGCCTCACCCGAAGGCGCGCTGGTCAGCGATGGGGCGGGCAATTTCTGGGGCACCACCGCATCGGGAGGCGCCAATGGTGGAGGCACCATCTTCCAGGTGAATGCGACGACCGGGGTGATTACCACGTTCGTCGACTTCGCCAATTCCACCACCGGCGCCAATCGGGGCGGCTTTCCCAGGGCGAGCTTGGTGAGCGACGGGACGGGCAATTTATGGAGCACGACCTACCAAGGCGGCGCCTTCGGCAAGGGGACGATCTTTGAGATCAACGTCAGCACCGGAGCGATCACCACGGTATTCGATTTTACGAATGCGAGTGGCGCCGTTCCCGGTGCCGCTCCTGTGGGCGCCCTTCTCCTCACCCAGGACGGCTTTTATGGCACCGCTTCCATGGGCGGCGTGACCGCCGGCGGCGCGGCCGGGGGAACAGGCGAGATTTTCTACATCGACTTCGGCCCGAATATTGCCGCCATCACCGCGAGCCAGATCACGACCGGCGGAGGAACTTTGTCCGGTAGCGCCAATCCACAAGGAGTGGCCACGAGTGTGTATGTCCAATACGGCATCACCCCCAGCTACGGCAGTCAGACGAGCAGTATGCCTCTCGGCAGTGGCAGCACTTCCGTGCCCTACAGCATCCCGCTCTCCGGGCTCTCCCCTGGAACGCCTTATTACTATCAATTGGTCTTCGTCACCCCGAACGGCAACTTCTACAGCACTGGCCAGAGCTTCACGACGGCGGCTGGAGTTCCTGCCCTGCCGCCGTGGGGCCTCCCGGTTCTCACCCTCGGCATCATCGCCCTCGCCCAACGGTCCCTTTCGCGCCGCGCCCGGAAGTCAGCCGACGCCTGACCCCTTCCCGTTCGCCACCCACCCGAATCAGGGTCCACCCCATTCTCCTTGGGCCCCCAATTCAACACGACCTCGCAAGGCACCGTTCGTTAAGAAACCCACCCGCAATCGCTTGCGTTTTGGAGTGCGGTGCTGCTGCACCGCTTTCGGAAGGCCCCCGAAAACCGTCGAGAATTCGCGAATGAAATATTCGCCCATCCCCGCCAACACCCGTTTCCTCGACCGGCAGGAAGCCGATCTCGATTTCACACAGCCCGTGCCCTTCGCGCACATAGAGCCATCTCTCGAAAGTAATTTCCGGTTCAGCCGAAGAGCCTCCGCGAAGCGCTCGAAAAATACCCTGTCATTCTGAGAGCGGAGCGGAGCCGAAGAACCTCTAATCTCTGCGGGGTAACGGTGCGGAGCCGTAGGTCATCAAAATGGAACTTACTTTCGAGAGATGCTCTAAAAAACGGGAATGAACTGGAACGCTTTCGCCTCCGAATTTCCTTGCCTTCGATCCCCAAAGTCCCAACGACCCGGACATGCCACCAATGGCCTCATCCCGGCAAAAAACAGCCCCAGTCTTCGTCACCCCCGCCCACCCCACAAACGTCTCCGACGTCCAAGCGCCAGATTCGCTTCTTGAAAGCCCGGACCGCACAGCCGAGCCATCTTCGCCCATTTCTCCCGTCTCGGCCACACCGAAACCGTCCTCCCCGCCCACCGCCCGGAACCTCGTGTTCCGTCCATTTTCAACCGTAAAAACACCTTCAAATCAGTCATCAAATCCCAATCCTCACCAGAGTAAAGGCCTTGGATTCCCCGAAAAAAGTCAACATTTCTCACCACCCGCAAAACCGTAATAATCGCCATGAATCCCTCTCCCTCTTTCCCCCTTATCCTCGTGCCCAAACTCTGAGACTGTGTGAAAAGCCCTTGGCTCCCGAGGGTTGGCGGGTTGAAGAAGAGCAAGATGTCCTACATTCAGGGAACCGACCGAAAGCAAGCGATGCTGTTGCCGGAAAGTTTGGAAGATTATGT